>JAGVPB010000048.1 GCA_020052415.1 Bacteroidales bacterium | reverse complement strand
TTTGCAATGAATTGGCAATATATTCAGTGGATTTTAACACAGGTTCATATTCATCTAAAGTTATATTTTTCGTTTTCCTGCTATTAGCCATAATTATGAAACCAGAGTCATCAATTTGTGTAAGATATCCTAATAATTGAATTGATGAATCTAAGTAATCATTTCTATTCCAAACCTTAAATTCAAATATTTTTCTATTTATTGAGGTTGATTTCAATGTTAAATCAGTTCTTCCTACTTTGCTTTCCTCTTCAGAACCTACTTGATATTTCATACCTAACATTCTAAAAAATTCTGAACGGAAATCATCTTCAAAAAGATTTATAGTCACAGAGGACTTGTAATCTTTCCAAAACTTAGGTGGTTTTCGTTCAAGTAAATTCAATGCTATTGATATGTCATTTATTAGTTCCTTATTTTCAATATATTGTACAAATTCATAATCAGATGATAAATTTGGATCTGCCTTAAACCTTATTGATGTTATTTCCGGAGCATTTTCTTGAACTGGAAATAATAATAATACAGCATTATGTATAATCTTCTTTTTATCTTGGTTCAGTTCATTTAATTGAGATGTCTGCCTTGGAGGTGATATTATTTCAAAAGTTGATAATGTTGAATGCCATTGACTGCCAAATGAGCTACTTTCGTCAATATTATGTCGGGAAAATATTAATAAATCAGAAACATCTTTATTCTTTATCTCTAATATTTCAGAAAGCGATTTTATAACTCTATCCATAGTGTTTTGTGTATCCCCTCTTGGTAAAATTCAAAAATTATTTGTGAGTGTATAATATAAATATCGTTAGCAGCAAATATAACTCTTTTGTTAAAAGAAAAGGAAATGACAAAAAATTTAGATTAAGAAATTAATCTTTACTCAAATGCTTTTGTTACTAATACAAAAGGGTGACAGGCACGCTTAGGTTGGGGCAGGGTGAAAGCCGGTTATATGAATGAATGACGAATGAAGCGAAGGTAGTGAAGGTCGTCCTGAGCTTGAGAAGGACGGCCGGAACGAACGGAGCGAATGAGGAATGAATGAATGTAACGGGCTTTGGAAGAGTAAGCCTGTGCGTTAAAAAGGCTGGTAATAACCGAAATGTTTTAAATTTTACACATATGATTACCTGCCTTTTGGAGCTGGGTTGGAAGGGAAGGACTGCCTGGCGACCTTTTTGATTTCTCTCAAGATACAATTGGTATCAGGGTTTTCATTTACAATATGCTATGATAATTTAGGCTTCTCTTGCTTCTTTTAGGATATTATATATCTGATAGAGGTAGAAACTTCTACGAATTGGGTTGTCTCAAGTAATTAGAACACGTTTGCTAAGTGATTAGATATAAACAGAAAAAAGAATATTTTTTTTACATTTTAATTTTCGGTTATATTTGTGCCTTAAAATCAAACAAATTGACGATTTTGTCTTTATATCAAAAATCCTTCTTTTTATTTTAAAATTTTAAATAAACCTCATCATTATGAAAAGACAAGTATTTTTTATCATTTTTAGTAGCATAATTCTTATATTGACAAAACAGGTGGATTGTCAAAATAGCATTCATGAAGGCTCAATAGAAAACGATTCTCTTAATCAAAAGGAGAATTACCCAATTGGTAAAAGTTTTGAATCAGATGTAGATGAGATCTTAAATAATTCTGTACTGAAAGCAATAGATTTTATCGATGGTATATTAGATACAATTATACAGCCACATGAAGATTACGAATACTCATTTGAAACTCCTCCAATTGGATGGCAGTTAACTTATGGAAATTGGTTAACATCACAGGCTCCTTTTGGAAATGTTGGCGGTGGTACTCCTGGAGAATTTAACTACAATACATATTGGCCTGTATTAACCAACCTGTATTTAAGAAAACAAATAGATTTAACAGATTATAATTTAGAAACTTTACAATGGTACATAGGTGTCGATAATGGATATACATTATATGTTAATGGTCAATTAATTTCATCAAATTATGCTGAAGGTTACACCTATAGATGGGAATATAGTGGAACCATTGACCCTCTATATTTGAATCCGGGAATAAATACCGTAGCAATAGAATGTGTAGATAATGGTGGTTTGACGGCATTTGACATGATGATTACCGGACAGTTGGAAGGTGATTTGAACCAAGGTTTGGTTGCTTATTACCCCTTTAATGGAAATACAAATGATGAAAGCGGAAATGACTATAACGGTACAGTATATGGGGCAATACATACATCTGATAGGTTTGGAAATCCTAACAGCGCTTATGCCTTTGATGGTATTAATGATTATATTCAAGTTGCTCATGATGACATTTTCAACTTCTCAAACACCTTTTCGATATGTACCTGGGTTAAACATAATACAGGATATCCCTTAACCTTTGAAAATATGATCATGAAAGGGGCTTGGCAATACGGTTTACAATTTGAGTCTGGAAGTTTCATGTTTCAAACGTATTCCGGAGGATATCAACCACTTAATTCACAATTTAGCCCGAATGCATTAGAATGGTATTTTGTTACTGCTGTTTACAATGGAAGCGAAAAAAAAATATATATAAATGGGATTTTGAAAAATTCAATATCTTATACACAAATCCTTAATAATACAACTAATCCCCTGACATTTGGCAAACCGGAAGCTTCTGACAATTATTTTTTAAATGGTGCACTGGATGATATTCGAATTTATAGTAGGGAATTGTCCTATTCTGAAATTATTAAACTTTATAATCAAATGGACTGGGGTAACTTGGCTATACTTGGAGGCTTAATAAAAGAAGATCAAACAGGCAATCCCATCGAAGGAGCAACTATACAGATATTGCCGCTAACTAATGGAGGTTTTTCAAATTCAAATTCCACAGGTAATTGGCAAATTCATATTCCATCAGGTAATGGTTATGAATTAGAAATTATTAAAGAAGGGTATGAAACTTTACATTTGACTGATTTGAATTTTGCTGGAGGTATGAATTATAATTTTAATAATAATATGGTTAAAATTAGTAATTATTTGGATTATCGTATTGTGCCTGTTGCACTTGCACCGAATCCATTAATTCTTGAAATACCAGAGGGCGGAACCGGATATGCCTGGTTCGTGTTGGAGGGTGAATATGCCCAAGATAACTGGCTACCTCTTCCTGCTGCTGAAATAGAAATTGTTGATGGACAGGGAAATCAAATTTACGATAAAAATGGTGATCCAGTAAAAACAAATTTCTTAGTTTATAAATTCCTTACCGCAGCATATCATATGCAAAATGCTGGAGTTTTTGGGGTTCCGATAAATGCAAGCATCATAATGGATGGAGGTGTAGGATCGATGGAAACAATTAAGGTAATAGGTGCAAATGGTCAAGCATTATCAATTGAAAACCAGCAGGCAGTAGTTGCCAAAGTAATTCCATATGAATATACCCAAAGCTGGGGATTCAGGGTTTATGCTAAAGGTGGATTAGGCGCTGGAAGTACAACTATAACAAAAGGGAATGTATTTGCAGGAGGGGGTAGTGGGGCAACAATTCTTCTTGAGTTAGAAGGAATTGGCAATAATCCTGTTTGGTCTGATTTTCAGGTACATCGAAAAGATGATCTTTTTGTCGGAGCGGAAATAAGTATAGGACCGCCAACATTAATTGAAACAGGTTTTGGAGCAGGTACGGAATTAACTGCAAGTTTTCCCTATCAGACAGAGTATAAATTCAATATGGATGATCTTGAGGGATTAGAAGCTGCTATGGCATTTTACATTTTTTATGAACCAGGGATTCTTTATGCAGGAACAGTATTTCCACCATGTCAAGTTGGAGTCCTTTTTCTTTCGGGTATAGTTGAAGCTATAATTGCCAATT
Organism: Bacteroidales bacterium; assembly: GCA_020052415.1. GTDB lineage: Bacteria > Bacteroidota > Bacteroidia > Bacteroidales > JAADJA01 > JAADJA01. The sequence goes on along the minus strand of JAGVPB010000048.1, from coordinate 271,196 downwards.
CTGGACAGAATGGATTAGGAATTGTTAGAGTTGCGGATGAAAGTGGTTTGGATATTGAAGGAACAATTGAGTGTTCAGCAAATTTAGGAATTGGAGTAACTAAATCTTTGGGATTAGGACTTGGACCAAGTGTGGGAGCTGAGGCTCATTTAGGAGGAAGTATAAAAAAGACTGTGAATGAAGAAGAATTTCGCAGATTATATTTGGGAGGAGAGTTGGATGTAAATGTACAAGCAGGAATTTTACTTCCAGGAAAAACTGAGATAGGAAGTAAATTTATCTATCCCTACCGTTTAAGACAATCAAATATTCCATCAAGTCTTGGTGTTGAGTTCCAGGGAATATCTAAGCGGCAATATGATCAATGGCAAAATTTAAGATTAGAAGCATCACTTGAAAGTAACAGCAATTGGCTAAACATTTATAATTTACCCGGCGATAGACAAAAATATACTTCCTGGTTTGAATTTGATAATGAAGATGTAAAAAACTTGTTTTTGAATTATGCAGAACATACATCGGAAGTATTTAACATTGGTGTTACAGGGGTTAGCACATTGTTCAATGATAATACTTTTAAAGATGATATTGTTGATTTTTTGGATGCAATTTACCAGGAACAAAATGATGATTTACCAGTTACTTTAAAATATGGGATTGATGCCTGTGATAAAAATGAATCTGACATTGAGATGACTGTTCAATTTCCATTGCCTATATTTCCAGCTTTAGATATTGTTATCGGTGGTGGATTTGAATCGACAAGAGAAAGAAATTACAAACTCTCCGAAGGATATTGGGTAAAAGGACTACCTTACTTACAAACTGAAATGCCGAACCCACCACAACCCCAGGAGACATTTGAAAGCGTGATGACAGAATTATGGAGTAATGTAACTTCAGGAAATGTTTGGGAGGAAATTAAAAACGTAATAATAGCCCAAATATCTAATAGCAAGTTCTTTAAATGGCTGTTTGGGAAAGAAACTACTCAAATTGTTTTATTGACTCCACAGGGAAGCTCAATTAAGATTAAAGAGAGTTCCATACCAACAACATTGGATTCTGTTCTATGCCGGCAATGGGAATGGGGTGAAATACCAGCAACAAAATCATTGAATGTGAATCAGGAGAAAAAATATAAAGAATATGTAAAAGGCTTACGTGATTTAAGAGAATCTGTTACAGGACTGCATTATGGTATAGGGGGCTTTTTCAGATTTGAACCAGTATTACACCAATTTGAAGATAGCACATTGCTTACTATTGTTTATCCAGACTCGGCCGTTATTGGTTATGATGAAAGTGAATTGCATATGTTCTGGGAAGATACTCTCGGTATGTGGCACCCCCTGGAATCTTACGTTTTATCTGACTCAAATAAAGTTTCTGCCTGGATTACACATTTTGCTACATATACACTTGCTCCTAAACTGCCACAGGGTAACTATGGCCTTAATAGCGAACCGGATAGTATTCCAGCAAATGGGTCATCAATTGCTTTGATTTATTCAGATGCATTGCTTTATAATGATAGTACCATTATCGAGGATGGTATGATGTTCACTGTGGAAACTACAAGAGGAACAATAATCACAAGCGATATGGATTTGGAAACAGATGGAATACAGGTGGAATTAACAGATGGTAATATTCAGTTTGAAGTACAGTCTGATTCTATTCCAACACCAATTGTAGTGACAGCAAAATCCGTGGAAGGGTTTGCCGTTTGTCAAGCACAATTAACTTTGTTCGATACGGTTCATCCTAACATCCCAACAAACCTCATGGTTATAGCAGACAATAAAGGCATACACCTAACCTGGAACGGTGTGAATGATCCTGATTTGGCCGGATACAAGATTTATTTTGATACCGATACTAATATTCCACCCTATAATGGAATTGCAACAGTGTGGGGTGAACCCAGCCCGGTAAATGTTGGTGTAACAACTGAACACCTCATCACAGGTATGCTCAACGAAATAACTTACTTTATAGCAGTAACAGCTATTGACATTGCAGGTAACGAAAGTGATTATTCAGTACCGGTCAGTTGTACTCCAAATTTTGGCCGAACCATCGACCTGAAAGTATTTTTGGAAGGTCCATTCAATGGTACAGATATGAACACAACACTAAATTCACAGGGGCAACTACCGACCACACAACCATACAATACTGACCCATGGTTTTATGATGGTGAAGAAGTTGTTGCGGGAATACCCAACAGCGATATTGTGGATTGGGTTTTACTTGAACTAAGAGAAACACCTTTCAATGCGGATTCGGCAATAAGTACAAATATGATCGATAAACGAGCAGTTTTTCTTCTGAAGAATGGTACGCTCGTTGGCATTGATGGTAATGAAGCCCCTAAACTTTATTTTTCGATAACTCACAATCTTTATGCAGTTATTTGGCATAGAAATCATTTGGGCATAATGTCTTCAAATAATATTCCCCTGGCCGAAGGAGATTACTCCTTTGATTTTACAATAGGTTCAGCACAGGTTTATGGAGGCGATCAGGGCTATAAAGAACTTGCACCAAATGTTTGGGGAATGGTGGCAGGTGACATCGATCCTAATGGTATAATAAACATTAATGATAAGGAAAACGGTTGGAAAAACCAGGCAGGACAATCAGGTTATAAAAAAAGCGATATTAATTTGAATGGTCAAATTGATAATGTGGATAAGGATGATAAATTATTACCGAATATTGGGAAAGAGAGTCAGGTTCCACAATAATTGAAAGCATTATAAAAACCACAAATTCTTCTGGCCGAACTCGGTGAGGTTTTCGTGCTGGAAGAAGGGGTATATCTCAGCGACCATTTCGGAATACGTGAATGTGGATTTATAGACAAGATAAAAAGCAGGACATACTTCCTTAATTGGTTTTGGTTAACCCGCCTTTATAAATATTATGGCGGGCGGGTATTTAGGTTTATTCTTTTCCTTCCTTAAATAGCCCTACTTTTATACCGGCGGGGGTGGTTCCATGCCGGTTTTTTTTAAGGGAATTATTTGAATTAAATAGTTGAATTTGTCAAATGGAAATCCATGACAAAACCTGCAAGGACTTCTTTTAGGACGAGATCATATGACCGGACGTAGTCTTGAAGACTATGCCCAACTGAGGAAATGCCTGGGCTAATTAGGCGGTAATTTATAGCGATATAATATCGTTTACATAAACGTTCAATAGGTTACATAACCTAAATATATGTTCGGCAGAATAATATTTTACATTATATGCTTTACGATGATAAAGATAATGAGAAGCATAACCAGAAAAAACTGGTTTTAGTTTTACCCGAGGGACATGATTACGTCCGGTTAGCTTAGGAGGATTATTTTTGAAATCATTATGTACCTGGATACATGCCGAAATAAATTGTTCTTTTTTCATGTCGTTTTATTTTTTTTTAGGAGGCAAATCCTGTTCTTTACGCTGAGTTTCTTTGAATGTGAATGATGAGTCATTGGAAAGCATGAATTGTATGTTTTCGCTGACTGCATCGAACATCATCAGTACCCCTTTACCGCTTGCCTTAAAAGTCATTGCCCTTGATCTGGAAATACCCATGAATGAGGCTTCTTCAATTGCATCCTGATTTGCACCGAGGAAGACAAACTCCCAATTGTGCTTCTTTTCCATTTTGGTGATCTTTTCAAAGATTTGGCTGCGATTGAAAACTTTACTGTTGTTTTCATGGCCATCGGTGATGATGACAAAAATTACTTTAGGAAAAACTCCCTGATTGTTCAGGAGTTTGATCCGGTCCTTTGTTGCACTGATCGTTTTTCCAATGGCATCGAGCAAAGCCGTCATACCTCTTGGGACATAGGTTTCACGGGTAAGTGGCAATGCTTCATGGATGTCGAGTGCCTGGTAAAGCAGGTCGTATTCATGGTCGAACTGGATGAGGGTAAGATTAGTCTTATAATTACCGGATTTTTGCCCAGATAAAAAAGTATTGAAACCCAAAATAGTTTCTCCGGCAACGGATTGCATCGAACCGGAACGGTCGAGAACAATGGTGATGTCTATTGAATTTTTCATATTGAATATATTTTTTAATAGATTTGTTGGCAATATTAAAAACCCGAAATGCAGTCTTTCTGCAATTAAAAAAATATTTTATGCCAACGAACCTGAATGCACTGATCCGGTACAAGCAAATTGACCGATGCCTCCGAAATTTTAATAAACGCTTCACTATCAAAATGCTTCAGGAAGAATGCTCCGAAGCATTGGCGGAACACAGGGGGATTTATAAGCAAGTAGGGGAAAGGACAATCCGGGACGACATACGGGTTATGAAAAGCGATATGCTTGGTTTTAATGCACCTATTGAAGTAGAGGGTGGATTTTATTTTTACAGTGAAAGGGGATATTCAATATTCAATACCACTATCAGTGAAAAAGAAATACTCAAGCAGGTTTACTATATATTACTTGATGTAAGGGATACCCTTAATGGAAAGGACTTTTTAAATGTTCTGAATGAAATGGCCGGGATGACAGGAGAGGAATTACCAAAAGATATACAAATTAAGTTATTTAAAAAGGAAGCATCAGAAGTTCAGTTTATGATACCAAATAAGCCGGAGAAGAAGTATAAGGGATTTGAACACCTGAGTCTGGAACCTGAGCCGGAAATGGATTTTATATATGAGAAGAGGGTTAAGAAAATGGAATTTACATGGAAGAGGATACTGGAATTGGTATAGGATTTTGACTACTTATAAATGTTAATTATGAACACACTTGATCACTTGAAGGAAAAAATACAATTATTATCTGAAAAGTATAACAGGCATGACTTGAATTTGGAAATCAGTGATGTCTATAATATTAAGAAGGATTTTTTAAAGCCATATCCTAATTCAGGATTCCCGGGAGTATATGTATTTTTAGATGAACAGCAGCAAATTTTATATGTTGGAAAAGCATCTTACAATAATTTTATTGGGCCAAGGCTGGGTGCTTACTTTAAAAGAGGAAATGAGGAAAAAAGTGAAGGTATAATTAATAACGATTTTTATAGAGATGTACGTTACTTAGTTACTATTCCTGTGCATGAGGACAGAGCATTTGAAGCGCCAGCTATTGAAGAATTTTTAATAAAAGAACTTAATCCTCCACTGAATGTGATTGGAAAAATGAAAGAAGAATACTATTAAGACTATGTTCATTAATATTTTAATAGCTGTAAATTATCGGATAATATTCCATGAAATACAATTTAACAGTCCTCCATTGTGAGCGATTGCATCCATTTCGACCATTCGGATGGTGGAGGATGGGAAATTGGTTGTGAATTTATTAAATACGAATTTGTCTTTTTTTGGGTTGAAGGCAGGAAGGATGATGAGTTTGCCGACATGGAGGTAATTGACGTAAATGCCCCAGGCTGATTCGGGTGGAAGTGATTTTTTCCAGAGACAAGGGAGTGGTATCATTTCGAGATTGTTTTCACGGTGGACTTTTTTGAAAGCCATTTGCCAGTTTTTGTCCTCATACCGGATATCGTTTCCAATGACGTTATTTTCATCAAGGAAGCGGAGCATGCCATCAGCATGACCATAGACATCATCAGGACTCTTCGGAACAATAATAACCTTTGTCATCAAAAGGTTTTCGAGGATGCTTAATAGTTTAGTTCTATCGTATTGCGGGTTTTCTTCAAAAATCCGATCTGTTATAATAACCTTGTTGTGCCAACGAACAACATTGCCACCATCGAGGTTTATGTTTTTGTAGACAGCCTGAATATTATTTGCCTGATTTACTTTTCGGGGGTTGGATTTGAGTTTTTTGTTCTTGGGTGTATCATTTAAATACCAGGGATTGTATTTGAATTGAATAAATTTATCCTGGCTGACCTGGACGGGCATATAATCACGGCACCAGATGTCGTTTGTTGCTTTCAGAAAATCATGTTGAATGCCGAAAGATTTAAGGATGGATGTTATTTTAAGGCTTTCAACGGGAAACAAATCCTGCAATAACTGAGAGAACCAGACAAAATTTGTTTGATCATCGGTTATCATTTAGCCTTTTCCTCCATAATTTTTCTAATGCCTCACCAATTGGGATAAATTCTTCTTCTGAAAATTCATCGGTTTTGGCATTATTGCACCAGTAGCAGCATAGGGCAATATTACCCTTCTCATATCCTTTATTGGGTTTAATACGATCAACCTCCATAGTACGACCACGGGTAGAAAGGCGTTTCGTTTTGATTTTACCCGCTTTGATTAGCCTATCTATATCAAACTCTGTAATTTTGCAATAATGGCATTTGCGATCATGATTATCGTCGGGACCGTAAAATGATTTAAATTCTTCAAAGTTGATGAAGCTATTTTCTCGGAAAAATTTCTTATTTTCAGTTAAATCTCTATTTCTGCTCCAGCCATCAATTGCATCATCGAGGTCTTTGATGGTACCTTTTTGGAATGATATTTTATTGCTGGCTGCCTGGTAAGCTGAAAGAGCAAGGGGAATATCCGGGTTATTGTAGTTGAATAATTTGAATGAATCAAAGGTAGCTGAACTGAGGAGGTTTGTATCCTTAATATAACAGCATATTAAGAAAATATCAAAGTTACTGTTGAAAGCCCGATTAAAAATGGCTGTGTGTTTGTTTTTTGCAATGAAAAAATTGTCAGACATGATTTGCAGAAATTTAACGGCTTTTAAATTTATACCTACACTTTATTCAAGACGCTTTGTAACTTTTCAAATAATTTAACCGCTTCCTCCATTTCAGTTTTAAACAAATCTTCATCACTTGGATGAGCACCATAATTTAGAATCCGGTCTTTTATTTTTTTTACTTCTTTGACAAACTTAAATGCTTCAATATATTCTTTATTTGTCTTGGCAGCTATTTCAAATAATGAATTTCGCGCTCCAAGAACCTTTTTCTTTAGTTCTATGTCAACTGTCTTATCTTTTTTGAATGCAGAAATATCATCTTGAAAAATAAGTTTTAATTCCGGTTTAGTTAATTCAAGTTCAAGAATTGATGTTTGAAATTTAAGTAAGACTGATTCGGTAATGACATTTCTTGCTGTATCAATCATGCTACCAAAGGAAACATATTCTTTTGTTTTAAAAATTTCAGGCTTCTTTTTATCTAAAAAGTTGCGAAAAATAATTTCTCCCAACTTTCGTAACTCTAAAGCACATCTTTCAAATTCATGATTTTCTAAAAAGAGACGAGCTTTGTAAATCTCACTCTTATCAATATCATAACTCAACTCGTCATTTTTTAACAGGTCAAATTGGTATATGTGCCAATTACCAATTCTATTTTCAATCATTCTTTTTATTTCTCGAAAAAAACTTTTATCGTGAGTGAAAAACATTAATTGAAATTTATTTTCATAAAGTTTAAAAATGAGATTCAAAACATCCATTCGATTACTCATGTCCAAGCTAATCAGCATATCATCCAAAGCCAAAATTTTAATGTTGCTTGGAGGTCGCCTTTCAAGAATTGTGAAACGAACAGAAAGCGCAATTGCAGTTAGTTTGGATTCATTTAAAAATGATTGCGGTCTCTCAATTGGTTTGAGTTTACCATTAGATTGAATTTTTTGAACTGATAACTTTATAAAGGGTGGGACTAATTCATATTGATTCGTTTTGCCAACTCTACGAAAACTAAAGCCCTGTTTAACTTTCAATACAATATTGAGGTCTTTGAATTGAAAATTATCATGTAAAAAAACAGTGGCATATTTATCAATGTATTTGATTAAAGTTTTTAAGTCTGCGTCTAATGTGGCAATGTCCTCCTTCCATTTGGTAAATCTGTTTGCGCTGATACCTTTTTGGCCCCTTTCTGAAATGTCACCAATTATATCGTTGAATAAAATTCTTTTACCGTCTGGTTGAATAAACGGGAAAATATCTCTGTCAAAAACTGGATATAAATCAATTTCTTTTGAGTTTCGAAAATTGTAAAAATTGATAAGCAAGCGATGACTTATAAATTCACTTGCCAAATTCATTTCACTTAAAGATGTTCTTTCTTTTTTATCATTAGGAGATAAACCATTTTTAGAAAGAGTAAAAATCTTCTTCTTGTTGTTGGTTAAAGTAAGTTTTATAAATGAAGATTTTCGTTTGGGTTCATGAACATTTAAAAGATTTTCATCTTCAGCACTATCAAAGTAGCGTTTAATTTTATTTAATGGTTTTGTATCACATTGCAAAATTGTATAGAGTGAAAAATACAAAGAACTTTTACCGCTTCCATTTGGTCCATAGACTAAAAGATGGTTTCCCTTTAATGGGAATGACTTAGCATTACGGAATGCTTTAAAGTTTTGGATAGTAATTTTTTCAACTCCAGTTTTCATGTTACACTTTCTTCAATTACACCAATAGTATCTGGACAACGGGCTGACATTAACATTAATCGTGCTCTTATTTCATTTTTTGATTGTTGCCAGTGCTCATAAAGTGTTGTAATTGCTTTTTCTATTGGTAAATTTTTAACTTGATGCAAATCAGACTCTACAAGTTTTAAAATATCAACTTTTGCTTTTTTCATTTCATCAGGAAAATACAATTCATACACACAGCCGTTAAGCACTTGTTCAAAGTAATTCAACACAATTTGATTTTGTAAGTCTGAAATTACATCATTGTCGTTGTTGGCTAAAAATAAAATAAATTCCGTCAAAGTGATAAACGGTATTTGCTCTGCTTCCTGAAGTTCCTTTACAGGTATTTCTTTTATGGTTTCATGCTTTAATGTGTAAGCACCTCCAGCTGTCATGATTCCAATGAAGCTAAAATAGAATTGCAGCAATTTACTATTGAGAATAGAAAGAATGTATTTGATTGGAAGCTCACGGGAAGTAAGGATATAGCCATTACTTGGCAAATAATTTCCTTTATCATCATAAGCAAAAGCCCATTTATCAGCTGTCAGACCCCAAATGATTTTTTCTTTTTCAAAGTCAGAATAATATTTACATGGTCTTAAATTCCACCATTTTTTTCCTTGGTCACTTCTTGTTTCTAATTCTTTCTTGAATGTTTTTAGATACTCAAATATTGAAGGGTATTTTTTTGGAATATCTATGTCAAAATTTGTTTGAATAAGATATTCGTTGCTCTCAACTGCAAACCACTTTTTTATATTTCTTCCTTGCAAGGCAGGTTTAATAATTTCATTATTCTTTTTATCCTCTTCAAGAAGATCATTTTTCTTTTGAGTACTTATTATGAATGCGGGATTATATCCAGTTGTTATTCCTCTATTAATTGTAACTCCTTTTATCTTGTAAATAGGAGTACCATTTTTTTCAATTGGTATTTTTAACTTTATTTTGTCATCACTTTGTAATTGCCAAATATCTTTTCCGAGTGTTTCTTGGTTAATGCTCAGATGATTTTTAGAAATAAATTCTCTCAGGTTATCAAAGTTGGTGAGTTCATCAGTAGCAAATGAAACAAGAACTTTATTTTTGTTTGTTTTTTCAGATGTAATAACAATACAACTTGCTACCAATGCATCAAATACATGCACTTCTGTAAAATCAATTAACTGTTCAATTTTTCTTTTGGTTAAAAATTCCCGAAGCTTTTCACCATAACTTGTTTTAAAAAATTTATTTGAAGTGATGTAACATAGTACACCTCCGGGATTTAAAAGCTTAATTCCCTTCTCGTAGAAATAAACGTAAATGTCAGCTGTTCCTGAATAAGTATCATATTGTTCCTTTAGTAAACCACTGATTGATTTTAATTTCTTGTGCTCAATGTAAGGCGGATTACCAATTATGATATTGAAATCCTCATTCATGCTAAACATCCATTCTTTATAAAAGAAATCCGCAGAATTGTTTTGGTCATAAGGATTCCATTGTGCAATTCGTTTTGAATTTGTCGGAGAAAATAAACCTGCCTCTTCAAGCATATAAGCCAACTCATCACGAAGAATTTTATCCCGTTCACGATACTTTTCTTTTGTTTCCGGTGTTCTTGCTCTAAAGTGGCGTTCCCTTACCTCGTGAATATCTTTTTCCTTCTGCTTGATTTCTATTTCAAGTACTGGGTCAATCAATGTAAGCTGTTGTTTTTCTTCTATTCCAACTAATGTATCGGCAGCAACAAATTTTGTTTCAAGGTTTGGTAATGGTCTGATCCCACGATTATGTTCATTTTCCATGTTAGAAACCTTCTGGTCAACAATCAAGGCAATAAAGAATCGGAGTTTTGCAATTTGTATAGCAATTGGTTGCTTGTCAACTCCATAAATGCCATTTTCAATCAGGAAAATTTTTCTTGCGTAGTCAAGTTCGTGGTTGTTGGTATCAAATGCCTTTTCAATATCCTCCTTACGTTTGGCGATTTCCTTAAGCGTTGTTTCACGGTTTTTATCATCTTCCATTTTCTCAGCCAATGCTTCATCCCGTATTGCCTTTGCGTATTGCTTTAATTTCCATAGTTTGTTGTTGGGATCAATCTTGTTAAGTATAAAAACCAATTTATGCAAAATGCCCATTGGGAAAGCACCACTACCGCAAGCCGGGTCCAGAATTTTGCAGTTGTCAATTGCTTCAATGATCGCATTAACTTCTTTTTTATCAGCGAACAAATGTGGTTCACCTGTGTAGGAGAATAGTTGTTGTAATCGTTTGTCAATTTTAGCAGAAATTCCTTTTTCTTCCAAATTATTTTTCAGGTAGAGTTTCAAACTTTCATCTACCATATAGTTTACAATTTCACGGGGAGTATAGAAACTTCCTGTAAGTTTTCGAGCTGTGGTTTTTGTTTCTTCATTGTAGGAGGCTAAAAGGTTTTCAAAAACTTTTCCCAACAATTCAGGGTCAAGTGCAACCTCTTCTTCAACTGGCGTATTTTCTTCAATGGTGAATTTGTAGTTGTTTAAAATGTCAATCAGTCCTCGAACTTTGTATTTTTTCCCGGTAGTGTGAAAAGTTTCGTTGAGATCAATCTCTTTGTATTCGTCAGAGAAGAACAAATAGTCAGGAACTTGCAATTGAGATTCGTTTTTTAACTGCTGACTAAAACCATCAATGAAAATATCCTTGGTGCTGTCTTTAAACCGTTTGTCCAGGCACTCAAACAAACCACCATTTAAAAATGGTATATTATCCATCAATTCCTGAAATTTTTCCTGCTGTTTGATGTAACGATTGTAGCGGAAATAATGAGGAATGCCGGTGTTACGTTTTACAAAAGTGCGGCTGATCTTTTCTTTGTCCTTTACATCTTTGTTCATCTCGGTATTCAGGGTGGCAAAGAATAAATTTTGCAGAATAGCTTTGTAGTAAGTGCTTCCGGTTTTTTCTTTGTAATCAAGAATTTTATCCAACTCCTGTTTATTGAAAAGTTCGTCGGGAATCAAATTTTTCTCTTTCAGAAACCAAACAAAAATCAATCGTGTAATCAGGCGAATCACATTAACGGGATTGCGAGCCTCCTCTTCTTTCATTTCGTCATCAGGAAACTTTACTTTGTCAATAGCCCAGAAATACCAATAAGACAATTCACGATAAAAGTTTTTATTCAGTTCAGAAACATTCAGCGTTGCTTTCCAGGCTTCATGTAGTTTTGCAAAAGTGTGGAACTCGTATTGTTTATATAGATTGTCAATGCTAAGGTCATAAAGAATTTCAATGTGTGCCCGCTGCGGATTTGTAATATCAATGTCTTTGATGACAGTAACTTTATCCAACACGTCTTTACTTGTGTCTCGTTTGTGTAGTCTGCGGTCAATTATTGAGAGGGTAAGTTTGTTACCGTAGTGAAATATAATTATCGCTGGCATTTTAAATGGAAGATTTACTTCACGTGTTATTTTTACCAACTCACTCCGCTTGTATGTTTCCTCTTTCAACTGAATGGCGAAAAAGAGGAAACTCTGATATTCATTGGTGTCAACATCACCAGTATCAAATAAAGACTGTATACGAGTTACCTCACTATCAGCTACCTGAAAAATAAATTCAGCCTGTTTCCAATGGCTTGATAAGGCTTTTTCCTTATTAACAGTTGATGAAGATATATTGAAAGCATCTAAGAAGCCATTAAAGTTGTTGGGTTTTATCCTGTCTGTTTTGTTACTGCGATAATCCAGTACATTAAAAAAACGAGTGGCACTATCATAGAGTTTGTCACTGTCAAAGCTTTTAATAGCACTTTTAATATCTTCCCGTATTTTATATTCTTTGTCAGTCATATCATTTAATCACTAACCAGGTTACCAATTCAAAATGGTTAATTTCTTCGGCCTGTTTGTCTTTTGAAATGATTTGAACATTGCGGCTGGCTGTAAGTGTTTGCAAATTTCTTTTTTTGAACAACCGGCTAATTTCACCTACTGCTGATTTTAACAATGCAGAATATTTTTCCATCGCTGCTCCATTGTTTGTTTCATGGTTAAATAAATCGCATAGCAATTCGTAGGTTTGGGTTTTGCCTCCACATAACAAACGATACATTTCCAATATTTGCTTAGCATGAATATAATTGAACCGAACCGTTCCATCATCACGTACATAAACGAGGAAATACGGTTGTAAAGGATTCACTTCCTCACTACCGTCAACTTCTTCTATTTGTTTGAGGCAATAAATAACTCCGGATTTTACAATGTCTGCCTGAGAAGTCGAAAACAAATCGTATTCTCTCAATTGTGCATGGGGACCTGAAAGAGCCGGCACAACTGCGTACAAGCCCATTGGTGCATTCTCCAACTTTTCACGGTTTGTATCTAAGTAATTCATCAAATCCACTCTGAAATCATCCAGTGTAAAATCGGTAAGTGAAATAGATTCATTCATGTCTTCCAAATCCAACACTTCATCTTTTAATCGCTTCAATTGCTGATTACGATATTTCAAATCATCTGTAATAAGTTCTTCTATTTGTTCGGTGTTTAGAATATTATCTTCACCTGTTGCTGTAATATCAACTAAGGCCATTCTTGCTTCAACTCTTTCCTTTAAGTTGATGTAGTTGTCTAAATCTTTGGTCGGCCAAAAATTTACCAATTGAATTTTTTCGTTTTGACTTCCCAAACGGTCAATCCTGCCGAAACGCTGAATTATTCTTACGGGATTCCAGTGAATATCATAGTTGATTAAAAAATCGCAGTCCTGCAAGTTTTGTCCTTCACTGATACAATCCGTTGCGATCATTACATCAATCTCACCGTCTTGGGGCATCCTCTCCATTTTGATTCTATTTTTTGAAACAGGGGAGAAGTTTGTGAGAATGGCAGAAAACTTATTTTCACCAAATGTAGTTGCTGTTTTGCTTCCTTCGACCAGGGCAATATTCAGCTTTAAATCTTTGGTTATATAATCCTTGATAGAATCAAAAAGATACTGTGCTGTATCGGCAAATGCAGTGAAAATAATAACTTTTTTATTTTCGCCATTCAGTTTGCTTTTCTGCTTTTCTGCGATAAGGTGTTTGAGCTCTTTGAGTTTCGCATCTCTTGGAACTTCAACATCTTTTGCTCTCAGATAAATATCGTAAAGTGCCTCTCTGTCATTTCTCAAATCAGTTAACCAATCATCTAAATTCAAATCCAATAATTTGAATTTTAATTTCTTTCCTATTTCCCAGGCATCCAGTTCATCAGGTAATTCTTCCTTTTCATCTTCATCAGTTTCAAATGCGGAGGCTTCATATTCTGCGTCCTTATCGTTTTTCTTTTGCAGAAACTCTTTTATTTCTTTCTCTAATTTTTCAATTTTATCTAAAGTCCGTTTCATAGAAATCTCAAATGATTCCACTGAACTTTCCAATCGTTTCAGGAAATTGACCTTCATCATTTGAATAAGAAAATACTCACGGTCACTTTGATCAAAGTTTGGTTCATTTGACTTTTGTTCTGATAATACAGGTTCAAGTTTTTGTTTTTTCTTTTTTCTTCTCTCCTTTTTTGCCAGCGCTTTTTCTTCTTTGGTCTTGATTCCGTATTTGCTTTTCAATTCTTCTTTTACATATTTTGATGGATTAAATAGAGAGAGTTTGTAATCAAGAATTTTTTTATTCAAAGTATCGTATGTGAAAAACTTATCTTCAATATCAATATTCGGATAGATGGAATGTGGTTTTAAACGTACGGGAAATTTTCCAATCTTTTTTTCATCATAGAATTTTACAATGTGTTTCCGGGAGCGTGCAATGGTTAATGTATCAAGTAACTTTGTAAAATCAGTGCCTAATTTTTCGAGTAACTCTTTCAGATTGCGACTTGGATTTTTTTTAGGGTCAGCCCAATTGGTGAATTGTGTTTGTGCAAGCTTTAATGTTTGAGCTATATCCTTGATTTGTGTAGCTTCTTCCAAAGCATTTGTTTTTCCTTCTGTAATCAGGAATACCTGATTTCTTAAATCACGAAGGTTATTATTAACCGGAGTTGCAGAGAGTAAAAGGATTTTTGTTTTAGAGCCTGATTTGATGATTTTTTCCATCAGCCACATTGCCCGATTCATTTTCTTTTCTCCCTTTTCATTTTCATTTTCTTTCGGATTGCCTCTGAAGTTATGGCTTTCATCAATCACCACTAAATCATAAGCACCCCAATTAAAGTTTGAAAGGTCCTGATTGTCCGCATCTGAAAATCCCTTTGCCCTTCCCATGTCTGTATGATACAAAACATGATAGTTGAATCGGTCTTTCTTGAATGGATTGAGAGTATTGTTTTTACTTGCCTGATAAATTGTCCAGTTCTCAGAAAGTTTTTTTGGACACAAAACCAAAACTCGTTGATTCAGCAATTCAAAGTATCGGATTATTGCAAGTGCTTCAAAAGTTTTACCCAAACCAACGCTGTCAGCAATGATACACCCATTATAGTTGATGATTTTATTGATTGCACCTTTTACTCCATCTTTCTGAAAATCGTAGAGCATTTCCCATATTTCAGAATCAAAGAAACCTGTTTTCTCATTCAGTAACCCACCTTTCTCCTGATCACCAAGAAATTTTCCAAAAACATGGAAAAGGGTTTTGTAATAAATAAATTCCGGTTCGTTGTCAAGGTAAAGTTGTTCCAGATATTTCAGCACATCTTTTTTAACATCCTGCACAAGTCCGGTATCATCATTCCATAATTCGTAAAACCAAGCTTTCAAATCTGCCCTATCTCTGTCATTATCAACAATCAGATTCAATTCAATATTAGGGCTACCTCCAAGACCAAGTCCATTGACTGTAAAATTTGAACTACCGGCAATTGCTTTCTCAACGCCACTTTGCTGGGTAATGTGATACATTTTTCCGTGCAGGAAATTAGGTTTAACCATGGATTTGATTTCAACCTTACTTCTTATCCAATCAGAACATTCCCTGGCAACAGCTTTTTGCACCATCCGGCTTTCGATGGGAATTATAATTTTATCATCTTCGATTTTAAAATCACGTTTATTTATTTTAGTCGGATCGAGTGATTTAATGAATGTGGGTTCACCAAATAAGAATTTTAACCCATGGATATTATCTAATTGTGCTTTGAGATGGTTATAAGCATAAATTGTAAAATAGGCTGAAACAATCAACAAATCAGCCTCCGATTTTATATTATCAATTAAGAATTGTCCTACGGAACCACGGTTTTTATTATCCCGGATAGATGAATAATTACTTCTCATGAAAAGCTATTCTAATGGTAAAATTTTAAGCGGTTAAATTATACAATTTTTATGAAAAAAAGGTTAGCTATGAGAAAGAAATAATATTGATTACTTGAAAGCTAAACAAGGTGGATTTTGTATACAAAAGTGGAGCTGGTTTTGAATACATAATGAAAGACTAAGCCTCAGAATATTAATTGGTTATGAAGATTGAATAATAAAATAATATGATTCGAAAGGGTTCGAAATGATTTGGTAATGGTTCGAAATGGTTAGGCAATGATTCGAAATGATTATTGAAGTAATAATGACGGTTAAGCAGCGGTTAAGCAACTCTTGAGCGATGCTTAAGCAGTACTTGAGCAGAGGTCAATGTTATATAAAAAAATTGCAAAACAGAAAAATGTCAAAATTGCATAAATGATTAGTTATCAGATAGAAAAATTATTTTAAGGAAAGGATGGTGAGAAATCGAAAAAAAAGAAAAATTTTTTTACGGCCAAATTTTTCACAAAACTTCTTTTTTTCTTTTATTTCAATTGTTTTTACTATTTAATTTGAAGGGAAAAGAAAGAAATGCATAATTATTGATTGTATTTCTCATTAATAATGAAATTGATTGGTGATGAATTACAAGAATAATATATCTCATTATTATCGGTTCAAGTTTTTTCCATTAGATGAAAAAAGAAACTAAGCTACTTGTTTAGGTTTTAATGACCTGAGATTATACTTCTTCTTCAGGATCAGTGTTGAGGTAAGGGCATCGGGCATTTGAATAGCAAGAATGCCATTCAGATTACGGATTTTCCTGGATATTCCTTCATCTTCATGTTTCTTAATGAACCTTAAATGTTCCGACTTTCCATCGTATTTCTCAAATCGTTTGCTTACATTGATATAACCTGCTTTTTCGGCTGTATTTTTATAAGCGGATGCACAAGATTTACTTATGTGCAGTGCTTTAGCGAGGTAAAGGTTGGGCAAATTATATGAATAAGAAAAATGGAGGCGTCTCATCAGGGCACGCTCATTATTCATACCAGGACGCCTTTCCATTCTTCTTTTTAACATCATATAATAAGTAATCACGACGGCATATAAAAATGGCCGAAAAAGTTTCAGGTCAATACCAGGATAAAAAACCACACATTTCCTGGAATTATAATTAATTTTTAAAAGTATTTTTTTGAAACCTTTAACATAGCAATGGTTTTTGTTAATTGTAACCCATTTTTGATTGCGGCCAATCAACCATTGAAAGTTGGCATGAAAGGATTTGGGATGGCAGTGCAGCTGGTTACAAATAGTTTTGATATGTTCATCATCAAATTTGAAACTACCTGATGGATAAAGCGATTTCAGGCAAATAAAAAGCCGCACCTGATTAACTTTTTTATTCCGCAGAGCAAAAGTTAAGAGTTCGACGGGGATGCACAGATAATCGTTATATTTATCCATTTCGTTTAAATTATTACCAGGAAAAGAAAGAGCCCGATCCTAACAAATGATCAGGCAACCTTTCTTTTATTCTGCTCCAGAGCCTTATTGATAGAGTCGGCGGAATAGTACAAAGTCCCCCCGAACTTTGTAAATTCGATAACCCGTTGTATTCTAAGGTTTTGAAGCGTTCCCGGGCTACATTTTAATATATCACAAACCTCATTTGTTTTGAGCCATTTTTTATTGATCTCCTTATGATCAGGTTGCACTTTCCTAATTTCTTCGAGCAGCTCTTGCTTGAGCTGCTCAATGTCTTGTTTTGTTAAGATTTCTACATTCATATCTATATAATATTGCTAAGTGATACACCTATACCATTTGTAACCATTTTCATAAATTTTAGGTGAAATTTCTATTCGGGGGGGTAATAGAAATTTTTGCTCTGTAAACTCAACCAAAATTAAGTAAAAAATATTGAACATCAATTGTTTTAGGCGATTTTATTTATGAACATAAATTTGAAATTTTAAAAATATTTCAACAATGATATGTTGATAATCCATATTAGAATTATTTTGTAAAATATTAATAATTAGCCACTTGTGATTTTACGTTTTGATTGAGCTGATCTTTCAATTTTAACATATCGTTACTTATCTTAGAATCAACGACTTTGCTATATATTTGGGTTGTACGGATGCTGCTGTGTCCCAGCATTTTACTTACAGTTTCAATGGGAACGCCATTTGCCAGGGTTATCGTTGTAGCAAAGGTATGCCGGGCTAAGTGGGTGGATAAATCCTTTTTAATTTCACACAGGTCGGCAATTTCTTTTAAATAGGCATTCATTTTTTGATTGGACTTTACCGGAAGGAGTTTGCCTGAATTATCGCACTCGGGGCAATCTCTGTATTTATTAATTATCGTCAGTGCCTGAGGCAATAATGGAATAGGAGAACGGCCACCTGTTTTGTGCCGGTATATAATAACCCATTTTTCACCATCAATGCCGGTTGTAATATCATCATTGGTCAATGCTACGACATCGGAATATGCTATGCCGGTATAACAGGAAAACAAGAAAATATCACGGACCACCTCCAGGCGATGGATAGAAAATTGTTTTTGTGAAAGCGTTTCGAGTTCTTCCGGTGTTAGGTAGCCTCTATTGGTTTCCTTGTATGAGCATTTAAAATTGATAAATGGATCACGCTGCAACCAATCATTTGAAATAGCCATGCGAATGACTTTCTTCAAATGCTTGATATGTTTCATTGCCGTGTTATGACAACATCCTTCTTTGGTTTTGAGATAATACTCGAAATTAGTAACGAATTGATTTTTAAGGTCATCTAATGTAATATCAGATTTGTGGTATTGAAAGGAAAGGAAATTCTTAATCTTACTGAAGGTAGCAAGATAATGTTGATAGCTTCCATAAACGAAGTCCACCCCTACCCTTTGCCGGAACTGTTCGTTATGATAGTTGAAGGTTTCAATTAAAGTGTACTTCCTTTCTGATACTCCCATCAGACTATTTTTCAGGGCATCGGCAGTAATCTCTTTGCCCAGGCTGTCGAGGATGTTGTATTGCTTGTTTACCCTGGATTTTAAACTATCAAGATATTGATTCAGAATCCTGGCTTCTTCGCCTAATCCTTTTGCATAGCCGGTTGAAGGGTCCCAATTATCGGTAATTACTTTTTTATGGGTTGAGACTTCGGCTCTTTTTCCATCAATTGTGATCCGCATGTAAACCGGGATCAGGTCGTTTCTATCCTTCTTACTGTTCTTCAGATAGAATAAGATTGATAATGTTTGATTCATGTTAGCAGAATTTAAGGTACCAAATAGGTCACCGATTAAACAATAAATTTACAAAATATCATCGATTTAGCAAAGAAAAAAACCTTTGACTTTTCCATATTTATCAACACTTTGGAGGATTCTGGTGACCTATTTTGTAAAAATAAAACAGGTCACCGAATAGGTCACCTATTTTTTGAATAATTTGGTTTATTTTGAAAGGTTATAAATAAAAAAACCGCTCAGAATCAAGGATTTAAGCGGAAATAGTATTTTTTAATAACAAGAAGGTGATCCCGCCGGGACTCGAACCCGGGACCCTATGCTTAAAAGGCATATGCTCTACCTGCTGAGCTACGAGATCAGTAAAAAATTTGAGGGTGCAAAATTAGACCTTTTTTTTATTAATGCAAACCTTCCCGAAATTATTTCAAATTGCCGTGAATAGCCAGCCAAACGCAGTCTGGAAGTGTGCTTACCTGCTTTAGTCTGTGTTTATGGTGAGCATTTATTAACACAAAATCTCCCTGTATTAGTTTAATGACCTTACCACCTTCAAACTCCAGTTCAGCTTCTCCTCTGATAAGAATTACCCATTCATCTTTTTCCTGATCATACCATTGTCCGGGCGCCTTGAACTGATCAGTAGTAATTATCCGTTCAATCAATAATTCCGGTGTTTCAACTATGGATTGAAAGTACTCAGGCGGCGATTCACCTGCTGAAGGAATTGAAAAGATATTTCCATGTTGAATTTCCATCACAATATTTCAGTTAATAATTTAAAGCTTTCCTTTGCCTTCACGAACTACAATAATTTCATCACCCGTACAGTCAATAATTGTTGAAGGTTCATTATCTCCATATCCTCCATCAATCACTATGTCAACAAGGTTCTCAAATTTTTCATAAATCAGTTCCGGATCAGTGGTATATTCGATAATCTCATCTTCATCATGTATGGAGGACGAAGTCAGTGGATTTCCTAATTGCCGGATAATCTCTGTAATGATTTTGTTTTCCGGAATCCTGATACCTACAGTCTTCTTTTTACTTTGAAACAAACGCGGAACATTATTATTTGCATTTAATATGTAGGTGAAAGGTCCGGGCAGGGTTCGTTTCATCAATTTAAAAACTTCATTGCCGATGGGCTTGGTAAAATCAGATAGCTGGCTCAAATCATGACAAAGAAAAGAGAAATTCGCCTTTTCTTTACGAATACCTTTTATTTGTGCGACCCTGTCAAGCGCCCTGGTTTTATATATATCGCATCCCATTGCGTAAATCGTATCTGTTGGGAAAATAACGACCCCGCCATCTTTGAGGCACTCAACAACCGTGTTGATATTTCGTTGTCCCGGATTTTCAGGGTGTATTCGCAATAACATATTTATCAAATTAATAATTCCTGCAAAAATAATTTATTTCATTTCTTATTAAATGTCAATTTTAAATAACCAAAAGCATCGCCATTAGTTTAAAAATCAAATTAATAAATATATTATGGTGCAAAATGATTTGAAGCATAAAAAAATAAACTTGCTTTATGTAAAAAATATTCATATATTGCTGGCACTTATATTTTAATGAATCCAAATTAAAAAATATGAACTGTCCGATCTGTAATTTTGGGGAAATAACAGAAACCACTATGGTTTGTCCCCGCTGCAATTCCGATTTGGAAGCAATTCTTGTGACCAGAAAAATTGGAAGAAAAAGCATGAGTCTTTTAATATTCGGAATAATTGTATCTGCCCTGGCATTTGTTTGTCTTGTATTTTTAATCATTGGAATTATTAATAAAGGTGATTTGACAAAAAAGAGTATAATTACAATGACTCCGGAAGAAGTTACTGCAATTAAAGGTGATATGGAAAATATCAGAGCAGTGAATTCAGAACTTCAGATCATCAATACCGACCTGCTTTCCAAACTTTCCGCTATGGAAAAAGCCAACACTAAAAGAGAACAAATATACCTGGTTCAGGAAGGTGAGTCTCTCTTTATTATTGCCAGAAAGGTTCTGGGTAATGGTTATAAGTACATTGATATTGCAAGGGATAACAACATTCCTGATCCTGATAAGCTGATTGCAGGTCAAAAACTTATCATTTATTATTAATCTCAAATATTACAACAATGGCTGACAGAAATATTGAACTTTTAATTCAGAAAATTTCAGGATATTTAACAGAAATTAAAACGCTGCATTCAAATATCGAACAATTAAAACTGGAAAAAAGCAATCTGGAAAGGGATCTTAAAATTCAAAAATCAGAAGTCCGTGAGCTGGAAAAAGAAAAAGGCCTGCTTTTAAATGAAATAAATATCCTGAAAGAACAAATCAAACCAAAGAATTAGACAATCAGGAAGTAATTAAACTTCAAGCGCCCCAACCAATTCTGCGACTGTAGCAATATTGTGTCGGTGAAGATATTCTTCAATACCGTCAATAATTTTTAAGGATACAAGCGGATCAATAAAATTGGCCGTTCCAACCTGGATTGCAGTTGATCCGGCTAAAATAAATTCAATTGCATCGGTTGCATTCATAATTCCTCCAATACCAAAAATCGGGATTTTAACCGCTTTATAAACCTTCCAGACCATTCTTAATGCGACCGGTTTTATTGCCGGGCCGGAAAGTCCGCCGGTAACGGTAGATAAGACAGGTTTACGCGTTTCGGCATTGATGGCCATACCTAAAAGTGTATTGATCAGAGAGACCGAATCGGCACCGGCACCTTCAACTGCTTGTGCCATTTCAGCTATATCAGTAACATTAGGGGATAATTTAACGATCAGTGTTTTTTTGTATGCCTTCCTGACCGCGTCGGTCACTGCAATTGCAGACGGACAACTGATTCCGAACGACATACCGCCCTGTTTTACATTGGGACAGGAAATATTGAGTTCGATCGCAGTTACCTTTTCCAGATCATTTAGTTTTTCGGTTACCTCAACGTATTCCTCAATAGTACCTCCATTCACGTTTGCAATGATGTGGGTATCGAGATGTTTAATATTCGGATAGATTTTTTCAATAAAATAATCTATTCCCTTGTTTTGAAGACCGACTGAATTCAGCATTCCTGATGGAGTCTCTGCCATCCGTGGATAATCATTGCCTTCCCTGTTTTTTACAGTAAGCCCTTTCACAAAAATTCCGCCTAACCGGTTCAAATCAAAAAACTCTGACATTTCCTCCCCGAATCCAAAGGTCCCTGAGGCAACGGTAACCGGATTTCTGAATTCAAGGTTATGAATTTTTACATTCAGGTTTGCCATTTCAAATAATTTACATCAAAGACAGGCCCTTCATAACAAACTCTTTTATTCCCTTCATGAGTAGGTGTAACACAGCATAAACAAATCCCAAATCCACAAGCCATCATATTTTCGAGTGATGCCTGGCAAGCAGTTCCTCTTTTTACGGCGATTTCTGCAACTGCCTTCATCATAGGCTCAGGACCACAAGTGTAAACCAGATCAAAATCAAATGTACCTTTAAACAATGAATGTTCTGTTACCAATCCTTTTTCACCCAAACTGCCATCTTCTGTCATCATCAGGACTTCACCATATTTTGAGAATTCGCTTGTAAGAAGTATTTCCTTCGATGACCTGCCACCAAGAAGAAATACAACCTTTACATTTTTTTTCATTAGTTCCTTCGCAAGGAGAATGAATGGCGCGATTCCTGAACCACCCATGACAATCAGAACTTTTTTAGCATTAACAGGGATACCATACGAGTTGCCCAACGGATAAATCAAATTTACTTTGTCACCCTTATTAAGATCACCCAAACGTTTTGAGCCTTGACCAATGGCCTTTACATAAAAACTGATCCATTTTTTCTTATAGTGAACATCAAGGATGGAAAATGGCCGGCGAAGAAAAACCTCAGGTGTACTGTCCACCAGGATTTCAGCAAAATTTCCCGGATTTATCGTTGGTATTTCTACCGGCGACTGAAGCTTTATAAAATAATGACCTTCAACAGGAGAGAATTTATTTATTACGATGTGATCCGCAATTACTTTTGTCATCAGCAATTATAAAAAAGTCCCCTTCCGGGGACATCAATTGTTTTTGTTTTTTTTAGCCTTTGTTTTTTTAATTACACCAGGTGTGGTAGCTGCTTTTTCAGATTTTTTATCCGGTTCACCGGGTTCTTCAACATCAGCCGGTTCTTTATCTTCATCTTTTTTGTCATCAGTAAAATCAAGTAATTTATGTTCAAGCAAGGTGTTATACCAGTTAAATACTTTTCTTATATCCGATACATAAACCCGCTCCCTGTCATAATTTGGTAAAATATTTTCAAAATCGGTTTTTATTTCATCCTGTGAGGCAGGAGTTACGGCAGCCTCCCCCTGTTTCTTTTCAAATATCATCTTAAAAACATCTTTCAGCGGAATATCTTCACTTTCGGTATAGATGCTTATTTCCTCAAGTGTACTGATCCGTTCACTGGCGAATGCTGTGAATCGCTTTCCATCCTGTAAAGACTCAACAATAAAACCATTCTTTGATTGTGTAAGGGATTTGTACAATCCCGGCTTACCTGATATTGCTAAAATTTTACTTAAATCCATAGTGAAATATTTGATGGCAAAAATAAAAAATAAATAAATTCATAAACGAAAAATCACAACAGCACTACATCTCAATTTAAGAAAACTATGAATCAAAAGTCTGAAGATCGTAAAGTTTTCTATAAATCCCTTGTCTGGCAAGCAGTTCATGATGGGTTCCCCGCTCGGCGATGACTCCTTTCTGCAATACAATGATCTCATCAGCATGCAGTATGGTCGAAAGGCGGTGAGCAATAACAATTGAAGTACGGTTCGACATAACCTTTGCGAGAGCATCCTGAACGAGGCGTTCGGATTCAGTATCGAGTGAGGAAGTGGCTTCGTCAAGAATCAGTATGGGTGGATTCCTGAGAATGGCTCTCGCAATGCTTAACCGCTGTTTCTGACCCCCTGAAAGTTTGGATCCCCTGTCCCCGATATTGGATTGATAACCCTCTTCCATTTTTTCGATGAATTCATGAGCATTAGCAACTTTGGCAGCATTAATCACATCATCTTCAGTTACATTATCCTTACCAAAAGCAATATTATTAAATACCGTGTCATTAAATAAGATGGGTTCCTGGGTTACAATCCCTGTAAGCCGTCTCACATCATCAATTTTGTAATCCCGTATCGGATGGCCGTCAATCAGGACTTCTCCCTCTGTTGTATCATAAAACCTCGGCAAAAGATCTGCAAAAGTGGATTTTCCCCCACCCGACTGCCCGACGAGCGCAATGATCTTTCCTTTTTCAATGATGCAATTGATATTGTTTAAAACATAATCGTTCTGATACCTGAAATATACATTCTTATATTCAATTTTTGTGTTGAAAGTATGAATGCTTAAAGCATGAGGTTTTTCCTCAATGATCTCCTCGGCATCGAGTATTTCAAATATTCTTTCAGCTGATGCAATCCCCTTTTGCATATTATAAAATCCGCTTGCAAAGGTTTTTGCCGGCGGGATAATTTGAGAAAAAATCACAATATAAGTAATAAAAAGAGTTGCGGTGATCGCCGGATCTTCACTAAGGACCAGGCGGCCTCCAAACCATAAAACAACGATGATCACCACCGATGAAAGGAATTCACTCAAGGGAGATGACAGGTCGCGGGTACGGTAAATTTTTAATGATAACCTGGAATACTCCGAATTCAATTTCCTGAACCTGGCATTGGAAAAATCAATAGCAGTAAAGGCTTTAATTATCCTTAATCCGGAAATAGTTTCTTCAATCACTGACAGCAAACCTGCGAACTTCAACTGGCCTGTTTTTGACTCCCTCCGGAGAGTGCGGCCGATCCGTCCGATAATGAAACCGGTTAAGGGAAGTAAAATAATGACAAAAATGGTCAATTGCGGGCTCATAATGAACAATGTTACAAAATAAGTCAGGATGGTGATAGGGTCCCTGGCAATCATCTCGATGTAGTTCATGATGGAATAATCCACTTCCTGAACATCAGTTGTTATCCTGGCAATAATATCTCCTTTTTTATGCCGGGTATAAAAGGATAACGGCAGAATTGTAAGCTTTTTGTAAGTTTCATCACGGAGATTCTGAACGGCGCCAATCCGGACAGTAGCGAGGAAAAATAAAGCCAGAAAACGGCACAAATTTCTCATAAAGAAAGTACTCAGCAGGAAAATGCAAATAAACAGCAATGCCTCAGCTTTTCCTTTGCTGATAATAATCTGGCTTATAAAATAATTCAGAAAATCAAGGATGGATTCAGGACTAAGAATTATTTCCGGTTTTGTTTCAACAAGTTTTTCAATCCCGAACAACAGGTTCAGAAAGGGGATCAGCATTACGAACGAAACAAGCGAAAATACAATAACGAAAAGGTTAGCAATGACATTCAGCAACGCATAGACCCAAAATGGTTTTATATAGGCAAGTACGCGCAGGTATTTTTTGAACATCCGTCAAATTATCCGTTAAATGTAGTGTTTCCGGTGTAATTGAATGGCGTAATGCGACGCAATTCGGCTTTTACGGCTTCTGAAACCTTTAGGGAATCAATGAATTTTTTAATTGCCTTCTCATCTATTTTAGCGTTGGAACGGGTAAAATCCTTAAGTTTTTCGTAAGGTTTCGGATAACCCTCACGACGAAGGATAGTCTGCAAAGCTTCGGACACAACAACCCAGTTATTTTCAAGGTCAAGATCAATTTTTTCCTTGTTCAGAAGCAATTTGAGCAAGCCTCTCATCAGCATTTTATAAGCCAGCAATGAATGGGCAAGCGGAAGTCCGATATTTCTTGAAACAGTAGAATCCGTGAGATCCCTTTGCAATCTCGACACCGGAAGCTTTGCTGATAAATGCTCAAACAAGGCGTTGGCTAATCCGAGGTTACCTTCGGAATTTTCAAAATCAATGGGGTTCACTTTGTGCGGCATCGCTGAAGATCCGATTTCACCCTCTTTGATCTTCTGCTTAAAATATTCCATCGAAACATAAGCCCAGAGATCCCGGTTCAGATCAATTAAAATAGTGTTGATCCTTTTGATATTATCAAAAAATGCCGCGAGGTAATCGTAATGCTCAATTTGTGTTGTGACCTTTTGACGAACCAGTCCTATGTCCTTGAGAAAATTATTTGCAAATTCATGCCAGTTGATGTCAGGGTAAGCGGTATAATGGGCATTAAAATTGCCGGTCGCCCCGCCAAATTTTCCTGTGAAAGGCAGCGATTTAAGCAGTTTTATCTGGTGTTTCAGCCGGTCAACAAAAACATAAATTTCTTTTCCAAGTTTTGTAGGCGAGGC
This sequence comes from Bacteroidales bacterium, assembly GCA_020052415.1. GTDB lineage: Bacteria > Bacteroidota > Bacteroidia > Bacteroidales > JAADJA01 > JAADJA01. The sequence goes on along the minus strand of JAGVPB010000048.1, from coordinate 244,930 downwards.
AGGTTGTCCGTGCGTCCGGGCAAGCATAGTTATATTTTTCCACTCTTTCGACATCAACGTAAGTTTATTCACAACTTTATCCATCTGCGGGAAAAGGCTGTCGTTGCATGCCAGCTTGAGTGAATACGGAAAAGCTGTATTATTAATATCCTGGGAGGTCAACCCGAAATGAAGGAATTCCTTGTACTTGCCAAGTCCAAGCTTGTCGAATTCCTTTTTAAGATAATACTCGACCGCTTTTACGTCGTGGTTCGTAGTTTTTTCAATGTTTTTGACATCTTCGGCATCACGGAAAGTGAAATCCCTGCAGATGGCTCTGAGGCTCTCGATCTTGCTTTTGTCAAAACCTTTCATTTCAGGTAATTCAAGATTAACAAGGGCAATGAAGTATTCAATTTCGATAAATACCCTGTAGTTGATTAAAGCCGCTTCCGAAAAATAATACGACAATCCTTCGACGTATTTCCTGTATCTTCCGTCTATAGGGGATATTGCATTAACTGTTGTGATTTCCATAATTTCAGGATTTAAACAACCAAAAATAGAAAATTATTAATATCAAAATTTTTTTATCTGAAATTTGCATCCGAAAATGGATTCTTTCGACCGAAGAATTGCAATAACGAATTTTTAAACTGGCGGTACTCTGTCGTTTTTCATTACCATTCAGACCATTCAACAACTGCACGAAATAAAAGTATTGATGAGATAAATGACTGGTAACTTCCATCTTTACACTGAAATTAACACGGACTTTCTATCAAATATTTATTACTTCTATATCTTAAATTTTTAAATCCATTTTACAAAGGTTTTGAACCCGACAGGTAACAAGGTTATCCTTTTGTCTTTACAATGCTGCTATTAAAACTTTGTTGGTTGATTTGTAAGTGATTGAACAATCATGCTGCTTTTACGATATGACCGTTCTTTGGAATAGGAACTCTGAAATTCTCACGGATACGAATATGGTATCTTATACAGCTGGTGTTGAGATAATCCATCCAATGTATGCCTGCGAAATTCCTGTCTGCAAGCAGGGAATCAATAGTGTTTTGCCATCCTGGCGACAGACTTTTTCACGCAAAGGCGCTAAGGCGCAAAGATTAACTAAAGCATATCGTTCAACTCAATGAGATAATCATTTACATGCTCCATGACTTCCCGCGGTACATCGGTATCAAGGCTGTCTGTTGACGAGAATTCCCGAAGGATGGAATAATCAATCCTGTTCATTTCCTTTTCGATATTCCCTTGCCGGTTGAGGTAAATAACTCGTAATCCTCACGGGTTATGGTTTTATGCGTGCCCCGGTAAATATCTATCAAACCTTCGCCCGTTATGCTGCCCTGGATATAAGGATCCTTCGACTCAAAGATGCGGCTGCCGTTTAAGTCTATGAATATCGTGGGCATATATTTAACATATTTAGAAAGCTTGACCAGGAAAGTATCTTTTAGCGGAACCGGCAATTTGAACTCAGTAAATTCTATGTTCCTTGCGGATAATATTTTCTTAAGTTCACGGCAGGGCTGGCACAAACCGGCGGAGGCGATGAAGATGGCGGTTTGGCTAATGGACAAAGTTACAAGCTTTGCTTACCTGCCCGCCACTTCTAAAGCTAACTGCGGCAGACGGTTTATTCCCACGAGTGATCCTTCGGAACACTTGCGGGTGGTGGTGATTATAGTATTCAAATTTTATTGATTTAATTTGTATAAAAACCCTATATTTAACCCAAACAAAAATCCCTTGCTATTTTCGTCTGCAAAATATTTTGTCAATGAATAATGTTCAAATAAACCAAATTTTAAATATGTGTGTTTTGACGCTTTAATCATCATTCCCAAATTAATCTCTTCTGAGATAACTAATTTCATTTGTGTTCCACTGTAGCTATTATAGGGATCTTCAGCTTTGTTGGAAAGGGGATGATAAAAATTAAGACCTGGTTCAAAGAAAAAGCCATGTTTATTACCTATTCTGAAAATGACTTTAATAGGGAATCCGACCGAAGTAATATATCCATTTATCGAATGACCTTTAATCTTTACTAATAAATGGTTAGGATCATATCCGTAATCGTAATAATAATATATATTTAAATATTGAAATGAAACACCAGCTTCAATACCAATATGATCATTGAAATAGACATCAAAATCAACTCCTGAGTTAAAACCTGCTTTAAATATTGGATCTTGAATATAAACTGAACTTGCTCCTGGAATCACATGAAAACCTAAATACAAACCTTTATGAATATTTTGTTTTTTTTGAATCTCTCTACTCATTTGATTTGTACTGTTTAAAAGATTTTCTTCTTTTGTTATCTTAGCAATTTCATTAAAATTGAAGACAAATATACTTCTATCAGTAGTTTGTATTTTCAAAGATACATTTGGAATTTGTTCAACAATCATTCCTCTTATAATACTGCCGTTCTTTAGGTAAACTACATCTTGCCAATTATTCTGAGCAATAATTACTGAAGGTAGTGTCAATATTGCTAAAAAAATCAGAATATTCTTCATAATAATTTAATTGAAAACTGCGATCACAAAATTTATTTCTCAGACTTCCACCACATAATCCCCCACATTCTCTTTATCCGGGTTGTACACCATCAAAAACTTATTGCCTTTAGCTCCGAGTTCGAGGGCAGTGTATTCGTCTTCGTCGCCGGGCTGCAGTACGGGTGTATTATCCGGCACGGGGCCGGTTGGGTCAAATGATGTATAAAAGCGAAGAGGCGTTTCTCCGATATTTTTAAGTATAAATATTGATGAAACTGTAAATCCCTCTTCGGTAATTGTCACTTTGGAGTCAGGCGTCACAGAACCAAGGAAAAGAATTGCCTCTCTTTCGGATGCCACTTTTTGCCGCTGTGCAGAAGGCACAATCAATTCGAATGACCTGATGTTCTTACTGGAATTGCCGGGATACTTCCCGGATGAATATGAAGCGCTTGGGTAGAGCTGTAGTGCGGGTGTTTTGTACTGGATATCTTCAGAATGATTCATGCGCTTGTCTTTGCTATTCAAATTAAAATAATATCTTCCGGGCAATCCGGCCGCAAGCATTCACTTCCAATGTTCCTGCTATAGAAACAAGGAAATGAACGCTCAATTCGGGCCGAAAAAATCCGGCTTTGGCATTATGTTTTGTCAGGTCGCTACCGTGAAATCCGGTGGTTGAGAATATTATTTTTGCGTTTAATGCCATGATAGCCGGTAATATTATTATCAGCCAAATTTAGAAGCTAAAAATGCTTTTGTTACAAAAGGGGCGAGTTATTGTATGAACGTGGGGTTTTTATGGATGAAGTGCAGGGAAATTGAGGATGAATAATAAAATGCACGCAAAGGCGCAAAGTCGCAAAGGGGTTGCACGCAAAGGCGCAAAGGCGCGAAGGAAGTATAAATAGAAATAAATCTTTACGTCCTGGCAACCAGGCGAGAGATTATTAAAGATTATTTACAATCCTATGAATCCCATCTTTTATCAGTTCTTCATTGAAATTTATAAGCAATCCGAGCTTTAATCCTGTCAGTCTGAGGTAGGTCAATAATTGCTTGTAATTAACCGGAGCCAGAATTTCGATAGATTTTATTTCGATGATCACTTTGTTTTCAACAATAATATCTGATCTAAACCCGATATCCAATTTCATGTTATCCCAAATAACCGGTATTGCCTCCTGCCTGGTAAAAGATAAACCTGCTTTGTCCAATTCATAAGCAAGAATTTCCTCATAAACCGATTCAAACAAACCGGGACCAAGGGTTTTGTGGATAAGGAAACATTTGTCAACGATAATTTTTGCTAGTTCGTTTTCTGTCATGGTGTATAGTTTTTAAATTATAATGTCAAAATCGAGCCGTAATAATTATAAATTTTCTCTCAAAGTCTTTAGGGGATTGCACGCAAAGGCGCAGAGGCGCAAAGGGGTTGCACGCAAAGGCGCAAAGGAAATGCACGCAAAAGCGCAAAGGCGCGAAGGGATTGCACGCAAAGGCGCAGAGGCGCAAAGGGGTTGCACGCAAAGGCGCAAAGGAAATGCACGCAAAGGCGCAGAGGCGCAAAGGGGTTGCACGCAAAGGCGCAAAGGCGCAAAGGCGCAAAGAGGTTGCACGCAAAGCCGCAAAGGATGGATAAATGGAAATACATCTTAGCGTCTTAGCGTCTTGGCGTGATATTTCTTTCACACTCATTTCATCCACTTGCGCATATATGAACTTTTTATTTCGAGAGAATATTCTTTTTCTGCTGCAATCAGTTTACACTTTTTTTCTTTACGGCTGATCTGGTTCAGGAACCGCCGGTTGATGATGACCGAACGGCTGATTCTTGAAAAACCATTACCATCAAGCATTGTTTCAACACTGCCCAGGCTCTGCGAAACAGTTTGCCTTTTACCTTCCTCAAGAAACAGATCGGTATAATTGCCTTCAGCTTCGCAATAAACAATGGTTTGAGGATCAATGAAAATGGTTCCGGTGCGGCTGTGAAAACTTAATTTTTCGCGGTTAAGGCAGTTCATCAGTTGGTTGACGGACTGTTGTAGGTTTTGTACCTTGTTTGATGCCCTGTATCTTGTAATACATGTTTTCAGATCGCCGAGGCTCACCGGCTTTAAGAGATAATCAAAAGCAGAGCATTTAATTGCATCAATGGCAAACTGGTTGTAAGCCGTAACAAAAACAATTGTCGTTTGAAGTTGTTGGGCGCTGATGCTGTGTGCTACCTCGAACCCATTTTTACCCGGCATGTCAATATCGAGAAAAACTATATCAGGATCTTCCTGAAGGATAAAGTCTATGGCTTCGTCGGCAGAGGCAGCCTGAGCTACGACACGAATGTCGGGTACATAGTCTTTAAGCAGGTTAGCCAGAATATCCCTGGCTTCCTGCTCATCATCAACGATGATTGCAGTAAAAGGCTTCATAATGTTATAATATGGTGGAATAAAAGTAGAGAAAAAAATTGAATTGGAGATGAATGATATAAAAACAGATTGCTTCGAAACCCTTACACACAATGCCCATTTAAAGTTTCTCGCAATGACGTGGTACTATGATTATTGGGATTAAATTAAAGTTATCAGGCACAGTTTACAATTTCCGGATTGTCAGGATCACCTCTGTTCCTGACGGATTCCCCGAATCATCAGTCAGGTCGTTGATGGTTTGGGATATCTTGATTTTATTGGTCTTTTCGAAAAGGTCAAAGATATTCTGCATAGTCAAAAGCCCCCTGCCTGTTCCTGCTTCGCCGAATTCCTTTGCTTTTTCACGCCCTACGCCATTATCGCGAATAATAATTCTTGTTTCATTATCCTGATGCTGCAGGATGATGTCGAGCCTGCCTCCCTTGCCTTTGTTCTTCAATCCGTGCTTTATAGCGTTTTCAGTATATTGCTGCACCAGCATTTTAGGGACAGGTATCGAAAGAAGAATATTGTCCTCGTTTTTGATTTCCCAGGTAAATAAATTTCCGAACCGGAACTGTTGAATGTCTAGGTAATTTCTTACGAACTCCAGTTCATCACTCAGGGTTCGTGCCACTTTCCCTGATTGCATCAGGGTAGCCCTGATGAGCGAAGTAAATCTGGTGAGAACCTCATGGGCTTTACCTTTTTCCTCTTTATAGATGAGCGAACTGATGGTATTGAGAGTGTTGAAGGTAAAATGAGGATCAAGGTAGGTACTCACTGCCTCCATCTGGAGTCCGGCCAACTGATCCTCGCGGGCTTTAAGCTTTTTCTGCTGAATGACCTGAAATCTGCGGATCACCTGGATAAATCCAAAAATAGTAAAGTATATTCCAATCCAGATGGGGAATTTTGCATACCAAAGCTTGTTGAAACCATAGCTGAACCACATTTCCCTATCCCCACGTTTGACATAAAGAAAGGGTGCATTCTTTCCATTTTCCTGTTTTGATAAATAATAATATACCTTCTCAAATGGAATTTTGATTTCAGCTGTATGCGAAAAATCAATTCTGGTTATATATAACCTTTCAAAATCAGTACTCATGAAGATAAATTCATCTGATCCATCGTTGTCTATATCAAATGAAGTAAACTGCCCGGAAAAATTACCCGGCAACTGTCCGGTTTTTTGCAGGTTAAAATTATCATCCACTTTATAGATTAATCCTGAAGCATCTTTTAATAATAGCCTATCCTGATTTGGAGAATCATGAAATAGTAATGTATAATATTCTTTACTGGTTGGTTTCTCAAGTTCTTTCTTTTTAATCAGGTTACCCAAAGAATCATATAATAAAAGACAAGGATTCAATGGTGTATCACTGAAGAGTTCAAATAACACAAGGATATTGGTAGAATTGTCAACAGACATGGTCTGACTTTCAAGGAAGGTTTTATGTCCTTTAAATTCGATAGGTTCGAAAATAAATTTCAATTTATGATCAAGAGCCATAAACCATGAACTTCTGTCATTGTAAGGTATATTCATGCCCTGCAGCATATTTCCGGTACTAGAGGTTTGTCCTAAAAACTCAATGTATTGGTCTTCATCAAGTTGCGTTGGAATAAAATATGTCTGGCATCCCATCAAGGGTCCGGCAAGTAAACTGTCATGTTTTTGATCGTAAGCATATAATCTTCGCGGCTGTAATGAATATCCTGCAAAAATGTGAAATAATACCTCATCGCTATCATCAAGTTGAAGATCACAAAAATACCAGTTAGATACTGAATAGTCATTGAGACGGTCTTTAACATTGGCAAGCGTTACAAATTGTTGCTTTGTTATAAAGCTTTGGTTTTGCGCTGGACTTAAAATGTTCAGGAATAATGAATCGAGATAATTGGAAATAAAATAAATCTCCGGTTTGCCATCATGATCATAATCTCCGAACTTAGGAGTATCATTGTAAATAATGCCTTTAAAATCCCACCAACCCATCTGCACTTCCGATTGGTTAACTACTTTAATCGCTGCGTCGCCTCTCTGGTTATTAAAAAGAATAATTTTTTCACTATAGCCGTCGCCATCCAGGTCGGAGTAAGTCACAAAGCTATCCGGTTTATCACGTACACCGGTTTTTATAAGGTCAATTTTGTATTTTTTAATAGGTGGAAGAAACAGGATGATAATAACAGCCACAGGCATGGCAAGCAACCATGGGCTGATTAAAAAGTTTATCAGCTTTTCCTTAACTTTAATTATGTCTTTTTTACTGTTCAATTAAAAGCATTTATCATAACTATTCAACGGCTTTATTCTTTAAGTATCACGCAAAGACGCAAAGGCGCCAAGGAATATTTCTTTTTTATTTTTTCTTCGCGCCTTTGCGTGAAGAATTATCCGTGTTATACTTATTGTCTTTCATCCCACATTCACCTCTCTTTCCAGCAATACCCCGAAGGTCTCAAAGACCGATTTTTTTATTTCATCAGCTAAATCCAATATTTCCTTTCCGGTTGCTTTACCGTAATTCACCAATACCAACGCTTGCTTTCCATGAACCCCGGCATCGCCAATCCGTTTGCCTTTCCATCCGCATTGCTCGATAAGCCAGCCGGCGGCAAGCTTGTAATCACCATTGGATTGAGAATAGGAAACCATGCCAGGATGAGATTTCAATAATTTATTTCTGAAAACTGGCGAAACAGTTGGATTCTTAAAAAAGCTGCCCGCATTGCCAATTTCAGTAGGATCAGGAAGTTTGCTCCGGCGAATATTTATAACCGCATTGCGGATGCTTTGAATGGAGCGTTCTTTAACTTCCATCTTATTCAATTCATCAGTAATGGCGCCATATCCGGTTCGTAATACCGGTAATTTATCCAGACGAAAAGTGACTGAAAGAATGATGACTTTTCCTTTTAATTCATTTTTAAAAATGCTGCTTCTATAGCCGAACCGGCAGTCCGTTTTACTCATTGTCCTGATTGAACCGTCGGTCAGGTCAAAGGCTTCTAATTCCTGAAAATGATCTTTCATTTCCACTCCATAAGCGCCGATATTCTGTATCGGGCAGGCACCCACACATCCGGGAATCAGGGAGAGATTTTCAAGGCCGGCATAATTATTTTCAACACAATATTTTACAAGATCATCCCAGTTTTCACCCGCCTGAACTTTTAAAAAGTAGTGATCGTCATCCTCCTGAACGAGATCAATTCCCTTCAGGTTAATTTTAATGACAAGCCCGTCAAAGTCACTGGTAAAAAGGATATTACTTCCGCCTCCAAGTATAAGAAAAGGTATCTTATGTATGTTAATGTATTCGATAACCTCTTTAATTTCGGCAACCGAAGCAACTTCAATAAAATATTTAGCATCTACATTGATACCGAAAGTGTTGTACGGCTTGAGGCTGTGATTGTTTATCATGTTCATCGTTCCAAAGATAAATAATTCATCAACAGCGCTGATTATTTAATTTCGCAAATTTAACAGGAGGATATTGAAAACAGTTCTGGTTTCCGTGATTAACGACCTGGTTACTGATCAGAGAGTGGATAGAGTCTGCAACACTTTAACGGGGCTTTCATTTAATGTGATTCTGGTAGGAAGAAAAAAAAAGGACAGCCTGCCCCTGGAACCCAGGAAATATAAAATGCACCGGATGAATCTGCTTTTCGAAAAAGGCCCGTTTTTCTATGCCGAATACAATACCCGGTTGTTTTTCTACCTTCTAACCCATAATGCTGACTTGCTGGTATCGAATGATCTTGATACGCTTCTTCCGAATTTTCTGATCCACAAATTAAAAAGGGTGCCTCTTGTTTATGATAGTCATGAGCTGTTTACCGAAACCCCTGAAGTGATTAACCGGAAATTTGTAAAAAGTATTTGGGAGCGGATCGAAAAATGGATATTCCCGAAATTGAAAACAGCAATGACTGTGAGTGATTCAATCGCTGAAATATTTACCAAAAAATACGGCATTGAAGTTAAGGTGGTCAGAAATGTTCCCCGTTCGCAGGCATTCCATAAGGTTAAGACCCGGAGCGATCTTGGATTGCCGGAGGATAAAAAAATACTTATTTTGCAGGGTTCGGGAATCAATATTCAGCGCGGAGCCGAAGAACTGATCGAAGCTATGAAATTCATCCCCGAAATACTACTGCTGATAATTGGTGGCGGGGATGTTATTGAAAATTTGAAAAACCAGGCTAAAAAAAGTAATAACATACGGTTCATTCCACGTCAGAGTATGCACGATTTATATCAATACACCATGAATGCTGATCTGGGTCTGACCCTCGATAAGGATACGAACCTGAATTACAGGTACAGCCTTCCTAACAAACTTTTTGATTACATTCATGCCGGAATACCTGTTCTTGCATCACCCCTGGTTGAAATAAAAAAGATCATTGAAAATTACGGGATTGGCGACACCCTTTCGAATCACGCTCCTGAAACAATTGCTGACAAAATCATCGAAATGCTTTCGGATGATAAAAAGATACTGAAGTGGAAAGAAAACCTTAAAATTGCATCGTCAGAACTATGCTGGGAAAAGGAGGAAAAAATCATATTGGATATTTATATGGAGTATGTCTGAAAATTATTTAAATATCGTCGCATTTGATATTCCTTATCCACCTAACTATGGAGGAGTTATAGATGTTTGGTATAAAATGAAATTTCTCCATCGTAAAGGTGTAAAAATTATACTTCACTGTTACGAATATCCGGGACGCGACCGGAGTAATGAATTGAACACCATTTGTGAGAAGGTGTATTACTACCCGAGGTTGCTGGGACTGAGATCGGCTTTATCGTTAAAACCATACATTGTTTCGAGCCGCAGGTCAAATGATCTGATCGGAAATTTGCTGAAAAATGATTACCCTATATTGTTCGAAGGACTTCACAGCTGCTATTATATTGATGATCCCAGGTTACAAAACAGATTCCTGATATACAGGGAAAGTAATATTGAACACTGGTACTATTACAGCCTGTTCAGGGCGGACAACCATCCGGCCAAAAAACTTTATTTTCTGATGGCCAGCCTTAAATTACGGTTATATCAGAAAGTCCTCCGGCATGCCTCTCTGATGCTTGTTGTATCGCAAAAGGATACGGCATATCTGAAAAAGCACTTTCCGGGCAACCGGGTGGAATACCTTCCCAGCTTTCATGCGAACGAAACTGTCGAAACCTTACCCGGTTCAGGAAATTATGCGCTTTATAACGGAAACATAGAAGTGCCTGAAAATACGTATGCCGTGGCTTACCTGATAAATGAGGTTTTCAATGATGTCAATTTTAAACTCGTTATCGCGGGAATGAAACCACCGGATCGGATTAAAAAAATGGTGGCGGGAAATCCGAATCTCGAATTAATTGCAAATCCTGATGATGATCAAATGTTTGACCTCATCAAAAAGGCACATGTCAATATTTTAGTGACTTTTCAGGCTACAGGTTTAAAACTGAAACTTTTGAATACGCTTTATAAAGGAAGGTTCTGCCTTGTCAATGATAAAATGCTGAACGGAACCGGCCTTAATAATCTGTGCGAAATAGCAAATACAGCAAAAGCCCAGAAGGAAAAGCTTAAACTGTTGTTCAATAAAGACTTTAAAAAGGAAGAAATTGATCAGAGAAAAACCATCCTGAATCAATTGTACTCAAACGAAGTCAATGCCCGGCGGTTGATATCCCTTGTATTTCAAAATTCCAATGATCCGGAATGAATCCGGCAATAAATTAGTATTTCTGTTTCTCAATCTGATCAAAATCATATTATTCAATATCTTTGTAAAATAAATATAGTCATTTGTTTATGTCATTTCGGTTTATAATTATCAGGATGTATAACCTATCAGGGCGCAGGCTTTTTGAATGCTGGCTTTGGTGAATACCCGCTGCATAAGATTTTCAATGACGGCAAACTGTAGATTTTTCAATAATTTTCGGATCCAATTCAATAATAATTATGTCGGTGAACGGTGTGATTTTCAATATTCAGCGCTTTTCAGTCAACGATGGGCCTGGCATCAGAACAACGGTTTTTATGAAAGGCTGTCATCTTGGATGCGGTTGGTGTCACAACCCGGAAGGCAGATTATTCCCGCCTTTCGGATTAAATAATGAGGTGATTGGCCGAACTGTTGAAACAGAAGAATTATTCACCGAGATCGAAAAGGACAGAGTCTTTTATGAAGAATCAGGCGGCGGAGTTACTTTTTCAGGTGGCGAACCTTTGGCACAGCCGGAATTTCTGAAGAGGATATTAAAAAAATGCTCTGAAAGCGGTATTCCTGCGGCTATTGATACTTCCGGTTATGCCCATAAAACTTTGTTTAAACAGATACTTCCTTTTACCGGACTGTTCCTTTATGATATCAAACTTGCGGATCCGGTTCAGCATCTGAAATATACAGGGGTTTCAAATACGGAAATTCTGGAAAACCTTGATTTCCTTTTAAATAAAGATGCAAATGTCATCATTCGTATTCCTATGATACCCGAAATCACTGCCACCGGCGACAATATCGGTTCCATAATAAAACTTCTTGGAAAATATCCGGTGAAACCAGAGATTAACCTTCTGCCTTTTCATAAAATTGCTGAAAACAAGTACAAAAAGTTCGGAATAATAAACATCATGGCAGGTATAAAGAAATTACCGGAAACCGAAATGCAGGAATATCGTAATCTGTTTGAAAGCAACGGTTTTAAAACGAAAATAGGGGGATGATCTTAACCACTGCATGAATATGACAAAATACTTCGGAGCTGATTTAGTCCACGAATTACACGAATGTCACGAATTTACCGATTCAACCAATACAGTCCACGAATTACACGAATGTCACGAATTTACCGATTCAACTAATTCAGTCCACGAATTACACGAATGTCACGAATTTACCGATTCAACCAATACAGTCCACGAATTACACGAAATAAAACGAATTTAACTATGACTGAAAGAATAATCAGGCTCCGGAAACAAAGTACCCAAACCAGGCCATTTATTTCAGATGAAAGAGCATTGCTCGTTACCAGGTTTTATCAAAATAATGAAGCTGAAAACGTAAGCATACCAGTCAAAAGAGCCTTAACTTTCAAATATATCCTTGAAAACAAATATATCTGCATTAATGATGGCGAGTTGATTGTAGGCGAGCGTGGTCCGGCGCCACAAGCAGCGCCTACTTACCCTGAAATTTGTGTTCACTCACAGGAAGACCTTGAAATCCTTCATTCACGTGAAAAGGTTCCTTTTACTTCTGAACCGAAAACGAGGAAGGTATATGCAGACATTATAGCGCCATATTGGAAAGGCAAAGCCATCAGGGATAAAATGTTCAACGAACTCCCGGAAGCATGGAAGAACGCCTATCATGCCGGTGTTTTTACTGAGTTCAAGGAACAGCGTGCACCCGGACATACAGTTTTGGATGATAAAATATACAGGAAAGGAATGAATGATTTCATTACCGAAATTCAAATGCAGCAGAAAAAACTTGACTTCAAAAATGATTCTGATTCAATAAATAAAAATGAACAGCTGAAGGCAATGTCCATTGCGGCAGAAGCGCTGATTATGTTTGCAAACCGGCATGCAATTGAACTTGATAAACTTGCTAATGCGGAGAAAGTTGATATCAGGAAAGCAGAATTAGCAGAAATGGCTGGTATTTGTCGTTATGTTCCCGCCAATGCTCCTCGTACTTTCCATGAAGCGCTTCAATACTATTGGTTCGTCCATATCGGTGTGATCACGGAGGTAAATCCATGGGATTCCTTCAATCCGGGCAGGCTCGACCAACACTTTTTATCTTTTTACCAAAAAGAAATTGCTGATGGTTCCTTGACGTATGAAAAAGCGAAAGAACTCCTGCAGGCGTTCTGGATCAAATTCAATAATCATCCTGCTCCTCCCAAGATTGGCGTCACCGCTAAGGAAAGTAATACCTACACCGATTTTACCCTCATCAACCTCGGAGGAGTTAAAGCCGATGGATCTAATGCGGTAAATGAGCTGACATACCTGATACTCGATGTGATTGAGGAAATGAGGCTACTGCAACCAGGAACAATGGTGCAGGTAAGCAAAAAAAATCCGGATCAATATCTTAGAAGATTTTTGAAAATCATTAAAACCGGTTATGGTCAGCCTTCGGTTTTCAATACCGATGCTATTATACAGGAAATGCTTCGTGTTGGGAAATCCATAGAAGATGCCAGAAATGGCGGAGCCAGCGGTTGTGTCGAAACCGGCGCTTTCGGCAAGGAGGCTTATATTCTGACCGGCTATTTCAACATCCCGAAGGTTCTCGAAATAACCTTGAACAACGGATTCGATCCCGGGACAAAAAAAACCATAGGATTGCAAACAGGAGATCCTGCATCATTTAAGACTTTCGAAGAGCTGATGGCTGCCTTTGATAATCAACTGAATCATTTCATTGAGATAAAAATTAAAGGCAACAATATCATAGACCGGATTTACGCCCATGAAATGCCTGTTCCATTCCTCTCGGTTTTGATCGATGACTGTATCCTGAAGGGAAAGGATTATCATGATGGCGGCGCCCGCTACAACACAAGCTACATCCAGGGTGTGGGATTAGGCAGCATCTCCGATGAACTGACAGCGCTTAAATATCATGTTTTTGACAAAAAGACCATTAACATGACCGGTTTACTCGAAGCACTGGCCAATGATTTTGTGGATTATGAGGAATTCAGAAAAGAGTTGCTTGAAAACACACCAAAATATGGTAATGACGATGATTATGCCGACGACATCATGCGAATGGTTTTCGGAATGTTCTTTCAAGCTATTGATGGCAAGCCTACTGCAAGAGGGGGCGTTCACAGAGTAAATTTATTACCGACTACCTGTCATGTTTATTTTGGAAGTGTGATAGGCGCAATGCCGGACGGACGCAAAGCCGAAAAGCCATTGTCGGAAGGCATTTCACCGGTCCAGGGTGTTGACAGAAAAGGACCAACCTCAGTCCTGAAATCAGCTTCCAAAATCGATCATATAAGGACCGGAGGCACATTACTAAACCAGAAGTTTACACCTGCTTTCCTTTCCAATGATGAAGGAATTGAGGATTTAAAAAATCTTATCCGGGGCTATTTCCGGCTCGACGGGCATCATATTCAATTCAACGTAGTGAGTGCAGATACTTTGAGAAAAGCAAAAAGAAATCCTGAAAATTACCGTGACCTGATCGTCCGTGTGGCAGGTTACAGTGATTATTTTGTTGACCTCACAGAGGAGTTGCAGGATGAGATCATCGCGAGGACGGAGCATCAGCAGGGATAACTTCTCTTATTAAACTATATCGTCTGCAACGAATTCAGAGTAGCGGACATAGTTTTGTAAGCACCGATAGTAAGAAACATAACCTGGAAAATTCAGGAGATTCCTTGCTTAGCTCGAAATCTTAACAGGGCAATTATATTTTTGTTATCCATCAATGATATTCTATAAATATTCAACCAATAATAAGGGGTGAATAGTCATTGGCTAATTAATCTTGAAAATAATATTTAAAACCTCTAATTTTCCCATAGAAAGATAAATTGAAAAGTGGTAATTTGGCTCATAAATTTTACATGAAAATGAATCCATATTTAAAGATCATATTATGTGCCGGCCTATTGTACTTTTGTTACCGGACATCCGGCCAAACCATCAGTATAGGTTTATTGGTAAAAGATTCTCTGAGCCAGGATGACACTGAAGTCAGCGAAGCTTATGAATTCCTCAGTAAAAACAAGGATTATGGGGTGGATAAGCTATTCCTTTCTGATATCCCATCAATCCAAAACCTCGATGATTATGATGCCCTCTGGTTTCATCATAATGATTCAACTTTTAACTTAATCGGCGAATCTGTAAAGGGTACTCTGAACCGGTTTGTCGAAAACGGGGGCGCTCTTCTCCTCACACTTGAAGGCTTTCGAATGCTCAATGATCTGGGAATTGAAACAATGCCCATCGAAACCAAAAACAAAACAGCTTTAGACGAAGGCTATGGCCGTCAGCTTGGCCTTCATGCTTTCAGAAGCCACCCTGTTTTTGAGGGAATGAATGGCGGGGCGTATATTTTCAAGCCACAACATGATACTACGGTTCGGATCAATGGTTTTTTTGAAAACACATTACCTGCGAAAGGTGAAGTTATCGCAATTGATTGGGATTATATATTTTTAAGAGAGGACACAAAACTTGCTTTAGAGTATAAAGTCGGATCGGGCAGAGTGATTGCCATTGGTGCCTATACAGCACTGTCGTCACCCAATAACAATAAAGTTCATCTTGAGCTATTTCTGAATAATTGCATTCATTATCTTGCTACCGAAGCATCCGGTCAATCAATTCATCATTGGAAATTCGGTACGCAGGAAGTGTCGCCTGATTTACATAATTATTCAAAAAAATTGCAAATGACCGATTCAGAATGGAAAATCAATAAAAGCAATATTGTTCTTCACAAAGAGAAATCCGGAACTGATTTCTGGGATGTTGCCGGTGAAAGGATGGTAATTATGGGCAATGAAAACGCCGGTATATCTGAAATCTGGTCGCATCCGTTTATGGCTTTTCGGGATTATGAAGCAGGATTAAAATTCCAGTCCACTGATTCCATACTGTGGTTAGCCAATATTTCACCTGCAATAGAAGTAAGGCCCGAATCATTTATAAGAAATTATAAATTTATACAGGGTTCATTAACAGAAACCATAACCGTTTCGCCGGAATCACCTATTGGTATTGTTCATTATTCCTGGTCAGGTACCGAACCTGCAGAAATTTTTATCCGGTTTAGCAGCAACCTTCGGCTGATGTGGCCCTATTCGGAAACTGTATTTAAAAAGTTAGCCTACAACTTTGATCCAAACCTGAATGCAGTATTAATTCAGGAAGAAAGTGGTGACTTTCTGAGTCTTATCGGTTCTGATAAAAAGCCTGTGAATACCCTGACAGGCCAGTTTAAAGATTTCAAAGTGGAATGGTTTAAAGGTAAAAATCAGACGGACTCCTGCAAAATAACAGGTTTGAAAACCAATGAATTTATTGTCGGAGGAATGTATAATTTCAGTCTCAAATCTGTAGATGAGTTAAACATCCTTCTTACTTCGGGATGCACGGCAGAAGGCCAAACAGCTTATGAGGAGGCAACCGAAAACTATAAGTTTGCTTTTCTAAAGCCTGATTCGGTTTATAATGTGGCGAGTACCTATTACGAAAATCTTCTTTACAAAAAATCATTGGTGATCAAATCGCCCGATCCTGTTTTTAATGAAGGCTATTTATGGGCTCTTATTGCCACCGACCGGTTTTACGTTCACACACCCGGATTGGGAAAATCATTGGTTGCCGGTTATTCCACTACAGGAACCGGTTGGGATGGCGGTCACAAAATTGACGGCCGGCCCGGCTACGCCTGGTATTTCGGAAGGGACGGCGAATGGAGCGGATTTGCATTGCTTGACTACGGCGATTACGAAAAAGTGAAATCCATCCTCGAAATGTATATTAAGTTTCAGGATTTGAACGGTAAAATTTATCATGAAGTAAGCACTTCCGGGGTTGTTCATTATGATGCCGCCGATGCGACCCCATTGTTCATCATTCTTGCAGGAAAATATTTAAAATATTCCGGAGATATCGAATTCATCAGGTCGAACTGGCAGGCAATAAAGAAATCTATTGATTTTTGCTTTTCGACTGACACTGATGGAGACCATTTGATAGAAAATACAAATGTCGGGCACGGATGGGAAGAGGGAGGCAGTTTGTTTGGAACCCATTCCACCCTTTACCTGACCTCCTGTTGGGTACAAGCTCTTAATGAAGCCGGCAATATGGCAGAAGCCATAGGATTGAACAATGAGGCTAAATCCTTTTCGGTTGAATCAATCCTTGTAAAAAACATCCTCAATTCAGATTTCTGGAACAAGGACAAACAGTATTACTATCAGGGTAAGTTTATTGATGGATCTTATCATGCTGGCCGGTCCATCATGCCTACCATTCCCATGTATTTTAGGCAGGCAGACAATGATAAAGCATCGTTGGTTTTACCGGTTATTGCGGGATGTAATTTCAGTACCGACTGGGGTTGCCGGATATTGGGCGAGGATAGCCCGGACTTTAATCCCCGGAGCTACCACTCAGGAAGTGTATGGCCTTTGTTCACCGGATGGGCTGCGCTTGCTGAATACAATTATGGCAATGATGTGCAGGGATTCGCTCATATTATGAACAATCTTCAGGTTTATAAGCACTGGGGACTGGGCTATATTGAAGAGGTTTTGAATGGCGAAACCTATAAGCCTTCAGGAGTTTGCAGGCATCAATGCTGGTCCGAAACAATGGTACTTCAGCCTGCTATTGAAGGTATGCTTGGACTGGAACCTGACGCATTGAATTCTACCCTGAAATTTTCTCCGGCTTTCCCTGCTGACTGGGATTCTGTAGAAGTGAGAAATATCCGCGTTGGCGAACATTTAATTCATTTTAACATGAAAAAAGAAGAAGATAACATTTCTTACCAATTTGTACACACCGGACCATCATCCCTGAAACTTGAGTTTAATCCGACCCTGCCGGAAGGAACAATCATTAGGAAGATTACAGCCACAGGGAATTTCGAGCCAAAGACCCTCAACCCATCTCTAATCCAGGTAATTTATCTGGCAGATGTCATGGTTCTTGATTATAAGATTGAATATGGAATTAAAGTCCTTCCTTTGGTTTATGAACCCCAACCTGGCGCTTCTTCTATTGGAATGCGGATTGTTGATGACCTGCTTGCCGGAGACACATATTCAATACTTGTTGAGGGTTTGCAGGATTCGAATGATACCCTTAAGGTTTATTTAAATGATTGGAAAATCAGCAGGATTGAAAATGCCACAATCAATTCTGTTTTTGATGATATCTATAGCCTTGCTGTTTTCCTTGACGCCTCTGAAAACAAATATGTTAAAAAAGAAATCAGGATCTTCCTGGAATGACGGATACAATCTTTAACCTGATGAATTCACAAACTTTGTGATCCCTTTGTTTCTTTGAGATTTAGTGGAAGCATAATCTTCGCCACAAAGACACGAAGACTCTAAGTTTCCCCAAGCTATTATAAATTATAAATTATTCAGTTTAAAAATTTTCAAGGAAGAATAAAAGTAATTCAAAAATTTCTTAAAGAATACTGGCCTCCTGCATAATCTGATCAGAAGGTTGTCCCTTTTCATTCCATCCTCGCAGGGAATAATATTTCCTGACAATAGAATTAAAATATTCGCGATCCAGCTTTTTACCTCTCATAAATCCGGCTAAAGATTCCTCATTAAAAAATCTGCCGGGTAAAGTATCATCTGTGTGTGTCCTGCCATTACGAAGATTGTACCGGCGGGCAAGGTGAGTCAGTCGTGCACCAGCCTTCATTAACGAATCTGCCGTATGGTCGGACCCTGTTGCGGCGTTCAGCAATTCGGCTAACTTTTCAAGGTTAAGAGGAACGAAATCACAAATCACAAGGCAGTTTCGCACATTTACCGTATCTATACCATCTGCCAGTGCCTGTGGAATATCTTCAACTGTAAAATCCGGACCCATTTCCTGTTCGGCGATCCATAATCTTGTATGGCTCGCAAAATCAGCCACTGCAAACATGACTCCCATAGTAAGTGAACCTTTCGGATTAATTCCGGAAAGCTCCATTCCGTAAGTATTGATTGCCCAGGCTTCGCTGCCCTTTCCGAGTTTAATTGCCGCATCTCTTGTCCCGTCGGCAAATATTTCGCCTATGCCCTTTCTGTGAGCCATGAGTTCAATGAATTTACGCTGTTCCCCGGCATTTCCCCATACCATTTTTACACCCTGCCAATCATCGAGTACTCCTTTTTCATAACATTCCATAGCAAAAGAACAGGTCAGACCGGTACTGATCGTGTCCAGTCCAAGGTCATTGCAAATCTCATTTGCCCAACTCACATCTTTAATGTTGTTTACCATGCTGCCGGATCCAAGGAATGCAGTAGATTCATATTCCGGGCCCTCAATTTCATGGCCGTCCCACCTTGCCCATTTTGAACAACGGATCGCACAATTAAAGCAACTTGTATCTTCCCAGTTCAGTTCTTCTCTTGCTGCCTCCGAACTGATCTTTTCAAAATCATCAAACTGTACCAACTGGTGATTTTTTGTCGGAAGATATTCATTGGTTTGCCCGCTTCTGACGCATTTCATTGTTCCTTTGATCCTGCGGAATTTTACCCCATCATTTGCTGTTATTTCACGCGTCAGCCGGAGGTTCACTTCTTTGAATTTTTCTTCATCAAAATACTTGACCGGCAGATTACCATCAACGACGATGGCTTTCAGATTTTTCGATCCCATTACTGCTCCTGCGCCACCACGTCCGTATTGCCTGTGTTTATCAACACCTATACAAGCTATCTTTGACAGGTTTTCACCAGCTTGTCCGATGGCTGCAACACGCGGATCTGTTCCCGGATGCCTGGCCTTCAGGGTGTCATCGGTATAAAATATTCCTTTACCCCATAAATCAGTTGCATCTATTATCTCAACCACCCTATCAGTAACATAGAGATAAACGGGTTTATCTGATTTTCCAGTGATCAGAAGATAATCGAATCCGGAAAATTTAAGCCGGGGACCAAAGTTTCCCCCGCAATGACTATCTAAAACTGAGTTGGTTAATGGAGATTTAGTGACCAACGTGGTTCTGGCGCTGGTTTGCACTTTTGTACCTGTAAAAGGGCCGTTAACAAAGATCAAAGGATTGTCGGGTCCCAGAGGATCGGGATTTGGAGCAATTTTTTCAAGAAGTGCAAATCCAAGACCTTTTCCACCTATGTAAAGATCGGTGAGATTTTTATCGGTTGCACAAATTGTTTGGCTTTTTGTACTCAGATCAATATGAATAAAATTTCCGGTATAGGACATGGCTTATTTGTTTAATAAAATGTTTATTTCCTTTTCCAAAACCGGAAGATGCCGGTTTATGATGCTCCATAACGTTTCATATTCTACACTGTCATACCCGTGAATAATATAGTTTCTGACGCTGATGATTTTCCTATGATCAGAAATTTTAATTAATGGATCAAGTTTTAAAATACGGTTGACTGCTTCCCCAATAATCGAAAATTCTCTTTCTATTGCCATTTTTAACATTCTGTTACCCGTGAAATGTTGAAAATCCGGACAATCATTGAGATAGTCATGAATGGCTAATACCGAAGTATGAATATCATGCAAATATTTTTGAATCTCTTCTGTCATACAATAACACTTTGGTTCTGTCAATGGATTTGATTAAATAAGGATTTGTGAGGGACTTTTCACTTATCAGGTCAATTTCTTTGTTTAATAAATCTTCCAGTTCAAATTTAAAATCAAAGAAATTATCTGCATATTCAAGAACAGGAATTTCTTTAAAAGTAACAAGGAAATCTACATCACTTGTTTCTTTAAATGAAGACTGAGTAGCCGAACCAAACAAATACAATCTCTCAACGTGATACTTTTCACTAAACCTGGAAATTTCAGGTAAGGCATTTTCAATCAGCCTGTGCATAACCGTATGATTTTATAAAAAATTTTACAAGTACAAATTTAGGAATTTCTATGTATTGCTAATAAATCCGTTAGAATAGCAAACCCGGTTTCTATCTTCCCTGCACCCGGACCCACAATTGTAACATCACCCAGAAGGTCAGTTGTAAATGTTAAAGCATTAATAGCACCCATGACTCCTGCAAGCGGATGCCCCAGATCAATCATTTCGGGACCTACCGACGCTGTTATTTTACCTGCTTTTTTCTCAACCGAACCAATGAGTTTCCATCGCTTGTTCTGCTTTTTTGCAGTTTCGATGTCCTTAGGTTTAATTCCGGTTATGCCTTTACAAGCGACATCAGCGATCTTAATCCCTGCACCCATTACTATGTTTGCAAGGATGGTTACTTTTCCTCTTGCATCATATCCTTCTACGTCGCCTGTTGGATCTGCCTCAGCATATCCTTTTTCCTGTGCAACTTTAAGCACATCTTCATAGCTCATGCCTTTCTCCATTTCAGTAAGCATGTAGTTGGTGGTGCCGTTCAATATGCCGCGGATTTTACTGATTTCACAACCGGCAAGTGGACCTTCGGTCAGGTTAATAACCGGAGTTCCGGCAACAACTGTGCCTTCTATCATAAACTTAATATTGTTTTTATCTGCCAGTTTTTTCATCTCAGGATAAAATAAAGCTGCAGGCCCTTTATTACTTGTAATAACATGCTTCCCTGATTTCAGGGCTGTTTTTACATGATCAATCGCAGGGCCTCCGGTATTAAGATCAGTATAAGTAAGCTCGCACCAGACTGTTGTATTCGATTTCTGAATAATTTTTTTATTATCCCAATCCACAACATCCTGAGTGAATTTTTTTCCGGCTTTTGCCTCTTTAAGAAGCTGAGGAATATTCAAACCTTTGGGATTGTAAACATTCCCAAATATAAAATCAGCAACAGCCACGATGTCGAATTTAAAACCATATTTTTTCTTCAGGTACTCTTTTTTGTCAAGAAGGATTTCACTGATCCCCTGGCCGACTGTACCAAAACCCAATATACCAATTTTGTGTTTCATTATAATAAATTTATTTGTTATTTATCTTTCTAATTTGGCGGAAGATGCCCCGCCAGCTGAAAATTCAGGTGAAGAAACCGGATAACTTTTACCGTCAAGGGTTGAAAGTCCTCTTTCTATGTCCCTGATAATGTCATCCGGATGCTCGCCACCTACGCAAAGGCGGATGAGGTTAGATGGAATACCTGCAAGTTTTCTTCCTTCTTCTCCTTGTTGTGAATGGGTGGAAATGGCAGGTATGGTAGCAACGGATTTTACTCTTCCGAGATCGGTAGCCCGCCAGATCATTTTAAAGCCATCGAAGACATTTCTTGTGGCTTGTGCACCGCCCTTAATCCTGAATGACATCAGGTGGCCATAACGATTGACTTTTTTGCCTTCATCGTATTCCGAGTCAACGAGCACCATGTATTTTTTAGCGATCTCATGAAGTGGATGCGATGGAAGCCCTAAATAATCAACTTGTTCGATAGATTTATGCTGAGTAAGAAATTCAGCAATTTTCATGGTTGACCGGCTGAACTGATCCACTTTCGACCTCAATGTCCTGACATCATTCAAAGCCATAATCGCATTGAAAGGTGAAATATTCGGGCCATTATCCCTGTTGGGCAAAAGTTTAAGATACATTCCAAAATCGGCTTTCATCTGATCATTGCTGACATTGGAAATAATGTTTTTTCTGGCAATTACAGCTCCGCCGATTCCAAATCCGCCGGAAGTAATTGTTTTTGAAATGGATTGTACAACAATATCCGCTCCCAGTATCAGAGGCCTCATCAGGGCAGGTGTTGCTACCGTGGCATCAACAATCATCGGAATGCCATGACTATGCGCGAGTTCGATGACTTTTTCCAAATCGAAAAAAGCCTGTCCTGGGTTACTTGGCATTTCTCCATATAAAAACCGGGTATTCTTATCAATGAGTGAAGCCCATTCATCAATATTGTCCGAGTGAATGATTTTCCTCCATTCAATATTTTTCTCTTTGTCCTTGCGAATGGCAAACTGTTGAAAAGTACCACCATAAACCTGGCTGGTTGCGACGAAATTCATTTTCTGCTCCGGGTTTTTCGGATCGTAAACCAAAAAAGGATCTACAGCGCTTGCAATTGCACCCATTCCGGATGAAGTAGCACAGCACGAGGTTTCAATGTCAGAACCATATCCTTCGAGCAGTGCAAGCACACCTTCGAGGTAATACATGGATGGATTGGCGATTCGCGAATAACACCAGGTAGGAATCTCATAACCGAGAGCGGCTTCCATTTCATCAGCATCGCGGTATGCCTGCGATGTTGACATATATATGGGTTCTATAATGGATCCCTGGTTAAAATTGAGCGCCTCTTCCATCGAATAAATTCCATGAACAGCAATGGTGTCGAATTTCTGTTGTTTAATCCGTTTAAGATTTTCCTGATGCCACCCCATTGATCTTTTGGCAGCTTCAACATAATGGCTTTTGCCTTGTTCTTTCATTGTGTATCTTATAATTGATTACTATTTTATGAATTCAATCCTTACTTCAACGCGACAAAACTATGATATCGTTAGTAAATATCAAATAGTTCATAACCAATAATTATTAACGAATACGTAATTTTTCAATATTCTAATTAATAAACAGGTTTTCATGAAAAACTGAAAGTTGATCATACATTAAAAGTTTGATGGGCTTTCAGATTATAAGAATCACTAATGAAGGATGTTTTTTTATAATTTCGCAAACTTAAATAAACAAAACAAATAAAACATGAACTATGATGTAATTGTGATCGGAAGCGGCCCCGGAGGGTATGTTGCTGCCATCAGGTCTTCACAGCTTGGACTTAAGACTGCCGTTGTGGAAAAGGCAGAATTAGGAGGTGTTTGCCTGAACTGGGGATGCATCCCTACCAAGGCTTTGTTAAAAAGCGCGCAGGTTTTCAATTATTTAAAACATGCTGCGGATTATGGGATCAGTTTAAACGGAGAGGCAAAGCCCGATTTCGGAGCCATCATTAAACGCAGCAGGGAAGTTGCTGATGGCATGAGTAAAGGAATTCAGTTTCTTTTTAAAAAAAATAAAATTGATCATATACAGGGTTTTGGAAAAGTTCTGCCTGGCCGAAAGGTTGAAGTTACCGATGAATCGGGTAAGAAAACTGTTTTTGAAGCAAAGCATGTCATCATTGCCACAGGAGCCCGTTCGAAAGAACTTCCGAACCTCAAACAAGACGGGAAAAAAGTGATCGGCTACCGTGAAGCCATGGTACTTCCGAAACAACCCAAATCCATGGTCATTGTCGGATCAGGTGCGATTGGCGCGGAGTTCGCATTCTTCTATAATTCAATAGGCACGGAAGTGACCCTTGTCGAATTCATGCCGACTCTTGTTCCCATCGAAGATGAGGAGGTTGCAAAGCAACTGGAACGCAGCTTTAAGAAAGCCAAAATAAAGGTGATGACCGGCTCAACAGTTGAATCAATTGATTCAAAAGGGAAGACTTGTAAGGTAAAGGTTACAACCAAAAAAGGTGAAGAATTTATTGAAGCGGATCTTGTTTTATCGGCAGTGGGGATCAAATCGAACATCGAAGGCATCGGCCTTGAAGAGGTGGGAATAAAAACTGAAAAGGATAAAATATTGGTAGATGAGTATTACCATACAAATGTTGAAGGCTATTATGCAATTGGCGATATCGTTCCTGGTCCGGCCCTTGCCCACCTTGCATCTGCTGAGGGTATTTGTTGTGTGGAAAAAATTGCCGGACTCAACCCTGAACCTATTGATTACGGGAACATCCCCGGATGCACTTATACCAATCCTGAAATTGCTTCTGTGGGGATGACTGAAAAGCAAGCTATTGATGCCGGTTTTGAAATTAAAGTCGGAAAGTTCCCATATTCCGCATCAGGAAAGGCAAGTGCTGCAGGAAATAAAGACGGATTCGTAAAAGTTATTTTCGATGCTAAATATGGTGAATGGCTCGGCGCTCATTACATCGGTGATAATGTTACGGAGATGATAGCGGAGGCAGTCTCAGCAAGAAAACTGGAAACTACAGGCCATGAAATACTTAAATCCATTCATCCTCACCCAACCATGTCGGAAGCTGTGATGGAAGCTGTTGCTGCAGCGTACGGTGAAGTTATTCATCTTTAAATGAAAGGAATAACAAATTGTTATTTTGCGGATATTCCACAAAATCTAAAAAATGAAAATAACTAAAACTTATATTGACGGATTGCTTATGATCCAGCCCCGCATTTTTGGAGATGACAGGGGATACTTTTTCGAATCTTTCAGGATTGATTCTTTGGGCAATCTGGGAATAAAGGTTGAGTTTGTACAGGATAATGAGTCCATGTCTGCCAAAAATGTTTTGAGAGGACTCCACTTTCAAAATCCGCCTTTTGAACAGGGGAAACTGGTGCGGGTTGTTAAAGGTGCAGTTCTGGACGTGGCTGTTGATATAAGAAAGAGATCACCATCGTACGGAAAGTGGTATTCACAGGAACTCAACGAAAATAATAAAACCACACTATGGATTCCACCGGGTTTTGCTCATGGTTTTCTTACGCTTGCAGATGATACAATCTTCCAGTATAAATGTACAAACTATTATAATAAAGATTCGGAAGGAAGCATTCGGTGGAATGACCCGGATATTAATATTGACTGGAAAATCTCTGATCCGGTTATTTCTGAAAAGGATAAAGCTGCACCTTTGTTCGCGGTTTTCAAATCGAAGTTTAATTAGTCAATTCAAATGCGGAAAATATATCTTTTAACAACAATTCTGGCCTTTACCGGCATCATGGCCTTATTATTCATTTTTTCAGGACAAAGGGAAAAAATAAGCAATACAGACTATTATCAGGCTTTTGCAAGAAATTATAAAATCTTTACACCCGAAGTACCGGAATCGGTTGATTTTGCAGGAGAAATCGTACCATTAAACAATATCCTTGTTCGAGAAAATTTTGATCGTGAATTATTGATCAATACTTATTGGCATTCTTCCACAATATTAACGCTTAAACGGGCCAACAGGTGGTTTCCTGTAATAGTGCCTATCCTGAAAGAATACAATATTCCGGAGGATTTTAAATATCTCGCAATGGCTGAGAGCGGATTAATGAATGTGGTTTCACCAAAAGGGGCTACAGGATTCTGGCAGTTCATCGAGAGTACAGGAAAAATTTATGGCCTTGAGATAAATAAAGATGTGGATGAAAGGTATCATATTGAGAAATCTACGGTCGCAGCCTGCCGCTACTTTAAGGATTCATTTGAAGATTATAAAAGCTGGACATTGGTAGCGGCTGCCTATAATGCTGGTAACAGGAGGATTATGGAAATCATGGAAAAGCAAAAAGCATATAATTACTATGATCTTTTTCTGAATGAGGAAACTTCAAGGTACATATTCAGGATTACAGCTTTAAAAACCATTTATGAGCATCCAACAAAGTACGGTTTTTACCTGCGCAATGCCGATTTGTATTTCCAGATACCGGTTGAGAAAATTGTGTCGGACCGCGCAATCTCTGACCTTGTTGCATTTGCAGAAGAGAATAAAATGAGTTATAAACTGCTTAAAGAATACAATCCCTGGTTAAGGTCCAATGTACTGCCCAATCCTTCAGGTAAATCGTATTTCTTCATAGCGCCTGTGGACCGTTCAATGCGATATGACGCATTGATGAAACAGGTGGAAGATTTCGATGCTATTTTTAACGATACACTGCGTGTGAAAGAAATAAACTAAATTGGGTTATCAACTTATCCATAGCCTGATGCCTATAAACTATGAAAACGGCTGATAGAATAATGAAGGAGGATATACTTGAAGTATATGGCGCCAGGGAGCACAACCTGAAAAATATCAATGTTAAAATACCCCGAAACAAACTGGTTGTCATTACTGGTTTAAGCGGCAGCGGAAAATCCTCTCTTGCATTCGATACCATTTATGCCGAAGGGCAGCGCCGTTATATGGAAACCCTTTCCGCCTATGCCCGTCAATTCATCGGTAACCTTGAACGCCCGGATGTAGATAAAATCACCGGTTTAAGCCCGGTGATCTCCATTGAGCAAAAGTCGGTAAATAAGAATCCCAGATCAACTGTCGGAACGATAACTGAAATCTACGACTTTCTGAGGTTATTGTACGCGAGAATTTCCGATGCTTATTCTTATGTAACCGGCGACCAAATGGTTAGGTTCACCGAATCACAGATTTATGAACATGTGAAAAGCCAGTTCTCAGGTACAACCGTCGTCATTCTTTCACCTGTTGTTAAAGGCCGCAAGGGACATTACAGGGAACTTTTTGAACAATTCAGGAGGCAGGGTTACTTAAAAGTAAGAACCGACGGAATAATCCAGGAACTGAAATTCGGGTTGCAACTCGACCGGTACAAAGTACATGATATTGAGATTGTGATTGACAGTGTCACTGTGAACAGCGAATCTGAAAAAAGACTGATTCAATCGGTTCAGTTGGGAATGAGGCAGAGCAAAGGTTCGGTTATAATCCTTAACAGTGAAAACAATGAAATCCGGCATTACAGCAAAGCGCTGATGTGCCCCGTTTCAGGAATATCTTACAATGAACCCGAACCCAATACCTTTTCTTTTAACTCTCCCTATGGCGCCTGCCCGAAATGTAACGGTCTGGGTACCATTACTGAAATTAACCTCAATAAAATATTTCCTGATAAATCCAAGAGCATCAGGAAAGGTGGAATAGCTCCTATTGGTGAATACAAACCGAGCTGGATATTTCATCAAATGGAGGCCATAGGGGAGAAGTACGGCTTTGATCTCAATTCGCCGGTTGAAACTCTTCCTGACGAGGCAATAACTACAATTTTATACGGTTCAGATGAAAACTACACCATTAAAAAGGAGTACCTTGGAATCACATCCACCTATTCTTTGAATTTTGAAGGCATCGTCAATTTTATAATCAACCAGTACAACGAATCAACTTCAAACAGCATTAAGAAATGGGCACAAAATTTTATGAATACCGTTCACTGCCCTGAATGCGATGGATTAAGGCTTAAGAAGGAATCGCTTTATTTCAGGATTGACAGCAAAAATATTTCTGAGGTTGCAAATTTCGATCTTGTTCAATTGGACCAATGGGTAAATGAGCTTGAGGAAAAGCTCGACGACAAGAAAAAGCATATTGCCCATGAGATCCTCCGGGAAATTAAGGCCCGAATCCGGTTTCTCCTTGATGTCGGATTGGATTACCTGGCTTTAAACAGGCCTGCGCGAAGCCTATCCGGAGGGGAATCACAGCGCATCCGGCTGGCAACACAAATCGGTTCACAATTGACCAATGTACTATATATACTGGATGAACCTTCGATAGGCCTGCATCAGCGCGATAATCTCAGGCTGATCAACTCTCTTAAGGATTTAAGAGATATTGGTAATTCGGTGATAGTTGTGGAACATGATAAAGAAACCATTCTTGCGGCTGATTATGTAGTTGATATTGGCCCCGGAGCCGGTGTACATGGCGGGGAAATAGTAGCTTCGGGTTCCCCGCGGGAGATGATTGATTGCGATACCATAACCTGTGCCTATATCAGAGGTACCCGTAAAATTCATATTCCGGAAAAGCGGCGGGCAGGAAACGGGAAATATCTTGACCTTTCCGGGGCAATGGGCAACAACCTTAAAAATGTGAATCTCAGGATACCACTGGGTAAATTTATCTGCATTACGGGAGTTTCGGGAAGCGGAAAATCAACACTGATCAATGAAACACTTTTTCCCGTTTTAAGCAGGCATTTTTATCGTTCCGAAGTCAGACCCCTCGCTTATAATGAAATTAAAGGGATTGAAAATATTGACAAGGTAATTGACATTGATCAGTCACCGATAGGACGTACACCTCGATCGAATCCTGCAACCTATACCGGCGTTTTCGATGAAATCAGGAAGCTGTATGCTCAATTGCCGGAATCAAAAATAAGAGGATACAAGCCCGGCAGATTTTCATTTAATGTGAAAGGCGGCCGGTGCGAAACCTGCGGCGGGGCTGGAGTCCGGGTGATTGAAATGAATTTCCTGCCCGATGTTCAGGTTCATTGCGAGGATTGCAACGGGAAACGTTACAATCGCGAAACCCTTGAGGTCCGATATAAAGGTAAATCCATTAACGATGTACTTGAAATGACCATTGACCAGGCGGTTGACTTTTTCGAAAACATTCCTGCTATAATTCAAAAAATAAGGACCCTGAAGGATGTCGGACTGGGTTATATTACACTTGGTCAGCGTTCGACAACCATTTCAGGAGGAGAAGCCCAGAGGGTGAAGCTTGCAGCAGAGCTTTCGAAGCGCGATACCGGGCAAACATTATACATTTTGGATGAACCCACAACCGGCCTTCATTTCGAAGATGTGAACGTTTTACTCAACGTGTTGCATAAGCTTACTGATAAAGGCAATACTGTGCTCGTTATTGAACACAACATGGAGGTCATTAAAGTAGCCGATCATGTGATTGATCTTGGACCTGAAGGTGGTGATAAAGGAGGACGTGTTGTGTGTGAAGGAACGCCTGAAGAAATTACTGAATTCCCGGAGAGTTACACAGGAATGTACCTAAAGGAGGTATTGAATGCGAGCCGGATAAACTAAACATGAAACCGAATATCGGACACCTGAATCCAAATCAGTTGATTATTAATTTCCCGAAATTTATTTCAATTCCGCTTTTAACCTGAAGGATATATATTCCTGCCGGTAAATCTGAAGTAGAAATATCGAACCTTCCATTAAATTCTGCTGATTGTGAATTCGAGGTGATTACCACCTTACCAAAAGAGTCAATAATTTTAATTTCAGGATTAATAAAGTTATCCGGCAGGTAAATAACAACTTTTTCTGAAGCGGGATTTGGATAAAATTTAATCTGATCTTCAATAATATTCTTTTGACCTGTGATTCCCAGGTTGTCAATCCGGGAGATGTAAATGTCATCGGCTCCCCCGCTGGGATTTGCTTTAGCCCAAACAGCAACAACATTATTACCGGATTGCAATTCAATATGCTCACCATAAAAAGGGTTATACGATGGAATACAAATCTGATTTCCTGCCACTTCCCATTCCAGTGTTCCATTATCCAGAACTTTCTGCGCGACAAACCCTGCAACAGTTGATTGATGACATACAATGATGCTGTTGTTGTCTGCAAATTCAAATTTAGGATATGGAATATAGGTATTCAGGCTGGAAACTTCAATACCATTGGCTGCCCAGTAAATATTCTGGTTAATATCAAATTTTTGAGCATAAATATCAAAATACCCAGGGTTGACGCCGGGCCTGCCGTCAGCCCATACAACGTAATATAAATTGCCCGATTTTTTCATATAGAAATTGGATTGAGATCCTTCAGCATCGCAAATCGTAAAGGTAGAACCACTCCAATCAAAATAACCATCTGCAGTCAGTCTCCTTGCATATAAATTTTCTGCATTAACTCCGTTCCCCTGCCAGACAAAGGTCATCCCATTCTCATCGCTGATGCCGGAAAATTGATAAGAAAGTCCTGAGGTGCCTGCCAGAACGCTCACCGGGCCCCAAAGCGTATCGCCTGCGGTGTTCACTTTAAGACACATAAGTTCGGCGCCAGCTCCATTGCCGGTTGAATAATACAAATAAATATTGTCGAAGGCATCATAAGACCGTTGCAACCCTGATGATCCAAAATTATACTGGGTTCCTTCAGGCTCGCCATTATACCAGCCGGTTAAAATCCCATCACTGGTAAACCGGGTAATCCTGTTTCCGCTTGAACCACCATAATAGACCGTTCCAATCGCAATGCAATATCCTGAATTATCATGAATGATATGATAACCATAAAATCCTAAAATAGCTGATGGATCATAGGAGGAATGAGCGACAAGCAGATCATTAGTCCACACTTTCGAACCATTCGCATCAAGACGCTGGATTCTTAATGAATCTGAGCCACCGCCAGTATAAGATACCCAGCCAATAATGATTTCCCCGTTAAATATACTACTGACATTAAACCAGGTTATTTTATGAGAATGGTTTAATATTAACCGGCCATCTTCTTCCCAGAGGGCATAACCATCAGAGTTGTAATGCTGGCCATATATTTCGCGTGCACCCTGTGTGGAATAAAGCCGGTCATCGAGCCAGAAAACAAATACACCACCATTATCATCCGTAAAAGCCTTGGGATTGTTTTGAAATCCTGTAAAATCAGATACTATCCCGGGATTTTCAGGGTCGGTTGACCATTGTCCTAAAGCAAGGGTTAATTGTAATATCAAAGTGCCTGTGAGAAGAAAGTATTTAGTTTTCATATTAGTGTAAATTAGTTTAGTAAACAGTAAATTTCCAATTAATTCCAGCTCGTTCTCTGCTTAACAAACCGGAAATTTATTTGTTCACAGAATGGGTACGACTCGAATCTATTGAGCACAATTTTCCTTCTGATTACTTTTTTGATTTCGTTTGCCAAACCGATAGACACTGCTTAGTATTTACACTAAAACAACCTGTTTTTTTCAAGACATACCGCGAGTTCCTTATAAACAGAAACAATTTGTTCGTGATCCGGTTCTCCATTAAGCCTCTTAATAATCCGCGATGAAAGGGAACCTTCTTCTAAAATATATCCGATAATCTCTGCATCCTTAGGCCCCATTATTTCCTTAACTTCCATGAACAATTTCTTCCATATTTCACGTGCAGTAATCTTTTTATCAGTTATTCCGAAAAGCCTTAAATATTCAGGGTCGTCAATCCAGGTGTTTTCGCTAAACTTAATAACATTATAAAAAATGTCATAAAGCTTGTCTTCACTGATCAAATGTTGTTCTTCAAATTTTGAATGACTTTCATGAACCAGCAATTTAAGTGTTTCGATGATGAGGGAGGATACAGCAATGTCAGCATCGGGACATTCCTGAAGGTCGGTCACCCTGATCTCGATGGCTCCCCGGTCGAATCTGGCTATGGCTCCCCTTGAATTTAAAAAATGATGATCCATGATGTGATCTTTATCCCACGGTTTAATATCCCTGAGGATTGGATCGAAAATTTTACTATAATAATCATCTTCAGAAAACACAACCTCAGGTATGAGTTTTCCCATCAGCGATGGCATCTTTTCCTGATGATGCAGATAAGCCTGCATGCGCGAATCCGCCCAGCCCGTCAGCTTACCGTCGCGCAATGGCGAACTTGCTGCAATAGCCGGGATTAAAGGCAACAGCAAGCGAATTGCCGTATGCAGTCTTCCAAATTCCTCATCGCCGTTAAACGGCAGGTTCAGATGGATGCTCTGTAAATTTGACCAGCCATGATTATTGCAACCGAAAATGCGGTCGTACAGAGCATAAATTTCTTTGTTTTCGTGTTGCCAGAGCTTGGTTTCGGTGGACGGATCCATAAAAGGGTGGGCAGCGGTTGGGATAAGCATTGCATTATAACTTTTGAGTTTCGAATTAATTTCAGAAATATTTTCACTAAAGTGAGAACCTGTTCCGTTAAGCTTACTCACCGGTTCAACCGTTTTCAATTCGATGACATGATTCACAAGTTCATTCGACCAGCCTATATTCCCATTTATTACATCCGAACCATTATTTCCGGCCTTGCTAAACAGCAATTGATCTGCAACGGGCCTGACTTTCAAAGTATTGCAGTCAACGATCATGTACTCCAGTTCAATACCGCTTACCTCAAACAGCCTGTAAAATCTTCCTGTTCCCATTAAAAATTTTTTCTTCAATGCGGTTTTTTAAACTGAGCATGATGGTCATGTATAGCTCGTCCTTTGTTACCTGATCTTCCACACCCGCGTCAATATTGGGATTATCGTTGATCTCAATGATATAAGGTTTGCCATTCACCTCTTTAATATCCACGCCGAAGAATCCATAGTTGTAAACCATAGCAACGGCTTTCAATGCTGATTTAATGATGGCAGGCGGGACATTCTCAACCGGAACGCACTCGAATTGTCCCGTAATATCTTTCTTCGACCTTGCAAGCCAGTTATAGATTTGCCAGTGCCCTTTGGCCATGTAATATTTACAGGCAAAGATGGCTTTGTTATCAAGTATTCCAATCCGCCAGTCGAATTCAGTGAACATGTATTGCTGCCCGAGTATCATATCGGATTGTTCAAGCATCCTTTTTATCTGGATATTTAATTCTTCGGCGGTTTCTACTTTTTTGACACCTAAAGAAAAAGTTGAGTCGGGTGATTTCAGCACAACCGGAAGCCCAAGATTATTTATAACCTCACTTTTATTGGCCTGGTGTATGATCATGGTTTTGGGTGTGGTAAGATTTGTCATTTGAAGCAGCTCCGCAATATAAACTTTATTGCTGCACTTAAGTATGGTATCGGGATAGTCTATAATGGCAAGGCCTTCGGATTGAGCGCGTCTTGCAAATTTATAGGTGTGGTTATTCACTTTTGTATTGTCCCGGATCAGTAACGCATCAAATGAAGGCAGGCGATGAAAATCCTCCTGTGTGATGATCTCAACATTGAACCCGGATTTTTCACCGGCCTCTATAAATTTGTTGATGGCCTGCTTGTTTGAAGGCGGAGCTTCAACTTCGGATGAATATAAAATCGCAATATCATAAACCGATTTATCCGGCCGTGGCCGGTCGTAACGCTTTTTAGTGAAATAATCGCCGGCATAATTACGAATGCCATCGAGCTGTTCCTCAGGAATATCATTCAATGAAATGGCCTTAATGCTCTGAAGTGTCCATTTTTTATTATAACTGAATTTTGCCCTTAATAATGGAGCCTGAAAAAGTTTATACAATTCGGAAGAAAGTTTTACAAATTGCAAATTACCATTCTGTCCAAAATAGATATTCAGGACAAAATCCGACGCGATCACATGCTTCAGGCTTCGCTGGATAAGCTCATCCAGGTTATCCGAAACAACCTTAACCATTGAAGGCGCTTTCAGGTCGAGAAGTGTCTTTACATCAGGAAGTGGCTTGTGGCCGCGGGCTTCAGCAATAAGCGAAACATAGTAGCCTTGAGATTGGTAACTATAGTCCCGGCTCAGGTTAAAAACCCTGGCGTTTTTGAGACCGGCAAATTGTGCATTGGAGAGGTATTCATTGGTTGCTATCACTTCTACTCCGGCGATGTCGAATTTCCATGATTGCGGAGCGTTCAAAACGACTATCTTTTGCATGGCTCAGATTCCGTTTTGAGTTACTGAATATTTTCGGTCATCAGGTGAAGGCTCTGAATCTGATGATGACGCGTCCGATTGTTGTGTTTTCATAGTGACATTTTAGTGCATGGATTGTAATACAGCATTTTATCCGTTTACAAGCCATGGTAGTTAAACAGAATACAAAACAATGAAATGCAACAACGGTTCACAGTTGTTTGCACAAAAATCAAGTTTCTGCTAAAATGTACCTGTAAACCGATGAACTTTTCACCTTTGAATTGGTTTAATTGCCAATATTACAAAGAGTTGCCGATTTAAAAAATTTTTTTAAACATCCATTTGTTAACAAATAAATAACTCACCGGTTTTGAATTATATATTTATGAGTTTATCCGTTTGGAAAGCGGCGGATTTAATGAACAACAGTGAACTGATAAATATTTTTTTTAAAAATTCAATCTGGTTTGATTTTTCATATTTTTGAATTATCAAAAAGGAAGCTGAATGCCGAAAAAACAATATATCGAAGTCCTGGATTTTTTAAAGGGTTTTGGAATGCTGACAATTGTGGTCTTTCACCTGTTTCAAAAAATGGGATTACCTGATTTTTGGAATCAGCTCATTAATTTCGGTGGTGCCGGTGTTCATACTTTCATTTTTATCTCAGGTTTTGGACTTTATCTTTCACATCTCAAACATCCTTTGCCGTTTGTTAGTTATATAAAAAAGCGTTTTCTGAAGGTTTACATACCTTATATATTTACTGTGACCTTCGTTGCGATTTTGTGTTTATTCATCCCAATTCATACAGTTTCCTGGGGTAAGTATTTCAGCCATCTTTTACTTTACAAGATGTTTAGTGAGAAATACATCGGTACATTTGGTTATCATTTCTGGTTTATATCGGTGATCTTTGAACTTTACCTGGTTTTTCCGCTTCTGGTAATATTAAAAAAGAAATTACCAGGCATAAGGTTTCTGATTGTTGGTATCATTGTAAGCATAGCCTGGAGCTTTCTCGTGCTGATTTTGAACAAAGCTGAATTACGCGTTTGGAACAGCTTCTTTTTACAATATGTTTGGGAGTTTATGCTGGGGATGTATTTTGCGGAAAATATTTTTTCAGGAGGTTTACTCTTCTGGAATATCAAAAAATTATATTTATTCCTAATGAGTGTTGTCGGACTGGGACTTTATGTTGCGTTTTCGCTCAAATTTGGTTTCGTAGGCAAGATGCTTAACGATATTCCTTCACTTGTCGGTTATACATCATTTGGAATATTGCTTTATACATTCAATATAAAATGGTTAAATAAATTTCTCATTTTCACCGGTATTATTTCATTCTCCCTTTATCTTATCCATTTTGCGGTGAAATTACTTTTCATTTATGGGCTTGAATATTTTGGGTATCATTATAATACTTTGTCCCTGGTTGTTGTTCTGGTGATTTGTTATGTAATAGCTTTTTACTATGACAAAGGAATCAAGAAGTTCTATCAATTAATCAATTACTAATTTTAAACTTCAGCAATTCGATCCACGAATTACACGAATTACACAGATTTACCGATTCAACCGATTCAACAGATTTAGTCCACGAATTACACGAATTACACGAATCTACCGATTCAACTGATTTAACCAAGCAATCAAATCAAGTCGGCAAACAGCAGTCCACAGTCGGCAATCTACAGTCCTCATCACGGTTTTGGTTCCAGGCTTGAATACATCAGTTTTGTTTCCTCTGGGAAATTAGTTTTGAGGTAGTCCACATATTCAAGCCAGCGGCCCGTAAGCCGGTTCAGATACCTGCAGGTTTCCTGTGCCGGAGTGCTGTCCGAACCATAATTGATCTCACGGAAAAGATCAATGACTTTCTGCCTGTCCACCTTTGATTTTCGGGATAGTCCGATCGCGTAAATAACCAGCATTACTGCATAAGCGTCACCATAGCCAGGTAAAAGTTCGAGCGCTTTATTACAGGCTTCAAAAGCATATTGCTTGTTGACCTCAGCGTTATATGACTCGTACATGTTCATATTGGCGATTGCAATATTCGCCCAGGTTATATAGTTGAACTGGTAACGATCTTTGTATTCATCCCGCAACTTATTCAGATCATTATCCATTCCCGATTTATAAATATATAGAAACACTTTTTCCAGAAGGCTCTTTTTAAGTTCTTCATCATCGAGGCTCAGGTTGGCCAGCTTCTGTTTAAAACTGTTTAACCTCAACTGATAATTTCCGGTATCGCGGCTGACATGTTCGAGGGCATCATCAATTTCGATCTTCAAAGCAAGTGCATTCATGAAAAATCCCTGTTCCTTCTCAGCCTTTCGCCTGACATTTGTAATAATTTCCTCAATTTTTTCTTCAAAGGAACCCTGAACCCCTTTAATTTGCTGGTATTCTTTTTCGACCCGCTCTTTGACTGCTGTTCCGATTTTATCATTGATGCTTCTGTTCAATTCCTTAATTCCAAAAAATGCGAGTATTGCAAACACCGAACTGATTACCACGCTGAGCCACTTAAAGACTTCGCTGGTTATTGTATTCAGTTGGTTTTGCACATCTTCATTTACAATTTTTTCAAATTCTTCCTTATTGATGCGATATACGGTTGTATCTTCACTTACAGCATAAACAGATTTGCTGTTTAACTGCTGAAGCCGGTGCGAAATGCTGCGGTTCTGGTAATGATTATAAAGTTCAAAGCATACAAACATGAGAATAATTAGTGAAAGGAAGATGCTGAAGCGGTATTTTTTCAAGTTGTCCATTGTATAATGAATTAAGGGTTAAATGATTTACTAAATTAATTCAAAAACAAACATGAATTACTTGTGTTCAACAACTCGAATCCTGTGTGTTAAGATTGAGGTTGAATGCTTTTAAATCCATAAGATTCTCATGAATTATTTTATTTTTGAGCCTGAATAAAAACCATTTTGGATGAAAGTTGCAGTCACTGGAGCCAGCGGCCATGTTGGGAATGTTTTAAGCAGGGAGTTGGTAAATAAAGGTATTGAGGTTGTAGCATTGGTTCATAAAGATAAAAATGACCTTGAGAGAATCGGAGTAAGAATAGTTAAAGGTGACCTTCTCGATTTATCTTCCCTTGAAATGCTTTGTCAGGATGCGGATGTAGTTTACCACCTTGCAGCTAAAATTTCCATAGATGAAAGGGCAAGGGATAAGGTTTATCTCACCAATGTTGAAGGGACAAGAAATGTCATTTCAGTTTGCCTGAAAACCGGAATAAATAGGCTGGTTCATTTCAGCAGCATTCATGCGCTCGATCCATTTCCTCTGGAAGAAGTGCTGGATGAGAATCGCCCCATGATCAACCATTCCCGGATGATTTATGAACAATCAAAAACCGAAAGTGAGAAACTTGTACTGGAAGCGGCTAAATCCGGCCTTAATGCAGTAATAA
Organism: Bacteroidales bacterium; assembly: GCA_020052415.1. Lineage (GTDB taxonomy): Bacteria > Bacteroidota > Bacteroidia > Bacteroidales > JAADJA01 > JAADJA01. The sequence goes on along the minus strand of JAGVPB010000048.1, from coordinate 207,631 downwards.
TAACACCTACGGCTATTATAGGCCCTTATGATCACCACCCTTCTTTTCTGGGACGTGCCCTGATACAGATTTATAAAAATACTTTACCGATGCTTGTCCCCGGAGGCTACAACTGGGTGGATGTAAGAGATGTGGCTGACGCTGCCATTCGTGCTGCCGAAGTTGGACGTACCGGTGAAAGATACATAATCTCAGGAACCTGGCTGAGTTTGAAAGAGCTTTCACAAATGATAGGGGAGGTCACGAAAAGGAAGACACCAACTCTGATCGTCCCTTCTTTTATTGCTGCATTGGGAGTTCCATTTATTCAGTTTTATGCAGTGATTAGAAATGAACAACCTTTATACACTCGCGATTCGCTTGAAATTCTCAACCACTCAAACCGTAAAATATCCTGTAAAAAAGCCCAAATGGAATTTGGATATTATCCGCGATCCATTGAGCTCACGTTGAAGGATACTTTTGATTGGTTCATTAATGCCGGTTTAATAAAATAGTGATGACTGAAATTACTTTTCAATATCTCGTTTACATTTGGATAGGAATAGCCGCTGTAATCTTTCCGTTTCTGTTAAGAATAACGGCCCCTTACGGCCGCCATGCGAAATCAGGCTGGGGGCCGTTGATCAACAACCGCCTGGCGTGGTTCCTGATGGAACTTCCTGCACTGCTGGTTTTTGTTTTTCTTGCATTTAACAGAGGATTCAATTTTGACGTCGTTATCCTGATTGCCATTCTGCTTTGGACATTTCATTACTTCCACAGGGTCGTTATATTTCCTTTACGCATTCGAACCAAAGGAAAGAAAATGCCTGTTCTGATCATGATCTTTGCACTGTTTTTTAATCTTATCAATGGTTACATAAATGGTTATTGGTTTGGCTATCTTTCGCAGGGTTATCCTTCTGACTGGATGTCGGATCCCAGGTTCGTGGCCGGAGCATTACTTTTTGTAGCCGGTTTTATCATTAACCTGTATCATGACAGGATATTAATCAGCCTGAGAAAAGAAGGAAATGGATATAAAATACCTTTTGGCGGATTATTCAAATATGTATCCAGTCCCAATTTTTTAGGTGAAATGGTGGAGTGGGGCGGCTATGCACTGTTGACATGGTGCCTTCCGACATTTTCATTTTTTATCTGGACATTAGTGAATCTTTTGCCACGGGCATTGGATCATCACAGATGGTACCTTAGGAAATTCAAGGAATATCCTGTTGAAAGGAAAGCTGTGATCCCGTTCTTCCTTTAGAGGGGAATATGGGTATAAGGGATATAGGGGAAATAGGGAAATAAGGGAAATAAGGGAAATAGGGGAAATAAGGGAAATAAGGGAAATAGGGTATAAATATCAGATTGAGTTGGTTAAATTGGTTGAATCGGCTGAATTGGTAAATTCAATTGAATTGATTGATTCGTAAAACTCGTGGACCGGATTGCCTTTAGCACAACATTCCATTATTCCTCTGAAGGAGTGCCTTTGGCACAACATTCCAATATTCCAATCTTCCAACATTCCATCATTCCATTTCCCTTTATTTTTCCAGCTTTTTATACCACTGGTTCAGAAAAACGATACCTGACGTAAATACCAGAACAAAAACAACAAAAGAATAAACAGGCCTGAGATTGAAAGCCATTGTGAGTATGTTGTTCTCATTAAACTTTCCATGAATGAACTCTGGTATCACCAGGTCAATCATTGGATTGGCAACATTTGTCGGAACCGAATAAGCAACAGTTATCTTCGAAAGAAGGGTGATCAGCAAACCAAAAGCGATAACAATCCAGAAAAAGAATTTCGAAAATTCCCGGTTCGAAATAAACAGGATGCCTTCATAAGTCAATAGCATTGCCAAAGCCAGCAAAAGCCGCGGTCCCTGTGTCCAGCCTCCCCACCACCCGAAGTAAGAGGCTGTAAAAAAGAAATAGACCAAAGAACTTAGCAATAGAGGATGGGTGAGAAGAGTAAAGAATCCCTTATCTTTCATGGACTTCAAAGCTAAGAAAAAAACAAGGATCAGAAAGGGGGAATAGAACAGCAATCCTTTATACCAGCTGCAACTCAATCCCCAGACAGATTTGAAAGAAGGAAACAGAAAGCCATAATTGTTGTGGATCTCATCAAAATTGTGGAATCTGTAAAGCATGGTGAATGGCGAACCACTGAAAATATAGTTGTAGATCAAAATGAAAATGACCGAGGGTAAAACCCCGGCTGAGAACAAAATCAAAGGAGACAATTTCCTGTACTTAATAATTAACTGAACACCCCAGACAAGGAAAATTACGGCAAGGTTGAATTCGCATAAAAAGCTCAAACCGGCAAGGACACCGGAAAGCAAATGATTTTCGCGTTTCAGGTAAATATATGAACCGATCAGAAATATTCCGGATAATATATGGGCAAAGTAGGTTCCTGAGAAAAGAAAGATAAAGGATGCATAGAAAGGAAGCACGGCCAGTAGTACAGGAGAAACAGACAGGTTTTGGTTTCTGATCTTCAGAAAAACCATCAAAAGAAGAATTGTAATCGGAATGCTTGCCGTGAGAATACTCCCCAGTATGTAAACGTGCTTTCCGAAAAGACTGCCGGTTTCATCAGGTTTAATCATTCCGGACGATTTCAACAGGCCGAAAAAGGGTAGTGTAAGAAAGGTCGGAAGCGGAGCCTTGTCGGTATAATAATGGCCGTTAATATAAGCTTTGTCGCAGGTTTTTTCGTGGTATTTATCAATCTTAAAGGTCCCATTCTCAAAATAGGTGATAATTGGAAGTGCACGGGAGGTGGTATTTGCGTTGATCCAAATATCAAGGTAAAATGAAGCGAGGAATAAGTTGACAAGGAAAAAGACAAGCAGGAATTTTTTCATAGAGCCTAAAAAACTTTGTCACAAAATTCAAAAGTACGAAGTTATTTTTATCTGGCTTTTTGTGCTTCATATTATTGTAAAGTCAATCGGCAATCAAATGAAGTTTATCAAAGCTTCGATAAAGTTTATAATAATTTTGAAGAAATTTATCAGCTTTTCGGAGAAGTTTATCGGAACTTCGATGAAGTTTATTTATGAAATAAATGTCAGCGGAGAGGGAAGGTGTTTTAGCGGAATGAGGAAAAGAGTTGTATTTACTAAGTAATCATGTAACCACTTAAATAGTTTAAATTTTTTATTAAAAATTTCTTTCGATTTCAATGATTATATGTTCCATTAATTGAGTATGACTGTAAAAAACTATTTTTTATCTTTCTAAACTTAATTTATTCTTCTCGAAAAATTTCAAGTTGGCCCTCTTTTGTTATATAAGGTCGAATTAAATTAAATTGGGTTACGATATGTTCGGGTATAGATAGTCTGCTCAAATTACCTGGTTCAACTTTTATAGCACCAGAACCGTAACTTTTACCCACAAGTTTTAAATTCTCTAAGGTGTCAGGATGATTAAGAGCCTGCCATAGCTTGTCTGTAAATTCCTTATCATTGTAAATTGGATAAATACAAAGGAAGCCTGTTAATGGTAAAACTTTAGCATCATTTTTAATGAATCTTGTATTACGTCGGCCAAGATAGGCAAATAGTAGTGGCGGCACTTCACGTTTTTCCATTTTATACCAGGGCTTGCGTTGTTGAATAAGTGAACGGATAGGCAATCCTATTTTTTCTCCTGTTTTTAAGTAATTCAAAACGCTTTTTGGAAGTATGTCCTGACTGCTAATTGACAACAGGTAAGTGGGGCGATTTAATCTTTCTAAATCCTCGATGTCTTTTAAAGTCAAAATATTTTGAGTTGCATCCCTGGTTCTACCAATTGCTCTTTTCAACAAATCTTTTGGTATTTCTAAATCATGAACTTGTTGTGCCGTTAAAAAGAAAAATTCATTTGACCCTGTTGCAATGCCCCTCATTACATTTGCAAAGTCATATAAATGAAATCTAAATCCATTATGTATTTGCTGAGGTCTTGAAAAACCCGTAGAAATTCCTTCAATAAGTTCGCGATTAATAACTGTAATAGTTTCAAACTTTTGTTTTATAAAGTTTGAGGTAATAAAATTAAAAAGATCTGTTGAATTAGCTTGTGAAGCTTTAATCCAATTTAATCTTGCAACAGGTTTAGAATTTTTGATTAGGAAAACTATTGCATTTGTATCAACATTTGGAAAGGGTGTTGCTTTTTCGTCAAATGTAATTACACATTCAATGCAAAATTTTTCTGATATCCATTTCCATAGATTTACTGCAAACTTTCCTTCACATGTATCGGCAGGCATAATAAAGGCAAGTTTCCCGTCTTGCTCCAGTAAGTTCAATGCCTGAATCAGAAAATAAATGTGATAGCCAGCTCTACCATCAATTGAGTGTCCTGTAATACTTAATGAAAGTTGCTTAAGAAAATATTTTGTTTCTTCATCAATTCGATGGTGCCTTATGTATGGTGGATTTGCAACTATCGCTTTAAATTTTCTCTGAGGTGGATTTTTAATAAAATCTCTTTCCTCAACGAAGCATTTTTCGCGGCAATAAATTCTATCAGTTAATACCTCATTGTCAATATCAGTTCCGTAAAATGAAATATCCGGTTTGTTTATTTGTAATAATGCTTCGTAAAATGCCCCTCTTCCGGTTGCCGGGTCGAAAATCAAATCTGTATTTTCGGAAACATAAGCAACCATCGCATCAGCAACCCAACCTGGTGTCCAAAACTGTCCCTTCTTACGAAGAATTTCGCGTTCATTCCAATTGGTTGGTAACTTTTGATGTGTTTTTACTTTTCCCATTAGAGATTCATTAGCAGGTCAATGGCTTCCGAAGTGATTTCCAACGAACCACCTTCAAATTTTACATACGGTAGAATATGTCCATTTTTATCTTCAATATATGCAGGAACTAATTGAGGCCTTTCATTTGAAATGCCAAGAGGATAAGCATAATTGTAGTAATACTTATAGATCGCTTTTTTTGTAGTTGCCCCGCCTGGCGCTTGAAAAACTTGCTCAGTTGGTAAGATGAAACCATCGGCCACTAATCTTTGTGCTTCATCAAATGAAAGACCATAGGCCTTGTCGAAGAATACATGCCAAACATGAATTGGAACTTTGTTTTCTTTTTGCCATCTGCTCAAAGGAATTCTATCCTCTTCTTTGATAATAACTGTCGGGAGAACTGCATTCTTTTTAAGTCCTAATTTGCCGCCAAGTCGTTTTTGTGCCTTCAATGGAGTATTAAAATCAGGCATTTTCCCTGCAACCCAAAGTGAGTTTTCGCACTCTACGGCAATAATAGCTTTTGAAATAATGTCTTTAAGTTTGTCCTCTATTATAAATGGCAATTCTTCTTCTCCACCAATATCTGCAAGAAATTTGTCAACATATGGCTTGTGAGCGATTTTGAAAACTAAAAGGTCTGGCCGCTTTATATTGCCAAGTCCTGCAGCTTCTAATCTTTCAAAGTAAAGTTCAAATGCTCTAACGTCGTCTGTTGGTGCTGTTCCGCTTGGTCCATAAGGAATAGCATAAAACTGATTTGTTTTATTTGTAGCATCAATTAACCGCTTCTCACTCCAAACGCCTTGGGACCATCGCATTAAAAAATCACTTCCTCTAAGTTTTCTTGGATTAAGCCAGAAATCAGACCAAATTATTTCCTTAATACCTCTAAGTTCAAGTTCAATCTCCTCGACGGATACTAATAAATTTTTTTCAAATGGATGCATAACTCCTTATAAAATTTTCCCGAAAGTTAGTTTAAAAATTGTTTGGTGTTTATAAAGTTATTGAGATTTTCTTAACAACAATTTGAGAATTTTAAGGTAATTAAAAAAAGTAAAAAACACGCTTATTTATATTGTTAATCTTAAGCAAGGGTTTTTAACGCTTTTGTTTCTTCAATAAATAAATTGTACAGCAAGATAATTTTTCTCAGGAGCAAGAGCCATAAAACCATCTATTGTAGTCACCAAATCAATAGTAATACATTTTATTTTATAATAAGATGTCAACATAATATCTTCCTCAACCTTGGTTGGTTGGTCTTAAATTATCCCTGAATACACGTATATTTTAGTATAAACAATTCAACCATCACTTTCTATTCGGGTACTGATGATCCGCTTCCAACATTGGGTAGCCAGTAATCGTTTTTATCCTTGTTAATAACCTGGCTGTTCATATTAAAATCAGATGAGATATAACCGACGTGGCCTGCATCGGAATTCCATTCGCCTGTTTTATCAATCAGGGAAATATCGCCATCGGCATCAGCATCCCCTGAAAACACTCCCCAGACACCGGCGCTGATTTGTTTATGCCCGGATGCGCCACCATAAGCTTTACTTTCGGCATTTGTAAAATCATAGCTGTATATTCCGCTGGACCCGGGCACAGCTGCCGCAGACAGCACCCCGGCATGATTGCGGTGCCAAACCAAAGCGAAGAGGCCATTTACAACCGGAACATCAAACGCAGGCTGAGATGAACCATCAAGGCCAACAATATTACCATTCTTTAACAGAAATGCTGCTTGCCGTGCTATCCTTGTACTCCCGGTAGCCAGCGAAGCTTGGGTTGCATCCCGCAACTCAACCAGCACCCAGTCAACTATATCTGCCGAAGGAAGCGCAATAACCATCTCTGTACCGGTATAATTCCAGGGGGGAATGTTGTAAGGTTGTGATAAGGGAACAAATCCGGCGTTGATTGAAGTATTCATTAAGCCTGTGGAAGAATTATATGGTCCCTCCAAAAACACTTTAACATCGAGGCTGAACTCATTGGAAACAATAAATTTTGAGCTTTCATACATGCGGTTGTATCCTGCAGAATAAGAAAAATTTTCAGGCGGAGGCGTTGAGCCTTCTTCAGAAACGATGATAACGGCTATTCCGGCGGTTTCGATGAGCCAGTAGAAAGACCGGATATACGATTCCTGTATCAGCATACCCTCCCAGTAATATTTAAAATGCTCGAGGTAGTTCACCTGTAAACAAGGGAAACTGCCAAGTCCGCCGGGCAGGGTAAGTGTTCCGTAGGCATTGCAAAATGCGGTGAAAAAGTATTCAACGGTCAGGTCAATTCCTGAGCTTTGTGCAGCAAATTCCGACTGCCCGTCCCAGAAGTCCATAAAATTGATGGTAGCCGGAAAATCAACTATTGGAGGATTGAAAACATAGGGAATGTCGAGCACTCCTGGCTGGCAAGCGCCGTAGTTTACCCTACCTGTTCCGCTCTGAAAATCGAGAAAAAGGTAAGCTGCACTTCCGTCCCCGGTACGTTTTTCTGCTATTGCAGCCGCCGGGAAATTTGCCTCGCAAGGGGTTGCAGAAGGCAATACATGATCGAAGGTATAATTTATATTCGTCGGTCCGGTTGAAAAATCCCAGGTGTGCGGGCCTCCTATTTTACCGGTCAATGTTTGAACAATGTACAGGGTGGTCCGGCCGTACATTTTGTAATTTTGCCCTTCCGCGTACTCCAAGTCTTCGAGAGTAACTGTTATCTGCGAAATTGCTGAAATGGTAAACCCAATGAACAAAGCGGATGTTAAAGCAGGAAATCGGAATTTCATATCTGTCAAATTTTAGTGAAAATGATAATCACTAACAAAAATAGACGAAATATTTATATCCGGATTACGCATTAGCTTGCGTCATAATCTCGCCAAAAGACTTTGAACCTGCTGAGTAGTTACCCGGATTGGTTTATAATAAAAAAGTGATTGATAGTTTTATTTCAAATAGCAATACCCGACCGAAAAGTCATATTAACTTGCAACCTTAATATCAATCAACAACTTTATATCCTTTATCAAGTCATTGTTCTTAATGTCAATCCTGATGCCCCTTCCCTCAGCATAAACTCTTGCAGATTCAAGTTCTGTTTTTACCGGGTCTGAAATCTGGCTTTGCATAATGGCATCCATTGCCTTTTGTCCGAAAACAAATGCAACTTTAAAAAACCCTTCTCTTGGTAATAAATAAATTATAGCCCGCTTTTTATCTTTTATTCTGAAACTCCAGCCATATTTTTCACCGGGGTAATACCATTCAGCAATTGCTGCAGGATATTTGGAATAAGCATAATCCTTAATCTCCATCCATAAAGGAAACGTCTTTCCCAAAGAAGTAACCAGGTCACTGTCGCCGGGTATTGTGTTTTTTTCGGAAAATACGCTTGTATCCATTATTTGTGTTTAAAATCAATGAGGTCTTTTCCGGAACCTTTTATAAGTTCAATAGCCCATTTTGTAATTATAACCGAACTGATTATTCCGCTGAGACTGTCGAGAAAATACAAGTTGTAAATCATACCTATGGTCAGTGCAATGATTGCTGTGATGCTGGTCAGTCCGTCAGCAAGAACATGAAGGTAAGCCGAGCGAATGTTGTGGTCGTGGTGTTCATGCTTATGATGAAGTAATATAGCGCTAAGTCCGTTTACTGCAAGTCCGATTACTGCAATAAAAATAGCCTCGCCAAATTTAATGGCAAGCGGATGAAGTAATCTGTTTACCGCCTGGTAAGCCATTATTACCGCTATCACCTGCAGTACGACAGCACTGGTAAAGCCTGAAAGCGCAAGGATTTTCTTTTTACTGAAAGAAAAACTGTCGGTTTGCGAATACTTGCGGGCGACAACATAAGCAATCCATGAAAGGCCGAGTGCAAAAACATGAGAAGCCATGTGGTACCCGTCAGCAAGGAGAGCCATTGAATTGGTCCAATAGCCGAAAATGATTTCCAGCACCATTGTAGCTGCCGTCAGATAAACAACCCAGCTTGTACGCAGCTCGTGTGTTTGACTGTAGTCTGATTCGACAGGATGATCATGAAAGTGTTTAGGGCTGTCATGATGATGGCCGTGATCGTCAGTTTGGCTTTCTATTTCAAGTGTTGTTTCGTGACACATTAATCAAATATTTGGTTCATTCCATCATTCCTTTACTCCCACCATCTTCCTTAATAAATTTGAACTAATAATTACTCCAAACCATCAAATCATTTTATAAAACCATATTTCACCAACAGCAAATCCTCATCTTTTATCAGTCCTATACCGGGAGCGTAAATCTTATATTCTTTTTCCAAAGGATTTAGAGCATTTGTTTCCCTGGTTCTTAAACAGCCTGTAAAAGTTCCCATCGGAGTTTCAAGCGTTTCATCAATACTCACTATTTCTGCTCTGTCCATGGCTGTACCCGGAGCTATTTCCTGGTAATACCGGGAGCCTAAAAGAATCAGCCCCGGCATTAAAACACCCGGGCTGTTTTTACCTTCGGCCAGCCATGAGCCGTTGTGATTGATCACCTTTCCATTTTTATAGTTATCCACATCTTCTCCAAAATAGAAAATGGTACCAGTTTCTTTACAAAATGCAAAATAATTCCACGCAATTTCAATAGTTTGATTATTTACTGTTTCTGTTTCAGTAACAATCCTTGTTTCAATATTGTTTATTTTTTTGGTTTCATTAAGGACTAATATTTCAAGGGTCACGGTGTCGTTTCCTTCAATGCCCTGTAAAATCAACTTATACCCGGGTTCAAGAATAAAATATAAATTACGCCCGGTGGTCAGAAAAGTGCAATTGTCCTGGTTAAATGATTTTGTAAATTTCGCGTCATCATCTTTCTCTTGTCCGAGAATTTGAGCCGCTCCGAGAAGCATCATCAGTGTTAATTGTATTATCTTTTTCATATTGACTAATGTTATTTTTTGTAAAGAAGAGACTAATCCGATTGACTATTGTATGGAGAAATATATTTACTTATCACCTCAATCCCAAAATCTCCAGGCTCAAAATTAAATAAAGTAATTCATCGAATAGAATTGCTTATCGAAGTTATTGGATGGATTAAAATTAAACAAAACACCCTGCCGGGTTTGCACTTTATCCCGGCAGGGTTGTCATTTAAGGGCTCACGTTTTTAGCAGGAATATTACCGGCGAAAATTATTTTGACAAATGTTTTGTTTAATAAGGATTTCAAATATTACAACACTCCTTCATCATAGGCCTTTTCGCCGTGCAATCCTTCATCAAGGCCTAATTTTTCAATTTTTTCATCTACTTTAACGGGAGTCACCACATTGATGATTATGAGCATTAAATAAGTAAAAATAAATGCATAAATAGATGCTGAAACAACAGCAACCACCTGCTTAATCAAAAATGAACCGCCGCCAAAAATCAGGCCATCGGCTCCTGCACCGTTAATTGCCTTTGAAGCGAATACGCCAAGTAGAATTGTTCCAAGAACGCCTCCTACGCCATGAACACCCCACACATCTAAGGCGTCATCCCATTTCATTTTATTTTTGAAATGAACTGCAAAATAGCAAACCAGGCCCGCTGCAGTACCAATAATGGGAGAAGCCCATACAGGGACAAAACCTGCACAGGGTGTTATAGTCGCAAGTCCTGCGATGGAACCTGTGAGCAAACCAACAAATTTTGGTCTTCTTTCGCGAATCCATTCAACAAATAACCATGCTATGGTTGCAAAAGACGCGGCAATATCGGTATTTATAAACGCTGTTGAGGTAACGAAGTCCACGGCAACTTCACTCCCTGCATTAAATCCATACCATCCGAACCACAATAATCCGCTTCCGATCGCGACAAGAGGGATACTATTTGGTGTGGAGTTTTTATCAACCCTTGCTTTTACATAAAAAACCGAAGCTAATGCAGCAAAGCCGGCAGTTGCATGAACAACAATTCCACCTGCAAAGTCGAGAACACCCCATTGTGCCAGTAGCCCGCCACCCCAGATCATGTGAACAAACGGATAATAAACCAGAATCTGCCAAACTGTAAGGAATATAAAATAGGCTTTGAAGGTGATCCTGTTCACAAAAGCTCCTGTAATAAGAGCGGGAGTGATGATTGCAAACATCATTTGATATGCAAAGAATACAAATTCAGGAATTTTTCCGTTGGAGTACATCGAATCAATAGCAATACCTCTAAGAAAAGCCTTGCTGAAATCGCCTATAACTCCGCCCTCGCCTCCGCTAAAGCATAATGAATAACCAAAGAATACCCACAATACGGTAGTCCAGCCCAGGGAAACAAAACTTTGAATCATAATACCTAAAATGTTACGCTTTGTGGCTAATCCGCCATAAAAAAATGCCAAACCCGGCGTCATTAGCATTACCAGGCTTGTTGCCAACAGCATAAAGCCGGTTGATCCTGTATCTATCATAATGAATGAGTTTAAAGGATTATAAATTTATTTTATTATTAAAGTGTTATCCCAAACACAAAATATACATTGGATGATTGAGGATTAAATATTAAGGAAGCTTTAACAGGCAATTCAAATTCGTCAGTGATTTTTATTTTGCGATAACCTGTTACTCCAATATTTATTACACCGAGTGTATTGCCATAAGCGCCTGCAGCTGGGGTAAATCCGAGAAACACATCGGCGCTGCTATCCTTTATACTGAAAGTGTAACCTGCCTCAAGATATGAGGAATAATAAGTCTGGTTCGTTGAGTCTTTCTCTGCATCATAACCCCACCTTTTATCATTTCCATAAAAGAAAACACCGCCGAGCAACCAAAGCGGGAACTTTTCACTGCCTTTATAAAGTAATGATCCTTCAAATGAATGGGCGGTTTTTTGATCATCATAAACGAAATACCGTGTATCCGGTGAAGCCGGTGTTCCATTTACTGAAGTGACATAGTAATCGGTAAAAATCAGGGAAAAGTTTTTTACAGTATATTTTGCATACAAATCTATTTCTTTATAGAAACTGTTTGTCGCGACAGAACTCCAGCACCCGGCTTCAAAATTTGAAACCGAAATGGATAGTGTTGGCTGTACAGCCGGAGAATCGCCAAAATCAGTTCCCCTCCAAATATAACGGCTCATGATATCAGAGCCTACATTTAATTTTACTGCTGATCCGCTCTTATCTTTTCCTGCAATAGTGTCGCTGCCCGAATCCTGAGATTTTATGGTACAGCTTATAAAAAATACGAATGTTAGAAATAAACACGGCTTAATAAATTTCGCTGACATACAAATAAATCATTAAATTATTTGCGCAAAAATCACATCTTATTGTCATTAATAACAATAGGATAAATTCTGATTTATTTATAAGTAAAAAGCTTATTTAATAGGTAAATTTCCTATACCGTCAGTGAAATAAAAATGTAAGGCTATATTTCTATGATCTTGTTCTTAACTGCATAAAGAACCATTTCGGCAGTATTTTTCAGTTTCAGTTTTTGCACGATATTATTTTTATGGCAATCAACGGTTTTTGTACTTATGAAGAGCTTATCTGCAATCTCCTTGTTGGTATGTCCTGTCGCTGCAAGCTTCAGTATTTCAATTTCTCTCTGCGTGAGGGTTTTATTTTCCAAAAGGCTTTGTTCTGCTTTAAACTTTTTAGCATAGTTTTTCATAAAATTGTCGGAAACAAGCTTGCTGTACCATTCGCCTCCCTCATAAATGATTTTTATTGCATCAAGTAATTCCTCCCCGGAAGTATCTTTCGACAGGTAACCTTTAACTCCTGCTTTAATTGCATTGATCACAAATTCTTCATTGGTGTGCATGGACAGGATCATGACTTTAATTTCAGGATAGGAAGCAGCAATCTGCGCGGATACATCAATTCCCGAAGGACCCTTCATGCTGATATCCATTATAACAAGGTCAGGTTTCAGTGATTTTAGCAACTTATATAATTCATTGCCATCTGTAGCCTCACCAATAACCTCTATAAAATTAGCTTCGGACAACAGAGATTTTAATCCATCGCGGAATATCCGGTGGTCATCCACCAGCACAATCTTTATTAAGTTCATGTTGATAACACAGGTATTTCAATATTTATCCGGGTACCTTTTCCGGGCGAAGATAATATTTTGTATTCACCTCTGAGTAATTGCACTCTTTCTTTCATGTTCATAATGCCATTACCCTTGCTTGTGTTTTTTTGAACTTCAAATCCTTTTCCATTATCTGCAATATTCAGCGAAATACAATTCCGGCAACAGGAAATTTTTACAGAAGCCAGAGTTGCAGAAGAGTGCTTGGTAATATTATTTATTGCTTCCTGTGAAATCCGGTACAAGTAGATTTGTAATCGCGGATCAAGAGAACCAGGAATATTTTCAGTTGTGAAGTTTATTTTAATTCCGGTATTTTCAGTAGTGTCTTTACAAAGATTTTTCAACCCATGTTCGATACCGAAAGCCTCTAAAACCGGAGGCATCAGGTTATTCGAAATATTTCTGATTTCCTGGATGGTATTTTTTAAAAGTTCCCGTGTTTCAAAAATGATTTGCTGACTCTTTTCGGCGCTGGCATTTTTTGCTTGTTCAAGCTTGATTTTTACAGCTAAAATTGATTGTCCCAGGCTATCGTGCAAATCTCTTGATAATCGTTGTCGTTCCATTTCCTGACCATCAATCAGCGAACTGACCCTTTTAGTCTTTTCTTCTTCAATTTCTTCGTTTTGCTTTTTCAAACGCGAAGCCATATCGTTGAATGTATCCGTAAGGGATCCGATTTCATCCTTTGAAGAAACTGTCAGCCGTGTATCATAATTTCCAGCTCCTATTTGCTCACTTGCTTTTTGAAGTCTTTTTAGAGGCAATGTTATTCTTTTTGATATCACGAATGCAAATACGAATACACTTGCAGCGATAATTACGCTTATGAGTAAAATGCTGTTTCGTATGGCATATACCGGTATCATCGCTTCCTGTTCATCAATTTCGGCCAGTATTACCCAGCGAAGCCCTTCTATATTTACTCTGCTGTATGAACTTAAGCAGGAAATATTTCTGTAATCGCACACAATCTCAGCTCCGGTTTCGCCAAGGAATGCCTTCATCACAGATGTGGAATTAACTTTAATATTAAACACAGCATTTTCTTTAAACCTGGAATTGCTTCTCATGAGGTAGTCATTACCCACTAGGTAAGTTTCACCGGTTTCTCCAAGTCCGTTATTTTCTGAGTATCCGAACATAATATTATTGATGGCTGTAACAGGTATTTCCAGCACCACAGAACCGATCATGTCTATAGCTTCATTAAAAACAGGAGTGCCAATATAAATCAGCAATTTTGACTTGGTTAAGTCCTGGATGATCGTTTTTCCCGATAGTTCGATTTCTTTACAAAAGTCAAGAAGGTTTGGATTGGAAACATATTCAATTTCAGGATTGATTTCCACACCGGATTGTGACGAACTTATATATTGCACAACCTCATGACTATTTGTTATATAAAGGCTTTGATAATAGCCATAGGAGCTAATGTACTTGCTTAGGTAAGAATTATACTGAAACTTATTAATCCAGTTTGCGGGGTTTGAATGTGAGTTTATAACATCAATAATTTTTATTATTTCTTCAGATTTGGAAATAAGGCTGAGGTCACGGTCGCGGTCAAGGAAGAATTGTTCGATTCTGTTCTTCTTTTCCAGCCTTAAAGATGTCAGCTGATCGAAAGTCCTGCTAAGCAAAGCTTTTTTTGTAAAATAAAAGGAATAAAAACCTATAATAATTATAACGACAATGCCCAGACTGACAAAATAAAAAATCAGTTTTTCAGAAATTGAAATGCTTTTCATTTCTGCATTGAATCCTTTGTCGTGCCGTTTCTCAAATTAATACCACTATACAGATAAGCTTTCAGTGAGCAGGTAAAATCCGTCCAGCCCTGGGTTTGCTGGAGCGCTTTGGACACGCCGGCAGGATCAAAGGGAAAGCTTTTTTCCGATATTGAAATGGAAGTTGAATTGGAGTCGAGTGCCGTAAAAACAATGTCAACCTGTGCCATTAAACCGCTTGCAGCCCAATGAAATGTTATGCGCTCATTGGTTTTAACGGCAGTGACCGTAATCGGCAATTGCGCTCCGACATCTTCAAAATACAAGGTTACGGTTTCACCTTCTTTAACCGGACCGCTTGCTTTTGAAATGAAATATTTTGAAAGTTTGTCGGTGTTAATGACGGCATCAAAAACTTCCTCAACCGGTTTTAAAATTTTGTCTTTAATTTTTACGTCAATGTTCATTTTTAAAGTTTTGTATGTTGTTTAATATTTAATTGCTATTCAAACTAAAATTTGATTTTTATGTGAAAGCAAAGTTACACTTATTCTGAATTTTTAACTTTTGAATTCAAAAGCCCGCTGGATGGGAGCGGGCTTTAACCTAAATAAATATCAACTTACCAAAAACCTTATGAAAAAATTATGGCATTTACAATGTCTTATACAATTTAGGTTATTAAAAGGTTGCATTCATTTGCTACGAATAAACAAATTATTTTTATTTACAATTTGACAATTTTCGTTATTGCCTGCTGCTGACTGCCAACTGTCCAATTCCCGTTTATTCCGTCATGTGCAAGTCAGGCAGTAAACTTTTATCTTTTTCTATCAACACATCTGAGATATTTTCTATAAGTTTGTTATGAATTTATTTTGAATTTGTGAAAATTGCCCTTTCAATAATTTGTATATTCGCCTTTTTTAGTTCTCTGCAGGCACAGAGTTCCAAACATAAGCGTCAGAAATTCGATACGGTTTATATTAAAGATCTTTCTGATAAGCTTTCCATCAGGCTTTATGGCGTTAATAAATTCAGCAGTTTCGATATCCTCGACAACGACTCGAATTACAATGTCAGTTATGCCCCAAACAGCAGCCTTAATCTTGGTTTAGGAGTTAACTATAAATGGTTCGGGCTTGGAGTGGCGTTTAATTTCCCTTTGATCAACAATGACAATGAAAGGTATGGCGAAACCAAAAAGTTCGATATCCTTACCAATATTTTTACCCGAAGCCTTGCGATTGATTTTTATGCGCAGGTTTACCAGGGCTTTTATATCGAAAACCCGGATTCCTACTTTGATAACTGGGATTTTAATTCTCCATACCCTCAGCGGTCCGATATAGTTTCGGCAAGTCTTGGTGGAAGCTGTATTTATGCATTCAATCATAAAAAGTATTCTCACCGTGCTGCATTTGTTCAAACCGATATTCAGCGAAAAAGTGCAGGTTCCTTCCTTCTTGGAGGCTATTTTTCACTGTTCAGTGTCTCAGGGGATTCAAGTTTCATACCCTACGAAATAAGAGAAAAATGCAATCCGTCGCTTTGTTTTAATAATGCCGAGGTTACAGGAATGGGTGTAACCGGCGGTTACACACATACTTTCGTTATGTGGAAAAAATTTTATTTGTCTCTCTCCCTTGTGCCCGGTATAGCATATCAGAATTATGAGATTGGTTACCCTGAGTCAACAGAAAACAGGCGGGGATCTTATGTTTCCGGAAGACTATCTGCACGTGCAGCCCTGGTTTACAATTCCGTTCGTTCGTATGCTGGAATAACAGCTATTGATGATAATTTCACCGGGAACACAAGTAAGGAACATCCTAATTCAATGAGCTACCGTGTCGGTGTGATCCGTTTTTTCTACGGCCGAAGGTTCAATTTAAACAGGAATAAAGGTTAAAGGGTCTGATCACTGTTCCTGTTTGGTAAGGTAAGAATTATCGTAACTGCTCAGCCCCTAAATATGCCAATTTTGCCACAGATTTCACAAATTAACACAGATTTTAAAACTACCTATGGTAGTCCCACAAGAGGCGGGATTGATAAAAGTGAATTTAGTCTGATCTGTGATGTCTGTCTCGCCAAAGGCGAGATGGCAAGCATTTGTTTCTTAACACTTTGTACCGGCTGAATAGTTACGAATTAAATCACAACAACTGTTCGATAAATCTTGTTAGAAATTCAGGTTTAACAGCAATGGTAAATATTATTCCGAAAACAGCACCCCAGAAATGTGCGCTGTGGCCAATGTTGCTGGTTCCTTTTTTTGCCATATAAGCAGAATATATCAAATACAGTAATCCGAAAATCGGAGCAGGTATGCCGACGGGTATCATAAACAGAAATATTTTACCGGACGGGAATAAGATAATGGAAGAAAATACAACTGCTGACACTGCCCCTGATGCGCCAACAGCATTGTAGTAAATATCGTCTTTGTGCTTGCCGAAATCCCAGATAGTAGAAAACGCAATTCCTCCTGCATACAACAGAAAGAAATAAATGTAGCCTTTGTATTGAAAATTGTACTGAAAAATTTCTTCCACTATCTTTCCAAATGAATACATTACGAACATATTCACAAGCAAATGAATCCAGTCGGCATGGATCAGACCATAAGAAATAAACCGGTGCCACTCTTTCCTGTGGTGGATTTCCCAGGCATTGAATTTCATTTTGTCGAATAGTACCTTATTTTGAAAGGCCAGCAATGAAATGATGGCAGTGATTCCGATTATCAGTATTGTCATAATTCCAACCTTATTTTCCGGTTCCTATTTCGCCGGTCGAGTAATCCAGTTCTGAACCGAACATGCTATGCGGGATCAGGTAAACCATAAGGAGTATGATGGCAGCAGCAACTGCCCAGCCGCGGTTTGAATTATTTTTCCTTAACCTCAGATATGCTATTATCCAGGCAATAAATGCGACGAGAGTTTTATTATCAGTCAGGTCATGCCCGAAAGGCCAACCTGTCCAGAATGCCCCGAAAGCATATTTCTGAACAACCGGCCCAAGAAACATTCCTCCAAAAAACAGAAGGATACCGGTGATCAGAGTATAGTTGAGCGTTTTTTCCCTTTTGAGAAGGGCTTCAATGCCCGTTCTGGTTGAAAAAAGCATGGCAAGGAACATCAGAATGATATGCGGAAACAGAATATAAGCCGGAACCGGTCCTTTAAAACGGATCACAACCGGTTTGTCCAGCAGTGTATAAGATTGTCCCTCCTCATTCAAAATAACCCTGTAAGTTAATTTCCCGGCAGGGGGCTGGGGTGGAAGTTCTCCTGTCAATTTGCCTTCCTTTACCTGCATCTCAGTGATCCGCCAATCTTCTTCAGTGTTGTATTTTTTGTATTCAATATGGCCTTTCACGCTGCTCATATTTCCCTTTACTGAAATTTCAGCAGGCTTATCGCTGTCATTCGATGTCAAAAGTTTGTATTTTAACTCCTGACCGCTGATGTTGATCTTTCCCCGAACCGGATAGGTTGGTCCCGTGGTTCGCTGGTAATACGCTATGAAAATGGTAAAGAAAAATGAAAATATCCACCAAAATACTGATTTTTTATAAAATGCCATGTTAAACGATCTGTTATAAAATTTTAAATATCAACAATTTATTTTTTCCTGCTCATGTATGAATTGCCAAAAGTAATAAATGAAAATAATTTGCAAAATTGAAAATGGTTCCTTTCAAATGAATAATGGAAATACCTTACAAAGTTATTTTACCGATTTTCCGAAACCGTTTCAGGAATTGAATTCAGAACTGCTTCATAAACGACTTTTTGAATTTCTTTCCTAACCTTCATCTTAATCAACTTATCATTCTTTGCAGTAGGGTAAATTCTGTTTGAAAGAAAGATATAAACGAGGTTATATTTTGGATCGGCCCATGCGTATGTTCCGGTGAACCCGGTATGTCCGAAACTCAGTTCCGAAGCGCTTTCACAGGTAGGCCCGTTATCGCGGTTTTCAAGGTCAGGCTTGTCGAATCCGATGGCCCGCCTGTTGCCTTCCATTGGAAATTGCTGTTTGGTAAATTCTTCCACAATGGTTTGATTAAAATACCTGATCCCGCCATATTCTCCTCCTTGCAGTAACATTTGCATAATTACCGCAACATCACCTGCGTTGGAGAACAGGCCGGCATGTCCTGAAACTCCGCCCAGCATGGCGGCTCCGGGATCGTGAACATAACCATGTATGAGCTGATTGCGAAAATAATCATCCTTTTCGGTCGGAACTATCCTTGCCAGATCAAACCTGTCCAACGGATTAAAACAAATAGTTTGCAATCCAAGGGGTTTATAAAAAGTTGATTCGGTAAATTTATCAAGGGGTTCGTTTGCCACGTTTTCAATACATTGCCTGAGCAGAATAAAACCGAGGTCGCTATAAACGTATTCTTTTTTTTTAAGCAACCGGGAGGATGCTATGGAATCAAATATGGTTTTTTTATAATCATCACGCATGTAAAGATTGTCGGCAACTTTCACATTATGATCCTTGTCAACTGTATCAGAATAAAAGGTGCTGTTTGGCCTTTTCCTGTTTACAGTCGGAATATAAAATGCAATCCATGCTGTAAGTTGTGCCTGATGCGCCATCAATTCACGAACGATAATATTTTCCTTGTTCGTTCCTTTTAACCAGGGCAGGTACCAGCCAAGCTTAAAGTCAATATCGAACTTTTGACCATCAACTAATTTCATTACTGCAAGGGTGGTAGCCTCTATTTTTGTAAGCGAAGCAAGGTCATAGAGGTCGGTGTTCTTAACAATATCTGCTTTTTCATAAGTATGATAGCCGAACGATTTGCGGTAAATGACTTTCCCATCCTTTGCAACGACTATCTGGCAACCGGGTGTAGCCTTTTCTCTGATGGCCATCAAAGCGATAGAATCAATTCTGTCGAAATCGTGACCTGCAATTCCAACTTCTTCAGGTAAAACGTATTTAAGTTTTCCAACCGAATTTATTTTTAATCCGAATCCAGAGGGAAAGTCAGGCGATGAATAAACCGGTAGTTTTCCAATGGCAGCTATACTACCCATAATGATCTGTGCCGCAATTTCATTGGAAATATTATTATCCTGGTAGGCCACAATTATTGAAGCAAGGCTGTCGGGATGCAAAATGCTGTTAATGCTGTAAGGATTTGCAAAAACAGTGAGAATAACTTTAGTCTGCTCTGCTATCCGGTCAATCAGATTAAAGCTTGCAAGAGAAAGCCCAAAGTTCTTGCTGGCAAAAATATTGGAATTGTGAATTCCGATGATGATGAGATTATAATTCTTTAATTTTTCAATTAATCCGGAAGCCTCTTTTTCGGTAAAACTGCTGAGGATATTGTAATGGTCAACCGGACAATAATTTCCCAGCATTTCCTGAAATTTATTGATTTCAGGAGATCCAATTGACAATGAAGCAATTTTTAAGGTATCCGGCCTTATCAGTGGAATTAAGTTATTTTCGTTTTTAACTACAGTAATTGCCGATTCAAAAATTTTTCGGGTTAGAAGTTCATTGTTTACTATATTCAGCCTTTCAAATAATGAATCTGTCATAACCGGCGAATAGTTGTCAAGTCCGGCTTTTTGTTTATATTTTAAAATTTTCAAACATCTTTCATTTACCATTTCTTCCGGAATATTTCCCAAACCGACTGCATTCTTTATTTCGTTGATCGCAGCCTCAACATTCTGGGGTAACAGCAATATATCATTTCCCGCAAGGAAAGCCTTCAGTTCAATTTCTCCGGGACTGTGATTTGCAGTGACCCCTTTCATATCAAGAGCATCAGTAATTACAAGGCCTTGAAAGCCCAGCTCATTCTTTAACAGGTCTGTAACAATAGCTTTGGAAAGTGTTGCGGGTGTATTTTTTGTACTATCGAGGCTTGTCACCAGCAGGTGAGCGATCATCACAGCATCAAGCCCGTTATCTATAAGGTGGCTGAAAGGGTATAATTCGACAGAATCAAGCCTTTCCCTTGAATGGCTTATTACGGGAAGTGCGTAGTGCGAATCGGTATCGGTATCGCCATGTCCCGGAAAATGTTTTGCCGTTGCAATAATCCCGTTATCCTGCAGGCCTTTCATATATGCCAGGGATTTTTTTGTTACTTCGAACCGCGATTCACCGAATGAACGGCTGTTAATGACAGGATTTACCGGATTATTATTAATATCGGCCACAGGTGCAAAATTGATATGGACGCCCAACAACTTTAGTTGGCCGGCAATAGCAGCGCCCATTTCATAAATGAGATGGTCATCGTTCATGGCTCCAAGAGTCATTTGGTATGGAAAGGAATAAGTGCTGTCGAGTCTCATCCCAGGTCCCCATTCTGCATCCATCGCGATGAGAAGGGGTATTTTAGAAAATTCCTGGTAACGGTTGGTCAGGTTTGCCTGGCGGACGGGGCCTCCCTGGAAAAAGCATAACCCTCCGATTTTATACTTTAAAATGGTATGTTCAACACCCAGATAATATGTCTCATCTTTATTAGAGTACGTCCTGATCATCATTAACTGGGCAATTTTTTCGTCAAGGGAAAGTGTCTTCAGTACCGAGTCTGCCCATGAACTTGCCGTTGAATCAATAAGACCGGACTTTGTAAGATCATCTGATTGTGCAAAGGTCACAGAAACAATAAAAAAGAAGGGAAGAATTATATATTGTTTTTTAATCATTGTTGTATTTCGATTTGGGTCGCTAAAATATCAATTGTAATGGTCTGTAATAATTTACGGCCTGATTTTTCCTAACAATACGCTGTTTATATATTTATGTTTTTCTGCGAACAGATTTATCCTTTTGCCATACCTTTGAATATATTTTGCAGCAGTATAATACCTGCAAAAAATGAACGTTCATATATGGATTTTGTTTCAAAATCAGATATTGCCTTGAGGTTAAAAATACTTTTTAGTTTGATCATTTTATTTCTATCTTTTCCCTTTGTTTACGGACAATTGCAGGAAGAGGAAGAAAAACCGCCGCCATTAACCCGTATCCTGTTTGTTTTTGATGCTTCGCAAAGCATGTACGGACGCTGGCAGAGCGATATGAAAATTACCATTGCCCGCAAACTGCTGATCAACCTTCTCGATAGCCTGCAGACAGTAAACAATCTCGAACTGGGCTTACGGTTGTATGGCCATCAGTTTAATTTTCCTCCCCAGGTTTGCAATGATACCAAACTGGTTGTCCCTTTCGCCAAAAACAACATTCCTGAAATTAAAACAAGGCTGAAATCCATTGTCCCCAAAGGGACGACACCCATTGCTTATGCACTTGAGCAGGCTGGCTATGATTTTCCTGCATGCGATAATTGCAGAAATATTATTGTTCTTATCACCGACGGATTGGAAGAATGTGATGGAGATCCCTGCGCTGTTTCTCTTGCACTTCAGAAAAAGGGAGTTGCACTAAAGCCTTTCATCATTGGGATTGGCAGAAATTTTTCCGAAGCATTCGATTGCGTCGGTACCTACTTTGACGCATCGAGTGAAGCGGAGTTTTCAAAAGCATTGAATATAGTCATCTCACAGGCTTTGAATTCTACAACAGCCCAGGTGAATCTGCTTGACGAATACGGCAAACCTACCGAAACAAACGTGAGCATGACCTTCTATGATAATTTCTCAGGTCTCATCAAATACAACTTCGTTCATACTCTTAACAACAAGGGATTACCCGACACGTTAGAGATTGATCCGCTTCTGGCTTATGACATTGTTATTCATACCATACCGTTGCGGCGTATAGACAGCATATCACTGACTCCGGGAAAACATACCATTATTGCGGCTAATGTTCCTCAGGGTTACCTTGACCTGAAACTGGACGCCCGTGATAAAACTGTCCGTGATTTAAAAGGTATTGTCAGGCAAAACGGTAAAATGGAAACCCTTAATGTACAGCAGTTCGGCCAGACTGAAAAATATATCACCGGGATTTATGACCTTGAAATTCTAAGCCTGCCCAGGATATATGTCAATGATATTGAAATTAAGCAAAGTCATACGACTACAATTGAAATTCCGCTTCCCGGTATTGCCGTTATCGAAAAGAAAGCAAGTGGTTTTGGCGGTGTTTATCTTGTTGACAATAATGAACTGAAATGGGTTTATAATTTCCGCGACAACGCAGCCCAAAGAGAAACCCTCGTATTGCAACCCGGTACCTACAAGGTTATTTTCCGCTCGAAATATTCAAACCGTTCTGCTTTTACACTCGAACAGACCTTTAAAGTCGAATCTGGCATTTCGGTGAATGTGAAACTTTACAGATAATCAAATTTAAGTTTATCACGAAAACATTTATCACTTCATCCTGAATTTATTCAGGAAAAGAATAATTTCACCAATTTGATTAACAGGGATTTTGACATGGTTTCGTCTTCTGATTTATCATAATAGATAATAAAGCGATTTTACAACGAATTTGATTACTTGTAATCTTTCCCGCAGGCGAAGTTTAATTTAATGGGTGGGAGGGTTTGAAGTTATAGTTTGCGAAATGTAGTAGCCTAAAATAAAGTAAATTTCCAATTATTCTATCACTAACTTTTTAACCACCATACCTTTCTTAGTCTTTATTTTCACCAGGTAAATACCATTAGTAAGGTTGCCAACATCAATCTCAATCATTTTTTGATTTCTGAATTTATTATTCAAAACCAGCGTTCCATCAATTTTGAAGATGCTTACACTGGGTTCTTCAATAAATTCATTATTGTTAGAAATGATGAATTTTTCGTTTGCCGGGTTGGGATAAACACTAAATGTAGGTTTATGTATTGCATGTTCATCAACAAATTGTACACCTCCATTTGTTGTTTTTAAGATGGTACCACCCCAACCTACCACGTAGCCTGTATTTTCATCAGTAAAACTAACAGATATTAAATCATTAACTGTTCCGCTTTGCAGAAAAGTCCAACCTGCTCCTCCATCTGTAGTTTTTAAAATTGTTCCAACCGAACCCACAACAAAACCGTTGTTGATATCTGTAAAATTAACTGATCGAAAATTTTGATAAATCCCACTTGACAAAGTAGTCCAATTTATGCCACCATTGATAGTTTTTAAGATAATTCCTGCAGGACCAACTGCATAACCTGTATTAGCATTTGGAAAGTGAAGATCAAATAACACGAGGGTGGTTCCGCTGGATTGTGTCGTCCATGTCGAACCTCCGTTAGTGGTTTTATTAATAATACCATTAGCTCCTGCAATGTATCCTGTATTTGAATCTGTGAAGTAAACACAATACCAACTATTTATTCCAACCCAAGACATATTCCATTCAATTCCTGCATTGATGGTTTTTAAGAATATTCCATTGTCACCTACTACGTAACCATTATTATTATCGTAAAAGTAAACGGAATTTAAATTATATGGTCCTATTTGGTAAGCGGACCAGTTAGTTCCTCCATCAGTAGTTTTTATTATTGTTCCTCCTCCACCAACAAGAAAACCGGTATTGGCATCTGTAAAATAATTAGACGACCATGCTTCATAAATTCCGACTGAAATTGCAGACCAAGTATCCCCTCCATTATTTGTCTTTAGGATGGTATCACCAAGCCCTACTGCATAACCTGTATAGGAATCAGGAAAATTAACCGAATATAAATGGTTAGTTGATCCAGCTGATAATTTTATCCAATTTAATCCGCCATCAATGGTTTTTAATATAGTACCACAATGACCAGCAATATAACCTGTACTAGCATTAGTAAAGAACAAAGATGTTAGCGAAACTGGTAAATCAAGATTTAAAGATGACCAGTTTGCACCTCCATCAATAGTTTTTAGTAGGCCCCCACCTTCAATAATATAACCTGTATTTGAGTCAATAAACTGACCAGAATATAATGAAAATGAAGGGTTATATGCTAAAGGTGTCCAGGTTGTGCCTCCATCGCAAGTTTTTACTATGATTCCAGTACCAATTACATAACCTATATTTTCATCAGAAAAATTTACTGTATTAAAGAATGAAGTTAAGCCATTTGACATATTAACCCATGATTCACCAGCATTTATTGTTTTCAAAATAATACCCCAATCACCCACTGCAAATCCTGTATTACTATTAATAAAGTAAACAGAATGTAAAAAGGTAGTTAATCCATTTGACACAACTATCCAATTTAATCCTCCGTTGGTGGTTTTTAGAATTAATCCCCAATCGCCAACCGTATACCCTGTATTACTATCCGTAAAAAAAACCGATTTTAAATTATTATCCGTTCCACTTGACAAAGTAGTCCAATTTATGCCACCATTATCTGTTTTAAGAATAGTTCCCTTGTCTCCAACCACATACCCTATATTTAAATCTGTAAAAAACACGGAATATAATCTATTTTTTGTACCACTCGTTAATATGCTAACGTTGTCACCTCCATCTCCAATTCTCAATATGGTTCCACCTTCTCCTACTACAAACCCATTAGTGTTATTTACAAAAAAAACAGAATTGAGGCAGTTACCTTGTGGTAAAGGATTTTGCCATAACCACTGGGAAAATGAAATTAAAGATGTTAGAGAAAAAATGATTGAAAAAAGTATTGTTTTCATTTTTCAATTATTATTGGTTTAAATCAGGTTAACGAATTATTAATGTTAAAATTGTTTCCTAAATAACCAATTCACCTCCTCATTCCCCTACCACCACTTCATTGCTCCCTACCTTAGTTTCATCGCTATTATAAACCATCAGGAAAGTATTTGTTTCGGCGACAAACTCCGATGTTTAGATCAATCGGTATAACTTCTTTGTCCGTTTAAGTTTCAAAACGAGATTATTCATTTTTCAATTTCAGAAGAATTTATGAGTTTATCTATAGCCGGAATAAAATCTTTCATTTCGTCAAACATTTCAAATACCTCGTCTTTATTGAATTCAACAAAGGTGTCGTAATCTCCGATCATCCTGTTTTTATAAGCTTTCCTGATATACTCTCCGTATTTTCGATCAATGATTCCTTCCTTAATAAAAGTCTTGTTAAACCAACCCAGTAATTGCTGATGTTTCGATGATTCAAATTTATATTTGAGCGCTAAGGCCGTAACCATGTAAAACATCCCATAATAAATCCTGTTTACCGCAAAAACATAACTTCCTGAACGAATTAAAGATTCAATTTCAGGAATTAAGGTTTTTGCCTGGTTAATCCGATAATCAATAATTGCTTTTCTTTTTTCTTCTCCAACTGTCATGCGTATAACCCATTATTTAATGCGTTGATAAAAACCGGCTGGCTTCCTCTTAAGGTATTTGAAACTTCATTGATTGATAATAAATGAATATCTATTAAGATATCTTTTTCCAATTCCATTTTGTAAACAACATGCAGGATTTCATTTCTGAAATGCCAGTCATAATCTTGTTTAACAATTACAAGCACATCATAATCAGAGTACTTGCCGGCAGTACCTTTTGCTCTTGATCCAAATAAAATCACTTCTTTAATATTTTCACCAAAATGGGCAATCAGAAGTTTTTTCAGTTCTTTTACTACAGTGATGCTTTTTTTCATGAAAATTCATTTTAATCAAAACCGTAAAACAAAGTTGTACAAATGTATGAAATATATGCGCTGAATAGATTGAAGGAAGATTTGGAATATAAAAAGGTTTATTTCTTTTATCCTTAAGGCTTGAATTATTGAATTCTAATTACTTAGATCATCCCTTGCTAACAATTTGCTTTATTCCTTCCGAATAGGGTGTAGGCATTAAACCAAAGGCTTTTTCAAACTTACTGCTGTCAAAAACGTAATCCCGGTCGTATTGATAAAGCATCTCTGTAAACTCTTTTAAAATTGGATTAAACAAACCTAAAATCCAGACCATTGATTTTGATGCAACCTGCACTTTAGGCTTTACCCCCATTGCGGATGCAATCGCTTCTATCCATTCCTTTCCGGTAGGTGGTTCACCGGCGGTTGGCAGATGCCAAACCTGTCCATAAGCGCCAACGCTGTTTCCAAGCATTGCCGTAGCTCTGGACGCATCAGGAGTAAAAGTAGCCGAATGTCGGTATTTTAATGAACAAAACCAGTTGGCTTTTTTCCCTTTCATCAGGTTTTCATAAACTCCGTTCATGATAATGCTTCCTGTTATCCCCGGTCCGTAAAAATCGGCCGAACGTGCAATCAATGCACTGATATTTCCAGCTTTAGTTTCATCCAACAGCATTTGAGCAATCTTAGCCCGCACTTCTCCTTTTTTGCTTACAGGATTTACGGGTGGTTCTTCCGTCATTTTTGTAATTGAGGCAGGATCATACATATAAATATTGTCAAAAAAAACCAGTTTGGAATTATGTTCCTTACAGGCTTCCAAAACATTTTTCATTACGACCGGCCATTGTTCCTGCCAGATTTTTGTATTGTAATTCAATCCGGCAACAAGGTAAGCTATTTCAGAACCCTTCACGGCTTTAGAAACCTGGGCTTTGTTTGTAAGATCACATGAAAAAAGCTGATCGGCCGGATTTATTGCTTTCGGATTCCGGCTGACCAACCTGATTTTGTCAGAGTAATCTGTTAAATTTTTCGCCAGGCCTTTCCCTATGGATCCACCGGCTCCAAGAATTGTTTGCATAAAATTATTTTAAGGTTGAAGGATAAATAAAACCTCATCACTAAATGTTTTTCAAAAATAAACAGAATCATCCAATCATTTATTCAAAACAGGCAACCCTGCCAATTTATTAATTGTCCTATGAATAAAATTTCTATTTTTACACTGTTAAATTTAAAATGGATGCCTATGAAACAGTTGATCCTTTTACCAGTTATATTCTCCATGCTCAGTATAACTTTATCCGCACAGACGAATTACTGGGAGGAGAATTTTAATAACGGGCAGGATTGGACACTTGAGGAAAACTGGTCGGTTGCCGGAGGGAAACTAGAGTTCTACTGGATTCCATCCGTTACTAATTTTGACCTGTCAGCTCTTTCACCTGTTATCGCACTGCCGGTAAATATAGCAGAAATAACCATAGTACAATACCTTGATGTTTTCAGTGGTACCGGAAATGAATTTGCTGAAATCGCTATCCATGAAGGTTCGGAATCAACCATCCTCTGGAATTATAACTTAGTAAATGGAAATTGGGGATCTTCGGGTGGTTCTGAATTAACCCTTTCTTTGGAAGAGTTCGGTGGCCAGGATATTCAGATTGAGTTTAGAACTTATGGTCTTGAATCTTACAACTGGAACTGGTGGGACGTTTTTGAGGTCAGATTATCGGCATTGTTCGATAAAGACCTTGCGTTAACGGCGATTACCGGGCCTATCTCCATCGAAGTACTGGAACCGGGTACCTGGACAGTTGATGTTAAAAATTTTGGAATGGAAGCTCAGTCAGGCTATTCTGTCAAGATGTTTTGTCATAAAACGGGCAATCTGATTGGAAATATTGATATACCCGGAATTATTGAACCCCAGGAAACAAAATCTTTTAATTTTGAATGGAGTTCAAATGCAGCTTACAATACTGCATTTTATGGTGTGGTCGAACTAGAGGGGGATGTATTCGAACAGAACAATATTTCCATAAGTCAGTTTGTGAGGGTGAATCCTGATATTGAATTTGACATACTTGTCTGGGACAACGATAATGCCATCCAAACAGTGACTTGTCCTGAGCAGGGCGATCAGATCGAACCATCCACAGCTCTCACACGGGTTCTGGATGTTGCAGGATACGATTACACTTATGTAACAACTTTGCCTGCTGACCTGAATTCTTATGAAATGGTATTCAGCACTATGGGGTGTTATTGTGTGGACTGAGGCCTTACACCTCCTGGTTTTGTAAGTGCAGCAAACCAGAACAAACTGATGAATTACCTCGAAAATGGAGGAAATTTATATATTGAAAGTGCGGATATTGGATTGAACCATAATAACACAGAGTTCTTTGATTATTTGGGATTGCAGTATATTGGGGATGGCATTGAGCAGGAAGTTGTTAAAGTAAAAGGCGGGCCGAACTGCCTCTCTTCCGACCGGACTTTTTATTATAATGGTGGTTACAGCCCTCATTACAGCATTGACAGGCTGGAATCGAACGGAAGTCAGCTACTATTCAGCAGCGAAGATGGTTTTGGCAGGATGTTCATTAATGATGATCCTTCTTATAAAACCATTTCTTCATCAATTTTATTGGGAGCTATAGCAACAGGAGATACGCTTGATCTGAAAGCCTATATTATCAGTGAAATGGTAAATACGTTTTTAGGTTATAATCCTGTTACCTCACTCACTGAAACCATCAATAGCCTGATGACATCCGTTAATTACCCCAATCCGTTTACTGAAGAAACAAAGATTGAATTTAATCTGAAGGAATCCGGACATATCATCATTGATGTTTACGATCTGAGTGGAAGATTGATTAAACAAATAAAAAATGAAGATATAAGTGCGGGCGATCATTCAGTAACCTGGAATGCAACAAATGAATCAGGCGACAGGGTGCAGAGTGGATATTATTTTTATAAAATCAATGCTGGCAAATCCTGTAAAACTGAGAAAATGATTTTGTTGCGTTGATTTGCTTTAAGTTTTAGTTTCATAATAAATTTGGCGAATTAACCCGGGAAGATATGATTGATGATCGTTGGTTTCCCGGGTTAATTATTAGTTAGAGGGGAAGGGACTGGTGTCTCACCTGGTCTTCAAAACCAGTAGCAGACGGATAACACCGGCTGTGGCAGGTTCGATTCCTGCCCTCTCTGCTTTTTTATTATGTATCCTTGATAAATAAATTTGTATGGAACTAAAACATGAGGAATTTAAAAAACTTCCGGGTGTTGATAAATTATTGGTCTTACCTGAAATTAAAATTCTGATCGCGCAATTTAACGTTCAGGTCGTGAAGTATGCCATCCGAACCACACTGGATCATTTTCGCAGTCAGGCGCTGAAATCGGAAGCTCTTCCGGAAATGGCTGATATCATTGAAGGAATAGGGCTTCAGGTTCAAAAACTTACCTCCAGAAGTCTCCGAAGTGTCATCAATGCTACAGGGATCGTAATTCATACCAATCTCGGCAGGGCTCCATACAGTGATGATATTATCAGGGACGCCTCAGCGGTTTTAAAGGGCTATAACAACCTTGAATTCGACCTTAATAATGGAGTCAGAGGTTCAAGAAATACACATCTTGCGGATTTGCTCAAATATCTTACAGGCGCTGAAGATGTTCTGGTTGTGAACAATAATGCCGCTGCGCTCATGCTTGTTTTGCGATCTTATGCCAAAGGAAAAGAGGTTATTGTTTCAAGAGGAGAACTCATAGAGATTGGTGGATCATTTCGATTGCCTGAAATTATGGCTGCATCCGATTGCAAAATGGTGGAGGTAGGTACGACAAATAAAACTAGTATAAAAGATTATGAAAAGGCTGTAACCCCAAAAACAAGATTATTATTAAAAGCGCATAAATCCAATTACGTTATTCATGGATTTACACAGGAAGCGGAATTGCAGGAACTCGTGGCTTTAGGGAAAAAAATGAAAATACCTGTGATGTATGATATGGGTTCGGGACTTCTGCGAAAAACAGGAATTGAAATTTTTAAGGATGAACCTGATGTAAAGGAAACACTGGCTACAGGAGTTGATATTGTAAGTTTCAGTGGTGATAAGCTTCTCGGAGGAGCACAGGCCGGGATTATTGCCGGGAAAGAGGAATACATCGCCAGACTGAAAAAGGAACCTATGGTCAGGGCGCTTCGGGTTGGAAAAACTGCCCTGGCTTTCATGGAAGCTGCTTTATCCTATTACCTCGATGATAAATACCTTTTTGAAAAGAACCTGTTATTTAAATTGGTGACAACCCCACAGGAAGAATTGCGAGGCAAAGCCCAAAGATTGAAAAATGATCTTAATGAAAAGGGGATAGTGTCGGAAATATTGCCAAATGTTGGTCAGTGCGGAGGCGGCGCCCTGCCGGATAAGGAAATAAAAAGTGTAGCGGTTCGGATAGAACAGGGTTTAAAACCGAACAGGAAGAAATCGGAATTTTCAGAAAAGCTTTACCATCACCTTATGATGGCTGAAACTCCGGTCGTTGCAATATTGCGAAAGGGTGATATCATTTTCGATGTTCTGACCGTGCCGAACGAACAAATGGAAATTCTGAGCAGAACTATTTGTGATGTTTATTCTCAAATCAAAGTACAATGAAACATCTCATTATTGGTACGGCAGGCCATGTAGATCATGGGAAAACAGCTCTGATCAAAGCCCTTACAGGAATTGATTGCGATACTCACAAAGAAGAAAAAGAAAGAGGGATAACCATCAACCTTGGATTTTCGCATATTACCCTCCCGAACGGTGAATCTTTTGGAATAGTAGATGTTCCGGGACACAAAGATTTTATCAAGACTATGGTGGCAGGCGCCTATGGAATAGATATAGTTCTGCTGGTCGTTGCTGCAGACAGCGGGATTATGCCTCAAACAACAGAACATCTGAAGATCATTGAAATGCTGGGAGTTAAAAATGGAATAGTGGTTCTGAATAAAATTGACCTTGTGGATGATGAGATGCAGGAGCTGGCACAGTTGGAAATAGAAGAGTTTCTTGAAGGAACAAGTCTTGAGGGCGCCCCGGTCGTACCGGTTTCGTCAATCACGGGAAAGGGGCTTGAACTATTGGTAGATACTATTACCTCCATTATCCCGGCTGTTCCTGAAAGAGAAAGAAAGGATCATTTCAGGATGTATATTGACCGGATATTTAATGTGAGGGGTATCGGTTTTGTTGTGACCGGTTCTGTCCTTGAAGGGGAGATTGAAACAGGAAAGGATGTTTACATGCTGCCGGGTAAGGATAAGAAGTTAAAGATCCGAAGCATAGAACGGCATGGTCAGGTGGTCAGTAAAGTGTATTGCGGCGATCGTGCAGCTTTGAACCTGGCTGGAATTAAAGGTGAAGATTTCGAAAGGGGGATGGTTTTGTCGGATAAGCTGATTGATGAAACAAGCATGATAGACGCTTCATTTTCGCTGTTTGAACCGGATGCGGGACTCGGACTCTGGTCTAATGTCGTGTTTTTTACCGGTACATTTGAATGTGCAGCAAGGATGCATCTGCTGAATAAGGAAACCTTGCAGCCCGGAGAACTATCTGTGGTACAGATCCATCTTGCAAGGCTGGCTATCCTTGAGAATAATGATAAGTACATCGTCAGGAATTCATCCAATGATGTTACCCTCGGTGGCGGAGCCATCATTGATGTTCAACCGCTTCATCATAAAAAACGAACCGGGCAACTGGTAGAAAGCCTGAATGAACTGCTGGAGGCCTCATTAAACAAGGACAAAATTTTTAACATTGTCAAAATCGAGCTTAAAAAAGAGAATTTTCCTGTGTATGCTGAAGTGATTGCCGCCCGAATTGGTAAACCTGTCGCGGAAATTATTGACGCTTGCCGGAATGCCGGAGATCATTCAGTATTCATAACCGAAGTAACAGGTAAAACAATTCTTTTGACGAATGAGGCGCATTTGCAATACTATGCGAAAGTTCTTGAGGAAATTGAATTGTGGCATCGTAAAAATCCTATACTTGAAGAAGGGCTCGAAATTCCTGAGTTTTATGGTAAGCTTGGATTTACAAAAAACGAAGCAGCAAAGCTGTATCTGGATAAACTGCTGGAGATTCTTCTTCAGGATGCAGTGATTAAAAAGGTTGGGACATCCCGGGCTTTATCACAGCATGTTGTTAAGATTGATCCCAGAACTCAGGAACAACTTTTATGGCTTGAACAGGCGATCAAAAGCTATGGCATGGAAAATCCGCTGGATTCGGAAATAGAAGAAAGGGCTGTCATGAATAAAATCCCAAAGGAACGTTTGAAAATGATGCTAAAATATCTTGGACGGCAAAAGAAGGTCATTTTTTATGAAGGAGATTATCTGCATTACTCGGTTGTGGATAAATGCAGGAAGATGTTGCTGAATGATCTGAAGAACAAGGAAAAGGGGATCAATGAAAAGGAATTCAGGCTGCTGATCAACGGCACGAAAAAAATCGTACAGACTTTGCAGGGTATTTTCCTCGAAGAAGGCATCATCAGCAAAAGATCGTTTTTTATTGATATTACTGACAAAGGCAAAGAAATAATTAATAACTAACAGAATATTTTAAATGAAAATAATAGATGTAAGAGGCAAAAAATGTCCGATGCCGCTGATTGAAACAAAAAAGGCACTGAAGGAACTGGCGGAAGGTGAATCATTAAAGGTAGTACTCGACAGCGAGACTTCGGTACAGAACGTAATGAGGTATTTGAAAGACAATGGAATTACGGCTGAGCAGCAGAAGAAAGGAAGTGAATTTGAACTGCTTGTAAGTAAATCAGGAAAGATAGAGACGCTTTCAGAGGTTGATCCGTATTGTGAAGCACCGGTTCCCACTGATAAAAGCTATGTGGTAGTTTTTGCCAAAGACCGGATCGGTGAAGGAGATAATGAGCTGGGTTTGGTTTTAGCCGGCAGCCTGTTGAATACCATTAGAGAATACGATGTACTGCCTCAAAAGATAATTTTCCTGAATTCAGGGATAAATCTTGTGCTGAAAGGTGCGCCTGCTCTTGTTCATCTGACTGAACTGGAAAAGAGGGGAGTGGAACTGATCACCTGCGGCACCTGCCTTAATTATTTTGAGAAAACCGACCAGCTTGCTGTAGGGCGGATCACGAATATGTATGAGATATTGGATAGCATGCTGAAAGCAGGGAAGGTGGTTAGTCTATAGTCTTTAGTACGGAGTATTTAGTATTTAGATGTTAGACCCGGAACCCAAAACTCTAAACTAACTTTGAACTTCATCTCGCCTTCGGCGAGACAAACATTGAACTTTTAAAATGAAACACGATCTATTGTCATTAGTCGAACAGGGCGGTTGCTCTGCCAAGCTATCAGCTACTGAACTGGCTAAGGTACTGGCTGATCTGCCGAAAGTAACCAATGCGAATGTCCTTGTGGATATCGAAACCCACGATGATGCCGGTGTTTATAAAATCCGGGATGATTATGCACTGGTTCAAACCACCGATTTTTTTCCGCCGGTTTGTTCCGACCCCTATGACTTTGGTCAGATATCGGCTGCCAATGCCCTGAGTGATGTGTATGCAATGGGAGGACAGGTTATTACAGCATTGAATATCGTGCTATTTCCGGCATCATTGCCTTTGGAAATTTTAAAGGAAATATTGAGAGGCGCACAGGATAAGGTTACCGAAGCAGGTGGAGTCATCATAGGCGGACATACCATTGCAAATGATGTTCCGGTTTGTGGATTGTCAGTCACCGGTTGGGTTCATCCTGAGAAGATCATCTCCAATACCGGCGCCCGGCCTGGCGATGTACTTATTTTGACCAAGCAAATCGGAACGGGAGTGATCATCTCCGCGAAGAGAAATGACCTTGCTGATGAAGAAATTTACCAGGCCGCCATCAAAACCATGAAGCACCTGAATAAAGGCGCTGCTGAGGTGATGCAAAAACATGGAATTAAAGGAGCTACCGATATCACAGGCTTCGGATTGCTCGGCCATGCGCTGAAGCTGGCGCAAGGGAGTAATGTATCCACGAGGATTAACTCAAAAGCAGTTCCTGTAATGAATAAAGTGCTTGACCTGATCGAAATGGGCTGTATTCCGGGGGCAGCATTTCGTAATCTTGAGTTTGCTGAAAAGGATTGCCATTTTGATCATGCTTTGGATTACAACCATAAAATGCTGATGGCAGATGCACAAACATCCGGAGGAATGATGATTTCTGTCCCGCCGGATAATGCAGATCAATTACTGGCCGATCTGAAAATGGCCGGTTATCCATATTCGGCAGTAATAGGGGAGGTTGTCGAGAAAAAAGAAAAAGCGATTTATGTTTTATAAAATATTGGAAATATTCTACTCATTTTCTTGCTGGTAAAAATTAAATTTCTTTAATTTTACAACATAATCAATTTACAGAATGCATAAATCCAATTATAACTTTAAAATTAGACAATCAGCAAAATCGATTAATCCAATTGCGGCAGTGGCTGTTTGTATTCAAGCCCTTTGGGCTTAACTTAACGACATTGGACTTTCGCCAAAATGGTAATGTGTCAAGAAAATTTAAAATTAATTAAAATGAAAACAGCGCTACTCTTTGCAATCCTTGCAATATCAATTAATGCTTTTACACAAACCAAACGACCTTCATCTAACATGCAGAATCCGATATCAAATTCAATGGAAGATATTCGGGGCAGGATGGAGGATGATGGAATGAACAATTCCAAATCTCCCGAATGGATGCCTTCGGCACTAAATTCCTCAAATAGGAGTCCTTCGGACAAATTTCAACTCAGTCGAGCTATCAAACACCAAACACCTGAGCCGCTTTCATTAATCCAGATACATGATAGCATCTATGTTTGGCGATGGGATACGCTCATCATGGGATGGAAGATTGAATCTAAAACCATTAATTTTGTTTATGATGCCAACTATAACCTGAATAGTTACTTAGACCAAGATTGGAACGGCAGCGGCTGGGAAAATGACTGGCAAACCACCTTTACTTACGATGTAAACAATAATCAAACAAGTTGGTTATACCAATTCTGGAACGGCAGCGCCTGGGAGAATTATTGGCAATACATCTTTACCTATGATGCCAATAATAATCTGACAAGTGAATTAGGGCAAAAGTGGAACGGTAGCGCCTGGGAAAATTACAATCAATCCACCTATACCTACGATGCCAACAATAATCAGACAAGTAAATTAGGGCAAGATTGGAACAGCGGCGCCTGGGAGAATGACGATAAATCCACTTATACCTATGACGCAAACAATAATCTGACAAGTAGCTTATACCAAATCTGGAACAGCAGTGCCTGGGAAAATTACCAGCGATCTACCTATAGCTATGATACCAATAATAAACTGACAAGTAGATTAATCCAAATTTGGAACGTTAGCTACTGGGAAAATGAGGGACAATATAACTATACATACGATACCAACAATAATCTGATAAGCTCGTTATACCAATACTGGAACTTATTCGTGTGGAATAAATACGCTCAATATACTTATGCCTACGATGCCAACAATAATCTGACAAGTGAATTAAGGCAAACCTGGAACGGTAGCGCTTGGGAGAATTACCGGCAATACACCTATACCTATGATACCGACAATAATCTGACAAGTGAATTACACCAAACATGGAACAGCAGCATCTGGAAGAATTTCTTGCAATATACCTATGCCTACGATGATAACAATTTCACAATAAGCAATTCTTATAAAGAGTGGAATGACGCTGGTACTGTAGTCACTCATGGTGATAGCAGCTACTATTATTTTCATGCGGTACTTGGAATAGATGACTTGATAGTACAGGAGGGAATTATTATTGTTTATCCCAATCCAGGCAACGGAAAGTTTACAATAAGCAGCAACAGCACGATAAGATCAATAGAAATTTATAATTTATTTGGAGAAACGGTTTGTTCTAATTTTAAATTCAACCCGCAAACATTCACAGAAATAGACATTACTAATAAGCCAAAAGGAATCTATTTTGCAAAAATAAATGTCGGGACAAAAATTTGCACAAGGAAAATTGTTGTTCAGTAACAATCTTATTCAACCACCCACTCGCACTTGTCTTCCTGCCAAGGAATGTTTGTAAGCAGGACTGGTGCCAGGTGACATTTCCAACTTAGTTTTTTATTATCTTTGCAGCATGACAAATACTTCTTTAAAATTAGAGATTAATTCTTTGCCCAAGAACCTGAGAGAGGAGGTTGCTGATTTTATCGAATTTTTGAAAAAAAAATCTATGACAAAATCTAAACTCAAGATGCGTGAATTTGGTTTTGCTAAAGGTAAAATAAAACTTTCCGATGACTTTGATGAGCCATTAGATGAATTCAAAAACTACATGTAATGGCTTTCCTATTAGATACCCATGCTTTTCTATGGTTTGTTTCAGGGGATAATCAATTACCAGCATCTGTTAGAGACAAAATCAAGGATATTCATCAACCTTGTTTTTTGAGCGTAGCTAGTTTATGGGAAATCACTATCAAAAAACAAATTGGTAAATTGATTTTAGATATTTCCCTCTAAGAGTTATTTAATTACGCAGACAGAAACCAAATAGAAATTGTTCCAATAAATTACGTTCATCTCTTAGTCTTATCAAATTTACCCAACCTTCATACTGATCCTTTTGACAGGTTGATTATTTCCCAGGCAATTGCCGAGAATTTAATACTTATCACACGGGACAGAGGACTCAAAAAATATATGGTAAAGCAACAGTGGAAATAACCGGCAGCATTAAATCGCATATGCTGCCCCTGCAGCAGAAACTATTATTAATACCAGTATTCCAGCAAAGGCATGTGCGTGAGTAGGACTGGTGCGAGGTGACATATTCTCAATTAACCCAAATCACACCGACCTGATCCCCCACGAAAGCGGAAGAAAATCATCCATGTTGATGGCATCAGGATTTTTTGGCCGGTATTCAAAATAAGGAATGTTTTCAATTTCCTCCTTTGCCTGGTTCCAATAAGCAGGGCTTACCTTTTGACCGTCCTTCCTTGTGAGCGATCGCTCATAAACGGCAATCATGGGATTAAAAACCAGGTCGGTAACGCCTACAGTAAAAAAGACCTCAGCAGAACCTTCTGTTTTTTCTTCCTCTACCTTCACTTCGAATTTGTTGAATTCCATCAACTCCTTCAGGAACTTCATCCTGTCAAGGGTAAGACCACTTTCTACCACGGTACAAAGGATGTTGTTAATTTCTTTAACGATATGTTTGCCCTTATTTAATGCCATAATATCCTATTGATTTTATTTATCCAATCAAATTAAATGAAAAACACTTAACAAATAATGAAAAATGTTTAAGTGTTTTTGGACGATTTATTTTTTTTGGCGGTTTCAATGCTTTTTACAAATATTGAAATTAATTCTTTGCATTCAGCAATGCATTTGTCAACTTTTGTGAATTCGGTTACCAAAGGCTTTCTTTTGATAATTTGTAATGCTACATTAGATTCCTTAAGTTCCTTTAGGCAAATTTTCATTTTATGAATAAAATCATTTCTTGATTCTGCAACCTGAGCTTCACCATAATTAAATGCCGGTGATGTGCCTGACCTTATCAGTTGTCCTGCTATATGATTTCCAGCCCTTGTATTAGGCAACATTTCATCTATATCAATAATCAGTAGTGAAAATTCAATAAGCCGTTCTTCCAGATCATATTTGTAATTGCTTCTCATACTTTTTCATTTTTCGTTTCGTGTTTTATGTTTTTCATTTCTTCAGAGTATATTCCTGCTAAATGGTTCCCTGTCATTACATTCCGATGCTCAGCGACCTGATGAATTCGTAGATCGGGCTCAGGAAACCGATAAAAAAGATACCGCCCACACAAAGCAGCAAGGCAGCCCGGGTTGTAAAATCACTTCTGAAATAGGAAATCGGATTTTCATTTTTATTGATAAACATCGCTTTAACAACCAGCAGATAGTAGTATAATGAAATCGTTGCATTTAAAACGGCAATGAAAACCAGCCAGTAATAACCCTGGTTAGCTGCGGCTGTAAACAGAAAGAACTTTCCGAAAAATCCCGCGACAGGTGGAATGCCCGCCAGTGAAAACAAAGAAAGCATCATTACCAGGCTGAGCTTAGGATTGGTTTTGTAAAGGCCGTTATAATCATCCATGTGCTCTTTGTCGGTCATAACAGAAATAGCAGAAATGACACCGAAGGCGCCCAGGTTCGAAAAGATATAAATCAGGACAAAATAAATAATTGTTGACATTCCAAGCTCTGTCCCGTCTATGATACCCAAAAGGATAAATCCGGCCTGTGCAATTGATGAAAATGCGAGGAAACGCTTGAGATTTTTCTGACGGATCGCAAACAGGTTACCGACCGTCATGGTAACAACTGCAATCACATAAACCAATTCCTTCCAGATTTCAGCAATTGAAAAAAATACAGTGTATAAAATGATGGTAAAAATAAATGCTGCAGCTCCCTTCGAAATTACCGACAGGTAGGAAGCAACATTTACCGGGGCACCTTCATAAACATCGGCAGTCCATAGATGAAAAGGAACAAGAGAAATCTTAAAAGCCATCCCTGCAAAAAAGAAAATGAAAGCCATGACCTGCAAAGGGGTATGAAGGTTGGCAACCGCCACATCGGTGAAGTATAATGAACCAACTGTTCCGTAAATCATGGATAAACCATATAGTAAAATTCCAGATGAAAGCGCCGAAGAAAGTATCAGTTTGATACCGGCTTCCGCACTGATATTTTTATAACGGTCATAAGCAGCGAGAGATGCAATAGGAATGGTAGCGAGTTCAAGCCCGATATAAAACATGAGGAAATGACCCGACGAAATCATAAAGTTCATGCCTATCAGCGTGGAAAGGATCAGCATATAAAACTCACTCACTTTTCCAAAGTATTCAGGTTTTTTCAGCCATCCGGCTGTTTGCAGAAACAGAATCATAACCCCGATATTCAGGATATTCTTCATCAGCGCAATCAGCGGACCTGTCCTGTACATATCTCCGAACAAGGATCCTTCCTGTACCGGTAAAAATCCAATGATCGTTGTTATAAAAAACAGGACCAGCGTAATGCCAATTACCCTGTTTTTATTCCAGTCAGCCAATTCGGCGATCAGGATAATGAGAGTTACGAGCGTCAGAATGATCTCGTGCCTCAACAGAAGAAAACTATCCAAATTCATATTATGATCGTTTTAACTTGGTCAAACATTAATACTATTTACGGCAAAATCACCTGGCTCAACTGGATGATCACCGGATTCAAGCTATCGTTTATCATGTCGGAAAGCCACAAGGGCGCCAGTCCAATACCTGCAATTGTTGCAATCAGTACACCTGTCGAAACCTTTTCATACCATTTTGCATCGGTAAATGTGAGAAAATGGTCATTCTTTACCGGTCCCAATAAAAGTATCCCGACGACTCTTAAAATATACACCGCTGTGATTACAATGGAAGAGGCGGCAGCAATGGTCAGAATTCTGTGAAAACTATCTGCATGCTGGAAGGCTCCGACAAATATTGTCATTTCGGCGACAAAACCGCTTAATCCCGGCAGTCCTAAAGAAGCAAGCCCAGCGATAACATAACATACTCCGAGGAAAGGTATAACCTTCATAAGACCGCCCATTTCATTGATCATCCTTGTATGCGTCCTGCCATAGATCATACCGATCAGAGCGAAGAATAAGGCTGTCATCAGTCCATGTGATACCATTTGAATGACTGCGCCGTTAAGCGCCGTCTTATTCATCATCAGGATCGCAAACAGCACAAGTCCGCAATGGCTCACAGAAGAATACGCATTGATGTATTTTAAATCTTTCTGGAAAATAGCTCCAAAGGCTCCGTAAACTACGCTGAATCCTGTAAGCAAGAGAAAAATCCAGGCCATTTCATGCGCTGCTTCGGGCATCAGGAACATTGCTACCCTGAAAGCGCCGTAGCCTCCAAGTTTCATTAATACTCCGGCGTGGAGCATGGATACGGCAGTAGGAGCAGAGGCGTGGCCATCGGGTGACCATGTGTGGAACGGGAATAGTGCGCCCAGAATACCAAACCCTATAAATGTCATGGGAAAGAAAAACCTTTGAGCTTCAATAGGGATATTTACTTTTGAAATATCAAGGATATTGAAAGTCAGAGCACCGCCTCCGGCATTGGAATTGAAATAGATTCCCAGTAATCCTACAAGCAGTAAAGCTGAACCGCCCATCAGCATGATGGTTAGTTTCATTGCCGAATATTCTTTCGGACCACTGCCCCAGATTCCGATTAATAAATACATCGGTATAACAGCTACTTCATAGAACAGAAACATGGTGAACAGATCAATAGAGATGAAAAATCCGAAGACACCGGTCGAAAGCAGTATGAGTGAGATAAAAAATTCCCTTGATAAAAAGTCAACCATCCACGATGCGAATATTCCTGTAAAAACGATGACAGCCGTAAGCATGATCATGGCCACCGAAATACCGTCAACCCCGATGCTGTATGTTATATTAAAGCTGCTAAACCATGAATGGGTGTGCATGAAAAGCATTTCAGCAGTGTTGCCTGCCCGTCTTTCGGCAAGGTACATGAACACAAGGCAGATGGCAAGAATTAACTGCACACTCATTCCCAACGCTGCCGCCAGCCTTGTCTGCTTCATGTTCTTTGTAAATACAATCCCTATAACTGTGAGGGAAGGTACGATAACAAACCAGGTTAAAAAATCCATCTTTTATTAATTAAACCAAATGTAAATGAAAGTAAAAACCAAAATAATGACCCCTGAAACAAATACAAATCCGTATTTCTGAAGTTGTCCCGACTGGAATCCTTTTATTCCCGAAGAAGTTCTGTTAGTAACAGACGCAATTCCATTCATCGTGCCATCCACAACGTGCCTGTCGAACCATGCAGCCGGACGTGAGATGTTGTTGAAAATAATCTTCTTTGTTACGAAGAGGTACACCTCATCCATATAGAATTTATTGTAAGACCATTTGTATAAGTGTTTAAGTCCGCCGGCCATCTTTTCAGAAATGCCATTTTCTTTTTTATAGAACCACATTGCCACGAGGATACCAATAACACCAATCAGTATAGAAGGAATCGCGATCATCCATTCAATATGCGATTCAAAAGGCTTACTATCCGAGGTTACAAGTGAACTGAACGGTATAAAGCCTGTAAACATCGAAGCTGCTGCAAGAAACATCAGCGGACCCGTCATAACCAATGGAGATTCATGGGGGGTGTGGTGATAGTGTCTGTCTTTTCCCCAAAAAACATTGAAATACAGCCTGAACATATAGAATGCGGTTAAGCCAGCTACGGCATACTCAATGAAGAACAGGAATTTGTCATGTTCCCAGGCTGCGGTCAGGATTTCATCCTTACTGAAAAAACCGGAGAATGGCGGTATTCCTGCGATGGTGAGACAGGCAATGAGAAAAGTGATGTGCGTGATGGGCAAATATTTTCTTAGTCCGCCCATTTCGGTCATAAAATTGGAATGAACCGCATGAATGATAGCTCCGGCAGCAAGAAACAATAAGGCTTTGAACATTGCATGTGTGAAAAGATGGAACATTGAGGCCATAAATCCAAGACCGTGGTGATCGCCATATCCCGAAACACCGAGAGCAAGCATCATATACCCGATCTGCGACATGGTTGAAAAGGCAAGGACACGTTTTATATCGTTTTGAGTGCAGGCAATTACAGCGGCAAATAATGATGTGATTCCTCCCACATAACCAACAATAGTCAGCGCATCCGGAGCGGCAAAAACATATAAGGGAAATAGTCTGGCTACAAGATAAACACCGGCAACAACCATAGTTGCTGCATGGATAAGCGCCGAAACCGGCGTAGGACCTTCCATAGCATCCGGAAGCCAGATATGGAGCGGAAACATGGCCGACTTCCCAGCTCCTCCCATAAAGATCAGTACCAGAGCCCACGTCATTACAGACAATCCCATAAAAGTAAGGCTGCTGCCCTGGGTTATTAACGCGCCTTGAGGATCGGTAAGCGACACAAAATCAAAGGTGCCGCTCACGAACGAAAGCAGCAATATCCCGATGAGAAATCCCAGGTCGGCAAAACGGGTTACGATAAATGCTTTTTTACCTGCTGCAACAGCAGTCGGCCTTTCATAATAGAAACTGATCAGAAGGTAGGAAGAAACACCTACGAGTTCCCAGCAGATATACATCTGGAAAATATTGGTGGCTACAACCAGCCCAAGCATTGAAAAACTGAAAAGAGAAAGGAAGGAGAAAAACCTGGAATAACCTTTCTCTCCATTCATGTAACCGATGCTGTAAATGTGAACCATGAGAGATACTGTGGTAATCACAACAAGCATCATCACTGAAATCGGGTCTAACAAAACACCCAGATTGATTTGCAGTTTTTCCGTAAGGTTCAGCCAAACGGTGTTAAAAGCAATAATTTTCTCAAAAGTTTCAGAACCGGCAGGCCTGTTAAAGAAATACTGGTATGCAACAAAATACGACATCAATGTTGTGATCGTCATTCCTGCCGTACCTATATAACCTGATATCTTCGGACGAATTGAACCACTCGTCAGCCCTAAAAATACAAACAGGATCAGTGGTAAAAGTGGAATCCAGACTGTAAAACTAAAATCCATCATTATTTATCTTTAGTTTCTTTGTTAAATTTCGTTTCAAATCAATCGTTAATGTTTCATTGTATCAACCCGTTCGACGTCGATGTTTGTAAATCTACGGTAAACGCTGATGATGATCGCAATTGCTACCGCCGCCTCAGCAGCCGCAACTGCAATGATAAACAGTGTAAAGAAATGTCCCTGCAATTCGCCGGGAAATAAATACCTGTTAAAAGCAACAAAATTTATATTAACCGAATTCAGTATCAACTCAACCGACATCAAAATGGTTATCAGGTTCTTCCTCGTAAGAAAACCATAGATGCCGATAAAAAACATCAGTGTGCTTACAATTAGAAAATAATGTAATGGAATTACTGCTGTCATTTTAATTGGTTTTTTTATCTTTTTTAGCAATTACTATTGATGCAAACATAGCAGCGAGAAGCAAAATACTGATCACCTCGAAAGGAAGGGCATAACCATTTTTTCCATAATTAAGCAACCCGTAGCCAATAGTGTTCATTGTCGGATTATCAGCCACCGTGATCAGTGAATTAAAGCCATAATTTAAAATAACCATTATACTCAAAATGGCTCCTGCGGCCATGGCAATAGCCGAAAAGATTTGTTTTTTTATTCCGACAGGTTCAAATTTCTGGCTGATATGGCTCGTAAGTAAAATAGAGAAAATGATCAGAACTACAATGCCTCCGGCATACAAAGTAAGCTGAACAGCAGCAAGGAAATGGTAATTGAGCATGAAATACAACCCTGCCGTGGAAACAAGAACAAAGAGCAGATAAACCGCTGCCCTTAAAATACGACGGCTCGTTACTGTAAGAATCGAGAAAAAAATGATCGTCGCTGAGAACAAATAAAAAATAATTTCGCTGATTGTCATTTATCAACTCCTTTCATTAAAACCGATCCCGGCCTGTTTAATACTTTTGTCAGTTTGGTCCTGTCAAAAACCGCGTGCTCAAATGTCTGGTCCATTTTCAAGGCATTCGAGGGACAGGTTTTTACACAAAGATTACAGAAAGTGCACATGCCCAGGTGATAAATATGATGTGCCAAAACTTTTTTCTTCTTTCCATCCTCACTCGTCACCGTTTTGCTGATTATTTCAATGCTTCCGTTCGGACAGTTCATTTCACAGATGCCACAAGCAGTGCAATGATGTTCATTATTTTCGTTGTGGATCATCACTACTTCTCCCTTGAACCTTTCGAACATTA
The DNA here is from genome assembly GCA_020052415.1 of Bacteroidales bacterium. GTDB lineage: Bacteria > Bacteroidota > Bacteroidia > Bacteroidales > JAADJA01 > JAADJA01. Next base: position 163,486 of record JAGVPB010000048.1, on the reverse strand, counting down.
CAAGTTTTTTCCGGTTCTCGGGATATTGCTGTGTGACGATTTCACCGGGATGAATGAAGTAATATCCGGTTACCTTCATTCCCTTGATCAGGGCGCTGACGCCTCTGAAAATTTCTGCCAGGTAATTGATGATACTCTTCATGATTTAAAAATGCCAGCCCATTAATACTATAAATGCCATTAATATAATATTGAAAAGATTTATAGGAAGAAGATATTTCCATTCAAGTGTAAGCAATTGATCAATCCTTAACCGTGGGAAAGTCCATTTAAACCACATCATCAGGAAAATCACAAATGCAGTTTTGCCGATATACCAAATAAAGGGTGGAATATAATCCATAATACCGTTGAACGCTTCCCATCCTCCTATATGGAAAGGCATCCAGCCGCCAAGGAATACTGTTGCAGCAATAGAAGCAACAATAAACATGTTCATGTATTCAGCAAGGAAAAAGAAGGCAAACTTAATTCCGGAATATTCTGTGTGGAAACCGGCTGTAAGTTCCGATTCGGCTTCAGCCAGGTCAAAAGGTCCGCGGTTGGTTTCGGCTGTACTTGCAACCAAAAAAACAAGGAAAGCAATAATAGCCGGAATATGTCCTGTAAAAATGAACCAACCGTTTCGCTGGCCTTCTACAATAGTTGAAAACTGAAGGCTTCCGGCTAAAATAACAATAGTGATAAGCGAAAGTCCGACCGATAATTCATAGCTTACGATCTGAGCCCCGCTTCGCATGGCTCCGATGAGAGAATATTTATTATTGCTTGACCAACCTGCTAAAAGGATTCCAATAACTCCCATTGAGGAAACAGCCATCACATACAGCACACCGATATTAAAGTCCAACGCGTGTAAACCTTTTGCAAAAGGAATTGCTGCAATGGCCATAAAGGAGGCAATAATAACTATAAACGGTGCGATATTAAAAAGAATTTTATCGGCATTCTTAATTGGGATCAGTTCTTTTAAAAGTAATTTGATCAGGTCGGCTATTGTCTGGAAAAAACCATACGGCCCGACCCTGTTGGGACCCACCCGGCACTGCATAAAAGCACATATCTTTCTTTCAGCATAAACAAGATAAAGCCCGACAACTGCATAAAAGCCGAGGATCAGAACACCGATGATAATCATTTCAATGGTAATCGCCCAGAAAGGCGACATGCTTGCCATTAAGCCCTCGTCAATGCTTTTGGTAAAAGATGAAAAATCGTAAATATCAAAATTCATAATGTTCTTTTCAACTATTGATTAACCCATTGTTTTAACGGTCCATATCCGGAACTACAAAATCGAGCGAACCACTGATAGCAACAAGGTCAGCAATTTTGTAACCGACACTCATTTTATGCAGAGGCGCCAGGTTGCAGAAATTAGGAGAACGGAATTTCATCCTGTAAGGATTCTTGTTTCCGTCGCTCACTATATAAACCCCAAACTCCCCTCTGGCAGCTTCAACACGCTGGTAATACTCGCCTTCAGGAAGCTTTATCACCGGCTTCATTTTAACGGCAAAATCTCCCTCCGGAATATTATCAATGAGTTGCTCGATGATATTCATTGATTCCCACATCTCATCTATCCTTACTTTATACCTGTGAAAGGTATCGCCTTCCGTATAAAGAATTTCTTTAAACTTGGCGAAAGGATATGCACTGTATGGCTGATGTACCCTCACATCGCATGAAAATCCGGATGCTCTTCCGGGTGGACCACTAAGGCCAAAATTGATGGCATCCTCTTTTGAGAAATAACCAATCCCTTTTGTCCTTTCCTGCATAATTGGATTCCCTGTAAGCAAAGCATCGTACTCGGGCAGTTTTTTTCTGAAATATTTTATGAAATCCTTAGTTCTTTTCTGGAAGTTTGGATGAATATCGAACATTAATCCGCCCGGCACATTGTAGCTTAACAGCAACCTGGCTCCGCATGTTTCTTCAAATATATCAAGAATCTTTTCCCTGTCGCGAAGGCCATAAAAAAATGTGGTCAATGCGCCGAGATCCATTCCGAATGCACACCACCAAAGCTGATGCGATGCAATCCTGTTCAGCTCATCAATAATGGTTCTCACGTATTTTACCCTGTCAGGGACTTCAACCTCGAGAGCATTCTCGACTGCCAGACAAACCGATTCATTAAGTATGTGAGCCGATAAATAATCGAGTCTGTCGGTTAGGTGAATGGTTTGAGGATAGGTGAGTTTTTCGCACATTTTTTCAATGCCCCTGTGAATATAACCTAATTGCGGCTTGACTTCACGTACCATCTCACCCTGAAGTTTAAGCATCAGCCTGAGCACACCATGTGTTGACGGATGCTGCGGACCCATGTTAATGGAGAATTCCTGTTCCTCGGTGAGGGGTTGTATTTTTTCTGCGTCCATACTCCTTATCTTTCAACAACATTTACTTTATCCACATAGTCTTTTCTAAGCGGGAACCCAACCCAGTCGTTGTCAAGAAAAATTTTTCTCATGTCGGGGTGGTTAATGAACCGAATACCAAAAAGGTCGAAGATTTCCCTTTCATGATAATTCGCTGCCTCCCATAGATCGCAAACGGAATCTATTTCCGGGTTTTCACGATCGGTAATTTTCGCTTTTAGAACCAGTTGATGCCTGTGGGTGGTCGAATCGAGATGATAGACCATCATAAAATAATCGTTATAATCCACAGCGCTTTCACAAAAAAGATAATCAAATTGTGTTTCTTCAGATTCCTTTAGTTTCTTTGCCAGTTCATGTAAACGGCTCTTATCGACAGTTACAGTAAGAAATTGTTTACCTGCTGTAATTTCTGCTTCGGGCGTGAAATTTTGAATCAGTTCCTGTAATTTGTTGTTTTCCATTTTATAGGATCAAAATAACTTAGAAATATCATTAAGCATTGCTTCTTTTCTTTGCAATGGTTTCGAGTTTAATTTTTCTCTGGAGTTGCATTACACCATAAAGTAACGCTTCCGGTCTCGGTGGGCAACCCGGAATATAAACATCCACGGGAACAACATGATCCACACCTTTGACGACGTGATAGGAGTTATAATAGAAAGGTCCGCCTGATATGGCACAGGCTCCCATTGCAATTACATATTTGGGCTCGGCCATCTGGTCGTACAACCGTTTCAGGACAGGGGCCATTTTATTGGTAATCGTACCCGCAACAACAATGACATCTGCCTGACGGGGACTTGCCCGATAGACTTCAATTCCAAACCGTGCAAAATCATGACGCGAAGCTCCTGCAGCCATCATTTCGATACCGCAACATGCTGTGGCAAAAGTCAGAGGCCAGATAGAGTTTGAACGACCCCAGTCAATTAATGCATCCACTGTTGACAGAAGAAAATTCCCACCCTCTTTTTTAAACAGATCCAGGGTTTCATTATCCCTGAAATCCTGATCTTTCATTGATTTTATTCCCATATCAATGCATGTTTTTTCCAGGCATACAATAGTCCAAAGCCAAGGATAATGAAGAAAATCAATATCTCGACAAAGGCAACCATGCCCATTTCTTTCATAACTGCTGCCCAGGGAAAAATGAAGACAGTTTCAACATCAAAGATGAGAAAAAGGAGGGCAAAAAGATAATAACCTATATTAAACTGAAGCCAGGTAATGCCTTTGGTTGGAACACCACATTCATAAGCTTCGGACTTCTGGGGATTGGTAGAAGTAGGCGCAATAAAAGATGAAAATATTATAGCTCCGCCCACAAGAAATGCACCTACTATAAAGAATAATATTAAGCTTTCGCTGCTCATTTTAATAAAATGTTAAAACTCTGTTAATTTTAAAACGGCACGAAATTATATAATAATTCAAAAAATCCAATTAAAAACCGGATTTTTTATATAAGAAATTAAATATTTAGTTATGAGTGCAAACCAAAAGGTTCTCAGAACCTCAATTTGCTGGTAACGTTTATATTCAATTCAAATTAGCTTTTATTTTTGAGGAGAAATTATTGTTTAATTATTTTATCAATAATACTGGTTTCTTCCATCAATACATTAAAAAGATAAATTCCTGAAGGTAAAAATCCCAGCTGAATATCGGTATGTTTGGTTAGGATATCTGATTTAAAAACCATATTCCCTGTTATATCGAAAATATTAATAAAACCCGGCGAAGAAATGTTGGCTGCCAATTCAACAGATAATATTTCATTAAAAGGATTCGGATAGATATAAGGTACATGCGTTTGGGTACTGCTACAACCAGTTCCTGAATCACCAATACAAAAGATGATGCCGCTGGAGTGGCCTGCAATGTAAAGTTTGCCATTAACATCTTCGCCGAAGGTTGAGAAATTATTACCGTTGTATTGACCCATTAGGGTTGCGATCCATGATCCGCTTTCAGATGAGAGTGTCCAGATTTTGTCGCTGCAATAGTCTGCAAAAAAGTATTTACCTGAAAAAACTGGAAATTGTGAACCCCGGTAAACAAAGCCACCGGTTACAGAGCAACTATTGGTTGCTGAATGGGTGTATTCATGCACGGGAAGGATATAGTAATCTCCTGAATTGCACCCTGCAGTATTGTAAGCGCTGCTTCCTTCATAGCACCTCCAGCCATAATTTTCACCGCCTTCACTTGAACCCGGCTGCAAATCAATTTCCTCAATTGCATTTTGACCGACATCTCCGATCCAGAGATCGCCTGTCAGTTTGTCGAAACTGAATCGCCAGGGATTTCTTAATCCCATCGCCCAGATTTCATTCAAAACAGACAAATTACCAAAATAAGGATTGGTTTCCGGGATGGTATATGGGTTTCCGCCATCAACATCAATGCGGAGCATTTTACCGAGAAATTCCATGGGATTCTGAGCCCTGTTTCCCGGATCTCCGGCCGAACCGCCATCACCAAGTCCGATATACAAATACCCATCGGTGCCGAATTTCAGACAACCTCCGTTATGATTTTGAAAAGGCTGGAATATGGTCAATAACTTCATTTCACTGTTTGGATCAGCCATATCCGCGTTAATTGGACTAACATTGAACCTTGAGATATGTGTGCTGTCTCCCACACCGGTATAGTTTACATAAAAGAAACCAGTGCTGGCAAATTCGGGATGAAAGGCAAGGCCTAATAATCCCTGTTCACCACCGGATTCAACACGGTCAATAATATCCAGGAATGGAGTGGAATTTAGGTTGCCAGACGGATCTGCAATTTGTATGTAACCATCCTGCTCGACTATAAAAAGCCTGTTGTCGCCTGCATTAGCTATGTCAACAGGATGGTTTAACCCAGAGGCAAAAGTGGTAAGGATAAGCGAGGTCGGAGTAACTTTTGTCTGGCAATTAACAATGGATGTTGCCAGGCATAAAAAGAAAAGACAATTTCTTGTTATATGTGTTTTCATAATACAGTAGTAATACATGTCTGATAATAACAACAGCCTTCCTTCAGGAAAACAAATGAGATTTAATATTGTTTCATGTTTTGCCGAAGGTATCCGACGACTGGCGGACAGATTTCAGGTTGTCAGTCAATGCACAGACATGCTTTTGATTGTACTTTTAATGATAAGAAGTCCAGGATTATTGATATGTGAAATTATGGATTTTAGAAGGGAAAAGAGTTTTAAATTTATTTATAATTAAGGCTTATATATGGCAGAAAAAAAGGATTTGGATTTCACCTACACTACAATAGATAAAATATTCCGGTTAAGCATCGGCGAAACGGGCGATTACAGCGGTGCTAAGTATGATGGTGATTTCTCTATGTTGCTTGAAGAAGCCCAAAGAGCCAAACACGTATTCATTGCTGATAGCCTCGGTATAAAAAAAGGAAGCAAAGTGCTCGACATGGCTTGTGGTTGGGGTCCCTTTTCAAAATATATTACTCAGGAAAGAGGAGCTATAAGTATCGGTCTGACCCTATCGCAGGGACAAGCAGAAGCCTGCCGGAAAAACGGTTTGAATGTTCTAGTGAGAGATTGCCGCTATGTGAAGCCCGAAGACTTTGGCCTGTTTGATGCGATTGCCTGTATCGGCGGATTGGAGCATTTTTGCTCCGTTGAAGAATGGCGGGAGGGCAATCAGGAAAAAATATACAGAGATTTTTTTCAAACTTTGTACAACCTGTTGCCAAAAGGCGGAAGATTTTATATGCAGACAATGACCTTTAGTATAAACATGATCGCTTATGAAGATTTTGATATCCATGCCAAACAAGGAACAGCCCCTCATGTGTGTGCTCTGATGGTAAAAGAATTTCCGGGCTCATGGCTGCCCTATGGACCCGAAATGGTAATCAGAAATGCCACGCCGCAATTTAAATTAATTTCTCAAAGCAGCGGAAGGCTGGATTATATAGAAACAATAGGCCAGTGGAGAAAGAAGTTCAGGAAGTTCAATCTGAAAAAATACTGGCTTTACTTTTCTCTAATTCCAAAATACGTTGCTGATAAAGAATTCCGGCACCAGGTGGCAATATTCAGAATAAGCCCTAACAGAATTTGCTTTGAAAAAGAGATCATGGATCATTACAGGCTGGTATTTGAAAAAATATGATCCCTGAACTTTATTAATTATGATTTGTTTGCACTGCATGAGATTTAAATGCCGGAAAGTAAAAATACAGTTTTTTACGGTGATGCTTATTCTGGTGGGATTTACTATTTTGGTTTCCTGCCAGACCAATGAAACCGAAATTATTCCGAGTATGAGTTTCGATGAACTTGAACCCATGCTTCAGCAAACGAATGACACAGTTTATATTTTCAATTTCTGGGCTACCTGGTGTAAGCCGTGCATCACAGAGTTGCCTGCATTTGAAAAGATCAATAAAGAATATGAAAAAAGGAAGGTAAAAGTTTATCTCGTTAGTATTGATTTCCCAAATAAACATGAGGAATTACTGCTTCCTTTCATCAAAAATAATCACATTCGGTCATCCGTCGTTCATCTTACCGACACGGATGCCAACCTGTGGATTGACAAGGTCAGTCCCCAATGGTCGGGTTCTATACCCGCCACATTGGTTTACAAGGGAAATTCAAGAGAATTTTATGAAAAATCATTATCCTACGTGGAGTTAAAAAATATAGTTGAATCAAAAATATAATACATGAAAACATTAGCATCAGTAATATTTACCTGGTTGATCGCCAGTATTGGTTTTACACAGGGATACAATATAGGTGACACAGCAACTGATTTCAACCTGAAAAATACAGATGGTAAAATGGTTTCCCTTGCCGATTTTAAGGACGCAAAGGGATTTATCATCGTATTTACGTGCAATCATTGTCCGACGGCAGTTGCCTACCAGGACCGCATCATTGCCATTAATAAGAAATATAAGTCTCAAGGTTATCCCGTAATTGCGATTAATCCGAATGACAATCCGATGTATCCGGAAGATTCTTATGAAAATATGATTGTCAGAGCAAAGGAAATGAATTTCACCTTTCCTTATCTTTTTGATGAGGGCCAGAAGATTTATCCAAAATACGGCGCCACCAAAACACCTCATGTATTTGTTTTAAACCGGGAGGAAAAAGGACTGGTCGTGAAATATATCGGAGCTATTGACAACAATTCGGGGGATGCCGCAGGCGTAACAAATAAATTTCTTGAGAATGCACTGAATGCTCTTTTGGAAGGCAAAGATCCAAATCCTGCAACAACAAAAGCCATCGGGTGTTCGATAAAACCGGCGGCGTGAACGGAAGGAAGGAGAGGATGATGGAAGAGTGGAATGATGGAATGGTAGAGGAATGGAATGATGGAAAGATGGAATAATGGAATAATGGAATAATGGAAGGATGGAAGGATTGGTTTAAGTATCTAGTTTTTCGAATTCGGAGTTTTTGCTTTTAAATTCAGGAACTATTTCTTTCATTTTTTTGACGATAGCTATATTATCCTGTTTATCGAACAAGCTGATTAGGCTTTCAATTTCCTTTGAAACAGATTCCAAATTATATTGCCTCACTTTCCCTATCATGATCTGCGGATGATATGTGGGTAGCGTGTTTTCAGCATCGTTAAGCAATTCTTCGTATAATTTTTCACCCGGGCGGAGGCCTGTAAATTTAATTTTTATGTCCTTATCTATTTCAAGTCCCGATAACTGTATCATTTTTTTTGCAAGATCAACTATTTTGATTGGTTTACCCATATCGAAAAGGTAGATATCTCCTCCTTTACCCATCATCCCTGCTTCGAGCACCAGACGGCAGGCTTCAGGAATGGTCATAAAATACCTGATCACATCAGGATGCGTAACAGTAACCGGTCCACCCGCTTCAATCTGTTTGCTGAAAAGAGTTACGGCCGAACCGTTCGAGCCAAGCACATTGCCAAAGCGCGTAGTAATAAAATGCGTTTTTCCTTTCTGGTTCAGAGCCTGAACATAAATCTCGGCTATCCTTTTCGAAGCGCCCATCACATTGGTAGGATTAACCGCTTTGTCGGTGGAGATCATGATAAACTTTTCGATACCATATTTCACAGAAAGATCTGCAACTATCCTTGTTCCTTTTATATTGGTAAATAAGGCTTCCGACGGATTGTTCTCCATCATCGGCACATGCTTGTATGCAGCAGCATGATAAACAATCTGTGGTTTAAATAATGCAAATGCATGATCCATCCTGACTTCGTTGCAAATGTCGGCGATGGCTATTTCAAAATTTTTAAAATCGTATTTCGAGGTAAGTTCAACTTCAAGATCGAACATGGCGCTCTCTGCCTGGTCAATCAGGATAATCTTCTGAGGATTGAAATTCAGCATTTGCCTCACGAGTTCACTTCCAATCGAGCCTGAAGCGCCGGTTACCATAATAATTTTCCCTTCGAGCTCGTTTCTTATCCTATCGTCATCAAGTCTGATCTCTTCCCTTTCAAGAAGATCTTCGATCCTGATCTTTTTAATCTGGTTATAACTTAGCTCGCCGTTGATCCAACTCGACACGGGGGGTACGGTAAAGACTTTTGTGCGGTATGGCAGGCAAGCCTCAACGATGACCTTCTTTTTCTCAGGCTTGAGTTTTTGCACCGAAATGATCATATTATCTATTTCATTAGCTGCAAGGAGTTCACTTAGCCTGTCAAGCCCGTTAATATCAACCCCTTCGAGTTTTTTACCGATTTTATTTTTATCCTCATCAATAAATGCAATCACTTTATAGCGAACACCGAGGTCCCGGTCAAGGGCTCTTTTAGTTATAAGCCCTGCCTCACCTGCTCCAAAAATAATGACTTTGTTCTTTGAACCTGCCGGATTCATGAGTTCGAGGTATGCGATTTTTACTACAACCCTGAATGTTACCATCAATAGAACTACCGTCATGAACTCAATGATGATTATAGAAAAAGGTATGAGGTATTTTGCATTGACAAAATAATAAAAAACGACGTTTCCTCCTGAAAATAGCACACTGCCACCCATGATCACAAGAAAAATCCGTACAGCGTCTTCAGTGCTTGTAAAGCGAATAATGCCGGCATAAGTTTTAAAAATAATAAAACTCAACGAGCGGGTTATTAATATAATGGTGAATACAAGCACCCAACCTCTGGTTTCACTTTCCGGAACATGAAAATTGAACCTGAGCATATAAGCCAGGAAAATGGAAAACAAGACAAACAACATGTCGAGCAGGAAGATCAGCCAGCGGGGCATATTATGTCGGATCAGAATCATTGGTGCCTGTATTATCCGCCAAAATTAGCATTAATTTCAGAATAATATTTGGCTTCTTCATATTGGTTTTTTATACATTTGCCGCATTAACATGTTATTATATTTTATTACCTTGAAACAATGAAACATACAGCATTTACAAATTTTCATGAAGCTCTTGGAGCTAAGATGGTTGAATTTGCAGGTTATTACATGCCTATACAATATGAAGGGCTTATCAAAGAACATTTAACTGTTCGGAGCGGAGTCGGCGTTTTCGATGTGAGTCACATGGGTGAAGTTTGGGTGAAAGGGCCTAAAGCGCTCCCGTTTATTCAATGGGTTACAACCAATGATGCCGCAGTTTTATATAATGGCAAAGTACAGTACTCCTGTTTCCCTAATGGCAGGGGTGGGATTGTTGACGATCTTTTGGTTTACAGAATGAATCCGGAATTATTCCTGCTTGTGATCAATGCCGCCAACATAGATAAGGATTGGAACTGGCTTGTTACTAAAGGAAAAGAATTCGGCCTGAAAGAAGGAATTGATCTGATTAACGATTCGGAAAATACTGCCCAGCTTGCCATTCAGGGTCCGAAAGCATTGACGGCAATGCAGAAACTTTCTGAAGAGCCTATCGAAAATATGGAATATTATACTTTCAAAACGCTGACGTTTGCCGGAATTAAAGATGTCCTCCTTTCAACTACAGGCTATACTGGTTCGGGCGGATGCGAAATATATGTTCCCAATGATAAAGCCGCAGAGCTCTGGAATGCCGTATTTAAAGCAGGGGAGGAGTTCGGGATCAAACCAATCGGTCTGGCTGCAAGAGATACGCTCCGGCTCGAAATGGGATTCTGCCTTTATGGTAACGACATCAACAACACTACTTCTCCAATCGAAGCCGGCTTAGGCTGGATCACGAAATTTACAGATAAAAAGGATTTTATTGATAAAGCTGTTCTTCTGAAACAAAAGAATGAAGGTGTTTCAAAGCGATTGAAGGGCTTTGAAATGATTGACAGGGGAATTCCCCGCCAGCATTATGAAATTTGCGATGCATCCGGTAATATCATTGGCGAAGTGACTTCAGGGACTATGGCACCTTCATTGAACAAGAATATCGGAATGGGGTATGTTAAGGAGGAATTTTCTAAACCTGATACAGAAATCTATATTCGGATTCGGGGTAAGTTGTTAAAGGCAAAAATTGTTAAAATTCCGTTTTATAAGGGTTAAAAAGAAAATTGTTATGAAACGACTAATTACACCGTTATTATTGCTCCTGATTTCAATAATAATGATTGAACCGGCTAAAATCAATGCTCAGTGTGCCACTCCGGATGATATATATATTTTTAGTCTGGGCGATCAGAATTATGGTATTGTACAGATAGAAATGGCATGGGAAGAGGCCGCTCTGTGTGCCCAGGAGCTTAACGGTTTTCTGGTAGAGATTGAAACCCAGGAAGAACAGGATGCAATTTACAATGCAATTTTGTCATCCGGAATTTCCCCAACATACAGTCCTGTGCCGGATGGCGGGGGAACTTCCTACATCTGGATCGGGGCAACTGATAAGAATGAAGAGGGTACGTGGCTTTGGGATGGTGACAATAACAATACCGGTACAAATTTTTGGATTGGTGAAGGAGCAGCAGGCGCCGGAACAGGAAGTGCAGTTGAAAACAGTTTTATAAACTGGGGTGGAAAGTCGGAGGGATTGATAATGGAACCGGATAATTACAGCGAACAGGATGCCGCTGCTATAGCTCTGACAGGCTGGCCATACGGCACAACTAATCTTGGTATCGCAGGAGAATGGAACGACATTGATATTACTAATGAGATTTATTTTATTGTCGAAATATTTTCTGTTGGCATGGATGAAAAAATTAATAGTGGTGGTTCACTACTGTATCCTAATCCTTCAAAAAATTTCCTTGTACTTTGCAATGTAAAGCAAGGGGACATTGTTAATTTGTTTGGCACAGATGGACGTTCTATTCCGCTTAAAAAAGTTGACAATACTGATAATTGTATTAAACTCGATATTTCTGACCTGAACAAGGGATTGTTTTTTATTATTGTCAGGAACGAAACAGGGATTACAACTCATAAATTTATGAGAGAATAACAAGAAAATCAATAAGTCTGAATATTTCAACATAAGAATTGTGAATGGCCAAAGGATGTCTTCTACATATCTTGGAATAGAGGTGATATTTGCTCCGTCATTATTTTCAACCAGGCAAATCAGAGGAAATAGTATTGTGGTGGTGGTAGATATTCTCAGGGCAGGAACTACTATTTGTGCTGCATTTCAGGAAGGGGCGGATAAAATAATTCCGGTTTCATCCATTGAAAAGGCTTTGTGGTATAAAGAAAAAAAAGGGTATCTGATAACCGGTGAACGTGATGGTATTAAACTTGAAATTGCGGATTTCGGGAATTCACCATTGGAAATTTTAAGGCATGATATTAAAGGAAAAACTCTTGTGATCACAACCACCAACGGAACACGGGCTATTGAAATAGCCCAGGGCAATGGTCAGGTTGTAATTGGTGCGTTTACAAACCTTCAGTACGTTGCCGAATGGCTTATCGTCCAAAAAAAAAATATCATGATCCTGTGTGCCGGATGGAGAGAAACCTTCAGTCTTGAAGACTCAATTTTTGCTGGCGCTCTTACAGAATACCTGATTTTAAAAGAAAGCTCATACTCCTTGCATGATTCTGCATCAGCTGCTCAGGAATTCTGGAGAATGGCCAGAGGAAACCTTGCGTCATACCTGAAAAAAGGATCGCATTATCAGCGTTTAGTAAAATTAGGTGCCCAGGAGGATTTGGATTACTCCGTAGTGCTCAATTCAACGAAAGTGGTGCCTGTAATGGAAAACAATTATTTTAAAAATATACTTAAATGAAAAAACAGATTTTATCAACAATTGTTATTATGACTGCTTTATTTACGGCCTGTAACCAGGGTACAAAAACTACCCCGATTCAAAATGAAATGGAAAAACCGCAGGAATTTAAATATCTTCTTGAACAGTTTGCCGACCTGAAAATCATGCGATACCAGGTACCTGGTTTTGATGAACTTACCCTTCAGCAAAAAAAACTGGTTTATTACCTGAGTGAAGCTGCTTTGTGCGGTCGAGACATTCTTTTCGACCAGAATTACAAGAATAATCTTAAGATCAGAAGGACCCTCGAGGAAATTTATAAAAATTATGAAGGTGACAGACAAACCAATGATTTTAAGGAATTCGTTGTTTACCTCAAACGGGTTTGGTTTTCGAATGGGATCCATCATCACTATTCTACTGATAAGTTTACTCCGGGTTTTTCACCTGAATACTTGAATGAACTTATCAGTGAGAGCCAGGGAGGGAGTTTCCCGCTGGATAAAGGCCAAACCATCAGCGACCTTGTTCCGGAGATGACTGCTTTACTTTTCGATCCGGAAATTGCCCCAAAGCGCATCAGTCTAGATTCTTCAAAGGATATGATCAAAGCATCGGCCTGTAACTTCTATGAAGGAGTCACCCAAAAAGAAGCCGAAGAATTCTATAATAAAATGAAGAATCCGAACGACACCACACCGATATCGTACGGGCTTAACTCAAAGCTTGTGAAGAAGAATGGAGCCGTTCAGGAAGAAGTTTATAAAGTGCGAGGGTTGTACTCTGCTGCTTTGGAAAAGATAGTTTACTGGCTCGAAAAAGCTTCGGCTGTTGCCGAAAATGATCAGCAAAAACAGGTCATTGAAAAACTGATCGGATTCTACAAAACAGGTGACCTGAATATTTATGATGAATATAATGTGCTGTGGGTGACCGACAAGTCAATGGTAGATTTTGTAAACGGATTTACAGAGGTTTACGGCGATCCGCTCGGAATGAAAGCGACATGGGAGTCGGTCGTGAATTTTAAGGATATGGAAGCTACCAAACGGGCTGAGATCATCAGCGCGAACGCTCAGTGGTTCGAAGACAATTCACCGGTTGATCCGAGGTTCAAAAAGACAGAGGTAAAGGGCGTTTCGGCCAAAGTGATCACTGTCGCTCAGCTTGGCGGGGATTGTTATCCATCCACTCCAATCGGGATCAATCTTCCCAATGCAGATTGGATCAGAAAAGAACATGGTTCAAAGTCGGTGACAATGGAAAACATTACCTACGCCTACGATCAGGCTGCCCTTGGGAACGGTTTCCTGGAAGAATTCTGTTATTCACCGGAAGAGATTGAACTATCAAAGAAATACGGATCGCTTGCAAGTAACCTTCACACCGACCTTCATGAATGTCTGGGTCATGGTTCGGGACAATTGCTTCCCGGAACCAGTTCCGAAGCGCTTAAGAATTATTCTTCCTCTCTGGAAGAAGCCCGTGCCGACCTTTTTGCCCTTTATTACCTTGCCGATCCGAAAATGATCGAGCTGGGAATTGTACTGGATACAAATACAGCCAAAGCCGAATACAATGCCTATATCAGGAATGGCTGTATGACCCAGCTTACAAGGATCGAAACGGGCAAAAATATCGAGCAAGCGCACATGCGCAACCGGCAACTGATTGCCAAATGGTGCTTCGAAAAAGGACAAGCCGAAAACGTGATCGAAAAGGTGATGAGGGAAGGAGAAACTTTTTACAAGATCAATGATTATAAAAAGCTAAGAGGTTTATTCGGGCAATTGCTCGCCGAAGTCCAGCGCATAAAGTCGGAGGGCGATTATGAAGCCGGTAAGAACCTGGTTGAATCCTATGGAGTTGTTGTTGACCCGGTTCTGCACAAGGAAGTAAAGGACAGGTTTGTAAAGCTGAACATTGCTCCTTACGGCGGATTTATCAATCCGGTGTTTAAAGTCACCGAACAAAACGGCGAGATCACGGATATTAAGATTGAATACCCGGAGGACTATACCGAGCAGATGCTGTATTATTCGAAGAATTACTCGTTTCTATGAGGATGCATGGAGCGGGGAGCATGGGGCATGAAGAGGGTTCTGTATTCTGAGTTCCGTGTTGACGACCGTTCCCCGATAATTCGTTATTCTTCATTCAATTGTTCTTCATTCGTTATTCAAAAAGCATGGAGCAGGGATTTCAGATATTAGATTTTAGACGTTAGATTTTAGATTTGCCGGTTCACCGGCACAAGTAAAGATTACCCGGATGGCTATGATTGAATACTTGTGCCTGCTGATGAAGTATATTCCCGGCTTTTTCATGGGATATAGATTTTTTGATTAGATACCAAATGTTTGGTGACTATTCGAAGGAAGTAAATTGAATTATCAAAGTCGGCCGGTATGACATTTAGCCCCTTTTGTAAGGTTGTCGAAACTAACAGTTGTCCGGTTAAAGTAAAAAGAGCCATCTCACCCTTCCATTCAGTTTCAATAAATATTTTCCTATCATATTGCCAGACCTTAATAGGGTCAACTTCCACTTCGTTTAAAGAAAATGGATATGGCCCAACATAGCCATCCATAAAGGTTAATTCAAATTCATTACCATTTCCATCTCTCATAAATGTTTCATAATCTTTAAAGCTTTCTGAATATCCTGTCCACAGGATATTTGGTTCTTCGGTCAAACCTTCATTATAGGTAAACGAGATATCAAAGAATTTTTCTCCCTGATTAATTGTACCCTGACACCCGCATGGTTTTAAAATATTTATTGTATTCCAATCGGGGAAAGGCTCGTTTTCACGAATAATGGAATAAAAGCAAGATCCGGAAAATGAAGGATTGAAATTGGTTAAAATAGCAGAAGAACCCGGTTCCCCGGCATATAAAACATGGGTATCATAAGCAATCTGCCAGTTGAGAGTTGTAATGATATTATTTCCTGTAAGCGAATTTTCAAATGCTTCACATGTAACCGGAACCTGCAGACTACCCGGTTGCGGATCATAAATGGTACCAATCTTCAATGCGGCTGCAGGAGTTGGCAATTCGATGAACGGACCTGCATATCCATCAATTAATGTTAAAAAGAATTCATTACCCTCATCATCCGCCAAATTGGTTTCGAAACCTTGTGGGGAAGAAGTCCATTTAATATTTGGGTAAGCTGTAAATACCTCATTATAGTTAAACTGAATATCGAAGAACTTTATTCCCGGAAATACTTCATTAAGGCAAGGTGAACAAATAATTGCCACCGTATTCCAGCCTGGTAGTGGATTATCAGCAATAATATTGGTCAAATAATTAGATGGCGGGAAACTGGGATGAAAATTGAGTAAAGTTGCTGGTGATGAGGGATCCCCGGCATATAAAACCTCCGTGTCGTAAGCAATATACCAGCCAAAAGATGAAATAGAGTTCCAAAAAATCAATGAATTATTTACCGCTTCAAGTGTGACCGGGACAAGGATATATCCCGGGATTGCTTCATTTATAAAACCAATCTTTAAAGTTGCTGTTGGTTGTAAAGGCAATATATTATGCGGGCCAGCATAACCATCAGACAAATGAAGAATAAAAGAATTTCCTGCGCCATCAACCATATTGCTTTCGTTACCATTTAATGATGTCCAGTTTACATTTGGAATTTCAGTAAATCCGGGAGTATAATAGAATTCGATATCAAAAAATTTTTCATTAGCATTAATTTCTCCGGGATTTGAAGTACTAAAGGAAATTAAAATGGTATTCCAGCCCGGTAAGGGGTTATCTGCAATAATTAATGTAGAATAATTCTCCTCTGGAAATTCAGGATGATAATTCACAAGGGTTGCACTGCTTCCCACTTCACCGGCATATAATACATTGGAATGGTAAGCAATATACCAGTTCCAGCTTGATACCAAATGGTCAATCGGATTAATAATATAACCACATGTAATGGGTACTTGAATAATTCCCGGAACAGGGTCAAAGGTTCTTCCGATTCGTAGTGAAATATATGGAGAACCAATTACTAAATTTGATATCAGAAATATCCAAAAAAAATATAAGATTTTTTTCATTTGTAGGATTTTTTTCAGAACATCATAACTAAAGGTTTGTCGTTGTAAAAATACAAAATGTTTTCTGAGAACTAAAATTGTATTTCGGGAAACTTAATTGGCTTCCGGTTGCTTGATTCTTTCAGTCTAACATCTACCGTCTAAAATCTAACATTTTCCTCCATTCACCTCCACCATAATTATCTTGAAGCTTCCCGTAAGGCCGTGCTTGAACACATGCGCCTAACAGAGTAGAATAAAACTTCCGTCTAATCCAATGCTACTTTTAACTTTTTACTTTGATTTTTTGCTTTTGATTTTCATTGGCTTCATCTTTCTTAGCTTTTCAAATTGCATTAAAAAAACAAAGCCCCCGGTCTCAAGCGGAGGCTTTATCACTCAGATACTTTATTCTGTATTACGTACTCTGAAAATTTATCAATATTAAATTGTGGCTTATTGTTGCAATTAATGCCCGGCAGCTTCTTTCTTCATCTCCATCTCCATCGGATTGGTATCGGTATTCCATGTCTCGATGAAAATCTTTAATGAGCCGTCCTTTTGCCTTTCCCACACAGTGAGATATTTGCCTTTGTCCTTCATCGGTTCTGGCATATTGGGAATAGTCATTGTAATGGCATAATGCCCCGTTTCGATCACATATAGCTTATCAGGAAAAACATCATCAGTTTTAAGATCCATCGAAAGTATTTTGAAACCTGCCTTTTCTTCTTCCTTTTGTTTGTCCATCACCATTTTTCTGCCCTTTATTACAGGTCCGTAATTCGGCATGTGAATGACATTTTCACTGTAGTATTTATTATATACTTCCATGTCATTTTCATGCATAGCTTTAATCAATTTATCATTCATTCCCTGAATTTCTGTTTTCAGCATGTCAGCATTTTTTTGCGCATGAAGTTGGTTGCCTGCTATGACACATATCAGCAGGAGGAGAACTGTTGTAAATTGTAGTTTTTTCATAGTGTAAAGTTTTAATTGTTTCAGACTTAAATCATTAATTATTGCTCCTTTAACAATAAACCGGATTGTATTGTTCAAAGCAGAAATTTGGATTAAATGAATTTGTCAGTACTCAATAATAAATATGGCAATTAAAAATATTTCTACTCTTTCTTACAGAGCAATTTTATAAATTAATCAGGTTAAGTAATTTCTCAGAATTCAGTTTGAAAAATTATTCTACTTTTGAATCACCATTTTGACAGGGTGAAATGATGAAAATAAAAATTGACCAATCGTTCAAAGGATTATTTCTTATAGTATTAATCCTGATGTTGTATTTCCCGGTTTCTGCCCAGGTTAAAGTCTTCCACGTTACCGAAGGGGCTAACCTGACAGATAAAAAAGGTATGTATTATGCTCTTCCGCAAACGCTCATCAAGGTTGATATTACGGTCAAAAAGAAGGAATATTTTGCCGGGCCCTATGCAGATTATGCCGGTAAATATCTCGATCTGGAAAACGTTTCGACAAGTGATTACAGTGAATATACCATAACTGAGGTTGGCTTAAGCACCATTTCAAGGCCTGATCCTGCACATTACTATTTTGTAGAATTTGATGACAAGACCATTAAGGAAAGCAGTGCAATGCTGTTTACGCTGAATGAAGCAGGACTGGTTTCAGGACTTGACGGGAACATCCTTAAATCAACCATAAAAGAGAATATTACGAAAATTTCAGATGATCAGGATGCTTATGCAGGTTTGTTCCAATATTCTGCAGAAACGAATATGTTTGAAAAAACCGATACCATCATCAGTAAAGTTGTGGTTGATACCGTCACCATTGTGAAAAAATACCTTGATCGCAAATGGGTTGAAAAGACCACCGAGCAAAAAGCTGTTGAAGCTGCCAACATGGTCACCAAGATTCGCGAAAACCGCTTTAATCTTCTTACTGGCTATCATGAAGTTGCTTTTGATGCGGGAACCATGGGATATATGGCGAGGGAGCTTAAGATTCTGGAGGATGAGTACCTTTCACTTTTCATAGGAATAATCATAGAGAAGACCCTGCATTACAGTTTTGCCATTTTACCCGAAATGAGCAATGAAAACCCTGACATTCCTGTTTTTGTTTTTTCTGAGCGAAGCGGCATCAAAGAACCCAATTCAGCAGGAGGTGAAAAGATTTATCTAAAGATTGAATCGTCCGGATTACCTGCGGCAATGATTTCCATAAATAAGGAAAGGGAAAAGACCGCAGACCAGGGTTTTTGCTACAGAGTACCAGTAACGACAAATGTCAGCCTCGATATAAACAGCGATCTGAAAGCGCACGGTACTTTTCAAATAGCACAGTTCGGGAGTGTTACTTCGTTGCCTTCCACAATATCCTCAGTTCAATTCTTTCCTGAAACCGGCGCAATCAGGAATGTGATCATCGAATAAGATAAAAAATCGTAACGACTAACCCCGTTTGAAAAATCTCCCGCAGATTACGCTGATAAACGCTGAAAAATAATGACTGAAAACGATATTTCATATATTATCAGAGGTGCTATTTTCAAGGTTTACAGTACTCTTGGACCTGGTTTATTAGAATCAGTTTACGTTGCTGCTCTTGTATTTGAACTTAGGAAGGCAGGATTGGTTGTAAAAACAGAAGTGCCTATGCCAGTAGTTTATGAAGAAGAAAAATTAGACCTTGGCTTTAGAATAGATATATTAGTGAATAACTTAGTTATTATTGAGGTGAAATCAATAGAACAACTGGCAGAAGTACACCATAAAATTGTTTTGACATATCTAAAATTATCCGGAAAAAAGTTAGCAATACTTGTAAATTTTAATACTGCTGACATTTCTAAAAGTATATTCAGAAAAGTAAATAAACTAAAAGAATATCAGCGATAATCTGCGTAATCTGCGGGAAAAATATGCGACTGAATAGTAACACAAAATCAATATTACCCGATTCCTTTAAATAAGCTTTGAAAAAAATCTCCGGCTACAGGAACCGGTTTTTTCTCTCCCTGGATGGCGTAGATCAAACCAATGATCACAAAAATAAAAACGAATACAGAGAGTATCTGACCCACGATGGTAGCAAACATCAGCAGGTGATAAGTGATGTGCAACCCCAGCGACTGCCTGAGATGATATGCTCCCAGGTCGGTTTTGTTTTTTCCGTATATTACAAATGCCACCACCCATCCAACAAGTGTCAGATAACTGACAATTGCTACTGTTTTGTCTTCATTCAAATTATTCATGGTAATTTTTGAGTTCAAAATTATACTTTCAGCCTATAGCTTTGCGGATTTTAACAAGCTTAGTAAGTAATTTTTCAAGGAAATCAAGATGAAGCATATTTGCACCATCTGACTTGGCTTTAGCCGGGTCGGGATGCGTTTCGATAAAAAGCCCATCCACGCCAACTGCAATGCCTGCTCTGGCAATGGTTTCAATGAGTTCAGGCGAGCCTCCTGTAATGCCTTCGCTTTGGTTCGGCTGCTGAAGCGAATGGGTGCAATCAAGTACAACAGGTACTCCGAGCTTTTGCATACGCGGAATACCGCGGTAATCCACCACAAGATCCTGGTACCCGAAAGTCGTGCCCCTTTCGGTTAAGAACACGTTATTGTTTCCTGATTCAATTACTTTGTCAATAGCAAATCTCATGGCGTCCGGTGAAAGGAACTGACCCTTTTTAATATTTACGGATTTCCCGGTCTTTGCTGCAGCTATTAATAAATCGGTTTGCCTGCAAAGAAAAGCAGGTATTTGTAACACATCAACAAACCTTGCAGCCAATGCTGCTTCTTCTGCTGTATGAAAATCGGTGAGAACAGGAATGTTCAATTCATGACCAATATTCTGAAGAATAGTTAATGCCTTTTCGTCACCTATACCACTAAATGAATCCAGCCTCGATCGGTTTGCTTTTTTATATGAGGCTTTAAATATAAACGGAATTTCAAGGCTGTCAGTAATAGCCATTATCCTGCGGGCTATCTGAAAAGGCATCTCGTCATTTTCGACCACACATGGACCGGCGATCAGGAAAAAGTTTCCGGAATCAGTGTATTTCAGTTTGGGTATTGTTAGCATCATTTGTTCAAGGTTCAAGGTTCAAGGTTCAATGTTTGAAGTCAGTTCAGAGTTCTCAGTTCCTTATTGGTAACCGACATCTAACATCTAATATCTAATATCTAATATCTAATATCTAATATCTAATTTCTAATATCTAATTTCTAATTTCTCAAGTCTCCTTTCTAAACGGTACAAATTTATAAAAACGACAATAATCAAACTCAATGATCAACAAGTTCAAAAGAAGCAGCTAATTTCTTTAATGCACAGATTTTATCATCAGCTGCGTCTATATCGCCCACGCAGGAATGGATCAGATATATCTCCTTTTCATCAGTTGATTTTACATAGTGAACCAGATTAGTGAATTTATTATTGTTTTCATTATTTTCAAACTTAATCCAATAGGCGTGGTTACCGTTAAGGTCAATTTCACCGGCTTCCAGAACGTTCATTTGCTTGTCCTTCTTCAGGGTCCTCAGTTCTTCAGTAAAATATTGATAAAGCGAATCCTCTGTCCTGTATCCGGTGACCGATAACAGCATGAATATGGCCGGATTTTCTTCAGCTTCATAAGTGTTGGTGGCAATTATTCCATACAACGTATCAGAATACGATTCCTGGATGTCCCACTCATAAGGCAGGCTGATCATAAACTTATTATTGGAGTCGCCAATGGTAATTATTTCACCGAAATCATATCCGGAAGATTCGCAGGTATTATAGGAATGTGTAAATGGAACGCCTTCAATCCTTTTCACGCCTGAATTACACCGGACAGAAATAATTGCAAAAAGAATCAGAAGAACCGTAATTTTTAGGTTATTCATTAATACTTGTATTTTTCCTTCCATAATTGTTTGAGTCTTGCCCTGATTTCTTTTTCCTTCGGATTGTCACCGGGATCATAAAACTTTTTTCCCCTGATGTTATCCGGAAGGAACTCCAGGTCGGTGAAATTATTTTGAAAATCGTGTGCATACCTGTATCCATCACCATATCCTATTTCTTTCATCAACCGTGTGGGAGCATTGCGAAGATGAAGGGGTACCGGAAGATCACCAGTGGAATTCACAGTTTCCTGGGCATTTTTTATCGCCATATACGATGCATTGCTTTTGGGTGACGATGCCAGATAAACTGCTGTTTGTGAAAGAATGATCCTACACTCAGGATATCCGATCACATTTACAGCTTCAAAGCAGGTTTGAGCCAGCAACAGGGCATTTGGATTGGCGTTCCCGATATCCTCAGAAGCAAGGATCAGCATCCGGCGGGCGATAAACAATGGATCTTCTCCGGCTTCTACCATCCGGGCAAGCCAGTAAACTGCAGCATTCGGATCACTGCCGCGCATTGACTTGATAAATGCCGAAATGATATCGTAGTGCATTTCGCCGGACTTATCATAGATCGCCAGGTTTTTTTGGATCACCTTTTGAACCTTTTCATTGTCAATGATCACTGTTTTATCTTTACCGGAAAAAGCGCTTGTTACAAGTTCAAGGGCATTAAGCAGTTTCCTGGCATCCCCTCCTGAAACCCTCAGCAATGCTTCGTTTTCCGTGATTTCTATTTTAAGATTGAATTTTTGTGCAAGATAATTTTTGCCTCTTCCCAATAATTCAAGAAGGTTTTGCTTATCCAGATCCTTTAAAATGTAAACCTGACACCTCGATAACAGAGGCGATATGACTTCGAATGAAGGATTCTCAGTGGTAGCGCCTATCAATGTAATAATCCCTTTTTCTACAGCCCCTAATAAGGAATCCTGCTGTGATTTATTGAACCGGTGGATTTCATCTATGAAAAGTATAGCACCGGTCGATTTAGTTTTGGCATCATTGATTACTTCCCGCACATCTTTAACCCCTGAACTTATGGCGCTAAGCGTAAAGAAAGGTTTTTGAAGTTGCTTTGATATAATGAATGCAAGGGTAGTCTTTCCGACTCCCGGCGGCCCCCAGAAAATCATGGATGGGATATTCCCTGTTTCAATGGCTTTCCTGAGAATGGCTCCTTCGCCAACTATGTGATCCTGTCCGATGTAATCGTCAAGGTTGTCGGGGCGTAATATTTCTGCCAGAGGCGGGGTTGAGTTCAAGGATTAAGTTTTCAAGTTTCAGGTTCAATGTTGTTATAAGTTTTGCCGAAGGCATCCCATTGGGCCAAGTTTCATCTCGCTGATGGTGTGTCATGTTTTCAAACCAAATCAATTTACTAAAGTAGTACAAATATATCGAGTTTAGGCTTAGGCAGCAATTTTTGTTTAAAAAAACTCAGGTTTCGAATTAAAAATCTGACGACGCAAATTATACAGGTATGAAACTTCAGCTAAAAGGGATAAATCTATTCATTGGCTTTAAACTATATTTTGCCATGCTTTTCAGGATTACTCCCTTTGCTGTCCGGTACATATCTATCCCGCTCAAATCCCGGAATGGTGTCGGTCTCCTGCAAAGGGCGTCCAAAATACTTTTCAATTAGCTTTTGATTTTCTTTCTGGTACTTCCGGTAGCGTTCCATGAATTCATCGTGTTGCTGATCGTATTTTTTAAAAAATTCTTCATCCGGCATCATACTTTTGAAATCAAAATTATCCTCAAAGTATTTCTGCAATTCATCAAAATCATGAAATGAAATACCAAGCGAATCATTCAATGGTACATTATAATCGAAAAGTCCGGGAAAGTCAGGAAATTGGAAATTAAGATCAAAAGGCCAGTCCTGGTTGAATAAATCAGGATGAGAGGAATATCTTAAAGAATCAACAGAACCAAATCCGGAAGGTAAACCGCCTTTCCCTGACCAATACCATGAATAAATGGAATCATATTCCGACAAGTTACCATTCTGGTCATATTGTCTTTTAACATCAATATGAACCTTTGGCTGATTGCTTTGAATACTATCATCCTGAGCGAAGACAGGAGAAAGGAGGATGAAAAAACCAAGTAGGCACATGATGCCTGCATAACTGAAAACAATTTTATTTTCGGTATTGAAATCTAATTGTTTAAAAGCTTTCATGTTATAATTTTTTAACCTGAATTTTAACGTGAAGATAGCAACATAATACATGTTCAAGCCATGTTTTTAAGAAATTTTAAGGATATTTAACATGCATTTCAAAATTTTACTATTTTTATAAAAATTTATCCCAATGACCGAAGAATTTATTCATTACCTGTGGAAGTATAAGCTCCTTTACCCGAATTTATTTCTTGTTTCGGGGGAGGCTGTTACTGTTCTTGATCCGGGTATGCACAATACCAATTCAGGACCTGATTTTTTTAATGCGAAAATAAAGATTGATGATACCCTCTGGGCAGGGAATGTTGAAATCCATGTTAAATCTTCCGACTGGTATTCACATAAACATCACCTCGATAAGGCTTATGATAATATTATTTTACATATTGTACACCAGGATGACCGCCTGATTGAAACAAAAAGCAAACAGCCTGTGGCGACGCTTGAAATCAACAAAAACTATAACCATTCGCTTTACGAATGTTACCAGGATATTATGAACAGCCGACACTGGATCGCCTGTGAAAAGCTGTTTAATAATATTGACAGATTTGTGATCAACAACTGGCTCGACAGATTACTGGTCGAAAGGCTCGAAACCAAAGCAATTGAAATTCAATCACAGCTCAGGTTCAATAAAAACAATTGGGAACGGACCTTTTACGAATTCCTTGCCCGGAATTTTGGCTTTAAAGTCAATACACTGCCATTCGATTTGCTTGCAAAATCGTTATCGCTAAATTACCTCGCCAATCATAAAAACAGTTTATTCCAGTTGGAAGCCTTGTTTTTCGGTCAGGCTGGATTACTTTCGTCAACGACGAAGGATGAATATGAGCAAAAACTTTATAATGAATATAGCTTTTTTAAGCATAAGTACCGGCTGACCACTATGGATCCGCACTTGTGGAGGTTCATGCGCTTGCGCCCATCCAATTTCCCGACGATCCGCATAGCCCAGTTTGCTAACCTTGTCCATAAATCTTCGCACCTGTTCTCAAAAGTACTGGAGGCAGTTTCAATCAAGGAACTTATCGGACTCTTTGATGTTTCGGTTTCAGAGTATTGGAAAAACCATTTTTCATTCGGAAAAAAATCCGCATTAAGGCCTAAGAAACTCGGGAAGGATTCCGTTTACCTGGTAATAATCAATACCGTCATTCCATTTATGTTTGTTTATGCTCAAACCCGCAAAGACCAGTTGCTTGCCGATCGTTCTCTGAGGTTTCTCGAGCAAATCCCCGGAGAATCCAATTCTGTAATCAGGAAATGGGAATCACTTGGAATGAGTTGCCGGACTGCCTTCAATACACAGGCTTTGCTCCATCTGAAAAGTGAATATTGTTCCCGGAAAAAATGTTTGAGTTGCGCTATTGGAAATGAATTGCTGAAACAGGTTGAAAAATAAGAAATGGGCAAAGCCGCCCCGTTGAATTTTATATATATGTTTGTGGAGTAAAACATCTTTGAATGGAGAGATTATCAAACCGGACAAAAATACAGATCGGTTTAATTATGTTTTTTACAATTATGATGGTAGGAGTGGCAGGATTCATGATAATCGAAAGGGATAATTTCCTGAACGCCCTGTATATGACAGTCATAACAATTTCAACAGTTGGCTTTGGTGAAATTCATGAACTTAGTTCAGCGGGAAAAGTATTCACAATGGTTCTTATCCTCACAAGTTTTACCACTTATGCCTATGCCCTTACAGCAATTTCGACTCATTTTTTTGAAGGGCAACTGAGATTTTTAATAAAGGGGAACCGAATAAAAAATTCAAAAAAAATGCAGAATCATGTAATTATTTGCGGTTATGGCAGGAATGGTCAGCAGGTAACAAGAGAGCTGAATGCCCATCATCACCGCTATATCATCATCGAGGAAAAACATGATGTGATCATGAATCAACTGGACAAAGAAGCAAGTTTCGTCGAAGGTGATGCAACTCAGGATGAGATATTGCTGAAAGCCCATGTTAAAACAGCCAAAGCGGTGATCACAACTTTACCGATAGATGCGGACAATTTGTATGTTGTATTAACTGCAAGGTCACTTAATCCGGAACTTGTTATAATAAGCAGGGCGTCTGATGAAAGTTCGGAACGAAAATTAAGAATGGCCGGTGTTAACAATGTTGTAATGCCCGAAAGAGTTGGAGGAGCCCACATGGCCAACCTCGTTACAAGTCCTGATATTATTGAATTTCTTGATCACGTTTCGGTTCATGGACAGGATCCTACAAGACTTGAAGAAATTATTTGCCCTGAATTGCCGGCAGGAGCCAACAGAAAGACAATAGATGAACTAAGGATCAGAAAGATGACCGGTGTAAATATAATTGGTTATAAAACCCCCGATGGGCACTACATTCTCAATCCAAAACCGGAAACACTGGTTATCCCGGGTGCAAAGTTATTTGTACTTGGGAATCCTGATGAAATCAAATTAACAAAGAAAATCCTTGCTTCTTAGGATAAGCTTTTTCGGCCATAATGGTGAAATTGCTTCCGGCGAAAAGGGAACAATCAATAGGAGCCGGATGTTATTAGAGCAAATTAATTTGGCAAAATGAAAGAAGTCTTGTATAACCTGATAAAGCGCCTGTTTTTCTGGATGCTGATCTTTGGTTTCTCCAGGTTGCTTTTTCTTTTATGGGAGATCAATACTCTAAAGGCAGAGCATATCACCGTTTATGAAACTCTCCAAGGCTTTTGGTTCGCCCTTTCCCTGGATATCGCAACTGCCTGTTACCTGTTGGTCTTTACTTTTGTGATACTGGTACTTTATGCTGTTTTTCGTTCAAACTGGTTACTTTTAATTGATCGAATATACACTCTGCTGGCTTTAATTGCCTCGTTCCTTATCACGACCGCTGAGCTTGGAATTTATGAGGAATGGAAAACCAAGCTTCCTTATAAGGCGTTATTTCATTTGAACCATCCTGCTGAGATCTACCATTCCACTTCCGGCGTTATTTTTTTTATCCTCGTGGTTTTACTAATTATTCAGGTTCTGTTATGGTATTTTATTTATTACCGGTATTTCCGGCTGAAAAATATTATGACCGGATTTAAAATAGTACCGTCCATCCTGTTAATTCTGACCCCAGGATTTTTATTTCTGGGGATTCGTGGTGGATGGGCTGAAATACCGATAAACCAAAGCCAGTCTTATTATTCTAAACATAATATTTTAAACCTTGCTGCAGTAAATTCAGGATATGCATTTCTAATAAGTGCCAATGAAAACTTTGCTTACAAAAACGAAAATCCATTTAAATTCATGGATCAGAAAAAAGCTGAGGAAATAGTAGTGAGGCTGCATGAAACCAGGACGGATACAACCATCTCAATTTTAAAAAACAATCGCCCAAACATAGTTATTCTCATTATGGAAAGCTGGACAGGAGATGTAATCGAATCGTTAAGCGGCGCCGCAGGTATAACTCCTGAATTTAAAAAGCTTGAAAAGAATGGTATTTTGTTTACGCAATTGTATGCTACAGGCAACCGATCGGAGCAGGGAATTGAGTCTGTAAATAGCGGTTTCCCGGCTACACCTATAACCTCATTGACACATCATCTTGACAAAATACCCAAATTGCCGGGACTGGCCAAAATATTAAACGCAGAAGGATATTCTTCATCTTTTTATTTTGGCGGGCAACTCATATACGGAGGTATCAAATCATACCTGATGGTTAACGGATTTGACCGTGTATTGGAAGAAACCGATTTTAATCCTGACCTCCCGCGGGGTAAACTCGGAATATTTGATGAACACATGTTTGATGAATTATTATCGGGTTTGAAAACAGAAAAGCAGCCGTTTCTCGCTGAATTGTTTACCATCAGTTCCCACTCGCCTTACGACCAGCCAAAGGATACTATAATCCTATTTGCTGAATCGGAAAATGATTTTTTAAATTCTGTTTATTATACCGATCAATGTCTCGGCGAATTTTTCAGAAAGGCCAGGCTTGAAGGATGGTACGACAATACATTGTTTGTGATCGTGGCTGACCACAGCCATAATTCTCAATTCAACCGGCCAATATTGTCAAAGGATTATCGCAGGATACCGTTATTATTCTGCGGTGGGGTTGTAAAGGATGAGTACAGGGGAATACAAATGAGCAGGATCAGTTCCCAGAACGACATTCCAGGAACCTTGCTCCATCAGCTTGGATTACCTGATGATGATTTTTTCTGGAGTCGCAACCTTTTCAATCCATACACACCGGAGTTTGCATATTTTGAAGCAACTGAAGGAGTAGGCTGGGTGTGTCCTGACGGATATTTTGTCTATCACCGGAGAATTGAAAATTTTGCTGAAATCAGTATTGTAGCGGAAAAGAAAGACTCCGTAATTATGGAAGGTAAAGCTTATCTTCAGGTGCTGTTTCAGCGGTTTTTGGATTTATAAGGGATAGTAAAACCTGAAACCTGTCACGCCTACTGCGAGATGAAAGATGAAACCTGAAACCTGTCTCGCCGACGGCGAGATGAAACCTGAAACTTGAAACCTTGAACCTGAAACCTAATGATACCTGTTCGATGTAAACCTGTAAAACTTTAACTTATTGTCATTGATATGGCCCAGTCCGGCTTTTCGTTTGACGATTTCAATTTGTCTTTCAACGGTATCTATGGATGGGATTGAGGGAAGTAAAACGGCCCGTCTCCCTGATTTATCGCAAACAATAACACCATAGATCAGAGGATCGAGATCATCAAAGGAGAAAATTTCTTCCGGCTCTGTAAGAACGTCCACTGAAATTTCGATATCGTCTATCTCGCCAGGTACTACCGGATCGAACCGTGTATCGTGAAAGCAAGCGGAAATGGCATTTCGAATAATCTCCTGTTTTAGGTCGGATTCAGTAGGTTCAATAGTACCGATACAACCCCTGAGTGAGCCGTCTGTTTTATGAAGCGAAACAAAACAACCGCGTTTGTCGCTTAACGTTTCATTTGGAAAATCCTTCGGAAAATCATTATTGGATTTTTCGCCTGTAAGTTCCCTCAGAATAGCTGCCCATGCTACTTTAGTATAAACCGATTGTGGCTGGTACATGATGTTATTTCTGCATTAGGTCCTCGGTTTTTTCGAGGCCATATTTTGAGTAATGAAATTTTTTATGATACTTTTTTGTACCGTCAATATCGAAATTGATATATTCTTCTGCTGTCAGGTAACCTTCTGAGTTTCGGCTCGAATTGATGATGGATTTTAGTGAACCGTTCTCGTACCAGCTTTTCTCCTGCAAAACGTTACCATCTTTATCATAGGAATAAGTATTGCGTGACTGCTGGTTTAAAACGTCATTTGCGTCATAGCTGAAGAATTTTTGCTCAACTTTCTGGTTCAGGTCATTGAAATAGTAAAAATTAACATTTTTGAAAACCAGGTTACCATTAGGATCGTGAGATTTCTTAGTTTCTTCGATCACATTTTTATGTTCATCATATTTGTAATAATAACTGTCGCGCGATCTGACAGAATTATCTTTTTGACGGTATGAAACCGAATGACGCTCGGTAATATTTCCCTGGTTGTCATAAACGAGTCTGGGAGATTCTTTCTTGTTGGAAATAGTTTTTGATACTGTATCACTTGATTGATCACCTGACTCCTTGCCTGAATTAATACAACCCGGGATCATCAGGATCAAAAAGAATAAAAGAAAAAGATTAGTATTTATAAATAATGCAAAAAATTTCATGTCCGAATTTTGAAATAAGAAGCAAATTTCGCAAATCCTGAAATGCAAATCAATAAATATTTGAAAAACTTTGTATCACAAACCTGAAACCTGTCACGCCTACGGCGAGATGAAACATCAAACCTGAAACCTGAAACCCGAAACCTGAAACCCGAAACCTGAAACCTGAAACCCGAAACCTGAAACCCGAAACCTGAAACCCGAAACCTGAAACCCGAAACCCGAAACCTTAAACCTTAAACCTTGAACCTTGAACCCACTACTCCTCCATCAATCCTCTCCCTGTTTTCTGAATGAGGTTCTGTTCCCTGAGATCAACAATAAGTTTATCAAGAATACCATTTACAAAGAGCTTGCTTTTTGGCGTGCTGTACATCTTGGCAAGTTCAATATACTCATTGAGTGTGACTTTGATTGGGATTGAAGGTGATTCCATCAATTCGACAAGGGCCATTTTAATTAAAATTACGTCAATGACGGCAATACGGTCCATTTCCCAGTTTTTAACTTTATTGTCAATCAGCTTTTCGTATTCATCGCTTCTTAAAATGCTTTTTCTAAAAAGATTAATTATAAATTCCTTATCTTCATTACCATTCGACAAGTTATCGCCTTCGAATATATGAGGCAGCTTGTGATTTTCGTCCCAATGCGGTTCCCACGATTTTATTACTTTAATAGCCATCAGGCTCGATACAAAAAAATCGTCATACCAATAGATGTTTTTTTCTTCGTAATAAAACTGTAAAATTTCGGAATGTGAAATGATCTTCTTGAAAATTGTAACAAATATCTCCCTATCCGTTTTAAACGAGCATACTTCGGCATTCATGTATTCCTTATATTCCTTGCTTTCCCTGATAAGAATCACAAATTTCCGGATCATTTCCTGTTCATCTGCCCAATTGATGGCATACCTTTCGCAATATTTCAGGAAGTCATGGTTGTTGCTTAATGCAATGTAAAATTTATTTTCAATAAAGCGGGTACTCGGATTAAGATCATCGTCTGATGGAAAGAATTTAAGTTTGTTTTCTTCGAGACGCTTATGGGCAAAATTGATGATCTCGATGATCAGCGATAATTGGTAAATAAACAGTTCATAAAGTTTATCCAGGCTTCTCAGCAATTCTTTTTCTCCAAGGTCGAGCCGGTTGTTTTTCGACTGGGTGAATGCATATAATGCCTGTAAAACTTTAATTCTCAGGTGCCTTCTGCTAAGCATATTATTTCAAAGAAATTTAGGCAAAGTTATTATAAAAATTGTAATCCCAAAACTAAAACCTGCCATTTTAAATACCAGGATCATTTTCCTGCCCTGATAAACCTGTAATCATAATGCATCCCAACATTCCAGTAGGTATTTTCAAAACCATTGCCTTTCAGTTGTTCAAAATCAAATGTGGTTTGTAACATCCTGATATGATAATCTTTGAGGCAATCATCGAATTCATTTCCAAACCGGCAGAGTGCATTCAGAAAATACCATCCGATATCGAATCCGTCAAAGGCATATTTATCAATAGCTGGTTCTGTTTTATAAATATTCCTGAAATCTGTTATCCATTTTCTCGTCAGAGGATCATCATAACTCACAAGTGTTGAGGTAAGCCAATGCACATTCAGATTTTCAAGATATTCAGGTTCCAGGTCCTCAAATTTTTCCCATTCATGACAGCCTAATAATGAAATCTCATAATTTTCTGCAATTTTATTCAACTGTGACATCAGTTCCTGTGAAAATACTTTATCATCGCTGAATGCTATTACCAGGTTGTGACGTATAGCTGAAAAGTTAGGTTTGAGCCGGAAATTACTGTCATCAGCAAAAACTACTTCCCTGACCATATTACTGAAGTAAGTGCTGTCATTGATTTTCGATGACAACCGTTCAATCGAAAAAAGGTTATTTTCCGAAAATACTTTATCCAATTCCCTTAACTTTAAATTTTCTATTATTGATTTATTCTTATAGTAAATGCCGGTAGGGCGATGACCATTCAGAAAATTCTTAATAAATGAAACCTCCTCCTGGTATTTGTACCTGTTTTGTCTGATAATAATAATATTGTACCGGGAATAATGCTGCATGATAAATGAAGAAATCCTGTCGGACTGTGAGGATACCGATGGTTTTATTTTAAAAACAAACGGATTTCCAATGAGTATTTCTTCTCTTACCGAAAGAGGATTAACAATCCTGATCCTGTTTGTTTTGGCATATTCGGCTATTTTGCTGAAGCTCTCACTGTAAAAGGGGCCAATGATCAAATCCATCTTTTCAAGGCCCGGACTATTCAAAACGGCATTGATCTTTGCTGATGAATTATCCAGATCATAAACATGGAGAGTCAAATTCATTCCTTCTTTATTCATCGAATCTAAAGCCATCTTAAATCCCTCGTAAAACTGTATAAATTTTAGGGAGGGAAGTTTCGCCATTTCCGAAACATCGGTAAGACTGTCTATAACAAGGCTATCCGCTTGCTCAAGGTACAAGGGCAGCATAAGAGCAACCTTATATTCCAAAAGTTTATTCTTTTCAATATTATTGCATTTCCTGTCTCCGGTCTCATTACCCATTGATTCATCTAAATCTTCCTTTTCGATAACGGTAGTGTTTTTATTAACTGGTATTTTAATCAATTGGCCTTTTTCTATTTTCTTCTGGATCCCCTGGTTCATGGCTATAATTTCATCATAGGCCACATTGTATTTGTCAGCAATATTTTGAAGCTTGTCATTTTTTTCGGCTTTGTGCCAGATAAAACTGACCTCCCCGGAAACGGGTATAAGTATTACCTGGCCTACAGAAATGTTCTGGGTCAATCCAGGATTATATTTCAAGATGCTGTCAGTTTCTACCGAATTGGCTTTGGCAATGCTAAATATGGTTTCTCCTGCAACCACCGTATGTTTTTTCAGCTGTTTGGCACTAGTGCCAACGGTATTATTCTGCTTTATTTCATTATCGCTTGTTGCAGGAATATTCAACTTCTGCCCAACCCTGATCTGCCCTCCATTTTCAGGATTGATTTTTTCAATTTCTTTAATTTTGACATTATATTTTTTCGCAATACTATAAAGGGTTTCACCGGCAAGCACGGTGTGCGTTAACGATTTATCTTCAGTTGAGGGTTCTGTTCCAATTACGCTTTTCTCAGTTGATGGTAATTTTATTATCTGACCCTCAATTAATGATTCACTTAATCCCGGGTTCAGGCTTCTAATCTGTTGAATTTCGATCCCGAATTTTTTTGAGATACCATACAATGTCTCCTTGCTTTTTACAGTATATAGTGCAAAATCAGTATTTGTAACGTTTTCCGTGTCGTTGATTTTCTTTAATTCCTTGTAAGGGATTTTTAGAATTTTACCTGCTTTGATTTCTTTTTTCGACTCCGGATTATTGACGAATATTTCTTCCGGATCAACATTATAAGCCTTTGCAATTTCATAGAGAGTTTCGCCCGGCTTTATAAAGTGCAGATAGCATTTTGTACCATTAATATTCTCTATGACTTCCGAGCGTTTTATCTGGCTTCCCTGCTGTGCGACTATCCATCCATTAAGCAGGAATGAAATTAAGAGAATGATTAGAGTTTTTTTCACGAATTCTGCAATTTGCTAAATAAAATATTAAAAGCGGTTCACATCAATAACTTTTCTATTCCCATTCTATTGTGGCAGGTGGCTTGGAACTGATGTCATAAACAACCCTGTTCACACCTTTCACTTTATTGATGATTTCATTTGAAATTTTTGATAAAAAATCAAATGGTAAATGCGACCAGTCGGCCGTCATGCCGTCTGTTGACCCCACTGCCCGAAGAGCAACAACTTCCTCGTATGTTCTCTCATCGCCCATCACCCCAACCGATTGCACAGGCAGTAATATTACTCCGGCCTGCCAAACTTTATCATATAATCCGGAATTTTTAAGCCCTTCAATGAAAATATGATCTGCATCCTGTAAAACCTTTACCCGTTCTTCTGTGATTTCCCCAAGAATTCGTATGCCAAGTCCGGGTCCCGGAAATGGATGCCGGTTCAGAAGGTTGGTATCCATGTTCAGTTTCTTACCGATTTTTCTTACTTCATCTTTGAACAATGTATTCAGAGGTTCAATAATACTAAGTTTCATAAAATCAGGCAATCCTCCCACATTATGGTGGGATTTTATTGTAGATGAGGGACCCTTTACCGATTTCGATTCAATCACATCAGGATAGATCGTTCCCTGGGCAAGCCATTTTACATCATGAATTCTATGCGCTTCTTCATCAAACACTTCGATGAAAGTATTTCCTATAGCCTTACGCTTTTTTTCAGGCTCACTTATTCCTTTCAGGGCTTTGTAAAAACGCTCCTTTGCATCAACTCCCTTTACGTTCAAACCCATGTGAAGGTAAGAATCCAAAACTGTTGTGAACTCATTTTTTCTTAAAAGTCCGTTATCCACAAAAATGCAGTAAAGGTTTTTACCGATAGCTTTATCAAGAATCACAGCTGTGACTGATGAATCCACTCCACCGGAAAGGCCGAGTACTACTTTGTCATTTCCTAATTTACTTCTGAGATTGGCAATAGTAGTTTCAATGAAAGATTCGGGAGTCCAGGATTGGGAGCAACTGCATATATTTACAACAAAATTTTTCAGGAGAATTATTCCTTCTGTGGTATGGTAAACTTCGGGATGGAACTGAATTCCGTAAATGGGTTTTTCTGCCATTGCATAACCTGCAATACGTACATCAGCCGTACTGGCAATCACATTAAAGTTTTCAGGTATTTCTAGTATTGTATCTCCATGCGACATCCAAACCTGGCTTCCGGATGTAAGCCCTTTCATTAAAGGGTTTTCTGGCTGGATAATAGATAAATTTGCCCTACCGTATTCCCTGATCCCGGAGGCTTGTACATGACCACCGTTTGCATTCGCAATAAACTGCGCTCCATAACAAACACCCAATACAGGAAGCTGACTTTTCAAAAGAGATTCATTTACCTCGGGTGCATTGACATCCCTTACTGAGAAAGGGCTTCCGGAAAGAATTACACCTTTAATGCTGTTATCGGATTGAGGAAAAGTGTGATAAGGGTGGATTTCACAATAGACATTAAGTTCTCTTACACGCCTGGCAATAAGCTGAGTATATTGAGAACCAAAATCAAGGATTAAAATGGTTTCCTGCATGCCGATTTTTAATGTGGATGCAAAATTAGATTCCCCTGAGGATATGTCAAAATATAATTTTTAACATTAGAGACGAAAGGCAATGAGTAAAGTAAAAAGATAATAATAATCAATTACTTAGTGTAAAAATTTGGATAAAACTTTGAATAATAATTCCTGCGAAATTGGTTTTTCAAGAAATTCATCGCAACCGGCATCAAATGCCTTTTTAATTTCTTCTTTCTTAGCAAAGCATGCCTGAGCTATCAACGGAAGAGTTCGTTTTGTTGCTTTAATTGAACGGGCTGCTCTGTGTCCTTTCATCTCTGGAATTCTGATATCCAGGATAACGAGGTCAATTGGGAGATTGGTCGAACATAATTCGATGGCTTTTTTGCCATTTGGGACATTAATAAGGGTTGCCCTGGTTTTTGTTAAATAATTTTTTAACATGCAGGCATCAGTTTCATCGGAATCAACAATCAGAATATTCTTGTCTCTCCAGTTGGGAATCTTATTCACTACCTTGTTGAATGAATAGGAACTGTAACGCAACAACGAATAATTGAATGGCTGATCCGGACTTTTCGTGCTTTCTGATAGATTTTTCATAAATTCATCTTTATTCATCAAAAAATAAGTTTCGGACAAATGTAAGAAATTTCACCTGAAAAGTCAATAATAACCCGCCTTATTTTTAAAACGATTTGTTAATAGGGAATGTTGTAATACTAATACCTGAACATGGAATTAAATAATTCAGGCTTTTAAATAAATTTTAGCGAAGAAACTTTGATAAAACAGAAAAAAGTTCCTGTTGTGAAATTGGCTTTGCAAGGAAATCGTCGCAACCTGCTTCAAATGCGTTATGTACATCAGCGTCAAGAGCATAAGCAGTTTGAGCAATCACGGGTAATTTATGATTCGCTGATTTAATTAATTTTGTAGCATTATATCCATTCATTTCCGGAAGACGGATGTCCATTAATACAAGGTCTATAGTGAGGTTTGATGCACAAAGTTCGACTGCCTGCTTTCCATTCCTGACTTCAATAATTGTGGCTTTTGTTTTTGTTAAATAAGCCTTAAGCAAATAGGCATTTGTTTCGTCGTCCTCCACAATGAGTATGTTTTTATTCTTCCAGTCAGGAGTTATACTAACCAATTTTTTGAATGAATATGGGCTTAATGAAAATTGGGAATAATCATAAGGAAAACTATAAAGTCCCGGATTTTGTAATGTGTTGAACATAATATAAACTACTTAAATAATATTTAACTAATTATTAAACTATTAATTCAATCCGTTTGACTGAAACTATAGAGATAAACGAATAAATAATAATTAAAATTGAAATTCAAGACAAGATAAAAATTAATACCTGAAATTTGCCGGAATCAGGATTCGAGTGTAAATACTCTGTATGAAAAAAGATAGCTGACAGGTTATTTTTAATGTATCTGTCAAATTTTAGTTAAACGAGCTAAACCAAAAGAAAAATATTTTTCTTCCGGGATTGCTAAACTATTTTAGCTGAGAAGTTGAGGAATCTATTTTCCTGACAAAGACGCTGGCAAAGATATTTGATATTTAATTGAAATTCAAATTAAACTTATTAAATAATTTTTGTTGATAAATTAATACATTTGAATTTTCATTTGGAAAGGTATTTGATTTGGACACATTTGCAAATATTAATTTTGAAGAAATAAGCCAATACCTGGGTAATCTTAAGAATTGTAGTTTTTGTCCACGGAATTGTAACTCCGACAGGTTTTCAGAAAATACGGGATATTGCCGAACTGATTCATTTTTCAATATTTCTTCAATATGTATTCATAAAGGAGAGGAACCGGTAATTTCCGGCGATAATGGAATATGCAATATATTTTTCAGCCGGTGTAACATTCAGTGTGTCTATTGCCAGAATTATCAGATCAGCCGAAATTCAGGCGAAGTTTTAAACCACAGGCATGAGCTTCGTGAAATACTTGAACAAATAGTTGCCATACTCGATACAGGCGTGGAGGCCGTTGGTTTTGTTTCTCCTTCGCATAATATTCCCCAGGTCATTGTAATAATTAAAGCCCTTAAAAAAATCGGAAGAAATCCGATCATCGTTTTTAATACCGGTGGTTATGATAAAGTATCATCAATACAATTGCTTAATGGCCTGGTGGATGTTTATCTCCCTGATTTCAAATATATGGACGATTCCCTTGCAGTATCCCTTTCGGATGCACCGTTTTATTCAAAGTACGCGTCAAAAGCCATAGGGGAAATGTACAGACAAAAGGGTTCGACAATACTGACAAATGCTAATAACTATGCAGAATCCGGTTTGATTATTCGGCACCTTGTACTTCCGGGATATGTTGAAAACAGCATTTCAGTACTGCAGTATATTGCACAGGAAATTTCTGTTAATGTACACCTTTCGCTTATGTCGCAATACTATCCGAATGATTTTGTCACGGAACATCCCAACCTGAAAAGGACTATTTCGGCAAATGAATACAAAACTGTGATTCGTGAGATGGAGCGTCTGGGTTTTTCAAAAGGCTGGATCCAGGAACCAAACAGCTCAGAATTTTACCAGCCAGATTTTCTCTTGAAGCATCCTTTTGAACAGAAATAAAACTAACCGGCTATCGAATGATCAGCTTACCTGTAAATTCATTGTCTCCTTTTACAATTTTATAAAAATATAATCCACCTGTAAATCCCTCTAAGTTTATTTTTAACTGACTGCTATTTCTGTCACCAGAATTATAAAGGTATTTCTGTATTAACATCATTGAATTATTGTAAATTGATATCGTTACAGGTGAAGAAAATTCATCCTCCGGATCAAACTCAAAAGTTGTATAATCTGCAGCAGGATTAGGGAAACAATTTATGTTATTATTCACAAAAGAAATGTCACTGAATCCGGTATTGAAATTATCAAAATTAACATCCATACTGTCATAATCCATATTGCCAAATTCATCCCATGCTTCAACGAAAATTCGATAATTACCATCAGGATAATCTGTGGTTGGAAAAGCAAGGTTGGTTTCAGAAAGTTCAGCAATAGAATCTCCATTATTGTTGGTCAAAATCTGAAAATAATCCCTTGACTCATTCATCCAGTGGGGCGAAGGGTGAAGGTTGTCTTTTTTATAAATCAATGGTGCATAACCCTCATAACCACCAGCGTTATAAAATTCATAGGTATGGTTCAGAATCTGTCCAAGCGTTTTAGGAAAAACAAGCGAGTTATCTGGTAAGCTTTTCAACCAATAATAGGTTTTGAATGCAGGTTGTTCCCATTCTGAATCCCCATGGTAATCGCTGATCTTAAGAATAATGTCCACATCTCCGTAAAGACTGTCGGGATCAAGATAATTACTTGTTTCGTTGGCACAGAAACCAAATTTCGAACCGGTAGAAAAATTCTCAATTACAGGAGCAACAGCATCGGTAATTGGATACAGGGCAAGGAGGGGATTGAAATTGATTCCCCATTCATCATCATCGTAATACCAGATCGTTCCCTGGTCGTGAATATTAACAAAATGAATATGACCCCAGTCAGCTGACCAGTAAATAATATCACCCAGGTAATCATGCAGCCCGACGTAATCACCGACATCAACCTGTATGCTGCTTTCAATCAGGTGTGCATAGAGCCAGCCGTCTGAATAACCTGAAACCTGATCCGGACTTATGGCCAGTCTCCAATAAGAAGCCCCGCCAATTGTCAACACAAGCTTTACATATCCTTCTTCAACCGCATAAACCGGTTCCCCTATCGGTACTTCAAGATCGAGCCCCTGATGCAGATAAGCCCAGTAACCAGTACCGTCACCCATGTGTTGCTCGTAATGATTCCATACTTTATGCACATCATCGAATGGAATAAAAGGCCATGGAATTTGATCATATTTTGATGAAGATTTTTGCGGACTTTTCGTTTCAGGAAATTCGTCATAGTTTTTTGTGGCTAATTCCTTTTCATTTAGAATATCTCCCTGGGAATTATAAACCATCAGGATGCCACTTGAAATTCCCTGGTATCGATAGTGAACACCGGCCAGAATAGCATTTGGAACAGGCATGAGATTCCGGTAGGAATAGTTTTCAGGCAACTTCTTTACGAAAAGTTCATTATAATCCGAAAGTGAGAAGGCTTTCAAATTCTTTTTGTCAATTATATATACTTTCTTTTTATCCGAAGATACTGCGATCCCTCTTGGATAAAATAATCCTGTGTTTATTTTATAAACCGGCTGAAATTGTTCATATATGGTTAACCGACTTTCTTTTGCAGTTGCCAGGATTTGTTCATCTTCTGAAAAAGCGAATTTGCTGCAACATTCGACTGAATTTGACTTGCCGGTTCGAAGATTGATGATCATTAGTTCTTTATCTGTCCCAACAACAAATTTTTCGCCCATGGGCGAAAATCCGAATAAGGAAGCATATTCAAATGTATCCGAATAAACAAATTTTCCGGTATCATTATAAAACCGTATTGAAACCTGCTGAATAAAATGTAAATGCATATCAAGCACTGCCATATAACCTGAATTTGAAATATACAAATCTGAACCTGGTACACTTTCCATAAAATATAACAACCGATCGTCCCTGAATAATTTTAAATTGAGGAGTTCACGCTGTTCATCCGTAACCGCTCCGATATCATACATTGCTTTAAACAGACCGTTATCAGAGGCGGCTTTAAATTCATCATCCACATTTTTATTAACAAAAGTTCCGTTAAAAGAAACTGTGTTATTTTCAGGCAGGTAATTCTCCTGATTGTAACAAATTAAACTATTTCCAAAGATAGGGATGAATAACAGAACGGACTTGAGATGCGTATTAATTTTCATATTTTTGCTGATTATTTTGCTAAAATATAAATTTTTATTTTGGTACGTTAACCTGTTTTATTTTGTTATTTCATCCCATAAAATATGATGAACCCTTATTCAGGCCTCCCAGTGAGGCATTTTCACTGATATTACAGGTTACTATTGGATGTTCCTGGAATAAGTGTGCATTTTGTGAAATGTACACGTCAAAAAAATTCAGGGTAAGATCCGAGGAAGATGTGCTCAAAGACATTAATGCTGCCCGGCAATGGAATCCCGATCTCCGAAAAGTTTTTTTAGCTGATGGAAATGCTATGGTTCTTTCCTCCGGACGGCTAATGGCAGTCTTATTTCCTTTGAATGACCGATTCTCAAAGTTATCAAGGATTTCAGCTTATTCTTTACCGAAGGATTTGGAAAACAAAAGTGTAAAGGAATTGACTGAATTGAAAAACGCCGGCCTTACTTTGATTTATGTTGGAATTGAAACAGGTGACGATGAGATTTTAAAACTGATCAATAAAGGAGAGACATTTGAATCAACGATTAATAATCTCTCAAAGGCGAAGGAAGCGGGGATAAAAATTTCAGTAATGATCCTGAACGGATTGGGAGGTAAAAAATATTCCGTACAACATGCTTTGAATTCTGCAAAAATAATAAATGCAATTCAACCGGAGTTTTTGTCAACTTTGGTTTTAAGTTTTCCCTTCGGCATGGATCATTACAAAACGAGATTTAAAGGGACCTTTGAAGCTTTGGACAGATCCGGTTTACTGAAGGAGATTTATTTATTTATATCGGAACTAAGGCTTGAAAATGCAGTTTTCAGAAGCGATCATGCATCAAATTATCTTATATTAAAAGGGAATCTCTCAAGAGATCGGGAAAGGATTCTAAGCCAAATAGAAACGGCAATACAAAATCCCGAAGTAACAAACTTCAGGGAAGAATGGCAAAGAGGGTTATAGATTAAGAAATAACTAGGGATTAATAAAAGAGCCTTCACTTTATGAATCTGGGATTAAAAGATAAGTTATTTATTGTAACCGGGGCAACAAGCGGATTAGGCAATGGAGTTACAAAATCGCTTTTGTATGAATATGCCGATGTTATCGCAGTTGCCCGGAATAGCGAAAAATTAGAGGCGCTTGCAAAGGAATTTCCGGATCAGGTCGAACCATTAGCAGGGGATGTTTTCCTGACGGAAACAACACAAAAAATCATACAACAAGTTGGAAACAGGTATTTACATGGAATTCTCATTAATGCCAGCGGTCCGCCTGCCAAATCATTTCTTGAAACCGAACTGAGTGACTGGGATACAGCATATAATTCTCTTCTGCGATGGAAGGTTGAACTGACAAAAGCTGTTATACCAAAATTTCTTTCTCAGAAATACGGACGAATTGTATATATTGAAAGTTCTTCTGTGAAGCAGCCTGTGGCAAATCTTGTTCTCAGTAATTCAATCCGGCTTGCCGTAGTCGGTTTCGTGAAGACTCTTTCGCAGGAGGTAGCTAAAAAAGGCATTACACTAAATATTTTGGCGCCGGGATTTCATAATACACCTGCGGCACACAGACTGTATGTAAAGAGAAGCAGCGCTGACAATATTTCGATTGAGCAGGCTGAATCCGAATATAAGTCCGAAATTCCTGTCGGTGCGATTGGAGACCCAAATGATTTTGGAACACTTGCAGCATGGTTGCTGTCATCTTTGTCAGGATACGTTACAGGCCAGACAATAAGTGTGGATGGCGGTGCTATAAAAGGTACAATGGGATAATAGTTGAATTTTATCTACGGAAGTAACATTTTTTTAATTTATAAATATTCAAAAATTTTATGAACAACAATTCCTGGAACCTGAACAGTTTGAAGGATGATTTTATTAAACATTATGACGGATCAAAGGAAGACATTTCGGTTTTTTTTGCTCCGGGCCGGGTAAACCTCATCGGAGAACATACGGATTATAACGGCGGCTTCGTTCTGCCATGCAGTCTTCACTATGGAACCTTTTTACTTATAAGGACGGCTAATTATTCTAAAATAAGATTCCGGTCAAAGAATTTGACCGGGGGCGAAGAGGTTGATTGTGCCAAACCGGTTATTCCGATAGGCAATTCCTGGGTAAATTACCCTCTGGGAGTTATCAGTGAATTTCAGAAATCAGGATTCAGGATTCCTGGTTATGATTTATTATTTGCAGGCGACATCCCAAATAGTGCCGGATTATCATCCTCTGCATCCATTGAAATGGTGACTGCTTTTGCTTTAAACGAACTGGGCGGCTATGGACTTGGTATGCTCGATTTGGTTAAGCTTAGTCAGCGGGCGGAGAATGATTTTGTTGGAATGAAATGCGGTATCATGGATATGTTTGCGGTTGGATTTGGGAAAAAAGATCATGCGATTTTTCTTAATTGTGATAATCTGAATTATGAACTGGTTCCTGTAATATTGGGAGATTATTGCCTGGTTATTACAAACACCAACAAACAACGCCGCCTGGCCGATTCAAAATACAACGAGCGCAGGGCAGAGTGTGAACTGGCTGTAAATGATCTGCAATCCTTTAAGCCAATCAAAAATTTGAGTGAGCTAGATTT
Organism: Bacteroidales bacterium; assembly: GCA_020052415.1. Classification (GTDB taxonomy): domain Bacteria; phylum Bacteroidota; class Bacteroidia; order Bacteroidales; family JAADJA01; genus JAADJA01. Next base: position 121,376 of record JAGVPB010000048.1, on the reverse strand, counting down.
ATCAGAATTCAACACTGTTGCAGGAAGAATTAAAGATGATATTGTGAGAAAAAGAGCGCTGCATGTTATCTCCGAAAATCAAAGAGTGATCGAGGCGGTAAAAGTTCTAAAACATAATGATGTTCAATATTTCGGAGAATTGATGTATGATTCGCACCGCTCATTAAAGGAGGACTATGAAGTATCTTGTTTTGAATTAGACACCCTGGTAGAAGAGGCTTCAAAAATAGAAGGAGTGGCAGGTTCAAGGATGACAGGGGCAGGTTTCGGCGGTTGTACCGTAAGTATTGTACGAAATGAACAGGTTGAAAATTTTATCGAAAAAACAGGTAAGAATTATAAACAAAAAACCGGGCTTGAAGCTTCATTTTTCATTGCAAAAATAGGGGATGGGGTGAGAAAGGTAAACATTGAGGACTAATGACAAATTATCTCTAAATACTGAGGAATACTGGAATAATGGAATACTGGAATAATGGAATACTGGAATAATGGATAAAGTAAATCAAAGTGTCTAATACTAAAATCAGATATCGTGGACGAAAAAAAGAAACAAAAAATAGAAAAGCTCGGGGAGGAACATTATGAGTTGGAGCTTGCCAGACTCCAGGTTGAGCTTGTGAAATTGCAGGAATGGATTAAAGAAAAAGGACTTAAAGTAGTTGTCGTATTTGAAGGCCGTGATGCCGCCGGTAAGGGAGGAACAATCAAGCGAATCACCGAAACACTGAATCCCAGGATTTGCCGCATCGTGGCGCTGGCCAAACCCACCGAACGCGAACGTACACAATGGTATTTTCAGCGATATGTATCGCAGCTTCCTGCATCTGGCGAAATGGTTCTTTTTGACAGAAGCTGGTACAACAGGCCTGTGGTGGAAAAGGTAATGGGATTTTGCACTGAGGAGGAATATTGGGAGTTTCTTCGTTCATGTCCTAATTTTGAGACCATGCTGATACGCTCAGGAATTATCCTGATCAAATATTGGTTTTCAGTCAGTGATAAAGAGCAGGAAAAGAGGTTTAAGGCCAGGCTTGAAGACCCGACCAAACGATGGAAATTCAGCGATGTTGATTTGAAATCCTATGAAAAATGGACAGAATATTCGAAAGCCAAAGATGAGATGTTCTCCTATACTGATACAAAGCAGTCAACGTGGTTTGTAGTGAATTCCGATGACAAGCGGCGGGCAAGATTAAATTGTATTTCCCATTTATTAAGCATGATTCCTTATGAATATGTAGAGCCTGAATCTATAAAGCTGCCTTTGCGGGAAAATAAGAAAGGATATGTCAGGCCTCCTATGTCGGAGCAAACGTTTGTTCCGGAGATATATTAAACCTTTTATGTCTTTTCGGTTCAGTTGGATATAAAAAGAAAGGATCAACGATTTATGACCTAACAGGCTGGAAACAACCTGTGAGGGTTACTTTACGCCAAACCTATAAACCGTCTTTTGCTTATATTCATTAGCTGGTTTAAGTATGGTATTCGGAAATTCCGGATGATTGGGTGAATCAGGAAAGTGTTGGGTTTCCAGGCACAAACCAAAATGTTTTTTGTAAACGATTCCTCCAATACCGGTAATGCTTCCATCCAGGAAGTTTCCTGAGTAAAACTGCATGCCAGGTTCATCGGTGAAAACTTCCATTGTCCTTCCTGAAATAGAATCCGATAGCTCAGCAACCCTGGCAAAGATCCCATTATTGTTCAGTACATAGTTATGGTCGTAACCACCTGGAACATTATCAATCCTTCTTCCTACTGCCATTGGTTTCCGAAAATCCATTGGCCCGGCGACATCTCGCAATTCACCGGTAGGAATCAGGGAATCATCCACAAAGGTATATTTGTTTGCATCAATAAATAAAGTTTGCTCGAGAATATCCCTTCCTGATGTTCCTGCAAGATTAAAATAGCTATGATGGCTAAGGTTGATAGGCGTAGGTTTATCTGTTTTAGCTGAATATTCAATCTTCAATTCATTATCATCATTTATGGAATAAATAACTGTAACATCCAGATTTCCAGGATAGCCTTCTTCTCCGTCCTTTGATAAATAATGTAGTTTCAGACCAGGGTTATTTTCTCCTTTAATTTCTTCAGCATCCCAAACTACCTTATCGAATCCCTTAATTCCGCCATGCAAATGATTAGGTCCATTATTGACTGCAAGAGTATATTCCTTTCCATCCAAAACGAATTTACCTTTGGCAATGCGGTTTGCATACCTTCCGACAATGGCGCCAAAATAGGGAGCGTTCTCTAAATAGCCACCAAGTCCATTGTAGCCTAAAACGACATTATCAAAAATTTCATTTTTATCGGGCGCCAGGATAGATGTAACAATTCCACCGTAATTAGTTATTCTGACGGTAAATCCTGAACCATTCTTCAATGAATAGAGATAAACCTCTTTGTTATCATAAGTTCCGAATATTTCTTTTGTAATGCTCATGGTTTGATTTTCTTTTTTTTCTTGTTTCTGCTTGTTATCAATACAGCCACCGATAAATAGTACGATTATTAAACCGCTGATTAATTGAATTTTTTTCATGTTTTACTTTTTTGAGAATGATTTAACTTCCCTGATGAATTCTCTGGCTATTGGTCCGCTTAGCGGATTGCCGTATTCCAAGCGCTCAGGATGCCATTGAACAGCAAATAAATAGGAGAAATTGCTTCTGTCTTTAATTCCGATCGCCTCAATCAGCCCGTCCTTTGTAACGGCATTTTCTTCTAATGGAGTTCCGAGCACATCAATACCCTGGTGATGGTTGCTGTTTGTAATACCCTTGCTTATTCCTGAGATTTTATGTAACCACGACCCTTTCTTAATGTCAACATGGTGAAGACAATTATATGTATCGGGGAGCTGATGTTTGATCACTGTATCCAGATCTGTTGGTATATCAATGATCAGCGATCCTCCGAAATATACATTTATAAGTTGTAGGCCCCTGCACACTCCCTGGACAGGCATTTTTCTTTCAATTGCTTTGGACAGCAATGCGAATTCTAAAGTGTCTCTTTTCAAATCAATTTCAGTGCACCGGCCGGTATCATTTTCCCTGTCAAATCTGCCCGGATAAACATCTTCGCCGCCGGTTAACAAAAGGCCGTCACATTCATTTAATAAAGCCAGTGCAGAATCAAAACTTAAATGATACATGTCGAGGAAAATGATATTCGTATCAACACTTTTCAGCCAACGGAAATAATTCTGATATTTTTCTTCAGGGACAGCACGTGAAAGAGCAATTTTTATAGGGTTGTCAGACTCACTGTTTTGACAACCGGAAAATCCTGTTATTACTAGTAAGATGAGCAAATACAACAACGATTTCTTCATGTTCTATGATTTAAGCATGTATTTAAAATACCGGTATAGGCCGTTTAAAAATAGCGACACCAGGATCAAAACTATTGATAGTAGAAATAAAATATCGGATATCCTGAAAGTCGGTATAAGGTAAAACCCGGCAAGAAATACTCCTGCTATGCTTCCGATAGTCGAAATGGCATATAGGTTTCCTACGGTTGAGCCGGTTTTGGCAACCGATTTTAATCTAATCCTTACAGCGAAAGGGGATACTGTTCCGAGCAAAACAGAAGGTACCATAAATAACAGAACTGAAGTAATTATTGAGATCACCCTGACATCAGAAATCGAGTTAGTAAGTAATTGCATGATTGAGTCTTTCAGGAGTGTTGTAATGAAAATAAATAAACCTGCAAGGAATATCAATAATGAGAGAACATCTGCACGCGGTTTGCGGTCAGCCAAACGTCCGCCTATGTAATAACCTGTGGCAAGGCTCAGCAGAATTACACCAATAATACTTGTCCAAACAATTGCAGAAGTACCAACATACGGTCCCAGCATCCTGGATGCAATTATTTCAAATGCCATTACCGCCGCACCGCAAAAAAATGCTGTAATCTCAAGATAATACTTTTGCATAGTCGTTTTATAATCGGGCAAATTTAGATAATATTTATTTTTGGCAACGTAATTCAGATATGCGAATATTTATGACTGGTGATTTTGCAGTGATTTTCGATATGGATGGTGTTCTTGTTGACAATTATGAGTATCATCTTCGAGCCTGGGAGATTTTTCTGGAAAAGTATGAAATCTCTTTAACCGGTGATTTCAGAACCAAAACCTTTGGAGGTACGAACAAAGAACACCTTGAACATTTTTTCAACAGAAAGTTGACAAGAAGGGAGATCAAAGAGTATGAAGAAACAAAAGAGGCTATTTACAGGAATATTTATTCTGATGAGATAAAACCTGTAGATGGCCTTATATCTTTACTGACAATACTCCGGCAAAATAAAGTACCTCTTGCCCTTGCAACCTCATCACCTGCGGTCAATGTAAAGTTTGTCCTCGAAAAAACCGGCACTTTAGCTTTTTTCCCGGTCATACTCGATTCTTCATTTGTGACCAAAGGAAAACCAGATCCTGAAATTTATTTAAAAACCGCAAAAGCTTTGAAATACAATCCGGATCAATGCATCGTTTTTGAAGATTCAATTAATGGCATTATCGCTGCAAAAAATGCCGGAACCAGCGTGGTAGCGATAACTACAACCCATAAGGCAGGCGATTTGCCGGAAGTAGATTTAATTATCAATGATTTTCGTGAAGTAAATTTGACGATACTCAAAAATCTTCTCTAAATTTGACCCTTCAATTTTTCTTATTTTAATATGAAGACACTTCAATATCTTACAGATCAATCCTTATTCGTTATAGTAATTGTAATTTCACTTATCGGTATTACAACTCTGATATCCTCCAGCCGGAAGGAGGTAGTTATTAAAGCTATCCCCCGCGTTAGTGATATTATTCATCCTGAGTGGAGCAAAAATGCAAATATTTACGAGGTAAACATCAGGCAATATACCAGGGAGGGAACTTTCAAGGCATTTCAGGAACATCTGCCACGGTTAAAAGAAATGGGGATTGACATTTTATGGCTGATGCCCATATTTCCGGTTGGTGAGAAAAACAGGAAGGGAACTCTTGGAAGTTACTATGCCGTCAGGGATTACAAAGCCGTGAATCCTGAGTTCGGCACAATGGATGATTTTAAAGAGCTTGTTAAAACCGCCCATGACCTGGGTTTTAAAGTAATCCTTGACTGGGTCGCGAATCATTCCTCTTGGGACAATCAATGGATTATTGATCGCCCGGAATGGTACACCAAAGATTCTCTGGGAAAAATGACTTCTCCTTTTGACTGGACTGACGTGGCAGATTTAAACTTTGATGAAAAAGGACTGCAGGAAGAGATGATCAATGCCCTTAAGTTCTGGATTACTGAGACTGACATTGATGGTTATCGCTGTGATGTGGCAGGGATGGTGCCAACAGATTTCTGGGAAAGAGTGAGATCCGAACTTGACATAATGAAGCCTGTTTTTATGCTTGCTGAAGCCGAACAACCCGAACATCATATCAAAGCTTTTGATATGTCTTATGCCTGGGAATTACACCATATATTTAATGGTATTGCAAAAGGCGAAAAAAATGCGAATGATATTGAATCCTATTTTGCTAAACAGGATACCCTTTTCCCTGCAAATGCCTACAGGATGAATTTTATTACAAACCATGATGAGAATTCATGGAATGGAACTGAAAAAGAAAGGCTCGGGGATGCTGTAAATGTCTTTGGAGTATTAACCTATACTCTTCCCGGTATGCCTCTCATATACAGCGGACAGGAAGTGGGTCTCGACCGAAGGCTCAAATTTTTTGAAAAGGACAGCATTGAATGGGATTTAAATTCACCGTTGCTGGCTTTTTATCAAAACCTTAGTTTCGTCAAGAAATCAAATTCAGCCTTGTGGAATGGACTTTCAGGTGGAAATTTTGAACGCATTAATACAGCGTACAAGAAATCTGTTTTAGCTTTTTTAAGGCAAAAGGAGGCAGACCGGGTAATGGTGATCTGCAATCTTTCAATGGATACTTTAGATGTAAAAATAAAAGTAAATGATGAAATTACAGATTTCCGGGAAATATTTACAGGAGAGGAAAAGTCATTCATTGACAGCACAAAGGTTAAGTTGAATCCATGGCAATATTATGTTTATATAAACAAATAACTTAGTTATAAATATCTCTAAACTCAAGTCCTATGAAAAAATCATTACTCTTTATCGCTTTGAGTGTTTTCATTATATTATTCATCAGTTCCGTTAATGCTTTTAGTCAGATGCCTGCGGCTATTTCGATTGAACCGGAAAATGCCACGGTTTATGATGAGATCACACTCACTTTTGACCCTGTTGAGGCTTGTTTCCAAAGTGGTAGCCTTGCCGGTCTCCCTTCAATCGGAATGCATTCCGGCGTAACAATAAATGGAAGTACATGGCAAAATGTAATTGCTTTTAATGCGACTGGCGCCAACGGACAGTCGCCTATTTTGACAGCCAATCCTGATGGTACTTTTTCAATAATTTATACACCGTATGATTTTTATGGATTTGCTGTTGGAGCAAATGTTACTCAAATATGTGCCGTATTTAATAATGGTACAGACTGGACGCAGGATGGCAGGGATTTTCAGTCAGGAGGGACAAACTGCATGGATTTTTTTATTCCTATACAGTCCGGAACCCCAGTCATACCCGGTATTACCAGTATCGTTCCAAATGAGGCTGAACAGGGAGAGTCGCTTAATGTCAATATTTTCGGTATAAATACACATTTTCAGAATACCGGTACCACAGCCTGGATCAGTTTACTGAGCGATAGCCTTGGATTTCAATCCATTTATGCAGTAAATGACACTTTGATTTCTGCTCAGTTGGAAGTTCCATCAGATGCCGTTACCGGATTTTGGGATGTAAATGTCGTAAATCCAGAAGATGGACTGATGACATTAAGCGGTGGCTTTCAAATTACAGATACCATCACCGTTTATCCGTTCTCAATAACTATTTATCCTCCAAATGCTACGGCTTATGATGAAATAACACTCACTCTCGATGCGAAGCTTTCATGTCCTGAAGCCTCTTTATTCGATGCTGATTCAGTGATGATGCATTCAGGTGTTACAATCGGTGGGACTGCATGGATGAATGTGGTTAATTTTGATGGTATTGGAGCTAACGGACAATCACCCAAACTTACCTATAATGGCGATACAACATGGTCAATTGTATTTACTCCCCTTGAGTTTTATGGAGTCACTACTGGTACTTACGTAGAAGCTATTAACTGTGTATTTAATGGTGGGGACTGGGCAGCTGGCGAGGGCAAGAATTATGATACGGTAGGGAATTGCATTGATTTTATAATTCCTTTAGGATATGCAACCGGAATTGAAACGGATCAGCAAAAGACTGTTCAATTATATCCAAATCCTGCAACTGACAAAATAAATATAAAATCTTCCTCACAGTTAAAATCAATAGTTGTAATCAATTATCAGGGGATTGAAGTTCTCTGTAACCGGAAATTACATGACTGTTCAAATCAGGTTGATATCAGCAACTTGCCCGGAGGAATTTATTTGCTGGTTTCAGAGGACAGTGAAGGATTTATAACTGCATCAAAATTCAGTAAAAACTAATTTTCGGATCATTGAACTTTTTGATAAATAAATTAAATAATAAATTTGTTTTTCAAAAAAAAGTCCTACTTTTGCACCCGCTAATTAAACATCATTAGTATAGTTGGCTGATTTTTAAAGTCATTCGGAAACCTGACAGAATAAGACGGATAAAGGTTCCAACGTGCACAAGCGATATTTCTTTAATAAAACGGAAGTTGCACGCTCGTCTTAAAGAGACCCGCCTTATTATGTTTCCAAAGTTAAAAGTCACGTGTTTATAGTTTTGTAATTAACACTACAATGTTAATTATTTTTAATAGTGAGGTTGTTTATAAGAAATTAATTTATACTTTTGCGCTCCTTTTTAAAGGGGTTTTTATAGGGTACATTTTTAAATAGCTTGATATGCCTACAATACAACAGTTAGTAAGAAAAGGTAGACAAAAATTGAATTACAAAAGCAAATCGCCGGCACTGGATTCCTGTCCGCAACGACGTGGTGTTTGTGTGAGAGTTTATACTACCACACCTAAAAAACCAAATTCTGCGATGCGAAAAGTAGCCAGAGTCAGGTTGACAAATGGAAAAGAAGTCAATGCTTATATTCCCGGTGAAGGCCATAACCTTCAGGAGCACTCAATTGTATTGATCAGAGGAGGCAGGGTAAAAGATCTTCCCGGTGTGAGATATCATATCATCAGAGGTGCACTGGATACCTCCGGTGTTGAGGGAAGGGCGCAGAGGAGATCGAAATACGGCACGAAACAACCTAAGAAAAAGTAATTGATTACAAGATATAATCTTTAGATAAAATGAGGAAATCTAAGCCAAAAAAACGGATCATATTACCGGACCCAAAGTTTAATGATACTCTGGTAACGAAATTCGTTAATAATTTAATGCTCAGGGGCAAGAAGAGCCTGGCCTATGATGTATTTTATGATGCAATGGACATTATAAAAAGCAAAATGGAAGAAGATGCTCTTGAAGTATGGAAAAAAGCCCTTGCTAATGTGACTCCATCAGTTGAAGTCAGAAGCAGAAGAGTAGGTGGTGCAACTTTTCAAATTCCATCAGAAATCAGGCCCACACGAAAGCTATCAATTGGGATGAAAAACCTGATCGGATTTGCACGCAAACGTCATGAAAAAAGCATGGCACAGAAACTGGCCTCGGAAGTTATGGCTGCTTACAAAGATGAAGGTGCAGCATTTAAAAAGAAAGAAGATACCCACAGAATGGCGGAAGCAAATAAAGCTTTCTCCCATTTCAGGTTTTAATAATATAAGGTACAGTACAACAACATGTCGGAAAAGTTAAGACATACTAGAAATATCGGCATTATGGCTCATATAGATGCGGGAAAAACCACAACTACTGAGCGTATATTGTACTATACCGGCATTAATCATCGTATCGGCGAAGTTCATGATGGCGCAGCCACCATGGATTGGATGATACAGGAGCAGGAAAGAGGAATTACCATCACTTCGGCTGCAACCACTGTTTACTGGAACCAAAATAACGAAGAATATAAAATAAATATCATTGATACACCCGGACACGTTGATTTTACGATAGAAGTTGAAAGGTCATTAAGGGTGCTGGATGGGGCGATTGCTATATTTTGTGCTGTCGGTGGAGTTGAACCGCAATCCGAAACTGTCTGGAAACAAGCCAACCGGTATCATGTTCCGCGAATTTGTTATGTCAATAAAATGGACAGGGCCGGTGCCGATTATTTTAAAGTTGTAAGTGATATACAGAATAAATTAGGAACCCGGCCAATACCAATTCAACTACCCATTGGTTCGGAAGATGAATTTTCAGGAATTGTTGATCTCGTAGCAAATAAAGCTTATCAATGGGATGATTCAACACTTGGCAAAGAATTCAGGGAAATCGAAATACCTGAGGAATTAAAAGAGCAGGTTAAAGAATTGCGGAAGATGTTAATTGAAGGCGCCGCTGAAGAAAGCGATGTTTTATTTGAAAAATACCTTGATAATCCTGCTGCTATATCTGAAACGGATATAATCCAATCACTTCGTAGAGCGACTCTTGAATTTAGAGTAACACCGGTATTGTGCGGTTCATCATTTAAAAATAAAGGGGTTCAACTGTTACTGGATGCAATAGTAAATTATCTTCCGTGCCCAACAGATATTAAGGCGGTCAAAGGAATTAATCCATATACCGGTAAAGAGGTCGAAAGACACCCTGATACTGAAGAACCGTTTGCGGCCCTGGCTTTTAAAATTGCAACAGATCCTTTCGTCGGTCGTGTTGCTTTTATCAGAGTTTATTCGGGGAAACTGGACGCAGGCGAACAAGTCCTGAACACTGCTACAGACAAAAAGGAAAGGATTATGCGCCTGATGCAGATGCATGCAAATAAACAAAAACCTTTGAAATCAGTGGAAGCAGGAGATATTGTAGCTGCCGTCGGATTTAAAGAAATAAGGACCGGCAATACTCTTTGTTCACCTCAGCATCCCGTGGTTCTTGAACCAATGACTTTTCCTGAACCTGTGATTAAAATGGCCGTTGAGCCCAAAACCCAGGACGATGTAGATAAATTAATCCTTTCCCTTAATAAATTTGCCGAAGAAGATCCAACCTTTAAAGTCAACATAGATTCAGATACCGGACAAACGATTATCAGCGGGATGGGTGAATTGCACCTGGATATCATTTTAGACAGGATCAGCAGGGAATACAATGTTAATTGTAATAAGGGTACACCTACTGTTGCTTACAAAGAGGCAATTTCAGGTACGGTCGTTCGTAACGAAATTTACAAAAAACAATCCGGTGGAAGAGGACGATTTGCAGAAATCACAGTGGAAATTTCACCGGCTGATAAAAAAATTAAGGGATTGCAGTTTATAAATGAGGTTAGAGGTGGCAATATTCCAAAAGAATTCATACATTCCATTGAAAAGGGTTTCAAATCGTCAATGTCAAATGGAGTACTGTTGGGTTTTCCTGTTGAGAACCTGAAAGTTCGTTTAATTGACGGCTCTTACCATACAGTTGACAGCGACCAGCTGGCGTTTGAAATTGTTGCAGGACTCGCATTTAAAGCTGCATGTAAAAAAGCAAATCCTGTCATTCTTGAGCCAATAATGAAACTTGAAGTGGATACCCCTGATTTATATGTTGGAGAAATATCAAGTGATCTGAACAAACGACGGGGACAGGTTTTAAGCATTGAATCAAAAATTGGCTACCAGGCTGTTAAAGCCATAGTGCCATTAGGCGAAATGTTTGGTTATATCACAACCCTTAGGACAATAACATCAGGAAGAGCTACTCATAGTCTGGAGTTTTCTCATTATGACCAAACACCGCATGATGTGAAGGAAAGTATTATTTATAAAATAAGAGGATATTTAGTTACTGTTTAAAATAAACAAAAAATAAAGTGAGTCAGAGAATCAGAATAAAACTTAAATCCTACGATCATAACCTGGTGGATAAATCCGCAGAAAAGATCGTAAAGACTGTAAAGACCACAGGTGCTGTTGTAAGCGGTCCAATCCCTTTACCAACAAACAAAAAGATCTTTACCGTCAACAGATCAACCTTTGTCAATAAAAAATCAAGGGAGCAATTTCAACTTTGTTCATACAAAAGATTACTCGACATTTATAGTTCCACCACCAAGACGATTGATGCATTGATGAAACTGGAATTACCGAGTGGCGTGGAAGTAGAAATAAAAGTATAATTAAATCAGGTTCGGAATTTTAAAAAAGATATTCTTATGTCAGGAATTATCGGGAAAAAAATAGGTATGACCAGTATTTTCGATAAAAATGGGAAAAACATCCCATGTACGGTAATCGAAGCAGGTCCCTGCGTAGTAACGCAGGTTAAAAACAAGGCCACGGATGGTTATGATGCAATTCAGCTGGCTTTTGATGACCAGAAAGAAAAGCATACTACAAAAGCTATGAAAGGTCATTTTGCGAAAGCAGGCGTGTCGGCGAAAAAAATGGTTGCTGAATTTACCCGTTTTGAGGAGGGCCACCAGAAAAAATTTGGTGATATATTGCTGGCCGATGTTTTCATTGAAGGCGAATTTATAGATGTCGTTGGAATTACCAAGGGCAAAGGATTTCAGGGGGTTGTGAGAAGACACCATTTCAGTGGAGTTAATGATTCAACCCACGGACAACACAACCGGTTAAGAGCACCCGGATCAATTGGTGCATCTTCATGGCCATCGAGAGTTTTTAAGGGAATGAGAATGGCCGGACAGATGGGCAACAGCAGGGTTAAGATCATTAATCTTCAGGTTATGAAAATTCTTCTCGAAAAAAATATTGTAATTGTTAAGGGATCAGTACCTGGTCCGAATGGTTCTTATGTAATACTTGAAAGATGGAGCTAGAAGTTTATAACATTAGCGGGCAAAAAACTGCAAAAAAAGCTTTGCTGGATGACAATGTATTTAGCATTGAGCCCAACGACCATGCCATTTACCTCGAGGTAAAACACCACATGGCCAACAAACGGCAGGGAACGCATAAATCCAAGGAAAAAGGTGAAATAACAGGCAGTACCAGAAAACTTAAAAGACAAAAAGGAACGGGTACCGCACGTTTTGGAAGCATCAAAAGTCCATTGTTTAAAGGTGGTGGAAGAGTTTTTGGACCTGAACCTCGCGAATATGGTTTCAAATTAAACAAGAAAGTCAGACGACTGGCTCGCAAATCTGCTCTTACATATAAGGCAAAAGAAAACGGGATCATTATTCTTGAAGATTTCAATTTTGAAACTCCGAAAACGAAAATTTTTCTCGAACTATTGAAGAATCTCCAGCTTCAGGATAAGAAAGTATTGATGGTACTTACTGAAAATGATAAAAATGTTTTTCTGTCATCAAGGAACATCCAGAAAACTAAGGTAGTAAACGCTGCAAGCATCAGTACTTACGACATTCTCAATGCAAATAATGTTCTTATTGCAGAAAGTTCAATAAAGGAAATTGAAAAGATAAATTCGAATAATTAACAAATAGCGATAGAATGAAAATCATAATAAAGCCGGTAATTACAGAAAAAATGGCAGGATTAGGCGAAAAAATGAATCGCTATGGGTTTGTGGTCATAAAAAAGGCCAATAAGCTTCAGATAAAAAAAGCAGTTGAGGAACTCTATGGCGTGGACGTGGAAACTGTCAATACCATGAATTATTCTGGTAAAGGTAAGTCACGGTTCACAAAAGCCGGAGTTATCGCAGGCAGGACAAGTGCGTACAAAAAGGCTATAGTTACTTTAGCCGCGGGTGAAACAATAGATTTTTACAGCAATATATAAGTTAGATAGATGGCTTTAAAAAAATTCAAACCGACAACATCAGGCCAACGCTTTAAATTAATCAGCGCGTTTGATGAAATAACTACCTTCAAACCTGAAAAGAGTTTATTGGTGCCTGTGAAAAAATCAGGAGGTAGAAATAATGAAGGAAAAAGAACCATGCGACAAATCGGTGGTGGTCATAAACAGCAATACAGGATTATTGATTTTAAAAGAGATAAAGAAGGAATTCCGGCAACTGTTAAGACGATTGAGTATGACCCGAACCGGACTGCCCGGATTGCTTTATTGACCTACACCGATGGTGAAAAGAGATATATTATAGCACCCAATGGTTTGAAAGCCGGACAAAAAGTATTATCAGGACTTGGTGTATCGCCTGATATCGGGAACACTCTTTATTTAAGTGAAATTCCTTTTGGAACAATTATTCATAACATTGAACTCAGGCCGGGTCAGGGAGCAAAAATGGCAAGAAGTGCCGGTTCCTATGCTCAGCTTATGTCGCGTGACGGAAAGTTTGCAGTTATTAAACTTCCTTCCGGTGAAACAAGGATGATCCTTCAGACTTGCAAAGCAACTATAGGCATGGTTTCGAATGTTGATCACAGCCTTGAGGTTTCAGGAAAAGCTGGAAGAAGCAGGTGGCTTGGCCGCAGGCCCAGAACAAGGGGCGTTGTCATGAACCCCGTTGATCATCCGATGGGCGGTGGTGAAGGGCGTGCTTCAGGCGGACATCCGAGATCTAGAAAAGGCATTCCTGCAAAAGGTTACAAAACCAGGAGTAAGAAAAATGCCTCAGATAAGTATATAATTGAAAAAAGGAAAAAATAACAACTGAATATGAGCCGATCAATAAAAAAGGGACCATATATTCACTTCAAACTTGAAAAGAAAGTGATGCAGAATGTGGAAGCGAAGAAAAAAAATGTGATCAAAACATGGTCAAGAGCATCAATGATTGCACCTGAATTTGTTGGACAGACCATAGCTGTTCATAACGGAAACAAGTTTATTCCGGTTTATGTAACTGAAAACATGGTTGGACACAAATTGGGAGAATTTGCTCCGACCCGCATCTACCGGGGACATTCAGGAAGCAAGGATAAAGGCAAAAAATAATTAGCATAAGATTAAAATACAAATATAATGGGAGCCAGAAAAAGATTTAGTGCAGAAGACTTAAAAAAGGCAAAGAAAAAGAGTGCCTTTGCAAAGCTTAATAATTGTCCGACCTCGCCCAGGAAAATGAGGTTAGCTGCCGGACTCGTGAGAGGCATTGAAGTTGAAAAGGCAATACACATTTTAAAGCATTCATCGCTGGAAGCTTCAGGCCGGTTGCATAAATTGTTGTTATCAGCCATAGCAAACTGGCAGGCAAAGAATGAAGGAGTAAGAATTGAAGATGCTCATTTAATCGTGAGAGAAGTTTCAGTAGATGGCGGCAGAGCCCTTAAGAGAATTCAGACGGCGCCTCAGGGACGTGCATTCAGGATCAGAAAACGGTCGAATCACGTAACTTTAATACTTGATAATAAACAGGATATTCAAAATATTTAAAGCACATTAAAAACTGATTAATGGGACAAAAAACAAATCCGATAGGCCTTAGGTTAGGAATCATCAGAGGATGGGATTCCAATTGGTACGGTGGTAGAAACTATGATCAAAAATTACTTGAAGATGATCAGATCAGAAAATATCTGAATGCCAGGTTATCGAAAGCAGGTATTTCAAAAATCCTGATCGAACGTACACTTAAACTGGTGACGGTAACTATTTTTACAGCAAGGCCTGGAATTATTATTGGTAAAGGGGGACAGGAAGTTGATAAACTGAAGGAGGAATTAAAGAAAATAACATCAAAAGAAATCCAGATAAATATTTCGGAAATAAAAAGGCCTGAACTTGATGCAGTAATTGTCGGTAATACGATTGCGAAGCAAATCGAAGGAAGGATTTCTTACCGGAGGGCAATTAAAACTGCTATTGCATCATCAATCAGGATAGGCGCCGAAGGGATAAAAGTTTATATTTCAGGAAGGTTAGGGGGAGCTGAAATGGCAAGGCGTGAAATATATAAAGAAGGCAGAATCCCATTACATACATTGAGGGCTGATATTGATTACGCTCTCGTTGAGGCTCATACTTCGTACGGTCGGATAGGTGTTAAAGTGTGGATTTGTAAAGGCGAAGTATATGGCAAACGTGATTTAACGGCTCAATATACTCAGGAAAAGAAAAAGCTTCAACCTGAACAGGGAGAATCGAGGCCGAAAAGAAGAAGAAGCAGATAATATAAGGTGGAATCATTATAACAGTAAAACGTAATGTTACAGCCAAAAAAGACAAAGTACAGAAAACAGCAAAAAGGTAAAATGAAGGGTAATGCCATGAGAGGAAATCAACTGGCATTTGGTTCGTTTGGTATTAAAACACTTGAAGAAAGTTGGATTACAGGAAGGCAGATCGAAGCAGCACGTCAGGCAGTCACACGTCACATGAAACGTGAAGGCCAGATATGGATCAGGATTTTTCCGGATAAACCCATCACAAAGAAGCCTGCTGAAGTCAGAATGGGTAAAGGAAAAGGTGCCCCCGAAGGATTTGTGGCTTGTGTTACACCCGGAAGGATACTTTTTGAAGCGGAAGGTGTTTCCCTTGCAGTAGCAAAGGAAGCCTTAAGGCTTGCTGCCCAAAAGTTACCGGTAATAACCAAATTTGTGGTAAGACGAGATTACGTTGAAGAAACAATTTAATTAAAATGGAACAAGAAGTAATAAAAGAACTTTCGACTGCAGAATTATTTGAGAGTCTTGAAAACGAGTCCAAGCAATTGGTGAAGCTGAGGCTAAACCATGCAGTTTCTCCTTTGGAAAATCCGAATAAAATAAAGGCATATCGTAAAACCATTGCCCGTTTAAAAACGGAATTGAGAAAAAGAGAGCTTGAAGAAAAAATCAAAAGCGAAAACAAATAATGGAAACCAGGAAATTAAGAAAAGAGCGGGTCGGCCTCGTCGTCAGCGATAAAATGGATAAATCCATTGTAATCATCGTTGAGCGTAAAGTTAAACATCCTATGTATGGCAAGTTTGTGAAAAAAACAACTAAGTTTATGGCTCATGATGAGAAAAATGAGAGCAATATAGGAGATACAGTGAGGATAATGGAAACCCGACCACTGAGCAAGAATAAATGTTGGAGATTAGTTGAAATCATTGAAAGGGCTAAATAATCATGATACAACAAGAATCAAGATTGGCTGTAGCTGACAATAGCGGTGCAAAAGAAGTACTTTGCATAAGGGTTCTTGGCGGAACCGGAAAAAGATATGCAACGATTGGCGATAAAATAGTTGTTACCGTTAAGAATGCATTACCGTCAGGAAATATTAAAAAAGGAACTGTTGTAAAAGCAGTAATTGTTAGAACCCGAAAAGAAAACAGGAGACCCGATGGATCCTATATTCGTTTCGATGACAATGCAGTTGTTTTATTAAACGCTGCGGGAGAAATGATCGGAACCCGTATTTTCGGACCTGTTGCCAGAGAATTAAGGGAAAAACAATACATGAAAATTGTTTCATTAGCACCAGAAGTGCTTTAATCGGAAATTGAATCATGCGCAAGAAATTACATGTAAAAAAAGGTGACAACGTTACGGTAATAGCCGGGAACTCCAAAGGACAGCAGGGAAAAATACTTGTTGTTGATCTGGATAAAGGTAAAGTAATTGTTGAAGGTGTAAACCTCGTTTCCAAAAATACTAAGCCGAACGCCAAAAATCCAAAGGGTGGCATCATTAAAAAGGAAGCTCCAATTCACGTATCAAACCTTAAAGTTGTTGACGGAAGTGGAAAGCCTGTGCGGATCGGCAGGAAACTGGACGAGAAAACAAATAAAAGTGTTCGATATTCTAAAAAAACTGGGGAGGTGATTAAGTAATGGAATACAAGCCAAGGTTAATTAAAAAGTATAATGATGAAATAGTTCCTGCTTTATTCAAGCAGTTTGGCTATAAAAGCGTCATGCAGGTTCCAAGGCTAAAAAAGATTAGTGTGAACCAGGGACTTGGATCGGCAATTACGGATAAAAAGCTTATTGATGCCGGAATAGACGAAATGTCAAAGATTACCGGTCAACTCGCCGTTTCAACCAAATCGAAGAAAGATATTTCTAATTTCAAACTCAGGAAAGGAATGCCGGTTGGTGTCAGGGTGACGCTTCGTGGTGATAAAATGTTCGAATTTCTCGACAGGTTGATTTCGGTTGCAATTCCCCGTATCAGGGATTTCCGGGGCGTAAACGATAAAGGATTTGATGGCAGAGGAAACTATACTTTTGGTGTTTCTGAACAGATCATTTTTCCTGAAATAGATATTGATAAAGTAAGTCATATCAATGGAATGGACATTACTTTTGTTACTTCAGCAAAAACAGATAAAGAATGCCTGGAATTGCTGAAAGAATTTGGATTACCGTTTAAAAATCAAAACAGATAAGACTATGGCTAAAGAGTCAACGAAAGCAAGGGAGCTTAAAAGGCAAAAGATGGTTGCCAAATATGCAGCCAGGAAATCAGCACTGAAGGCAGCCGGTGATTATATCGGCCTGCAAAAGTTGCCGAGAGATTCCTCCAGGGTTCGTTTACACAACAGGTGCAACCTCACCGGCAGGCCCAAGGGGTACATGCGTCAATTTGGAGTTTCAAGGATTAACTTCAGGGAGATGGCTTTAAAGGGGTTGATTCCGGGAGTAACTAAAGCGAGTTGGTAAATTAATATAAATAGAAAGCAATGAATACAGATCCAATTGCAGATTATTTAACAAGGATACGAAATGCAGTGATGGCAGGCCACAGGGTCGTTGAAATTCCATCATCCGGTATAAAAAAGGAAATCACAAAGTTACTTTTTGAAAAAGGTTACATTTTAAATTATAAATTTGAAACCGAACCCAAACCAGGGATAATTAAAGTTGCCCTTAAGTATCATCCTGTTACCAAGCTTTCAGCTATCAATAAAATAGAAAGAATTAGTAAGCCGGGTCTCAGGAAATATGTGGGCGCTGATGAATTACCCCGCGTTTTGAATGGACTTGGAGTCGCTGTAATGTCCACTTCGCAGGGTTTAATGACCGACAAAGAAGCAAGGAAGCTTAAAATCGGCGGTGAAGTTTTATGTTATGTTAGTTAATTTTGTAGATTAAGCATTATGTCACGTATAGGAAAATTACCCATTATTTTACCGGCCGGAGTAACCTTACAGGTCTCGGACGATAATATTGTGACCGTAAAAGGGAAACTGGGCCAGTTATCACAAAAGGTAGATAGCTGTGTTTCAGTTAAAACAATAGACGGACAAATACAATTGGAAAGGGCATCGGACGAGATTGATCACAAGGCAAAACATGGATTATACCGCGCTTTGATCGCAAATATGGTGAAAGGAGTAAGTGAAGGGTTCAGTGTTACGCAGGAACTTGTTGGTGTTGGATACAAAGTCGAAGCCAAAGGACAAATTGTCGAAATGACCCTGGGTTATTCACACAATCTTGTCATTGAACTGCCTTCCGAAATACAGGTTGAATCGAAAACCGAAAGAGGAAAAAATCCCAGCTTAACAATGACTTCAATAGATAAGCAATTGCTGGGTCAGGTTGCGGCCAAAATAAGATCACTCAGGAAACCTGAACCATACAAGGGTAAAGGTATAATATTCAGGGGAGAGGTGATCAGGAAGAAAGCCGGCAAATCTGCTGCTGAGAAATAATAATTGATAGTTATAAAATATTGCAATAATGGCATCCAAAAACAGAAAGCAATTCAGAAGGAACAGGATTAAGATGAGAATCCGGAAAATCGTCAACGGTACGGCTGAAAGGCCTCGAATGACGATATTCAGAAGTAACAAACAAATTTATGTTCAGTTGATCAATGATCAGGCGGGACATACTTTATTTTCAGTTTCTTCTTCAATTGATGAAATCGCAAACGAGAAATCAACGAAAATAATTCAGGCAAAAAAAGTTGGGACAAAGGTAGCTGCCAAAGCTAAAGAAGCCGGAATTGAGAGTGTGGTTTTCGACAGGAACGGTTATTTATATCATGGCAGGGTAAAGGCATTGGCTGAAGCTGCAAGAGAAGGAGGACTTAAATTTTAGAAAATATGTCAAACGTCAATATTAAGAGAGTAAAATCGAGCGAGATCGAATTCAAGGACAGATTGGTAAGCATTCAAAGGGTTACCAAAGTAACAAAAGGGGGAAGGACCTTCAGTTTCTCGGCTATTGTTGTAGTGGGAAATGAACAGGGAGTTGTTGGATATGGGCTGGGGAAAGCAAAGGAGGTTACTGCTGCAATCGCAAAAGGAATAGACGACGCCAAGAAAAATCTCATTAAGGTACCCATCATGAACGGAACCTTGCCCCATGAACAGGAAGGAAAATACAGCGGTGCTAAAGTTTTCCTGAAACCTGCTGCACCAGGGACTGGTGTGATCGCCGGAGGTGCCATGCGGGCCGTTCTTGAAAGTGTCGGTATTAAAGATGTGCTTGCGAAATCAAAAGGCTCCTCAAATCCTCATAGCGTTGTAAAAGCTACAATAAACGCTCTTATACAAATGAAAGATCCTTACACTATCGCACAACTCAGGGGAGTAGAGCTAAGCACTGTTTTTAATGGTTAATTTTTGCAATTAAATAGGTAATTTAGAAATGAAAAAGTTCAGGATCAAACAGGTAAAAAGCGGGATTGGTAAACCATTACGTCAGAAACGCACTCTTGAGGCGCTGGGTTTAACAAAAATGCAACAGGAAAAAGATGTTGATGGAACGCCCCAGATCATGGGAATGATTGATAAAGTGAGACATTTAATTACAGTTGAAGAAATATAAAAATATAATCTTAAGTAAAGATGGATTTAAGTAATCTCAAGCCGGCAAAGGGATCGGTAAAAAACAGGAAACGAATAGGACGGGGACAGGGTTCAGGGCATGGAGGTACGTCAACAAGAGGCCATAAAGGAGCCAAATCAAGATCAGGGTACAGCAGTAAACCGGGATTTGAAGGTGGTCAGATGCCTTTGCACCGCAGGGTTCCGAAATTCGGATTTAAAAATATAAACCGCGTTGAATACAGGGCTATCAATATTGATGTTTTACAGAAACTTGCTGAACAATATAATATTTCCGCAATTGATACAGATGTGCTGATTGATAAAGGACTGGCAAATAAAAAGGATCTCGTTAAAATATTGGGCCGTGGTAAACTGAACATCAAGCTGGAAGTAAAGGCTCATGCCTTTTCGAAAACGGCAATCACAGCAATTGAAGCAAAAGGTGGTATTGCAACAAAAATCTAATACTTAATGAAAAGATTAATCGATACTATTCGAAATATTTCAAAGATAGAGGACCTGAGGAACAGAATTCTCTACACTTTGGGCATCATCGTAATTTACAGGTTAGGAGCTTATATTGTATTGCCCGGAGTAGATCCTCATCAACTCGAGAATCTTCAAAACCAGGGGAGCTCGGGATTGCTGGGGCTGTTAAATATGTTTTCCGGAGGAGCGTTTTCCAACGCAAGTGTTTTTGCACTTGGCATCATGCCCTATATTTCTGCATCTATTGTAGTTCAGTTGCTGGGAATGGCAATTCCGTTTTTCCAGAAGTTGCAGAAAGAGGGTGAAAGCGGCAGGAGAAAAATTAACCAGATAACGCGGTATTTAACAGTAATAATTCTTATTTTCCAGTCACCTGCATACCTTGCAAATCTTGTAAGGCAACTTCCACCGGAAGGTATTTATCCTTTTGATGCAGGAACGACTTCACATTCGATATTTACCTTTTTTGGAATTTCGTCCATCGTTATATTAACCGCAGGTTCTATGTTTATTATGTGGCTGGGTGAACGAATTACAGAAAAAGGAATTGGTAACGGTATTTCACTCATCATCATGATTGGAATTATAGCGCGGTTGCCATTTGCACTTTTCGGCGAATTTGTATCGAGAATGGAAGAGAAAGGCGGCGGGCTGGTATTCTTTGTAATAGAAATAGCGATTCTTGTACTTGTTATTTTGATTTCAATTTTACTTGTCCAGGGAACAAGGAGAATACCTGTTCAATATGCCAAGAGGATAGTTGGAAATAAACAATATGGCGGCGTACGACAGTATATTCCGCTAAAAGTAAATGCTGCTGGTGTAATGCCGATCATTTTTGCCCAGGCAATCATGTTCCTGCCCATTACCCTTGCCGGATTTACACAATCGGAAAGTATGTCGGGTTTTGTAAATGCGTTTGCCAACATCAACGGATTTTGGTATAATTTCACTTTCTTTATTATGATCATCTTGTTTACCTATTTCTATACAGCCATTACGATCAATCCGAATCAAATGGCGGATGATATGAAAAAGAACGGAGGATTTATACCCGGCGTGAAACCAGGAAGAAAAACTGCAGAATTCATAGATAATGTAATGTCAAGAATTACTTTACCCGGTTCTATTTTCCTGGGATTTGTAGCCATCATGCCTGCACTGGTGCGGTTATTTGGCGTGAGTACACAGTTTGCGCAATTTTATGGAGGCACTTCCTTGCTGATTTTGGTTGGGGTTGTACTCGATACGCTTCAGCAAATAGAAAGCCATCTGCTAATGAGGCATTACGACGGTTTAACGAAATCAGGTAGAATAAAAGGCCGCTCATCATTCAGTATGACCGGTTAAAAGAATGTTGATATATCGCCACAATGATATATATTAAGTCTGAAGAAGAAATTGAATTAATTAAAGAAAGTTCTTTGCTTGTTGGTAAAACTTTAGCTGAAATAGCCAGGCTCATTGAGCCCGGACAAAAAACAATTTTGCTGGATAAAAGGGCGGAAGAGTTTATTCGTGACCATGATGCTAAACCAGGATTTAAAGGGTATAATGGATTTCCATATACCCTGTGCATTTCGATAAATGAACATGTGGTTCATGGATTCCCGTCGGAAAGGCAACTGAAAGAGGGTGATATTGTGTCTGTGGATTGCGGTGTCCTGAAAAATGGATTTTATGGGGATTCGGCTTATACTTTTCAGGTTGGAGAGATCAGGAATGAGTTGTTGCAACTATTGATTCGAACAAAAGAGTCTTTGTACAAAGGAATTGCAAGAGCAATAGCGGGTAACAGAGTTGGAGATATTGGTAATGCCATTCAGGAACATGTTGAGCAATATGGCTATACAGTGGTAAGAGATTTGGTGGGGCACGGGCTGGGAAAAAGTCTGCACGAAAAGCCGGAAGTACCGAATTACGGAAAAAAAGGTACAGGAGCGGTTTTAAAAGAAGGTATGGTACTTGCGATCGAGCCCATGATCAATCTTGGAACCAGAAAAGTGGTGCAGGAAAGCGATGGATGGACAATCAGAACAGCCGACCGCCTGCCATCAGCTCACTTCGAACATGATGTGGTGGTGAGAAAAGGACAGACCGAAATACTGTCAACTTTTGAATATATTGAAGAAGTTTTAAACAACAAATAAAAAATAAAAGGATCAAATTAATGTATGGCAAAACAAGCCTCAATTGAACAGGACGGAACAGTAATTGAATCATTGGGTAATGCAATGTTCAGAGTAGAACTTGAAAACGGGCATGTGATAACCGCTCACATTTCAGGTAAAATGAGGATGCATTATATCAAAATATTACCCGGTGATAAAGTGAGGCTCGAAATGTCGCCGTACGATTTAACAAAAGGCAGGATAACATTCAGATATAAATAAAAAGGAGTTAAAATGAAAGTCAGGGCATCAATAAAAAAGAGAACACCAGATTGTAAGATTGTTCGAAGAAATGGCCGGTTGTATGTCATTAACAAAAAAAATCCCAAATACAAACAAAGGCAGGGATAGAACATAAGATTAGGATCTTTTAATTTTGATTTTATCACTAATAAAAAAATAAATTTCAAATTTAAATTAGAATATGGCTCGTATAGCAGGTATAGATTTACCAAATAATAAAAGAGGAGTAATTGGATTGACTTACATATTCGGAATTGGAAGGGCGAGAGCTAAAAAAATTCTTCTTGAAGCCGGAGTGGATGAGGATAAAAAAGTTCAGGACTGGACTGATGATGAACAGAATAACATCAGGAACATCATCAGCGGTAATTATAAAATTGAAGGAGAATTGCGATCCGAAGTTCAAATGAACATTAAGCGATTGATGGATATCGGAACCTACAGAGGCATAAGGCATCGTACCGGTTTACCCGTTCGTGGGCAAAGTACAAAGAATAACGCAAGGACACGAAAAGGAAGGAAGAAAACCGTCGCGAACAAAAAGAAAGCGCCTAAAGGTTAAGCAATAATTAATTCCAGGAAAGAAAAAAAATCATAATATGGCAAAAAAAACCAAAGCTTCAAAAAAACGGGTTGTTAAAGTAGATGCAACAGGGAAAGCATATATTAATGCCTCGTTCAATAATATTATCATTTCACTTACCAATAATGCGGGACAGGTAATTTCATGGGCATCGGCAGGTAAAATGGGTTTCAGGGGTTCCAAGAAGAATACTCCTTATGCAGCACAGATGGCTGCTGAAGACTGCTCAAAAGTGGCACATGACCAGGGATTGCGAAAGGTTAAAGTATTTGTTAAGGGTCCCGGAGCAGGCAGGGAATCGGCTATAAGATCCCTGCATTCATCGGGTATTGAGGTAACAGAAATAAACGACGTTACTCCGCTTCCACACAACGGATGCAGACCACCAAAAAGACGGAGAGTATAATACTCAAAATTGATTTAATAAGTAATTAATATAAGAAATTAGAATAACATGGCAAGATACATTGGTCCAAAGACGAAAATAGCCAGGAAATTTAAAGATCCCATCTATGGTCCCGATAAATATTATGACAGGAAAAACTTTCCGCCGGGACAGCATGGACAATCAAAACGAAGAAAAAAACTCTCGGAATACGGCATTCAGTTGCAGGAAAAACAGAAGGCTAAATATACTTATGGAATCCTGGAGCGGCAGTTTAAAAATATTTTTGCAAGAGCATCCAGAAAAAAAGGTATTACCGGCGAAGTTTTACTGCAGTTGATCGAAGCCCGCCTTGATAATGTTGTTTACCGGATGGGTATCGCGCCTTCACGTCCTGGAGCACGTCAGTTGATTTCACACAGGCACATTATTGTTAACGGTGAGATCATCAACGTCCCATCATTTACTTTAAAGCCCGGAGATATTGTCGGTGTAAGAGAAAAATCTAAATCTTTGGAAGCTATTGCAAATTCACTGGCATCCAGATCCGGAAATTATCCATGGATCGAATGGGATAACAATTTGATGAGCGGTAAGTTTATGAGCTATCCCGAAAGAGATCAGATTCCTGAAAATATCAGGGAACAGTTGATCGTCGAACTATATTCAAAATAAAATATAAGTCACCTGATAACATATATTAATCAAAAAATATAGCTGATAATGGCAATTTTAGCATTTCAAAAACCTGATAAGGTAATCATGATCGAAGCCGATGAATTTAAAGGCATCTTTGAATTTCGTCCACTGGAACCCGGCTTCGGTATCACCATCGGTAATGCCCTGCGCAGAATACTTTTGTCATCCCTTGAAGGATATGCCATAACGGCAATTAAAATCGAAGGTGTCGAGCAGGAGTTTTCAACCATTAAGGGTATTGTGGAGGATGTAACCGAAATCATTCTTAATTTTAAGAAAATCCGGTTCAGAAGGCAGATTGATAGTGAAACTACAGAAAGAGTTCATGTGGTAATTGGCGACCAGGAAGTATTCAAAGCCGGCGATATCAATAAATTCCTTTCTGTATTCCAGATTTTGAATCCGGAGGAAGTAATTTGCCACATGGAACCGAATGTTAAGCTTTCTGTCGAATTGAATATTGATAAAGGTCGTGGTTATATTCCGGCAGAGGAGAATAAAACACTGAATTCTCCTTTGGGAACAATATTTATGGATTCCATCCATACACCGATCAAAAATGTAACCTACCATATCGAAGACTTCAGGGTTGAACAGAAAACCGACTACGAAAAATTAATACTGGAACTTCAGACCGATGGCTCCATTCGCCCTAAAGACGCTTTAAAAGAGGCGGCCAAAATTCTGATTCATCATTTCATGCTGTTTTCAGACGAAAGGATAACACTGGACTCCGTAGAAAAAACCGTGAGTGAAGAATTTGATGAAAGTTCTTTACATACCCGGCAATTATTGAAAACCAAACTTGTTGACCTCGACTTATCGGTGAGGGCATTGAATTGTTTGAAAGCCGCCGATGTGGAAACTCTTGGAGACCTCGTTCAGTTTAATAAAAATGATTTGCTTAAGTTCAGAAATTTCGGTAAAAAGTCTTTGACCGAACTCGAAGAACTGGTTAAGGCAAAGGGTCTTGAATTTGGAATGAATATCGCAAAATATAAATTAGATAAGGAATAATTGAGATGAGACACGGGAAGAAAATCAATCATTTGTCCAGGAAAAGCGCACACAGGAAAGCGATGCTGGCAAATATGGCAGCTTCACTGATTTTGCATAAACGAATAGAAACGACTGTGGCAAAAGCAAAGGCACTCAGAACCTATATTGAGCCTTTAATAACCAGGTCAAAAGACGATACTACTCATTCACGCAGGATTATTTTCAGCCACCTGCAAAGCAAGGAAGCAGTGACGGAACTTTTCAGGGATGTTTCAGTGAAAGTTGCTGATCGTCCGGGAGGATATACAAGGATCATTAAAATAGGAAACAGGCTCGGGGATAATGCGGATATGTGTATGATGGAACTTGTGGATTTCAATGAGAATCTGTTGGGAGACAAACAAGGTAAAGCAAAAACTACAAGGAAAAGAAGAGGAACTGGTAAAAAGAAAGTTGAAGAAACTGTAGCAACTGCGGCAGTAGCTGCAAAAACTGAAGACTCAGTTCAGGAACCCACAGACGAAAAAGTCAGTGAAGTGAAAACTGCCGGTCAGGAAGTTTCTGATGAAGATTCAGTTCAGGCAGATTCGGGATTAAAAGCTGAAGCTGATAATCCGGTTGAGGAAGAAAACACAGATAATACCAAAGAAGAATCCAAATAGTTGATTTGAGTAAATTAATCGTTATTTGTAAAGGATAAAGCAAATTGCTTTATCCTTTTGTTGTATTTTCGAAAAATATTTAATCGTCAAAATAAGAGCTTATGAGTACAATTATAAACCTGCATGCCCGTCAGATATTGGATTCCAGGGGAAATCCGACAATCGAAGTAGATGTTATGACCGACACGGGCATCATTTCACGGGCTGCTGTTCCATCAGGCGCTTCAACCGGAGTACATGAAGTGGTTGAACTGCGCGATGGTGATAAATCTGTATATCTTGGAAAAGGTGTACTTAAGGCCATCCACAATGTAAACAATATTCTGAATGAGGAACTGAAAGGTTATTATATTCAGGATCAAAATGAGGTTGATGCAAGGATGATAGAAATTGACGGAACTCCCAATAAAGCCAACCTGGGTGCTAATGCAATTTTGGGTGTTTCACTGGCAGTGGCCAGAGCTGCAGCTCTCGAAACCGACCAGGCTTTGTTCAGGTATATAGGCGGAGTAAATGCCAACACTCTTCCAATCCCAATGATGAATATTCTGAATGGCGGATCACATGCCGATAACAGCATTGATTTCCAGGAATTCATGATCATGCCGGTCGGCGCATCTTCTTTCAGCGAAGGCTTAAGAATGGGAGCAGAAGTATTCCATCATCTGAAAGCTGTTCTGAAAAAGCAGGGACATTCAACCAATGTAGGCGATGAAGGCGGTTTCGCACCCAATCTTAAATCAAACGAAGAGGCAATTAAAGTAATTTTGGAAGCAATTAAAAAAGCAGGTTATAAAGCCGGTAAGGATGTTTGTATCGCACTCGACCCGGCCTCTTCAGAATATTATATTGCAGAAGAAAATGTATATCACCTGAAAAAATCAACAGGAGAAAAACTTACTCCTGCCCAAATGGTTGACTACTGGAACGACTGGGTAAAAAGGTTCCCAATCGTATCAATTGAAGATGGAATGGCAGAAGATGACTGGAAAGGCTGGAAACTGATGACCGATAAAATGGGTGATAAAATACAACTGGTTGGTGATGATATTTTCGTAACAAATACCCTAAGACTTCAGAAAGGCATTGATGAGGGAATAGCCAACTCAATCCTTATTAAAGTCAACCAGATTGGAACATTAACAGAAACCATCAATGCTGTCAATCTGGCCAGCAGGAATGGCTATACCACGGTTATTAGCCACAGAAGCGGTGAAACGGAAGATACCACAATTGCCGATCTGGCTGTAGCATTGAATACCGGCCTTATCAAAACAGGATCAGCAAGCCGTTCCGACAGGATCGCCAAATATAACCAGCTTCTTCGCATTGAAGAGCAATTGGGAAACCAGGCAAGGTATATCGGGAAGGACTTTAAGTATATGAGGTAGGGAAGATGGTTCGAAGTTTGAAGTTTGAAGTTTGAAGTTTGAAGTTCGGAGTTCGATGTTCGAGGTTAAACGTGCATGGTTCGGGGGGTGGAGTGATTTAAACCATTGGCGGAAAATATAAGTTACTTTATCTGAATTCAACAAATTATGATAAGAACATTTTCGGTAATTTTAGTAGTTATGATCTTTTTTACTTCCCTGAAAGCTCAGGAAGATAATCCTCAAATCTATAATCCGAATGCAGATGCCGGTGCAGAAATTAAGGCTGCAGCGGCAAAGGCAAAGGCAGAAGGAAAGCATGTGCTTTTGCAGATTGGCGGTAACTGGTGCTCCTGGTGTATCAGGTTTCATAAGTTTATACATGAAGACATACAGATAGATTCCCTTCTTAAGGCCGATTATATATTCCAGTTGGTAAATTACAGCAAAGAGAACAAGAACCCGGATGTATTGGCTCAGCTTGGGTATCCGCAACGGTTTGGTTTTCCGGTCTTAATTGTATTGGACGGGAATGGAAACAGGCTGCACACACAAAACTCAGCTTACCTCGAAAAGGAGAAATCCTATGATAAGGAAAAGGTGATGGAATTCCTTACACATTGGGCACCTGCTGCCATTGAGCCAGGTAACTATAAGTAGGAAGTCATCTTTTTTGCAATTGAATTCACATTTCCTTTGAATTAATTTTGGTTATTCCAACTTTCTTTTATTTTTGACTAAAATTGTCAGATTGATGAATGTACTTTCTTTTTCGGTAACCCTGCTTGCATTAGTCTTATCCGTGCATTTATTATCGCAGGATACAATCCTCATACAGAAACTTGAAAACGAACTGCCTGAATCCAAAGGCACAACCCGCGTAGATATTTTGAACAGCCTATCCTGGGAGATTAAGTTTTCTGATCTGAACACGGCAATGAAACTCGCCAATGAATCCAAATCTCTTTCAGAGTCATTGAATTATGAGAAGGGACTTATGTTATCCTATAAAAATTTAAGTGCATTCTATTTTTTAAAAGTTGATTTAAATAAAGCAGAGGAGTACATAGATAAAGCTCTTGAATTTACTGCAAATTCAGAGGATTTATACCAGAACGGAAAAATTTTCAATCTTAAGGCAATCATAAGCAGGGATTTGAAAAAAACCAGCTTAGCACTAAAAAACCAGAATAAAGCTCTTGAGGTGTTCAGGGAACTTGGTGATAGCGCTGAAATTTCAGGAAACCTTCATAATCTGGCAATACTTTACCAGAGAATAAACGAGGATGAAAAAGCATTTGAGCTTTATCACGAAGTTTATGAAATTGAAACCAGGCTTGGAAATAATTTTGGAATAGCCCGGACTTCAAACAACATCGCAGGTGTACTTATAGAACTTGGATTTAATGAAAAGGCAATATTTTATTTTAATTTAGGAGTTGAAAAATTCGGATCCATTGGAAATTTAATGGGGAAAGCAGCATCACTGCATGGTCTCGGTCTTGTTTATGCTAACCTTGGCGACCATTATAAAGCAATTGAATATTACCGCAAAGCCCTGGAAATAAATGCACAGAACGGCTACAATGACTACCTCGCTACCAACCATATTCAAATGGGCCAATCATACAGCGAATTAGACGACTATAATAATGCACTCGTTTCTTACAATCAAAGTAAAGAAATTTTCTTTAAGATAAACGACCTTATTAATTATGGGAGGGTATTATATCAAATCAGTAATGTTTATAAGCTAATGGGAAATGAGAATTTATGCACTGAATATGCTCAAAATGCGCTAAATATCTCAAAACTTAATGGTGATATTAAGAATTCTGCGAATTCCAGCTACCTTATTTACGAGATAAAAAGAAAACAAGCAAAATTATCTGAAGCAATCGGATACCTTGAAGACTATATGCTGTTACAGGACAGCCTGAAAAAGATGGACAGGGAAAATTTACTGCTTGAACTGGAAGCCAAATATGAATTTGAAAAAGTTGAGCAGGAAAATGTAAGATTAATCGCTGATTCCCAGCTTAGTGAAAAGAAATATGCAACCCAGAGAATTCATCTGGCAAGTGTAATTGTAATTGCATTGTTATTGTTTGGTCTTGTAATTTTGATTTTTGTCAACCGGAAAAAAGTAAAACTAAAAAATAAGCAGCTTCAGGAGTCCAATACCACAAAAGACAAATTTTTCTCAATTATAGCACATGACCTGAAAAATCCTTTTTCGGGTTTACTTGGATTTTCTGATATGCTTGTAAAAAATGTAGAAGTTCAGGATCGCAGTGACCTGAAAGTTTATGCTGAGACGATCCATAAATCAATAAACCAAACCTACCAGCTCGTTGAAAACCTGCTCGACTGGTCGCGTTCACAAAGAAACGCCATTGAAATATTCAAAGAAGATCTCGAATTAAAGGAGATTATTGAACATCCGGTTTCAATTTTACTGAATTCAGCCAGGGAGAAAAAAATTACGATTGTGAATCAGGTCCAACCGGGTTTAATCATTCACTCGGATCGGAATATACTTTATACTATTCTTCGCAACCTGATCAGTAATGCCATTAAATTTACAGAGATCAATGGCTGTGTGCAGATCAATGCCCAGCTAAGAGACCATGGTGTGATCGTCAGCGTATCGGATAACGGAATTGGCATTGACAGAGAAAATATAGCCAGGTTGTTCGTAATGCAAAATGGATTTACTACCAAAGGAACGCATGATGAACAGGGGACAGGACTGGGATTAATGCTTTGCCACGAGTTTGTTGAAAAACTGAACAGTAAGATTTGGGTGGAAAGTGAAGTGGGAAAGGGGAGTACCTTTAGTTTTTTCCTGCCGGAAAAGGAATAGCCAACAATTATCTCAAATAAAAGCAGACGAAAGTTCCTGCAACTGCCTATAATGAAACCGGCGCAGATTTTAGGAAGTCGTGAACAATCCAAATCCTGCGCCGGGAGAATATATGAAAGGTGAAAAAATAATACAATTGATCATCTGTATTTGGAATTAATAAATCGAAACATTTTTCTAATTTTAGACAAAATTTTAAACAGGATATGAAAATAACCTTACTTTATTTTCTCCTATTCATCTTTTCTTCCTTTTATATTTATTCCCAGGAATGGTCTGAGCCGGTTGTAATAAATCCAACTCAAAGCCAACTTGGTTCTGCGTACCCTGATTTCTGCATTGACAACTATGGAAACATTCATTGTGTTTGGAGTACTTTCCACGGGACAAATTTCTGCCGAATCTATTATTCTAGATCCAGTGATAACGGCGAAACATGGTCAAATCCAGTAAGTGTATCGATGAATAGTACACAATGGATGTCCGATCCGCATATTGTGAGTGATAGTGAAGGGAAGCTGCACCTTACCTATGATGGAAATGTAGGTAGTTACCCGAATAAAACTATCATCTATAAGTTTTACAACGGAAATAACTGGAGCGCTCCGGATACCTTGAACAAAGGGTATATAGGAGCTATGCATAATCGATTAGTTATCGATAGTAATGACCGTATTTATTGCTTTTGGTATATAGACACAGGTTATGGAAAAATGTATTATCGTTTAAAGGATGTTGGTTTTACCGGTTGGAGTGATGTTATCATGCCTTATGATACGGCTTTTTTTTACAAGATAGTAGTTGGTCCTGAAAATACACTAAATATTATTGGAGCGGCTTGGTCCACTATAGGGGATGGCTATCATGTAATATTTTATAAATATGATAATACTATGTGGGCTACCCCAATAAAAATCACTCCTCCTACGTTTGGTTCCTATTTTGATATGTCGCTTGACACGCAAACTTCTCCACATATAATATGGACTCAATATTCAATTGGAAATGGAACAGGAATAGATAGTTCAATGTACAGGTATAAAAATTCGTATGGATGGCAACCATACGAATTCATTCACAGTAATGTTAATGATGTATCAATAATAGTTGACAATTCAGACAATAAGCACGTTATTGAAGTAGAAAAATTGGATAATATCTATTATCTTGTTGAATATCAGAAATACAATGAAAAGTGGGAAGCCAACATTATTGATGAGAATAGTGGATATGGTCATACCCGTTTACTTTGTAAGAGTGGATTTATTTATCTGGTTTACGTCAGAGTAACTTCAAATACGACCAATATATTACTCCGAAAAAAAGAAGTTATATCATCAGGCATTAATAATAATGGAAAATTTCATTCATTTGTAAAAATCTATCCAAATCCTGCTTCAAATAAAGTTACCTGCAGTATTACTATAGGTGAGACTCAAAACCTGGTTGTAAAGATATACGATCAGAAAGGAAATGAAGTTAAGTCGCTTTTTAATGGTGAAAAACAGCCTGGAGAAATAAAATTTACATGGGATGGAAATTGTACTAATGGAGAACCTGTAAGGCGAGGAGTTTATATCCTTAGCATACTTACAGGAAAAGATACCGTTACGAAAAAAATAATTATGCATTGAAAAAGAGTGACTTTCTGATGAAACTTATTAAATCTGATAATTCTTTAGACTTTCTTCAGCACCAGCGCGGTCCGGTTGGTTACGTAAAGCTGCAGGTAATGGTTGCTATCGCCATCTTTCTGGAAAGTGCTGTAAATTAAATGGTCGTCAATCCTGTCGTGTCCGCCGAAACGGGTGGCATCCGAATTGAGGATGATCCTGTAATCCCCGCCAAGCGGAACCCTGAACCCATAATCTGCTACAGAATGATTCACATGGAAGTTGAAAACAAAGATCAGGTTGTTGCGCTCAAAAATAATGGTCTTATTCCAGTCGTCCATGTTAAGTTGCTGAGCGAACATAGAATTCAGTATCCTGTTTTCTTTGATTATGCTTATCATTTCCCTGTCGAAAGCGGCGAGATACTTATATTTTAAATCAGGATTGTCAACCAGCGACCATTGGCGCCGGCAATATTTATAACTCCAGTTGTTACCCTCTCTTGGGAAGTCAATCCATTCAGGATGTCCGAACTCATTTCCCATGAAATTCATGTATGCCTGGCCACCCAAAGCAATAGTGAATAAACGGATAAGCTTATGCAATGCGACACCCCGTTCGATAATAAGATCGGGATCGTCTTTCTGCATGTGCCAGTACATGGCTTTGTCCATCAGCCGGAAGGCAAGGGTTTTATCGCCGACGAGCGCCTGGTCGTGTGATTCGCAATAAGCTACGGTTTTTACGTGAGGTAAACGGTTGTTCAGCACATTCCACAGTTCACCTATATTCCAGTCTTCGTCTTTATATTCCTTAAGCAGCTTTATCCAGAAATCAGGGATTCCCATGCCCAGCCTGTAATCGAATCCGAGTCCGCCATCGGCAACAGGTGTCGTTAATCCCGGCATGCCCGTGACATCTTCGGCTATGGTGATTGCGCCCGGATTTATCGTGTGAATTAGCGTATTTGCAAGCTGCAGATAAGTTATTGCGTCAAATTCAACTCCCTGTCTGAAATATTTTTGCTGCCCGTCAATCGCTTCATTGCCATGATGGAAATACATCATTGACCCTACACCGTCGAACCGGAAACCATCGAAATGAAATTCGTCGAGCCAGTACTTTAGGTTTGACAAAAGAAACCGGATGACTTCTGTTTTACCATAATCAAATATTTTCGAATCCCAATGAGGATGATCGCCCCTTTCGCCTGCATGAAAGTATTGACTTTCCGAGCCGTCAAACTGGTTTATGCCTTCAACGGTGTTCTTAACCGTGTGTGAATGAACGATGTCAAGAATCACTGCAATGCCCATTTGGTGAGCCGTCTTTATGAGGTTTTTAAGTTCTTCCGGCGTTCCGAAGCGTGAAGAAGCTGCAAAGAAGTTGGAGACGTGATAGCCAAACGATCCGTAATAAGGATGCTCCTGTATGGCCATTAACTGTATGGCATTGTAACCGGCTTCTTTAATCCGGGCTAAGATGTTATCGGTAAATTCATTATAGGTTCCAACATCTTCTTTTTCCTGTGCCATGCCTACATGACATTCATAAATAAAAAGGTCTTCCTGATCACCCGGTTTGAAATTATCGCCCGACCAGTTGAATTTTTTTGGAAGCCAGACCTGTCCTGTAAAGTTCTTGGTATCATCATCCTGAATAACCCTGGTGATGTATGCGGGTATCCGGAATTGTTTGCCGTTTTTTGCTACGACAATTACTTTTATTTTCGATTGGTGAGTAAATGATTTTTTGCATTCTTTTTCATCAAGAATAATTTCCCAGATGCCGTATTTATCTTTCACAAGAGGATGCGAGGTTTCATTCCAGTTGTTGAAATCGCCGGTCAGGAACAATGCATGAGCCTGAGGCGCCCATTCACGATAAGTGAAACACTTACATGCAGCATCGTAATTAATGCCAAAATATTTATAGGCATCTGCAAATTCAGATAAACAGCCGAAATCATTTTCGATGGATTTAACACGGTTAATAAACCTGCCGTGGCGATCCGTGATGTCCTGTGCGCTGGGTTCAAGCCACGGATCAATGCGGATAAGGTTCAAATTATTATTGACCATAGTTGACTAATATTGCAAACAAAATTACAAAATGCCTTGTTTAATAATAGAATTATCTTTGATAATCCGATTAAAAAGTAATTATGGAAAAAAATGAAGTTTTGGACAGGTTGCCGAAACATCTGATGAGCCTGGTGATAGATCAGCCTTATAATGATTACACAGCCCAGGATCATGCAGTATGGCGGTATGTAATGAAGCAAAATGTCCGCTATTTATCGAAAGTGGCTCATCACAGTTATCTTGATGGATTAAGGAGAACGGGAATCAGCATAGACCGGATTCCGCACATGTACGGCATGAACCGGATTCTTAAGGAAATTGGATGGGCGGCAGTTGCCGTGGATGGATTTATCCCTCCCTCAGCTTTCATGGAGTTTCAGGCATATAATGTTTTGGTGATAGCTGCTGATATCCGGCCTATTAACCAGATCGAATATACTCCTGCGCCCGACATCATTCACGAAGCCGCCGGACATGCTCCAATTATTGCTGACCCTGAGTATGCTGATTATTTGAGGTTGTTCGGCGAAATAGGCTCAAAGGCTTTTTCGTCGAAAAAAGATTATCAGGTTTACAATGCAATAAGGCATCTTTCGATACTTAAAGCAGACCCTTATACACCAAAAAGTGAAATTAAACTTGCAGAAAAGGAACTT
Organism: Bacteroidales bacterium; assembly: GCA_020052415.1. Taxonomy (GTDB): domain Bacteria; phylum Bacteroidota; class Bacteroidia; order Bacteroidales; family JAADJA01; genus JAADJA01. The sequence goes on along the minus strand of JAGVPB010000048.1, from coordinate 86,755 downwards.
GCTGACCTGGAAAGCATTCATGGTGAATTGTCGGAAATGGCGCTGATAAGGAATCTTCACTGGTGGACTGTGGAATATGGCCTGATCGGTGATCTGAATAAGCCCAGGATTTATGGCGCCGGATTGCTGTCATCAATTGGGGAAAGCTATTCATCGCTCCAGCCGTCAGTAACAAAAATACCCTATACCATTGACGCTGTAAATTATGCATTCGACATTACCACACGCCAGCCGCAATTATTCGTTACGCCGGATTTTATTCACCTCAACCAGGTACTTGACGAATTTGGCTGCAGGATGGCTTTTCGCAAGGGCGGCTGTTACGGCCTTCAAAAAGCGATTGATTCCGGAAATACTGCAACCTGCGAATTTAATTCAGGGTTACAGGTTTCAGGGACATTTAAAAGTTTTCTTCAAAAAGAAAATAAACCAATTTATTTTAATACCCAAGGCCCAACGAACCTGAATTTTAAGGGACATCAGATTGACGGCCATGGCAGGGATTATCATCATGATGGATTCGGGTCGCCCGTAGGCAGGTTAAAAAACACTCCAATCCCTCTGGAACTGATATCAGAAGGAGGGTTGAAGGAAATTTCCATCATCACTGGTAAAGAGGCAATCCTTGAATTTGAATCTGGGGTAAAAGTTAAAGGTCTGTTACGAAATATAATTTCAAAAGAAGGAAAAAACCTCATATTCACTTTTGAAAATTGTACCGTTACCTATGAGGATAAGATATTATTTCAGCCAGTCTGGGGTCCGTATGATATGGCAGTCGGATCCGAGATATCCTCGGTGTTTTCAGGACCGGCCGACCCGGATGCTTTTGGCCTGACGTATGAAGTTCCCAAAGAAAAAACACATAAGATAGCCTATTCTGAGGATTCAAAAATCCTTCATTCCTTGTATGCAAAGGTTCGAAAATGCAGGGAAACAAAAGGAGATATCAGCGATTTAGAAACTGTGTTTAATAATTTGAAAAATCTTTTCCCGGAAGATTGGCTTTTACCGCTCGATATTCTCGAAATCGCAAAAGATGAAAACGGATTTGCAGTTGAGCTTGAAGCTCATTTATTGAAACTTCAGGATTCAAAACCGGAATATCAGAGACTGATTGACAATGGCATGGCGATGATTAGGGAATTACGGCAAGTGAATTAAAAGGTTGTAGGGAAATAGGGGAAATAGATTGATATTTATGGATATTTATTGATATTGGGTTTTAGATTTGACTTGAATTTTTTAAAGATAAGCCATGAGTACCGTTAGGGCTTCTTCGACTTTATTTTCATTCAGCAATCTTCTTGCGAAATCAATAATTGTTTTTTCGTCAGTGCCGGTTGATACAAAAGTGAGATTTGAAATATTCTTATAAGTTTCAATTTCATTTATGGTAGGCAAGGCTTCAATATTGCCCATTTTACCCAGGTCATTACCTGAGAGGTATTTTGAGTTTCTGATAGCAAAAGGAAGTTGGTCAATGCCAATTCCTTGTTTTAGTGATGGTTTTTCAACTCTAAAAATTGCATTACCGGAAGCCCTGCAATAATTGTCGCCACCCATTCTCGCTACCAGATCTATTTTATCAGGGTTAATCCTGCCGGTTTCATCAAGTATTGTCTCATCAAGATGGATAAGCAGGATTTCGCAGATAACCAGGTTCCCGGCGCCACCCTGATCGCCTGTTTCAATGATTTGACGGACTTTACATTCGAACTGTACCGGAGATTCCTTCACTCTGAAAGGCCTTACTTTTTCAGCCGGAACCGGTGTAAGCCCGGCTTTGATGAATTCATTGACTCCTTTAGGATACTCCGTGCTTGCAAGGCTTGCCTGCTGGACAATAGCATAATTTACAGTGTTGATAACCACTTCAGGAACTTCTTTCAGGTTGTTGAATGTATCCTTCGTTGTATTATCCCTGCCGCGCCGGGAAGGTGAAAAGATCAGTGTTGTGGGATTCACTCCGAAAGCATTGAAAAAGCTGAAAGGGGAGAGGTTAGGATTTCCTGCCTTATCAATTGTACTGGCAAAAGCGATCGGCCTTGGAGCGACTGCACCTAAAAGAATTTGATGGACCTTTGGAACTGTTTCAATTGCAGGATCAATTTTTATCATTTAATTCAATCCCATTTACGTTCGTTTTTAATGTATTCAGTGATGTCCTCATGAAGCCAAATATCTGCACCTAATGCTTTAAGGTCCGATAAACTATGAGCCGGTTTTTTTTTCTTTTCATTTGATTTGATTAATCCAAGGATCTTTTCTATTAATCTGATTTTTGTGTCGTCATCAAGAGGTCTTATTTCATTGATTATTTTATCTATTATTAATGATGTGTTCATAAAATATTATATTTCTGATAAACCATTTTTATTATGCAAATATACTTCAACCGATTAAAACAATTCGTTTTCATTTTGTATTTTCACGTGAAGTAATTTAATTGTTACTTGCTAGAAAAGTTATTTTACAGGTAAAATTTTCGTCACACACTCGCCAAACCCTATCCTTACTCCATCCTTTTCTGCCCAGCCTTGCATGATAACCGTATCATTATCTTCAATAAACTTGCGTTCAGTTCCGTCAGATAGTTTGATAGGTTTGGTCCCGTTCCAGGTGAGTTCAAGCATCGAACCGAATGAATCAGGCATTGGCCCGCTGATGGTTCCTGAGCCGTACATATCCCCGACATTGATATTGCAACCATTGACCGTCTGATGGGCAAGTTGCTGGCACATGTTCCAGTACATGTATTTGAAATTTGAACTACAAACTTTTGTAGCTTTTTTACCTTCAGGCTCGATCAAAACATCAAGGTTGATATCAAAATTTCTTTTTCCTGTAAGCCGGAGATAAGGAAGAACCTGTGGATTTTGATCAGGACCGCTTACCCTGAATGGTTCGAGGGCATCCAAAGTAACGATCCATGGCGAAACGACTGATCCGAAATTTTTACTTAAAAATGGCCCTAACGGAACATACTCCCATTTCTGAATATCACGCGCCGAAAGGTCATTAAATAGTACCAATCCGAAAATATAATCTTCAGCTTCACCAACCGGAATGCTATCACCTAATTGTGTTGATTTCCCTGTAATGAAAGCCATTTCGAGCTCAAAATCCACAAGTTTTGATGGACCAAAGTCAGGTGTTGCCGAATCATCCTTTTTTGTTTGTCCTTTCGGACGATGAACGTCGGTTCCGGAAACAACGATGGATGAACTCCGGCCATGATAACCGACCGGAATGTGCCGCCAGTTAGGAAGTAAGGCTTTTTCAGGATCACGAAACATTTTACCAATATTGGTAGCATGTTCCAGGCTCGAATAGAAATCGGTGTAATCGCCAACCCTAACCGGCATCATCATTTGCACATCGGTGATATGGTTCAGGATTGCTGACTTTTCTACTATGCTTTCGCGGATGGCCGGGTTTCCTTTCTCAAATAATTCTGAAATCCGGGCCCTGACAAGTCGGTTTGAGGACTTACCAAGGGCTATAAAATTATTTAAATAACGTTTTTTAAAGAATGCAGCATCTTCGATCCCCAGGTCATTGAAGTATCCATGATTGGCCAGTTCAAAAAGGTCAATAGTATAATTTCCGATCCTCGTTGCACATCTGATCTTGCCATTTTTTTTTCGGATTACTCCAAACGGGATGTTTTGAATCGGAAAATCACTGTCTTTTTGCACTTCGATCCACGATTGTAAATTGGGCTCATTTGTATTATTCATGCCTGATAAAATATATAAATCCTAAATCCCAAATCCTAATTCCTAAATCCTAAATCCTAATTCCCAAATCCTAAATCCTAAATCCTCCTCCCTACAGCGTTCCTCTTCTTTCCTGTTCTCTTTCAATGGATTCGAATAAGGCTTTAAAGTTACCTTTTCCAAATGAAAGTGCGCCTTTTCTCTGTATAATTTCATAAAATACCGTCGGTCTGTCCTCTACAGGTTTGGTGAAAATTTGCAGAAGGTAGCCCTCCTCGTCGCGATCAATCAGAATATTCAGTTTTTTAAGCAGATCTAAGTTTTCATCAATAATTCCGACCCTTTGACCTACGGAATCATAATAAGTATCCGGAACATAAAGGAATTCAACGCCTCTGCGGCGAAGTTCACCCACTGTATGAATAATATTGTCGGTAGCAAGAGCTACATGTTGAACTCCGGGCCCTTTGTAAAAGTCAATATATTCTTCAATCTGCGATTTCTTTTTCCCTTTTGCCGGCTCATTGATCGGAAATTTAATCCTCATGTTATTATTGGCCATTACTTTACTCATCAGGGCGGAATATTCAGTTGAAATATCCTTATCATCGAAAGAAATCAGTTGTTCAAATCCCATCACATCCTGATAAAATTTTGCCCAGGTATTCATTTCGCCCCAACCTACATTGCCTACCATGTGATCAACAAATTTAAACCCAACCTCCTCTGATTTATAAACAGGATTCCATGGAATAAAGCCAGGTAAAAAAATACCGTTGTAGTTCTTCCTTTCGACAAAAAGATGAATGGTTTCACCATAAGTATGAATGCCTGAAATGACAACTTCACCGCTGTTATCCTTATATGCTTTAGGCTCCAGATAAACCTTGCCTCCGCGTTTGGTTGTTTCGTTGAAAGATTTTGTAGCATCATCAACCCAAAGAGCTATGTATTTGACCCCATCACCATGTAAATTACAATGCTGTGCAATTTCTGAATCAGGTACCAGGGAAGATGAAAATACGAAGGTAACCTTACCCTGTCTTAATACATAGGATGTTTTTTCTTTATCACCGGTTTCCAATCCACGGTATGCCAGAGGCTGGAACCCAAATGCTGATTGATAATAATGGGCCGCCTGTTTGGCATTGCCAACATAAAACTCCACGTAATCGGTACCGTTAATCGGTAAAAAATCTTGTTTTATCATATTTGAAATTTGAAACTTGATATTTGATATTTGAAACTTTTACAAAACCTGACCATTAAATTGAATATGTTTTGGTTTTATTAATAAAAGCATTTAACTTCGGGCCCAGTTCATTAATAATTACTGTGTATTCATCTGTCTCAACCTGAGTTAATAATTTTCTTCTTATTAATTTTCGTAACCATGCCTTTGTTTCTTCAAAAGATCCTCTTGCGTATAGATAAAACTTTTTTCTGTCAGCCGGAATATAAACATCCAACTCGTAAACATTTTTCATAATTCAGATTGATATTTCAATAATTTATATTTCAAGTTTATTTAGTAAAAAATCACAATATCCAAATTTCCACTTTCCAGTTTCCAGTTCCCACTTCCCACTTTCCACTTTCACTCGCTTAGCCATGACCTAAAGTAATCTTTATCTTCAATTCCCATCGCTTGTTCTGTTATTTTTAAGGGTTTGAATGTATCAACCATTACAGCAAGTTCATTTGTTTCTTTTTGACCTATACTTTTTTCAACCGCTCCCGGATGTGGCCCATGCGGAATGCCAATAGGATGGAGGGTAATCATCCCTTTCTCCACATGCTTACGGCTCATAAATTCACCCTCCACATAATACAGCACTTCATCCGAGTCCACATTACTGTGGTTATATGGAGTGGGTATTGATAAAGGATGATAATCGTATAATCGCGGGACAAAAGCACACATGACGAAGTTGGGCGTCTCGAAGGTTTGATGTACCGGCGGTGGCTGATGAATGCGGCCCGTTATCGGTTCAAAATCATGGATCGAAAGAGCATAAGGATAATGGTAGCCATCCCAGCCAACCAAATCGAAAGGATGAGAAGCATAATGGTAAGGATAAATCATTCCGTCTCTCTTAATCAGAATTTTGAAATCGCCCTTTTCATCGTGTGTTTCAAGATCAGAGGGTTTGCGGATATCCCTTTCACAAAATGGCGCATGTTCGAGCAATTGTCCAGCACGGTTCAAATAACGTTTAGGAAAACGAACCGGACTGAAGGATTCAATAATAAATAGCCTGTTATCCTGTGTTTTAAATTCAATTTTGTAAATAATTCCACGCGGTATTACCAAATGATCACCGTAAGCAAAATCAAGTTTTCCATACATGGTTTGCAGAGTACCTTCTCCTTTATGAACAAAAATGACTTCATCAGCGCCGGAGTTTTTAAAAAAATAATCCTTCATTGAGTTTCGCGGGGCAGAAAAACTGATATGAACATCATTATTCACCAGAACAGGTACCCGACTCTTAAGATAATCATTTTCGGGTTCAATATTAAAACCCAGGAAACTTCTGCTTTGAAGGTTCTTTTCGACTGCAATTTTAGGTGTAATTTCGTAAGGTTCATCAATTGAAGAAACGAGTGTAGGTGGATAACAATGGTAAACTAGCGAGTACAAATCTGAAAATCCTTCGGTTGAAACGAGTTGCTCAGCATACAGCCCTCCATCCGGCTTCCTGAATTGTATGTGTCGCTTTGATGGAATACTCCCTGACTTATGATAATGCGGCATTATATTTTTATTTAGTATTTAATAAATCAATAATTCTAAAGGATTTAAAATAATTTGATGCGAAAGGCAAAGATATATGAAATTATCTTTCTTTGCATCTTAAACCCGCACTCATGACAATTGTTCAACGGGATATTTGACTTATTCGTAATGAAGAAAATACCGGCACTGCTGAGACCTTTCCAATTGTGTAACTATCAATTGAAAAACAGAGTCATAATGGCGCCTTTAACCCGCAGGAGAGCCACTGACGATCATGTTCCGACAGAAATGATGCAGGTCTATTATGGACAAAGAGTAACAGCAGGTCTGATCATTACGGAAGCAACCAATATTTCACGTCAGGCAGTAGGTTATATGAATTCACCGGGAATATTTTCAAAGGAACAAGTTGAAGGTTGGAAGAAAGTTACAGAAACTGTTCATCAAAGAGGTGGACTTATTTTTTTACAACTTTGGCATGTAGGAAGAATTTCTAACAGGTTGCTTCAGCCCGGAAATAGATCTCCGGTTTCTGCATCCCCGATACGGGCAAATGGATTCCTTTCTACACCTAAAGGAAAACGGAAAATGTCGGTTCCAAGAGCATTAACAATCAGCGAAATAGAAGATATTATAAATGATTATAAAATAGCATGTCTCAATGCAATTAATGCCGGATTTGATGGAGTGGAAATCCATGGAGCAAATGGTTATCTCCCCGATCAGTTCCTTCATGATGGTTCGAACCGCCGCACCGACAATTATGGAGGCAGTATCGAAAACCGGTCACGATTTATTCTGGAAGTAATTGATGCCTGCTGCAATGCAATTGGTTCTGCTAAAGTAGGAGTGAGGCTTTCCCCCAGCGGCATAAACAAGGATATGTCCGATAGCGACCCGGTTCCTCTTTATTCATATCTTGTGAATGAACTTAACCGTTTTAATCTTGCTTATCTGCATCTAATGGAGCCGTATCCGGCTCTTGATCCCGTTTCGAATTATCCAAAGTACCTACTTGAAGTAACTCCTTTCTTCAGAAAAATTTATCATGGTACATTAATAACTAACGTCGGTTACACTTACGAAACTGGAAATAAAATTATCGAAGAAGGGAATGCAGACCTTGTGGCCTTTGGAAAACTATTCATTTCCAATCCAGACCTTGTCGAAAGGTTTACCAAAGGTGCAGAATTAAATGCATGGGATAAAGAGACCTTTTATTATGGGGGTGAACGTGGTTATATTGATTATCCTAAAATGAGGAAATAGAAATTTTCTGACAATTGAATTTATTTTTACATTTGAAAAAAATCTGATTTATTCTTTATGGCAAAAAAAGTCACACGCCGGGAATTCATAAAAGATTCCGGGAAATTAGGCGCCACAATGGTTGCGGGTTCTCTGACACTGGGTGGACTCTCATCTTTTTCACTTTTCGATGGCAATGCAGACATTGCAGTCATTGAGGGTAGTAATTATTACGGTAATACAATTAAAGCCCTTGAAGCCCTGGGTGGAATGGAAAAGTTTGTTACCAATGGTTCCACAGTGGGCATGCTGATCAATTCTGATTTTGAGTTGGCAGGTACATACGTAAATCCTGATATTTCACTTGCCGTGGTTAAAATGATTTTTGATGCTGGGGCTTCCGAATTAACAAGCCTGCAGGTTATCAGAGATGAGTACTGGAAAAGGAGTACTTTATATGACCAGCATAAAGACTTGTTGTCCAGGCTGAAACAGATAGATAAAAATGTATTTCCCTCTGAATTTAATGAACAGGATTATGTAAAATTCGATAAAATCGAAAAGGCCAAATCTCTGAAATATACCGAAGTGGTTAAAAAGTGGCTCGAGTGTGATGTATTTATAAACCTTGCAATTGGTAAGCACCATGCAACTACAATACTAACCGGGACTTTAAAGAATATCATGGGTGTTTCTACCCGAAAAGCGAATGTTGGATTTCATCTTGATTCAGGTATCAGGAATGATCCTGATTATCTTGCACAGTGCATAGTTGACCAGCATTTACTAAGAAAAACTGACTTATGTATCGCAGATGCTACAGAATTTATTATCAACAAGGGGCCTGAAGGCCCGGGTGATTTAAAAAAACTTAATAAAATTATTGCCGGAACTGACTGCGTAGCAATTGACGCTATTTGCACAGAATTTCTGGGTTATGAACCTGGCGAAATACTCACCACCGTGAAAGGACAGGAGGCCGGGCTTGGTACGATGGATTACAAAAATCTTAATGTAGTTGAAATAATAGTTTGATGAAAATTTATTCTGAAAAGGATTTAATTATCGTTTTTGTTTTTTCTTCATTGTTGGGAGTTGGACAAATTCAGGAAAACCTAAAAGAATTATTGCCTAAAAATCAGGAGCTGTCCGGCTGGACAATCCGGGACTCAATTGAAATTTATTCCGGAGATAATTTATTCAACTTTATTAATGGGGGAGCAGATATTTACCTCGAATACGGATTTAATGAAGCTGTTAAATGTGATTTAATAAATCCTGATTCAAATCAAATTCGCTGTGAAATTTACCGGATGACGAATGATTCGGCGGCGTATGGAATATTTACATTTAATGCCTCTGAAAAAGGCATGGCCGTGGAAGCAGGTAACAAAGCCCTGCTTTACGATCATTATATCGAATTATGGAAAGACGTTTTCTATATCAGATGTATTGCTGAAGGCCAGGGATATAATTCAACCGACACACTTTTAATTTTAGCTGAACTTATCAGTAATAAAATTGCAGCACAAGGTAAAGAACCGGCATTGACAGGTACTTTTAATCTTGAAAACACTAAAGTAAAAAATGTAAAGTACCTCAGAGGAATAATTGGCCTAAACAATGTTTTTAATTTCGGACACGGTAGTATTGCGGGATATTCTGAGGGCATTGCCTGTAACCTGGATGATAAAATGCTTTTTACCTTTGCTTATAAGGATGCCTATAAATGCAGAGAATGGTTTGCAAGCGCTAAAGGGAAAATGCAAATGAACCAGAAATTCACAGATTTATTACCCATAGAAACCGGATTTTCGATTAAATCCAAAACCGGAGAATATTTTTGTTTTAAACCTTATAAACGCTTTATCATTGTTATTAAAGGAATGACATGGGAAGAAGCGATGCCTGTCATACAGCAAATGGAGCGGAATCTTGATGGGATTTAGTGTTACTTCCCTGTTGTATAAAGAGCTGGTTCCTGGTTATTGGTGGCTGGTGACTGGCCAAACAGTCAGACAAGCAACCAGCTACAAGTAACCAGCAACAAGTAACCTGATAGTAACGATTTAATCCTGTAAATTTTCATCCTTCAAAATATTTCTCAGGGGTTTAAAGTCATTCCGAATGGTTTCCCACTTTTCTGGGAATTTTTTAAGCAGGCTATTGATTTTATTCTTATGGTTATAAAGGGCATCAGAAATTGCCGGAGCGCTGATGGGAACCGGAAAGGCTTTACCTACGTTGGTGCCCGTCAGTTTTGATTTGTTGCTTTTTATTACAAGTGCAGCATTTTCAAGCTTGTCGAGAAGGGAAATCGTTCTTGAATAGGCATCCGGTTCCTGTTCCTTTGTCTGACCGGTGACATCGCTTTTAGCAGGTATATCAAACAAAATATGCCACTCAAGAATATCAATATCACCGCTGTGATCTATATAAAGGCTGTCGGTATAAGAAATTGTATGATGAACAATGGTTTCAAGGTCTTTAATCTCACCTTTATAATTTTTGATCTTATCGAGCGCTCCTGCTGACAACTTGTAATTCCTTCCGCTTTTGGCCGAGTGTTCACGAAGTATCTGCTGGCAAAGTTTTACAAGGCTGATCCCGTAATTTTCCTTGGTGCGCTGCATCTCGTCTTTGATAGATTCGGTCTGGTCAATGATCTGCCGTGTTCGGGTGTTGTGCGATTTAAGCGTGTGTTTATTCCTTTTATGCAGGCGAATGATCGTGTTGATCGAATTATTTAAAATAAAGGCGATTATTCCTTTATGTTCTGAGGTTAAAGGCTTATCAGAATCAGTTACTCCAAAATTGCGGGGATTTTCTTCGAGATAAATAAAAACAAGGTCCTTGTTAGTACCAAAGCCGGGGACTCTGATAAGGAGTACAATATTTTCGAGTTCAGAAAACAAGTCAATTCCCGGAGTCGGCCTTTTTATTTCAACGTCGAAAGGCAATTCTTCAGGGCTGTACCAGTCAAAAGGATTTTTATTTTCCATGAACGCAAGCAGGGAAGGGTGAGCTTTATCAATATTTAAGTGTTGAGTGATATATTCTTGTTGCTTTTTCTCAGAAACCATACCGATTTCCCGGTTGCTGTTATCATCATAATGTACGGTAATTATCTTACCAATCCCGGGCAATAGCTCGGGAATAATATCGTGGAGTTTTTCTATCGGATGATTAATAAAGGAATAATTATCCATGTGAAAATTTTAAGCAAAATTAAATTATTTTAAGCATTACTAATATAATTTTAAGAATCTATTTTAAGTAAAAATGTTCAGCTTAATTTTTTAAGTTTATTAATTTAAGTCACTTAATAATTGCATTCTGACATGATATTTAACTTAAATAGCTTGATAGTCGGCTTCTGCATTTCGTAATATTGCATTTTCAATTTAACTATAGAAGATAAATCAATAACAAAATATTAAGAATTTACTTAAAATGAGAAGCGAAATATTTAATAAAATTAGGCAAAATAAAATTCAGCATTATGCTGAGCTTAATAAAACAATCAAAGAAGTTCCTGCGAAAAGGACTACTGATGTAACTGAAAAGGAATCAAACCGGCAAGTTTCTGAAGAAAACTCCTCCGGAAATTTGAAAAAATCTGAGCCTTCGGAGTTATCAAAAAAAATGAAAAACAATTTCGAGGCAGGTTTTCAACATTTAATGGCACAGAAAGAGTCCATAAAGAAGATTGATCTGAAACCTGTAATCGTGAATATTTTTCCGAAGATTAAATTGATCCTGAATGCTATGGTTCAAACAGCAGTATGGCTTTGGAAGGTGATTAAAACCGGATATATCGCTTTCATTCAAAGTGCTGCGATGAACTATTTAAGGGAACAAGTCAGGAGTGATAGCCGGAAGTTAAAACAAATGAGCGTTAAGATAAATGACCGCATTGAACGGCAATCAGATAAGCTTGCAAAGGGAATCTATGATGCTTCAGCAGGTTTGTTTGAAGATAAAGAAGAAATATCTGTAGAGAACAGCAATGAATATTCCGGTTTTGCTGAAAGTGCTTCCGGTGAAAATTCCATTGAATGGGAATTGGAAATCCACAATCAGCCAACAGTTACACTGAATGAAAGATTAGCTGTTTTATCTGAAAAAACGGCTGCATGGATTACACGCCTTCCCGAAAAAATAAACACATTTTTTACTTCCGACAAGCTGCCCGACCTTGATGGCATGACCCTTTCAGGGATGAAATGAAACGGATAGAAATTGTTTTTTCTGGTTGCCTGTTGCTTGTTACTGGTTAAATCGTGCTTGCCCATCAAATCCTTATTCTTAAATCCGGTCTATCCTTCGAGACAAGGACTGCTTACACACCGCCCTTCCTAAAGTCCCTTCCTCAGGATGACCTGCAATCGTGCGCCTGGTCACACTGAGCACTGCATCAGGAGGGATGTGTGCAAAGGCGCAGGTGTCGAAGTGTGTGGGGTGGAAATGCAAATCCCAAATCCTCAATAAAAAAAAAACCTTACTGAATTCTGCTGGCAATGGTTAAGGTAAAGAGGCCAGTTTAGGTTAGGGCAAAGGCAAAGGGTATCTCCACCATACCCTAACCTTCAACCTATACCGGCTTCCTAACCCTCACCTTATACCCACTAAAAAAGGAACCCCTTTCGGAATTTCTTTTCCTTTCTTTACTAAAGTTTCGTTAATTCAAACCCTTAACCCAAGCCTCTTTCCTCTTTTTTACTTTTTACTTTTATCTTTTATCTTCCCAAATCCCAAATCCTATTCCTTTTTCTTAAATCCGGTATTTCCTACAATGAACATTTGCTATTATTCGAAGCTCGTTCGCCTGTGATTTTGAAGCATTTAAGAACGGAGGTTGATCATCGGATAAGTTTAATTGGGTAAAAAAGGAAGGAAATGTGGCGTTTAAGCAAAGCAACCAATCTTTTAACAACGGCAAAGGAGTATTGAACCTTTAAAAGCCGGGGATGCTGGTTTTAAATAATAATTTTTGGGTAAATATAAATGGTTATCAAGAGTTTTCTTTATTTTTGGAGGGAGTAAAATGAAAGACTGAAGCCGGGAAATTGGAAATGAAGTAAAATTGAAAAGTAACAAGTTTTTGCAGCTATTTACTAGTTGTAGCGCATTTTAAAAAGACAGACATGGCAAGAATTTTAGCAGTTTTAATAATCATTTTGACAACGATAAGTTGTTCAAATCAAAACGGACAAGATATGAGCATTTTCAAAAAGATTTTTGGTAAAAAGGAGACTAAAAAAGAATTCACTCAAGAAGAGTATGATAAGGATTACGAATTAAAAATGGCTGGATTAGAATATGTTTTAGGAAAGTCACATAATTTGGTTGGACATGCAATAATTCCATTTGATGTAGGTGGAGCAGTTGATATGTACTATTTCCCAAATGGAATTAAGGGAACAGGATTTGCGACAATGGAATTACTTAAACCCGACGGAACAGGTCCTATACCAAACAGACTTGGAACATACGAATTAGTAGCATTTACAAAACTTGATTACGTCCAAGATACAGTGGATACAAATCCGTTCAACCTAATTGAGAGACATATTTGTGGGATTCTTACTGGGATTGGATTTTATTCATTCCAAGCAAAATTGGAACCTTTTGAGACTTGTGAATTACCACAAAACGAAGGAGAACCAAATCTGTGTCTGATTTTCGATGAGTATAAACCCGATGGAAAAGAGTTTAAAATTGGTGGTAAAAAGCATGGACTTCTATTAGTAATGGAAGTTCATAGAGACGAAATGGATTTTGCAATGGCTAACGGGACTGGTAAATTAATAGAAAAACTTAAAGAGAAAGGATACTATCCCTATTCAGATTTAGATAGAGAATCAGTGATTAAATGAATAAAAAACGCGCTACAACACGCGGTATAGCAAATAAGGGTTTCAGAGGTATGCGAAGGGTTGCAGCCCGCTTCAATTTTTCGTGTAACTTGACAGGGAATCACCCGCAATCCCTTACTTGCCATACCGCCAACGTTAAAAAGAACAAACAAAATAACACAGTACCCATTGCCTTTTTTCAAAACCCAGTAGTGACAAAGTCTTTACAGGTTCAAAACAGGGACAGGGTTTTTGCTTAATGGAATAGATTTAAATCACATCGCTTCGGTGACAGGAAACAACAAATTGGAAATTTTGTATCTTTGGATAAAATTTATGATATGTCAACTAAAGAACTTAAGGAAGAGATAAACAAGGTGTTAAATGATGCGCCGGATGAATTGCTTGAAAGTGTTCTTGACTATCTTAAGGGACTATTATCCGGTTCAAAATCAAATGCGATAATTTCCAATAACCTTAACCGGATAATTCGCGAGGATAAAGAACTTCTTGAAAGACTTGCTAAATGATTTCAATTTCCGAAGTTATTCTCATTCAGGACGTCTTAATTGATAAATTTGGAGGAACCCGGGGGATTCGTGACAGGGGATTACTGGAATCTGCAATCTCAAGACCTTTTCAGACATTTGATCACAATGAATTGTATCCCACGAAAACAAAGAAAGCTGCAGCTTTAATTGAGAGCATAATTACAAATCATCCATTTATTGATGGTAATAAGAGGATTGGATTCGTTTTGATGAGACTTCATCTACTTGAATCCGGATTAGATATAATTGCCAATCAAAGTGACAAGTATGACTTTGTAATAAAAATTGCTTCAGGTAAATCTGATTTCGACGAGATTTACGAATGGATAGAAAGTCATTTGAAAAAAAAGTAACCGGCACTAATAAGTAAGCTATTAAAAATGACAAGCAGAATTACTCATAACCCAATGCCTTTTTTCAAAACTCAGTAGTAACACAGTATTTGCAGGTTCAAAACAGGGACAGGATTTCTGTTCAATGGAATATATTTAAAAGACAGTAAAAAGGCGGATGGAGTCATCTGAAACAGGGTATTTCTTCCTATATTAGCAATAAATCAGGCAAACCATTTATAAAATCTTTATATCCTAAAATCAATCCTTATAAAACCCTTATAAGTACTGTTGCATTTTTGTATCGGTTAAAAAAAAATTGATATGAAAACAACAATGAACATACTTTTGGCAGTACCAACATCCCTGCCCCAGGCCAAAATACCAATGGAAATGAATAGTACTTCATGGTATGTCATTGGTGCTATCGTTGCATTTCTCTTGCTAATCTATTTATTCATGGCTCTGATTAAACCGGAAAAATTTTAAAGTTTGAATGGCCATGGCTTTTCTTTTATTGATATTAAAGTTTTTTGGAGGGTTAATTCTCTTTTTTGTCATAACTGGAATGATTGGCCATTTTCTCAGGCTGGACAAATATTACGAAGAGCTACAAAATAATTACAAAGTCAGTAAATTTCATGATGATGAAAATGAACAATAACTTACGAAAATCATAAATTATATGTATTCAAAAAATAATTTTGAAATAATTGAGCATCTTAAAAAAAATCGCTTTTTGATTGAGAGTCTTTTAATGAACTTTCAAAAAATTGAAACTAATAAAGGTTCTGCAATGAATAAAACAAGTTATAATCCAGCTCAAAAAACCAAAACAAAATCATTATGACAATAAGGGATGTAATTCAGGTTGTTTTATTTTTTGTCCTGTTAATAGGACTGGCGCCTATTTTAGGCAATTACATGAGTAAAGTATTTTCCGGAGCCAGACATTTCATGATTCCGGTTTTGGGCTGGCTCGAAAAGTTAACTTATAAATTCACAGGAGTAAACCCGGAAGAAGAATCAAACTGGAAAATGTACACTTTCGGTTTACTGATGTTCAATTTGATTGGATTTGTTTTTGTACTTCTGATTCAGTTATTTCAGGCGCAGTTACCCATGAATCCCGCAAACCTCCCAAATGTTTCATGGCATTCGGCTTTTAATACTGCGGTAAGTTTTATGACCAACACCAATTGGCAGGGTTATGCCGGAGAAACAACACTCAGTTTCCTGGTGCAAATGATCGGGCTAACGGTTCAGAATTTTGTCAGCGCTGCTACGGGTATTGCTGTTTTACTGGCGCTCATACGGGGTTTGTCCCGGAAAACAACTGAAAAATTAGGTAATTTCTGGACAGACCTTACACGTTCAACCCTTTATGTTCTTTTACCACTTTCTATTTTGCTTGCCATTGTTTTGGTCGGTCAGGGCGTTGTACAGAATTTTAATACGTATGAAACTGCTCAAACAATACAAGGGGCTGAGCAAGTAATCCCAATGGGGCCGGCTGCTTCGCAAATAGCAATAAAACAACTGGGCACTAATGGTGGCGGATTTTTTAATTCGAATAGCTCGCACCCTTTCGAAAATCCAACCCCTTTCAGCAATTTTCTCGAAATGCTGGCCATATTACTAATCCCGGCTGCATTGACCTATACCTATGGCAAAATGGTTGGCTCCATAAGACAGGGATGGACTGTTTTTTCGGTTATGCTGATTTTAATGCTTACCGGCTTGACTATTTCCTTGTACGCTGAATATTCTAACAATCCGGTTTTTGGTCATTTATCACTGATGGAAGGCAAAGAAACCCGGTTTGGTATAACCAACAGCATTCTATGGTCAACTTCAACTGCAGCGGCTTCAAATGGTTCGGTCAATGCTATGCATGATAGTTTGACCCCTTTGGCTGGAATGGTTGCCATGATCAATATTATGGTGGGTGAAGTTATTTTCGGAGGAGTAGGTGCCGGGCTTTATGGTATGGTGATTTTTATAATTCTTACTGTATTTATTGCCGGACTGATGGTCGGTCGCACACCTGAATACCTGGGCAAAAAAATTGAAGCATTCGAGGTTCAAATGGCTATAATAGCTGTTCTATTACCCAATTTTGTTATACTCATTTTTTCGGCATGGGCTTCGGTAAGTAATTATGGATTGTCGGGCCTTAATAACGCAGGCCCTCATGGCTTTTCCGAAATACTTTATGCTTTCAGTTCTGCTGCCGGAAATAACGGTAGCGCCTTTGCCGGATTAAATGCAAATACGATTTTTTATAATCTTGCTCTTGGTTTTGGAATGCTTATCGGGCGTTCTGGAGTCATTATTCCGGTTCTTGCTATTGCAGGGCACATGGCTAAGAAAAAAATCACTCCTGTATCTGCAGGGACATTCCGCACTGACAACTGGTTATTTATCGGTTTGCTGATTTCTGTTATCCTTATCGTAGGCGGATTAACTCATTTTCCGGCATTATCGCTGGGTCCTGTGACTGAACATTTGCTGATGAACAGCGGAATAACCTATTAATTTTTGAAAAAATGAGCACAAAACAAACAGCTAAACTTTTTAATAAGAAAATTATATTAAAGGCTGCAAAGGATAGTTTAAAAAAATTAAATCCTGCCTTACAGATAAAAAACCCGGTGATCTTTATGGTAGCTATCGGTTCCGTTTTAACCACAATTATTGTGTTTATTGGCATTTTTCAGGGCAATTTTTCATCTTTCAACCTACAGATTGCATTTTGGCTTTGGTTTACAGTGTTGTTTGCCAATTTTTCCGAGGCCATTGCAGAGGGCAGAGGAAAAGCTCAGGCAGAAAGTCTTCGTAAAAACCGTACTCAGATTAAAGCCCGTAAACTGGTGGGCAAAAAAGAAGTTACATTATTTGCTACCGAGCTTAAAAAGGGGGATATAGTCATTTGCGAAGCAGGAGAAGTAATCCCTTCGGATGGTGAAGTTATTGACGGTATTGCCAGCATAGATGAATCGGCAATTACGGGTGAATCCGCTCCTGTAATCCGGGAAAGTGGTGGCGACCGTTCGGCAGTTACAGGTGGTACCAAGGTTATCAGTGATAAGATAACCATCCGCATTACTTCCGAACCAGGAAATACATTTATTGACCGCATGATTGCCCTGGTTGAAGGTGCTAAGCGGCAAAAAACTCCCAATGAAATCGCTCTGTCAATATTACTTTCAGGCTTATCAATTATATTCCTGTTAGCCGTCGTCACACTTCCGGCATTCTTTGGCTACAGCCTTGCTGCTTCAGGGCTATCCCAATCGCAAAACCTGTCAATCCCTGTATTGATTGCCTTACTTGTTTGCCTGATACCAACGACAATAGGCGGTTTGCTTAGCGCAATAGGCATAAGCGGAATGGACAGACTATTACAACGCAATGTCATCGCTACCAGCGGACGAGCCATTGAAGCGGCAGGAGATGTTGATGTTCTTTTGCTTGATAAAACAGGGACGATCACCCTTGGCAATCGTATGGCTACTGATTTTATCCCCGTTGATGGTACTACAGTTGAGGAACTTGCCGATGCAGCACAGCTTTCGTCATTATCGGATGAAACACCGGAAGGACGATCAATAGTTATACTTGCCAAAGAAAAATTTAATATCAGGGGACGGGAAGTCCAGGATCTCCAGGCTTCATTTATTCCATTTTCCGCACAAACCAGAATGAGTGGTGTTGATATCAGAATCCCGGATGGCAAACTTCATAAGGTGAGAAAAGGAGCATCCGATACGATTCGAACCTTTGTTCAAAACAACAATGGTTTTTACCCTCAGCAAATTCAGGACGTTGTGGCTGAACTTGCACGACAGGGAGCGACACCCTTAGTAGTAGCAGAGGATAATAAGGTTCTTGGAGTAATTCATCTCAAAGACATTGTAAAAGGTGGAATCAAGCAGCGATTCGCCGAACTGAGGAAGATGGGTATTAAAACTGTTATGATTACCGGCGACAATCCTTTAACCGCAGGAGCTATAGCAGCGGAAGCCGGAGTTGACGACTTTATGGCTGAGGCTACACCTGAAGATAAATTAAGGCGAATCCGCGAAGAACAGGCCAATGGCCACCTGGTAGGAATGATCGGCGATGGCACAAATGATGCCCCGGCCCTTGCCCAGGCTGATGTTGGCATTGCCATGAATTCAGGAACCCAGGCAGCACGTGAAGCCGGAAACATGGTGGACCTTGACAGCAATCCTACCAAACTTATTGAAGTCGTGGAAATCGGCAAACAACTCCTAATGACCCGTGGATCGCTGACAACCTTTAGTATCGCCAACGATGTGGCTAAATATTTTGCTATCATACCTGCCATAGCAATTTCACTGTATTCCGGAAGCTCAGGTATTGGACCGCTTTCAGTCCTGAATGTTATGAGGCTCGGATCACCCCATAGCGCTATTTTAAGCGCTGTTATATTTAATGCACTTATCATTATTCTCTTGATTCCTCTGGCATTAAAAGGTGTACGTTACAAACCGGTTTCTGCCAATGTTGCATTAACCCGAAACCTGCTTATCTATGGTTTGGGTGGCCTTATTGCGCCTTTCTTTGGAATTAAAATTATTGATATGTTAATTAACCTGTAAAACAGAATTAAGAATGAAAACAATCATTATTTCATTTAAAATATTTCTCTTTCTAACAATCCTGACTGGAATTGTTTACCCGCTTTTTATTACAGGAATCACTCAGATACTGTTTCCTGCCGAAGCAAATGGCAGTTTGCTATTTAAAGATACTAGGTTAATTGGAAGCAATTTAATCGGGCAACAATTCGATAGTGCCATTTATTTTAGCTCGCGGCCATCCGCTATTTCATATAATCCACTTCCTTCCGGTGGTTCGAATTTTGGTCCAACAAATGCTAAATTGGATAGCCTTGTTACTGAACGCAAAAAACAATTTATTATATTTAACGAGTTAGACAGCCTAACAATAATCCCATCAGAAATGCTGTTTGCTTCGGCAAGCGGCCTTGATCCGCATATTTCCCCCGAAGCAGCATTGTTGCAGGTTGACCGGATCATAAAAGCACGGAATTTCAATAAAAATCAAAAGCAGGAGCTGATTCAGTGTATTAATAACCTCGCTGAAGTTCCACAGTTTTTATGGCTTGGTGAAGAACGTATAAATGTTTTATTGCTAAATTTGGAAACTGATAAAATCAAATGAACAGCTTCGAAGATAACAGGCCGAATCCCGATGAACTTTTAGTTTCCTTGATAAATGAAGAAGAAAAAAGCAAACGGGGCAAACTGAAAATATTTTTCGGTATGTGTGCCGGTGTTGGTAAAACCTATACCATGCTGGAAGTTGCACGAGCCGAAAAACTCAAAGGAAGTGACATTGTCATTGGAATTGTTGAAACACATAAACGAAAGGAAACCTCTGAATTGGTAGAGGGAATGGAAATCGTTCCCCGCAAAAAGTATGAATACAAGTCAACTACAGTTGAAGAGATGGATCTGGATGCTATCATAGCCCGGAAACCTCAAATAGTCCTGGTTGATGAACTGGCCCATACCAATGCACCTGGAAGCAGGCATACCAAACGATACCAGGATGTTCAGGAAATTTTGGAGCATGGTATCAACGTTTATACTACCCTTAATGTACAGCACCTGGAAAGCCGTTCTGAAACCGTTGCACAAATCACCGGCATCATCATTCGTGAAACTTTGCCGGATGAGATTTTTGAAAATGCCGATGAAGTCGAGGTGATTGACCTTACACCCGATGAACTGTTGCAACGATTATCGGAAGGGAAAGTCTATACCCCTGAACGATCAAAAGAAGCCATCGAAAATTTTTTCCGCAAAGGAAATATTACAGCGTTGCGTGAAATGGCATTACGTATTGTAGCCGACAGGGTGGATAAGCAATTGCATGACTACATGCAGCAGAAGCGGATCAAAGGTCCCTGGAAGTCGGGACTGCACCTGTTGGTTGCTGTCGGACCGAGCCCATACTCCGGTAAATTGCTGCGCTGGGCCAAGACACTCTCTTATTCTATGGGAGGCGACATACAGGCTATCCACGTGGAAACACTTCATAAACTTACTCCTAAAGAAAGCGGGCAGTTACACAAAAACATGAACCTGGCACGACAGCTTGGAATTAAAATCCGGGTTGTTACAAACTATGATGTTGTTAAAGGTATTGTTGATTTTGCACAGAAAGAAAATGTGACTCATATTATGGTTGGTAAGCCAAGAGTGAGGAACCTGCTTTCCATGTTCAGATTAGGAAATTTCGTGAACAAACTGATCCGGTTCAGCGGAAATATAGATGTTTATATTCTCGGTTCTGATGAAAGTGCAAAGGACCGTTTTAAAGACAGGGTTTCGATCCCCTCATTTACCTCGAACATCCGGCAGTATCTTACCATTTCTATCCTGGTGGCGCTTACTGCAGGGGCTTCATACCTGATTAAAGATTTGATCGGTTACCAGGTAGTTTCGTTTGTTCTTCTTTTTCTGGTTTCGATACTTGCCATTTTTTACGGAACCGGGCCTATCCTCCTGGCAGCGACACTCTCTGCATTGATCTGGAATTATTTTTTTATTCCCCCGCAATTTACGCTTCATATTGATAAACCGCTGGATGTTCTGATGTTCGTGATGTTTTTCATCATCGCACTTTTAAACGGAATATTGACTTCGAGAGTCAGGCTCCAGGAAAAGAACACAAGAGTAAGGGAGGCAAGGACTCATGCGCTATACCAATTAACCAGGGAGCTTTCCATGGCTACTGGTATCCAGGAAGTTTCGAAAATTGCCGTCAGGTATATTCATAAGTATTTTAATCTGGAATGCGCCATAATTCTGAAAAACGATCTGAACAAGCTTGATGACCACGTAAAACACGAAACAAATATAAAGTTTTCGGAAAATGAGCTAAGCATCGCCGCCTGGG
The DNA here is from genome assembly GCA_020052415.1 of Bacteroidales bacterium. Lineage (GTDB taxonomy): Bacteria > Bacteroidota > Bacteroidia > Bacteroidales > JAADJA01 > JAADJA01. The sequence goes on along the minus strand of JAGVPB010000048.1, from coordinate 65,347 downwards.
TTTTTCGTCATTCGTCCAAAGCCGGAAAATATACCGATACCTTACCGTCCACCATTTATACATTTTATCCGCTTACCGGAATAAACGAAAACATGGGGATAATTGCAGTCGAGCATACTCATATATTTACACAGGGAGAGGAGCAATTCTGGGAAGCCTTTATTTCACAGATTTCAGGCAAGTTTGAGCGTGAATATTTACGAAGCGCTGCAAGGAAAGCTTATAAATTAACGGAATCTGAAAAACTATATAAAACCCTTTTTAATTCCATTTCACACGAATTGCGCATCCCGGTTGCAACCATCCTGGGCGCTTCAGATTCATTGCTTTCTCAGGCTTTTCCTGAAGAAACCCGGACAAAGCTTTACTCCGAAATTAGTATTGCCTCTATCCGGCTCAACCGGCTAATTGAAAACCTTCTGAATATGTCGCGCCTCGAATCGGGGCGTATTACTCCGCGCCTGGACTGGTGCGACGTTCATGATCTGGTTCACAAGGTATTTGAAACTCTTAGTCAGGAGTTACAACCATTCCAACCATCCATTGTCATTCCAACTGACATGCCCCTCGTATATATTGATTATGGGCTGGTTGAGCAGGTTCTGCATAATCTTGTACTTAATGCTACACAGAATGCTCCTGCCGGCAGCAATATCAGGATAAAATTCTTTTATGATAACGGCTTTCTGACCATACAAGTAATGGACAGAGGTAAAGGATTCCCCGAAGCAGAATTAAATTCGGTTTTTAATAAGTTTTATCGTGGAAAAGATGCTACCGCGGGAGGAACCGGTTTGGGACTGTCAATTGTAAAAGGTTTTGTTGAAGCTCATCAGGGCTCGGTAATTGCAAAGAACAGGTCAAATGGCGGAGCAATATTTACAATTAAAATTCCGGTTAAAATTTCTGAAATGGACTCATTAAAAAAACATGATGATTAAATGATAAATTCAGATCCCATCCTGATCATAGATGACGAGGTACAAATACGCCGTTTGCTCGAAATAACCCTTTCGGCTAATGGTTATAAAATTTCCGAAGCCACAACCGGCAAGGAAGGCCTTACACTGGCAGCGACAGGTCACCCTGCATTAATTATCCTCGATTTGGGACTGCCGGATGCGGATGGTTTGGAAATAATCAAAAAACTTCGCGAATGGTACCAGAAACCAATAATCATACTCTCTGTTCGTAATTCCGAAGATGATATTATTAAAGCCCTTGACAATGGTGCGAACGATTATCTTACGAAGCCCTTTCGCACGGGCGAACTTCTGGCGCGTATCCGTGTCGCGATCCGGCAAAGCCAGGTCGCCCCGGATGAACCGATTCTTGAATTTGGCTCAATTTCAATCGATTTAACCAACCACACTGCCCGTAGAAAAAACGAATTAATAAAACTTACATCTACTGAATTTGCACTATTGGCGCTCCTCGCAAAGAATGAAGGAAGAGTGCTGACCCATCAGTATATTTTAAAAGAAGTCTGGGGCATGGGCTACACTGAGCAAACCCAGTATCTTAGGGTTTTCGTAGCCCAATTGCGTAAAAAGATTGAGGACAACCCAGCCAGGCCTAAATTACTCAATACTGAATCAGGTATTGGCTACCGCTTTGGATATTAGCAATCATGCTGGGGTCTTCTTTTTGTTTTACCAACTGCCTTTTATCTTGTTGCTGGTTGCCCCGCAAAGCGGGATCTTCGCTACGCTACGACTTGTTACTGGTTGCCTGATTCAACCTTTCCAAGGGGGTTAGGGGGATGTTTGCAGTTCAGTGATTAACGTTCCGAATGTGGAGTTCCGCTTTCTGCTTTCCGGATTTTGCCATTGACGCTGCCGACTGTCTCGCCTGTGGCGAGACCTACTCCCTTTTATCTTTTTACTTTTATCTTTTATCTTCCCAAATCCTAATTCCCAAATCCCAATTCTTAAATCCGGTCTATCCTTCGAGACAGGGACTGCTTACACACCGCCCTTCCTAAAGTCCCTTCCTCAGGATGACCGGCAACCGTGCAATGGTCACACTGAGCCCTGAAAAGGCGCAGGTATCGAAGTGTGTGGGGTGGAAAATAATTCCTTATTCTTAAACCTGGTCTTTCCATCGATGACCATTTGCTGTTGTTCGAAGCTCGTTCGTCAGTGATTTTGAGGATTTTAAGAACAACGGTTGATTAAGGGATAAGTTTGATTGGATAAAAAAAGAGGGAAATGAGGTGTTTAAACAAAGCAACTTATCTTTTAATTAAGGCAAAGGGGCATTAAAAAATATTGACCAATTTTATTTCGGTAATAATAGTTTTGAGTATTTTTGAAGGGAACTAAATGAAAAAAATATTAACGGAAATAAAAACTTACAGAGCCGTACTTTTGCAGATACTGGTAGTTGTGTTGATGAAGTTTTTCAATATGGATAAACGATTAGTTGTAATTTATAAAGATGGAAAACTCCTTGAATGAAAAAGCAAGTACTTTTCATTTTATTCTTGTTTTTAGTCAAAATATGTTTTTGTCAGGTTAACAAGGATTCAAGCTTCCTCATGATAAATTTCATGGCTGAGGCTACAATTAAAGTGCACTTTAAAAACTTCAGCGACACCATACTATTATCTTCAGGATTTTATAACTTTTTTCCAAACGATTATATCGAAGGCCCTCAAAAAAAACTTTATGGTGATGGAACAGAATATATTAGTTTGAAAATTCAAATTCCTCAAAAGGTTGAACTAAATTTTTCTGAATTTCAAAATGATTCATTGGATAGAGCTTCAGGAGTGAAGTATCTCAGGAATGATTCTAATGTAACTTGTTTCCTATTTCCATCCGACACATTAACAATCAAAGTTGATTATATTCAATGGAATGAGCCAAATCAATCAATTATATTTGATGGTAAATATTCTCTGGTTTCAAAATATTACCAAGATAAAGCAACATATTTTTCAGGGATTGATTTTATTTACCAGAAGGGGATGTTGGCAAATACAGCATCGAACTTCACTTCATTCAAAAATGCCATCGACAGTATTACTCTTTTAGAAATCTCTTTCCTCAATGATTACGATTCTAAAAACAAGCTTCCTAAATGGTTTTTAGATTATGAAAATTCTGATTTAAATTATTTTGCCTTTTCGATAAAGCTTGACGAGCCGGTTTTAAATGAATTATTGAATGGTTCGACCATGCAAATACCAGAAAATTATTATTCGTTCACAAAGGAATTACCATTACAAAATGATCATGCCATTTTATCAATATATTACTTTCTGGGGCTTAGAAGCTATTTCATGATGAATTGGGAACCTATGAAATTGAAAGAAATACCTTCCCGCAAATCAAAACCTATTATGGTAGAGGATTTTGTTCAATACTCAAGAAGCCAATTCAGCTCTTACATATCAGATGTTCTACTTGCCAGGGAATTGGATATGCTAATTGATATGAATCGTATAATTGACGATGAATACACATTCATGAAGGAAGCGATAACCAATGTTTCTTTGAAAAGTTATTTGGAATCGCGCTTTGAGCACAGACAAATTCTTAAGCAAGGCAACGATGCACCATATTTCTATTTAAAAAATGATAAAAATGAGTATCTTTCATTATATAATTTTAAAGATAGCATAGTATATCTTAGCTTTTGGTTCACAGGCTGTAAACCTTGTATAAAAGAGTTCCCTGAAGAAAACCGTCTGGTTGATATTTTTAAAAATGAGGCAGTCAAAATTATAACCATTTGTATGTATAGCAAGGAAGATGATTGGCGAAATTTGACACACAAGTATAAACTTAAATCTGTCAATTTCTATGCAACAGGAAACTGGGAAACAATTTTGAAGGAAAGTTATGGTATAAGTGGGTTTCCTCACAATGTCATAATTGATAAAAATGGTAAGATTATTTAAAATAAATGTGTTCGTCCCAGTAAGGGAGTCGAACAATTGATTAGGAGTATATTAAATAACTAATTTATTGAATGCAACTAACGTACTTGAAACCGTCACTGCTTCATATTTTTCGGCACAGCCTCATGCGTAATCAGGACTTAGAGCTGAGAGGAAAAAGTTAATAGTAAAAAGATAAAAGTTGCAAGAAACTGTAATAAAAGGCCAGGAAAGTAAGATTGGGGCAGAAGGGATTTATATCAATGTCGCCCTGAATTCAAACTTCATTCCTTATCTTTGAACCTCTGGTTTGGGGGGACGGTGGATAAAACAGCTGGACGTTAGTGAAAATTACAAAATACACCTGACATACCATAAGGAGTGGGGATAATAATTTTTGTATCTTTGCATAAAGTAGTAAGATCATGACAACTGTTGAGTTAAAAAATATCTTGATACATCGTATTGCGGGGATAAATGATAAGTCATTTTTAGCAGCGATTAAGACAATTATTGAGACAAAGTCAAAATCAACAATTTATAAAACAACTCCTGAACAACGTAAAAGTATTGAGGAGGGTAGGGCTCAGATCGCAAAGGGAGAATACTTTACTAATGAACAAGTTGAAATGGAGATAGATAAATGGTTAAGCGAAAAATAATCTGGTCTCCAAGAGCTAAGAACGATTTATTTAAGATTCTTGATTTCTATTATAAACGGAATGGGACAAAGACTTATAGTAACAAGTTAAATGCTTCAATTCGTGCTTCAATAAGGCTTTTAGAGAAACATCATGAACTTGGTGTTAAAACTGATGTTCAGAACATTAGGAACTTAATTCATGGTGATTATGACATATTCTATGAAATTAAGGGAGAACCCATTGAGATTATTACTATTTGGGATAGTAGACAAGATCCTGAAAAGATTGATATTAAAGCCAAGTAACTTTCGCTAATAAATAGGATTCTGAGCGGTCTGCAGCATTGCGATCAAATGTCTGAAAAGGTCTTGAAATTGCAGAGGTGAATTCAAACTTTTTTCTTTATTTTTAAGATTCTGCTAAGGTTACAGAGCATAAAGCGCTGAGACGTTTGCGTTCATGCTTGAAAAATCAGAGACAACATGTCAATGAGACGAAATACAGAATTGAAAGATGTAATAGTTCATAATTTGGATTAATAGACATAAAGATAGCCAAAATGAAGCAGAACATTGCCTGGATATTCCGGAGCATATTGACCCCCCTAAAATCGGCTTTGTAAAAAAAAAATTCCGCCGGTTAAATTCATGACATTCCGGCGGATGTTGACCCCCTTGGAATCCGGACAAGAATTTCGATTCAAATTAAACCGGATCATCCTGGGATAAAATAAAGAAAGCATATACCTTTGCATTAAATTTTAATAAAAGCAGGCCTAAACAGGAAATGAAAGAACCCAGTCAATTCAATTATCTAAATTTTCTTATTAAGTGTTTGGTTTTGCTCGCTTCAATCCTGCTGATTTCAGCTCCTTATTCGTACAGCCAGAAAACCAATACCGGTACAGGTACCATCTCAGCAGATATAAACAAAGGGATACATGCCTTCAGGTTTCGTTTATTTTATCCTGCTGTTAAATACGAATACGGCGTAACAAGAAATTCATCTGTTACGGCTGGATATATTCTGGGAGGATTTGCTTACGGCCGCTTTATTACATTGCTCCAAACGGAATTCAGGCATTACTACAACCAGAAATTAAGGCTCGACAGGTTAAGAAATATTGAAAATTTCAATGGGAATTATTTAAGCATGGTATTTATGTATCAGTTTGGTTCGCCTTATACAGAAAGAATTGGTGAAACTGAAACATTAGAATTTCAGAATGTATTGAAAGTAGGTCCGGCATGGGGATTACAAAGAAATATAAAAGCTTTTCACTTTTCCTTTCAAGTGGGCGGCGACTACTATTATACCGTTGTAACAAAAGAATATGGTCTCGGGTTGATTCTTGATGTATTTATCGGTTTTACGATTTGCAGAATCCCTAGCACCCAGGATGTTCAACAGGATTACCCAAGGGATAATGAATAATTCGCAAAAGAAATACAATAATGAAAACCTGCAGGACGCCTCAAGCCATACACCGGGCACCAAGACTTGCAGGTTCGGATGGATATGAAAACAAAAACGAGATAAATGAAAACTATTTTATTCATTTCAATTGTATGTATGCTTTTTTACAACCGCAGCAACAGCCAGGACACACTGTTTTTTAACGATGCCTGGATAAAATGTGAAAAAAAAGCTGCATCCTTTTACCGGATACAGGTAGCGGACCCGAAAGGGTATAAATTAACGGATTACTTTATGAATGGAAATATCCAAATGACAGGACACTCCATAAGCAAAGACACATTGGTGAACGATGGTTATTTTACGTATTACGACGCAGATGGAAATAAAATAAAGGAAGGAAATTATTCAAACAACAAAATTACTGGTGAATGGAAAAATTACTATTCAGATGGGCAAGTGAAAGTGATTAGAAACTATGGTGATAATAATCAGATTGACGGAGAGCTAAGAAGTTATTACCCAAATGGCAAATTAAAAAGAATTGATTTTTATGATAAAGGTATATTTATAAATGGAAAATGTTACAGTGTTTCAGGAGCTGATACAGCATATTTTCCCTACCAGAAATTGCCCGAATTTCCGGGAGGCGAGTTGAAAAGGATAAAATATTTCAAGAAGAATCTGATGTATCCCATGAAAGCCAGAATAAAAGGAATACACGGTAAGGTACAGATACAATTCGCAGTAGGTAAAGACGGTGAAATTGAAGATGCAAGAGTATTTAAAAGTGTTCATAAACTATTGGATGAACCTGCACTGGTACTGATAAAAAATATGCCAAGATGGTCACCCGGAATGGAGGATGGTATTCCTATTAAAATGCAATTTATGATCCCAATTAATTTTAAGCTTTAATCTTAGCACCTTCAAGTGTTCCGAATGTCTAATCGTTGGAATAAATCCGCCTTCAAGAATAAGGCATAAGTGATGGTGGGCAGGCAAGCAGGAGAATGAACAGGGAACAAGAAAAAAGATAAAAGAAAAAAGAAAAGATAAAGTAAAAAGATAAAAGTTGCAGGAAACTGTAATAAAAGGCCAGGGATGTAAGATTGCGGAAGAAGGGATTTTTATCAATATCCCAATGAATTCAAACTTCTTTCCTTATCTTTGAAGCTCTGGTTTTGGAGGACGAATGATGAATCATTCCGAAGTTAAGTAATTCTTGAAAATAGAGAGGAACTAAAAATAAAGCACGTTCAAAACTTAAATCAATTAAATAACAAAATGGGATTTACACCGATATCGCTTGACAGTTATGTGAAAAAACATTTGGAGAACAATCCTTCTGAGAATGAAAAGGACTTAAGGAAAAGACTAAATTCTGCATTATCAGATTATCATAAAAGAGTAAAGTGTTCGTGCGGAAATGACATTTGGGTGATTGGGTCAGCAGCCGTCGGTAATAGTTGTTTTACTTGTATTACAGGAGAGAGTTATACTAAAGATGACTATGAAATTGATACTGCAATTAAGAAACGGGAAAACATCAAAGGTCGAAGACATATTGATGAGATAGATCCTACCAAAATTGCCGGGTTTTTCGATGATGATGGATATGAAATTAATACTGACCTGATCATAAAACCGAATATGTGTTTAACTTGTGTGAACGACGATAATCCGAATGAGGAATTGTTATGTAATATGACCCGGTACGACCAAAAAGATGATTTGGAATTTATTTGCTTTGGGTATGAGAAAAAGATAAATTGATATATTAAAAATTTAATGCATCGTTAAGATAATAAATGAAAAGAAGCGGCAAAAAATCAATACAAAGTAAATTGGATGAACCGGAGGTTACTTATGAGCCAATTAAACCGGTCGAAAGTTCGAACAGAATTTCATTTTCTTCCCATGAACAGGAAGATGAAGAAAGGAGGCGATACAGCGCCTCTCTGACGCCGGAAGAGCGCATGAGAAATCTGTATGAGCTGATCTGCCTTTCGTATGGATTAAATACCGAAGAACTTCTAAATCCCAAACTTGATAACAGAATTATTTTCGATGACCCCGATGAACATTTTTCTTGAATCTCATAAAAACTTCCTCGAGAAGCTGATCAAAGCTGATGTCGAATTCCTTATCATCGGAGGCTTTGCTGTTAATTATTATGGATACAACCGGACTACCGGCGATCTGGATATTTGGGTAAAACCGGATAATGTAAACCGTGATAAAATTCTTTCAACCTTCGATAAATTCGGATTTAAGCGTGAAGATATGCAGACTTTACATCAGACTAATTTTGAAAAAGTTATTGTATTTCATATATGGGAAAAGCCCTACCGCATTGATTTTCTTACTCAAATTTCAGGTGTTGTTTTTAATCTGGCTTATAAGGAAAAATCTTTCGTTAACATACAAGGGCTGGATTTACCGATGATTAGCTTCGAACATCTTATTTTATCCAAGATGTCAACAAACCGCTTGCGCGACAAAGCTGATGTGGAAGAACTCCAAAAAATTGCACGGATTAAAAAAAGAAAAAGATAACCAACTCCTGATTTACTTTATTTTCCCTATACCTTTCACAGTTCTGAGTTCTGAGTTCTGTGTTCCGGGTTCTGAGTTCAACCGATTCAGTCCACTAATTACACGAATTGCACGAATCAAATTATTCCACCAATATAACCAATTCAACCATAACCCAATTAACCAGTTAACCAAATTAACCGATTAAACCGGTTAACCCTATACCCTTATATCCCTTATACCTTTCACAGTTCTGAGTTCAGAGTTCAGCGTTCTGTGTTGTTAACCATCAATATCAATCAATTTCGATAAATTTCAACCCGTTTCCTTAGATACTCCATTGCCGAGAATCTTCCCGTCTTCGCATTTCAGCGTCCTTGCCGGGAAATCAGCAAACAACGAATAGTTGTGCGTTGCCATGAGCACCGACCTTCCTGAACTGCTGATTTCGAAAAGAAGCCGCATGATCCCTTTCGAGGTTTCAGGATCGAGGTTACCGGTCGGCTCATCTGCAAGGATGATTTCCGGATCATTGATCAGCGAGCGTGCAATGGCTACCCTTTGCTGCTCACCACCTGACAACTGATGCGGCATTTTAAAACCTTTGGTTCCCAAATCCACCTTTTCCAATACTTCAACAGCCTTTTCCTCCATTTTTTTCTTATCCTTCCAGCCCGTAGCTTTCATCACGAAATAAAGATTTTCAGAAACAGAGCGGTCAATCAGCAATTGGAAATCCTGGAAAATAATTCCTAACTTTCTTCTGAGAAACGGGATGTCCCGGTTCTTAATTCCTCCCAGGTCAAAACCTGCAACATGTCCTGTTCCGCCTTTCAAAGGCAGATCGGCATAAATGGTTTGCAGCAGACTGCTTTTTCCGCTACCGGTTTTCCCTATCAGGTAAACGAACTCTCCTTTGCCGATCTTCAGGCTGACATCCGACAGGACGAGTATTTCGCGCTGGAAGATGGAAATACTTTCAAGTTCAATAATCGTATCGGGCGACATAATTTAATTTTAACAAAGCCAAAAATAACTAAATTTGTAAGATTGAAAACATTGACCCGGTCAATCAAAAAAAAGAAAAATGCTGAGATTAAAACTGTACCTGTTCGCTTTGCTGTACCTGACCCTTCAGGGATCCATGTCGCAAAATATCCGTATTGATTATAAGAATGGCACTGTTATAGCCAAGTACCTTTCCTCCACCGAAATGCAGTTTACGATTGACACATTGCCGTTTTTCTCGGTTCTGTGGAACGGTAAAATGATTATTTCCAACAGCCATAATTTCCAATACAATGCTGATAGCAACAATTTCATGATGGGTACTGGTCTGACCGGAACCTGCATAAAAGATACCCTGTTCCGGAAAGCTATTAAGTTTAAGGTAACCCTGACCAATACCACAAGTGATACTATCGAAACCGAAAATTTTGTTCCATTTGTTCAATCAGATGATAAAATTTACATAACCGGCATAGGCCCTTGGGATCTTGCCCGGACAAAGCTTTTTAGGCCTGGCAGTGAACCGTTGGGTGTTATTTTGCCGGATAATGCCTGGGAAATGGGATATGCTTCTGTGGCTCTTGAAGATGGGCGTTCTCTTTGTGCCATTGCCCGTCGGACAGAAGTGGTTGGAGGGAAAAAGCATCGCTACAAAACCTATATTTACCCCGGTGGAAAAATAAACTATGACGTTTACATCAATGAATTTTCGGGCGAATGGCAGAACGGCCTTAAACTGATGTTCGGTGAACGCTACCTTTATGACCTGACTGAATTTAACGATAGCCTTTACAAACGGAAGGATTTAAGCTGGATCAGGGAAAAGTACCTGATGGTTTTGCAGTTTGCATGGAACCACGAATTTTACGATCATGCCAAAGGCGGGTACGGCTTTGATGAATTTTTAAAAAAAGGTAAAGAATTGTGCGGGGGATATGATGTATTTGGCATCTGGCCAACATGGCCGACCCTCGGCGTGGATGAACGAAATCAATGGGACCTGTACCGTGATATACCCGGAGGGCTGAATAAGCTGAAAGAACTGTCACAATATGCCAAAGAAAACAACACTTATTTCTTTCTCTCTTATAATCCGTGGGACCAAAGCACCCGATCCGAGGACCAGTATAAAGGGATGGCAAAATTAATTCAGGCAACCGATGCTGATGGAGTTGTTCTTGATTGCAAGGGAAATTCGAGTTACGAATTGCAGCGTGCAGCCGACAGCATTAAACCGGGTGTTATCATGTATTCCGAAGGTATGGCGATACCGAAAGATATGCCGGGTATTATTTCGGGACGGGTTCATGATGCGATCTATATGCCGCCTCCTTTAAATCTGAATAAGCTCATAAAGCCCGACTTTGCCATTTTCAGGGTTTGTCAGTTGAGCCAGGGACGCATTCACCGCGAAGTTGCCATTTCACTTTTTAATGGTTATGGCATCGAACTGAATACTTTTGCTCCCGGCCGCCCCGACTGGATCGAAAATGAAATGCGCTACCTCGGCAAAGCAGTTAAAATACTGCGTGAAAATTCACACACTTTCAATAGTTTTGATTGGATACCCCTGATTCCCACCAAAAGAGACAATATCTGGGTGAATAAATTTCCGTCGGAGAAGAAGACAATTTATACTGTTTACAGCCTCATTTCTGAAGGGTTCACCGGATCATTGTTTGAGGTTGAACCTGATAGCAATAAACATTTTGTCAGCCTGTGGAATCATATTGAGCTGAAACCTGAAACTTCAGGGGGAAAATCAAGGATTTCTGTCACGGTTAATGCGTTCGACAAAGCATATTTGGGAACCCGGCAGGAGGGTAATGTGGATTGCATTGCTGAATTTGCCCGGATACTGCAGGTAAATTACAGGAATGATTCTCTTTACATTGACACCAAAACCGGGGATAAAATAAAAATCTGGGCGGGAGATCCCGGTTATGAAAAGCAGCCGGTTTCTTATCCAAAAGGAGCCTTGAAATTAAACCTTTATGAAATTTTTGGCCGGTATGAAGGAAAGATCGTAATGCAGCTATTCAATAAAAATGAATTGATTGATGAACGGATTGTTGAGAGAGAGCCGGGTATCCCGGTTTTGATCAGCAAATTGGTGAGAACACCGAAAGTCAAAACTGCCCCTGAAGGTATGGTTGAAATTCCTGCGGGTAATTTCATAATGAAGGTGGGTTCGGAAGATAATTTCGTCCCTTACCCTAAATATGATACTATTCAATCCAGGTATATCAGCCGCTTTTTTATTGACAAATATCCGGTCACCAACAACCAGTTTTATGATTTTATCGAATCTACAGGTTACCGTCCTGCTGATACTGTGAACTTTTTGAAAGACTGGGAAGAGGGGAAATATCCGAAAGGGAAAAAGAATTACCCTGTGGTTTATATAAGTCATGAAGATGCAATGGCTTATGCAACCTGGGCAGGAAAGCGTCTTCCAACCGAAGCTGAATGGCAGTATGCTGCCCAGGGAACCGATGGAAGACTATATCCATGGGGAAATAGCCCGGATTCGACAAAATATAACAAGGATAAGAATGAATCGGTTTCTGTGATTCAGTTTCCGGAAGGCGCCAGCCCGTTTGGAATTTTGGATGTGGTGGGAAATGTCTGGCAACTCACTTCCGATATTTATGATAATGGAAGCTATTATTATATCATCATGAGAGGCGGGAGTTATTATAATCCTTCCTCCAGCTGGTGGTATGTGAAAGGCGGAGCACAACCATTGAACAGAACTCAAATGCTCCTTCGGGTTTCACCCGGATTCGAACGCAATGCCACCGTTGGTTTTCGGTGTGTAAAGGATGCTGAATGATCTCAACATACACAGGATAAAATGGAATTATTTTTACAATTTTTTTTTATTTTACTCAAATAACTTAAAATTTAATAGTTTTACGGAGGTTTTAAAGCACGCTGAATCACCCATTGAATAAAAATTACATCTATGGTTAAACACATCGTAATGCTCCAGTTAAAGGACTATCCCAACAAAACCCAGAAATTGGAAAATGCACTTCAGCTTAAGAAATCACTCGAACATCTGAAAGTTTTCATTGATGAGATCAAGTATATTGAAGTTGGACTAAACTTTAGTGAAAAGTCATCGGCTTATGACCTTGTTCTGTCAACGACCTTTAATAATGAAATTGACCTTGAGAAATATATTAATCATCCCGAACATAAAAAAGTTCTGGTATTTCTTAACCAGGTGACAGAAAAGAAAGCTGTTGTTGATTATGAAATTTAATCATTAACCTGATTACAATAGCCGGTAAATTATATAGAACCGGTTTATCCCGTGCATCCTGTATCTGCTGCACTTTTAATTCGCTAATAAAGACTACGCAATGATAAAATTTAAAAATACGGCCGGACTTTTAATACTGGCTGTTATTTTTCTTCTTTCGGGATGTATTGAAAAGGAACTGGATTTTGACAGCATTAAAACCCAGAACTGGAATGCCGAATGGGCTATACCGGTGATCAATTCCCAACTTAATCTGGATGACCTCGTCAAAGATTCATCCGGAATTATTCATGAGGGCGACGACGGTTTAATTTTACTGATTTTCGAGAATCAGGATATGATCACCTTTGATGCCTCAGACCTGGGATTTATTCCTGATCATCAAAAACTTCTGACCGAAAATTTTATTATTCCGGATATTTTGCCAGGTGAATCGGTTGAAGTCCCGGTTGTCTTCTTAACGACAATCGAAACCGATGAACCCGGAGTGAGGCTGGACAGTTGCATTATGAAGGCCGGGAGCTATGAAATCATCCTGAGAACCGATCTGAACAGGGATGAAGCTTTTGTGGATATAACGATTCCCAATCTTTTGTCAACAAGCACTCTGGTTCCATTACATTTTGTGTTTGATATTAGTAATCCCGGCGGCGATGAGATAACACGGGATACCATTATTGATCTGAACGGATATACTTTGGTTTTCGACGAAGCAATAGGTCCTACAAACCAATTGGTTATTAATGCTGTTGTCCATGCTACGGGAGATTCGAACAGCAATAACTCGCCATATTTTCTTAAGCTTGAGAATTATTTCACCAATATGGATTATGACAAGTGCTTCGGCTATTTCGGGCAGCAGGTGATCACAATGAAGGATACCATCAGATTAAACATATTTTCAGTAAACGAGCAGGGTAATTTTACCTTTGGACCCGGAAGTATCAATCTGCGAATAAACGTCAACAATTCTTTCGGTATTCCGGTAATGCTGGATGTCACTGATTTTACAGCTTATCATTATGGAACGACAACCGACAGCGTTGATGTTTATCTTTTCGGTGAAGGTTTTCCTTCAACCTTCGAAATAGATTATCCTTCATTAACTGAGCTTGGCCAATCAGTGATGACAGAAGTCAATACGGAAAATTCAAATATTAATGAAGCAGTTGAAATATCGGCGGGTGAAATGATTATTACGGTTGACGGCCATCTTAATCCTTCCGGCGATTCAACTATAAATAATTTTGCTATTGATACCAGCAATGTAAAGGCTGAATTTGCTGTGGAGGTCGGACTGTTCGGAAGTGTAAGCGGTTTTAAGGTTGTGGATACCGTTGATTTCAGTATTGGAAGCATTGATGATATTAATTCACTGCTTATTGTTTTGGATGCAGAAAATTGGTACCCGCTCACGGTGGCTCTTCAGCTCGATTTTGTGGATTCGGTTTATCAGGTTGTTCATACCCTATTGCCTCCCGGTGAAATTATCCTTGAGGCAGCGCCTGTCGGGGATCCTCCCGAATACAGAGTTACAGAACCGGCATCGAAATTAACCAATGTTGTAATGGTTCACGATGATATATTAAAATTGAAAGAAGCCAGAAAAATTTTAATTACCGGCTTGTTATCCACTACGGATGATGATTTGGTTAAAATTTATAAGGATTATTTTATCAACATGAAGATAGGTGTTAAAGTCGGGATTAATTATTAGTTGAATGACGTACAGAATGATCAACAAAAAAGCAGGGACATTCATCACAGGATTTATAATAAGTTTCTGTCTCTTTTTCTTTTCTGTATCAACCTCTAATTCACAGGTTTCCCGGTCGGTCTATTTTATTGAACAGGTGCCATCTTCAGCAATATTAAATCCTGCCTTTCATCCTACCTGTAATTTTTTTATTGATATGCCATTTTTATCTTCATTTTACCTGGGTTTTGAAAGCCCGTTTACTTTTGATGAACTTACGAAAAAGTGGGATACCGGCGACTCCCTGAACATTGACAGGGAAGTTGTTCTCGGTGTCCTTGATCATAAAAATTATTTTTCATTTGAATTTTACAGTGCATTATTCAGGGCTGGATTCAGGATAAAAAATCATTTTATTCAGTTTAATATTTCAAAAGCATTTTCAACTAAATTTTCATTCGAGAAAGATCTGGCTTCTTTGTTTCTTTATGGAAATGCAGATGAGCAGTTTTTGGGAAAACAGTTTTTACTCTCCAACACAGGTCTGAATATGACTTTATATCACGAATTTTCGTTGGGTTACACAATTAAACTGGCGGATAAAATAAGCATAGGCACCCGGTTGAAATATCTGAACGGAAGTTTCAACGTTTGGACTGAAAAGATGGATTTCATGCTTTACACCGGTGAAAATTCAAACTTTCCCATCACAGCATCATCCGATATCCTCATTCACACATCCAGTACTATAAGTTCATTCAATAATATGATACGTCAGATTTCAGGATACAAATGGTTTGACCTGTCACAGAACCACGGCTATGGCTTTGACCTTGGACTTGATTATGAAATAAATGATAAAGTAAGCGTAACGGCAAGTATTATAGATTTTGGATGGATAACCTGGAAAGAAAACGTGAAAAACTTTACATCAGTCAATCCGGATGCAGAATACACCTTTGAAGGTTTCGATGTAAGCAGCTTTATTTCCGGCGGTTCATTTTCCGATACTGTGGATATTCTCGATACCATTACCGACCAATTTGGATTGGAAACCACTTATGCAGTCTATACTTCGCATCTCAATCCGAAGTTATACCTCGCTGGAATGTGGCATTTTATGCGAAATAACGAACTGGGACTCATGATACGGACTGATTTTACGGAGGAAAAGATAAAACCATCACTTACCTTAAATTATACTCATAATTTCGGTAAAGTGCTTGCCATTAATACCAATTACTCTTATATCAATAAAAATTACTATAACATCGGGCTGGGAGTTGTTTTTCGCCTCGGACCGGTGCAGTTATATGCGCTAAACGATATGGTTGTGGCCATATTCGAACCACAGAAAGCCCGGAATTATAATTTTCATATTGGCTTAAGTTTTCTTTTCGGTAAACCTGAAAAAAAAGCTGATATGCCAACTTATACGCCTTCAGAATAAACTGAAAAGTAAACCTGTAATAAAAGCATCTGAACATGAATTTAACATTTCTTAACGCTGATTGCCTTATCAGAGAACGATTCAGGCGAATGGCTTAACAAATTTTATCAGAATAAATTTTTATATGTGGGAAAGTAAACTGAATTTTGCAGCAAATTAAATATTATCAACATGCTCGGATTGATCATCTTATTACCCATTTCATTTACAATTATTATTGTCTTTGCCTGGCCGGTGTTTGAAAAAGCTGGTTATCCCGGCTGGAATACTCTTATTCCTTTCTATAATCTGTACATCTGGCTTCAGATCATTGACAAACCTTTATGGTGGTATATTTTCCTTATTATACCTTTCATTAATGTTTTTATGTTGATGTTAATGATTGTTGAACTGGTTAAGTGCTTTGGCAAGCATGATTTGTTGTATCAGGGTGTTGGTGTAGTTTTCCCATTCGTTTATCTTCCGTATCTTGGATTTTCGGAGAATGAAAAATACATACCTGTCGATAAACGTCAAAAGATAAAGAAAACCAAAACGAGGGAATGGGTGGATGCCATCATCTTTGCTGTGATTGCTGCAACCATAATCAGAACTTTTCTGGTTGAGGCCTATACCATACCTACCTCCTCTATGGAAAAGACTTTGTTGAGGGGAGATTTTCTTTTTGTAAGCAAAATAAGTTTCGGTCCCAAAATACCCAACACACCTCTTTCATTTCCCTTTGTCCACCATACCATGCCTGTTTTATCCGACAGGAAATCCTTCGTGGAATGGATAAAATTGCCTTATTACCGTTTCCCTGGTTTTGAAAAAATTAAAAATAATGATGTGGTCGTTTTCAATTACCCCGAAGGCGATACGGTTTCTACGGTTTTTCAGAGTAATATAAGCTATTACAGGCTGGTAAAAGAGATGGGCAGGGAAAATGTATGGCGCAACAAACGAAAATTCGGGGACATCATTTATCGCCCTGTAGATAAACGTGAGAACTACATCAAGCGTTGCATAGGCATTGCCGGCGATTCGCTCCAAATCATAAATCAGGAAGTTTTCATCAATGGCAAAAAACTTGATTTTCCGCCTGACGGTCAATTTAAGTATTTGGTGGATGCCCCCAAAGGGATCAATGATAAATTCCGGAATGAAATTGATATTTCCAACGAAGACTATGAAAACTGGAAACATGACCAGTTTCAGGAACTTCCGTTATCAGACCAGGCTGCCATGGAACTTAAAAAAAGGCCCAGTATTAATAATGTGGAACGAACGGTAGAGAGTCCAGGTATCTGGAATCCAAACCTGTTTCCTTACGATTCATTGTATCCCTGGAATATTGATAACTACGGACCAATTTATATTCCTGAAAAAGGGGTGACTGTAAAGCTCGGAATGAACAATATTTCATTATATAGCAGGCTTATCAAAGTCTATGAAAATAATGACCTGGAAATTAAGGGAGACAAGATATACATCAATGGGCAGCCTGCAGATTCTTACACCTTTAAAATGAATTATTACTGGATGATGGGTGATAATCGTCACAATTCAGCCGACTCAAGGTACTGGGGTTTCGTTCCCGAAGATCATGTGGTAGGCAAGGCCTCTTTCGTATGGTTATCGCTTGATCCCGAAAAGTCACTGCTCGCCGGTAAGATCAGGTGGCATAAAATATTCCGGTTTATTAATTAATTAGAAAACAGAAAATGAAAAGTGCAGAAATTCATACCGAAAAAGGTATAATGAAAGTGAGTTTTTTTGAAAAGGACGCTCCGAAAACGGTAGAAAACTTTGTGAAATTGTCGGAAAAAGGATTTTATGACGGACTGACCTTTCACAGAGTAATCCCTGATTTTGTGATACAGGGTGGCTGCCCAAACGGCGATGGTCGCGGAGGGCCGGGCTATACCATTAAATGTGAATTGGACGGAGAAAATCAATATCATGATAAGGGTGTACTTTCGATGGCTCATGCCGGAAGGGATACAGGCGGTTCCCAGTTTTTTATTTGTCATAACCGGGAAAATACCCAGCATCTTGACCGGAATCATACGGTTTTTGGAAAAGTAATGGAAGGAGCAGAGATCATTGATAAAATAAAACAGGGTGACCGTATTTTAAAAATTGTTATTTTTAAGGATTAATTTTAAAACAGATAAAAATGAAAAAGTTTAAACCAATTATTGCATTGATAGCAGGTTTGCTGCTGCTTACATCATTACAAACATTTGCAGGGGATAAGGAATTTTCCGGAACCATTGTTTATAATATCACTTATCCTGAAGGCAGCGTTGATCCACAGATGGCTGCAATGATGCCAAAAACCATGAAAGTGAAAATCAGGGATGTGAATTCACGTATGGAAATGAATATGGGAATGGGAAGCTCGATCACCCTTTACAATAGTGAAACAAAAACCGGTGCAACCTTAATGGATATGATGGGACAAAAAATGGCTATGAAAATCACTCCCGAAGATATTGAAAAAGAAATAGCTGAAAGTCCCCAAATAACTGTGGTTAACGTTGATGAAACCAAGGAGATTGCCGGATATGAGTGTAAAAAAGCAATTATAAAAATAAAGGAAAAAGGCTCTGATAAGGAAACCGAACTCGCGGTTTATTACACCGATGAATTGGGATCAGGCGGTATGAACTATAACAATCCTATGTTTAAAGACATCCAGGGCGTGATGCTGGAATACACGGTTAAAGAAGGTAAAATTGAAATGACCTTTACAGCCATCAGTGTTGAAAAGGGTAAAATTGCCGAAAGTGAATTTGAAATTCCGGAAGGTTACAATTTAATGACACAGGAAGAATTCAAAAGCATGTTCGGGGGACAGTAACGGTTTCGGGTTCAAAGTTCAAGGTTTTATGTTTCAGGTTCAGTATCTCTAATTTCTATAAAACATCTAATATCAAATTTCAAATATCTAATTTCTCAAGTCTCCCTATCTCAGTTCTCAAAAGTTATTAAATATCCCCGGTTTATAAAATCCTCTATTCTGAGGATTTTTTTGTTTGAACCCCAATATGAGTTTTACTACTTTTACCGCCTGATTTTTATCCACTTAAAAACAGAATGGTAATCTGCTATAATGAAGAAAAAGAAGAAAGCGAACGAAGCTTCAAAAACTGACAATACAAAAAACGGAGACGGTAAAAACAAATCCGATTCAAAAGCGCCTTTTAAAAAGGGTGATAAATTCCGTCGTGTTTTTGGATTGTTTCTTATTCTTTTGTCTTTAACGCTTCTTTTCTCATTCACTTCTTACTTATTTACCTGGCAGGCTGAAGCAGCAATTAACGAGGACGAAGAGGCTGCAAACCTTATTGGCAAAGTCGGCAGGATAGTATCACAGTTTATAATAGAACAAGGTTTTGGGATTTCTTCTTATGTTATCGTTTTACTATTGTTTGTTTTTGGGATAAAACTTCTTTTAAAAACCTCAGTTCTTCCTGTTGGAAAAACCACTCGTGTTTCAATCCTTGCACTGGTTTGGATTTCAGTAACGTGCGGTTTTCTGTTCACAAATATTGACAACCTGTCAATTTGGGCCGGTGTATTCGGGATTGAAATTGACAAATGGCTTGAAGTCTTTCTTGGTAAGATAGGAACAGGGATATTGTTGCTTTTTATATTGCTTACTTTTTTAATTATCAATCACAATTTGTCATTCGATTTTATTAAACAAATGGACATTTTCCAGGCTAAGGACAAAAGCCTTATGCCGGGAGAGAATTCACCAAAGGAGGATTTATATAATACAGTCGAATATTCGGTAAATGAAGAGGATGAGGAAGATGATTTTTTTAAATCCGAAAATAGCCTGAACCACAATGAACCCCTGATCATTGTTGATCCCGGCGTTGTAGAAAAAGATACTTCAGAAAACAGGCCGGAACCCGAACTGATCGTTGAAAACCCGTCTAATATTACAGCTTCTGATGAGGAAACTGAAAACGATGAGAATCCGTTGGAACACAAGACGATTGATGAACCATACGACCCCTGGCTGGAATTACCGGATTATAAATTTCCACCTCTGGATTTATTGGAAAATTATGGTAAGGACCAAATCACAGTTCAGAAAGAAGAACTCGAGCAAAATAAGAACAGGATAGTTGAAACCCTGAATAATTATGCGATCCAGATACAAAAGATCAAAGCAACAATAGGCCCTACAGTCACATTGTACGAAATCATACCCGCTCCCGGAGTAAGAATTTCGAGGATAAAGAACCTGGAGGACGATATTGCTCTTAGTCTGTCGGCGCTTGGTATCAGGATTATTGCGCCCATTCCCGGCAAGGGCACAATTGGTATCGAGGTTCCGAACCAGAATCCGGATATTGTTTCTATGAAATCTATCCTTGCATCCGACAGGTTTCAGAATAATAAATTTGATCTGCCCTTCGGTATCGGGAAAACCATTGCGAATGAAAGTTTTGTGGCTGATCTAACCAAAATGCCGCATATCCTTATGGCCGGTGCGACAGGGCAGGGGAAGTCGGTGGGATTGAACGCCATCATTACTTCTTTGCTTTACAAGAAGCATCCATCCGAACTAAAGTTTATCATGGTGGATCCGAAAAAGGTCGAGCTGACGCTTTATTCCAAAATTGAAAGGCACTTCCTGGCTAAATTGCCCGATTCGGAAGAAGCCATCATCACTGATACAAGAAAAGTTGTAAGAACGCTTAATTCCCTGAGTATAGAAATGGACAATCGCTATGAACTTCTGAAAGATGCACAGGTAAGGAATATTAAGGAATACAATGTCAAGTTTAAGGCAAGGAAACTTAATCCTTTACACGGACACCGCTTCCTGCCTTATTTTGTTCTTGTTATTGATGAGTTTGCCGACCTGATCATGACAGCCGGTAAAGAGATCGAGATCCCTATAACAAGGCTGGCGCAATTGGCGCGTGCGGTAGGTATTCACCTCATCATCGCTACTCAGCGGCCTTCGGTTAATATCATAACGGGCTCTATCAAGGCAAATTTCCCCGCACGCTTTGCATTTAGGGTCATATCAAAAATTGACTCACGGACTATCCTCGATTCCAGCGGAGCCGATCAGTTGATTGGTCGCGGAGATATGCTGTTATCATCAGGAAGTGATATCCTCCGTTTGCAATGCGCATTTATTGACACACCTGAAATTGACAAGATCACCGAATTTATCGGATCACAACGCGCTTACCCTGATGCTTATCATCTGCCGGATTATCAGGATGAGGAGTCTGAAGCAATTGGCGAATTTGATCCGACAGAACGTGACGAACTCTTTGACGATGCAGCAAGGATTATCGTTCAGACCCAGCAGGGTTCGACATCATTATTGCAGCGTAAATTAAAGCTGGGATATAACCGTGCAGGAAGGATCATTGACCAGCTTGAAGCCGCTGGAATTGTCGGGCCTTTTGAAGGCAGTAAAGCACGCGAAGTGAAAATTGCGAATGAAATGGCTTTGGAACAATATTTGAAAGATTTGGAGCAAAAATAATAAATGTATGAAGAATATTCTTGTGTTTGTTTTATTGTTGAGTGGTCTGTCCGTCCTGGTTGCCCAGGAAACCGATAAAGGTGATAAAAAATCAAATGAAATACTCGATCGTCTTACAAAAAAAACCGAAGCCTTTAAAACCATTAAAACTGAATTTGCCTACATGATGAAGAATGCAGATGCCGGTATTGATGAGAAAACCGAAGGCACTCTCTTTGTCAAAGGTGATAAATACAGGCTCGTAATTGCAGGTCAAATCGTGATTTGCGACGGTGTTACAATCTGGACGTATATAAAAGATGCTGATGAAATACAGGTAAATTCGGTTGAAGACTCAGAAGAATCAATAACGCCTAATAAGCTTCTGACAGCTTATAATAAAGATTACAAGTCCAAATTCGTTAAGGAGACTTTTCAATACGGTACAACTGTTAACATTATAGACCTTACTCCCAATGAAGGCAAATCCTATTCGAGTGTCAGGGTTGTTATTGATAAGACCAAAGACCAGCTTCTTGAAATTACTATTTTTGATAAGAACGGAAGTACCTATTCCTATATCATCAATAAGTTTGAACCGAATATTGCAATCAGCGATTCTCAATTTACCTATACTGCTTCAGAATTTCCGGGGGCTGAAGTGGTGGATATGAGGTAGATGATTTTGTTTCAGGTTTCATCTCGCCGTCGGCGAGACAGGTTTAAGGTTGTTGGTTACTGGTCAATGGTTGCCGGTTTGCCAACTACCTGTTAATCTCGTGTGTCAGTTCCGGGTTCTGAGTTTCGAGTTCCTTTTCGTGCAAGTGAGAAACATCTAATATCTAACCTGATTAATTCATAAAATTGCTTTGTAAGAAAGAGTGGGATTCCAAAAAAAACCCCCGGAACATCCGGGGGCTAAAATGATCATGAAGAGATATTTATAAAGAATGAAGAGTATTAAATTAACCGGAAAGTAAATCGCAGATTATATGGTTTGTTTACCTGAACTGCACAATCTTTCAGATGCAGACGGTACAACTGTTCATGTACATAATTCTCGAGGCGGTGATCGCTGCCGAAAGAATCTGAGATTACAACATTGCCATCGTCATCGAAAAACATTGTTAGTGTTACAAGACCTTCGAGTTGTTGTTGCCTGGCGAATTCAGGATATTTAACCTGCTTTTGAAGGCAATCATGCGATTTCTCAGGAAATCCCGCACTGATGACCACTTCATTAAGGTTAATGATTATGGTATCTTCGAGGTTAGGAGTTACTTTATTATCATTAGTTTTTTCATTTAAGGTAAGAGGCGTTGACGATTCATTATCCACGTAGAGCTCATCTAAGGGATTTACATAAATCATGTCCAGTGGCAGATTAAAAGTAGTAAACGGGAGTGCCGATTGTGTAAAAAGTAAGACACAAAACAGAAATAAAAGTTTTAAAGTTTTCATAGTGCATTAAGTTATTTATATAGTATTTCACAGTTCGTTGTTCTGTGTTGGGAAGGGTTCTACTATTATGCCAAATGCAATTATGAATTGATCCTTAGCTGTTTGCAGTTCTATGACTTTTCTTTTTACATGAACAATGTGTTCACCTGATGGTAAAAATGTTCGGTGGCGCACAACATTTTAAATTGTACCTCTATTTTGTTGTATTTTTACTCCTCTTTAATTATAATAATCACAGAATGAAAAAAACAGGCATTATCCTTTTGTTAATATCGCTGTCATTCACCCTTTACTCGCAGGAAAATCCTAAAAAAGACAGAGTGGTTTTTAAGGAATCAAAAAATGGATTTTACCAGGATAGCGTTTTAAGCAGTATTAATAACTTTAAATCTTTACCGGATAATCAGGAGGCACAGAAATATATTTCAATGGATTTCTCCGGCGAGGTTTTTCCTACCGACACGAGTTCATATACTAATTTCTGGCACAATCATCCGCTTTCGCAGGGAAGAACGGGAACCTGCTGGAGTTTTGCCTCAACTTCCTTTATTGAAACTGAGGTTTTCAGAATCACCGGGCAAAAAACTAAGCTTTCGGAGTTGTATAATGTGTATTGGGAATATGTGGAAAGAGCAAAATATTTTGTTAGGACCCGTGGTGAAATGTCTTTTGGTGAAGGTTCTGAGGCCAATGCTGTTCCCAGGCTGATGAAACTTTACGGCGCTTTGCCTGCCGGTTCATACTCCGGGAAGCTTTTCGGACAAAAGGTTCATGATCATGAAGCCCTCTTTACCGAATTGGATTCGTACCTGAAAAAAGTGAAGGAAAACAAAGCCTGGAACGAGGAATATGTTGTATCCACCGTAAAACAAATATTAAATCACTATTTGGGTGAGCCACCTTCCAAAGCAATTGTCAATGGATCAGATTTTAACCCTAAAGAGTATCTTGAAAAAGTGTTACAGATAAAGCCTCAGGATTATTTCAGCTTCATGTCAACCAAATCACAAACCTATAATCAAAAAGGGGAATTAATGGAGCCTGACAATTGGTGGCACAGCGATGATTATTACAATATCCGGCTTGAAGATTTTCTGGATATAGCTATTGATGCCCTGGGAAGCGGCTATTCGCTCTGTGTCTGCGGTGATGTCAGCGAACCGGGTTATGACAAATATTCAAAAGTGGGAGTTATCCCTACATTTGATATTCCTGCTTCCTATATTGACGAGGATTCAAGGGAATATCGCCTGAACAATCAAATTACCTATGATGATCATTGTTTACACATTGTCGGATTCCAGGTAAAAGATGGAAAGACATGGTTTATGATAAAAGACTCAGGTTCGGGAGGATTTGATGCTGCTCCGCGTGGATACAGGTTTATCAATGAAGATTATTTCCGGTTGAAAGTTATAACCGTGATGGTGCATAAATTGGCAGCGAAGAAGGTGCTGGATAAGATTATAAAATAGTCTTTAGTCGGGAGTATGAAGTATTTAGTATGGAGTATAAAGTCTTTAGTATTGAACGGACGGTACCACGGGCTTTATTATTCTGTAAATATGACCTGGAACTAAAACCTGTCTCACTGTTGGCGAGGGGAACTTTGAATCCAGTGATGAACGAAAAACAAAACTCCGGTAACAAGAAATGGTGCAATTACAATGAGCGAAGCCGGGTTATCGGTGAAGCTGTCGAAAAAGATTCCGGCTGCTATGAAAAATGCAACGAAAATGATACCGCCAATGAGTTCCCATTTCCAGGCAATGATTATCGTTGCAATACAAATGAATGCTGGTATGTTATGCATGAAAAAACAGGTTAATTGTTTCCCGATTGAATTATATTCGCCAAAACAATCCAGTGAGAATATCATCATGAATAGAACGGCAAGGATACCAAGTATCCTGGGTGACCAGTAAAGAATTTTATTTGTCATAACCTTTTGTTTTTTTATTGTTTATTTACTTTTTCAACAACTGCATAGGCAGGAACATCTCTATTTTTAATCATTAAATCCGTACTTTGTGCTGATAATTATCTGTACCTATCTTAGAATAAAAGGAACAACAGTAGCAATTACTCCTGTAAAGATCACCACCATAATGAACAGGTTATACCTTACATTGTAGTTTCCCATCAATGACTGATCGTAGTATTTGTCCACATTCTGATCTTTGTACATTTTAATTAAGCCATTCAGCAGTTTTTCGCGCGTTTGCTTTCCTTTGGTCAGACCGAATACCACCACAAGGTTAACAAGCACGATTAGGCAGACAAAGGCAAACATGGCGATAAGTGTTGCGCTGTCTGTTCTTGATTTTTCCGACATGCCGGCGTTTACGGCGAGCGTGATCAGATTAAGAAGGATCGCTGTTAAAATAAATATAATATCGGTGCGCGTGTTTTGCTGCAGCTCCGATGTAATGTGGTTATGAACATGTTCTAACATAATGTTTGTTTTTAAGTTTATTACTTTATTTATTTTATCAAATTTACTTCATTTTTCAAGATATCCACAATGAGAAATTATAACTTTTTATAACAGATCAATCCTTAAATCATCAATCCAGAATATACCGGGCTGTAAAATATTCAATTCGAACCTGATCGAATTCATCTTTTCGGGTATTGTATAATTGTATTCAAATAATTTCCAGGAATCAATTAATTCATCTGACTTAACAATGGTTTCATATTGTCCGGAGGAAGGATTAATTCCGCTAATTCTGACTAAAAAGCGACTATCCTGATTTTTTACCCAAAAGCTGATCCTATAGGTGTTTCCCGGCTGAGCAGGCATTTCGTTACAGAATCCGGGTGAATACCATCCTCCGTTAGGCGAACATTTGCGAACGACAAACTTCAACGATTGCCTGCCTTCTTTATATTCAGTCGTGTCAATGACTAACTCAAAATCACCTTCAGGTACTGTTTTGGGGGTATAAAGAAGCCAGTTTGAAGGTAACCCGGATATTACGTGTTCAAAACTACCGTTCATGCCTGCCTGTTTATCTTCGACCCTTTCGCTCATAGGTTTGAAAATTTTGTCGCAGCCATTAAATACAATGATAAGAAATATCACGAGTTTCATGACTGATTTGTCCTGGCTGATCATAGTTGGTTTCATCTTTTATAAGTTTTACTTTAATTGAATGTTTAACATGTTTTACAAAACGACCTTCTCGGGCCACGGCTCAAATCCTGAAGTACCCCAGAGTTTATTGATATAATCAATGGAGAAAAAATCTTCGAATGCATGGATCCAGAATGTACCATTATCCGATAAACGAATTTGATCGCTGCCGTTTTTTAAAAAGCCGATTTGTGTGAGTATATTAAATTGTTTTCCGTATTTCCGATCAAAGCTTACCTTAAATCGTTCCTCAAAATCACTTTTCCGAAACCGGGTTTCATAAATCCGCCAATACAGCCATCCAGCCATCTGCATTTCTTCTGAAAGATCAACGGATAGGGCAATAGGAGGCTTTTCTTTCTCAATTGCCTTTATATATTCAGCAACACTAAACGTATTGATATAAAAAATATCTTTCAGATATGAACCGCCGCTTACTCCCAGCCCAAGGTAAAGTGGCACTGTGACAGAACAATATTTGTTAGTTCCCTTTTTTGTGAACGCCCATACCGACGACCGTTCAAAACCTGAGTCATAAAATATGTCTTCAAGGATTTTTAGGAATTTTCTGCGACGGAACATCGTGGCAATTGCATTTCCATTGTTTTTTGATTCTCTTCCGAGGCGGGTGTAAGGAAATCTGAAGAGGGGATACGTTGCGGCCTGGTGTATTCCCATATTTACCATATCACGGCCTGCCATTTCAATCTCGGCAACAGTTTGTCCGGGCAAATCGAATAAATAATCAATATTTATGCACTCAAAGTTACGTGCTAATGCTCGCTCCAGATTTTTTTTCACTTCTGCAACAGTATACGGTCTCTCAATATATTTCAGATGCCGGTCCTGCAGCGCTTCAACTCCGACACTCAGATACTTTACGCCCATTGCTTCGATGGCATCGAGGTTTGGAGGTGTCAGGTGATTCGGATGGCTTTCGAGGTGAACAAAACAGTTCATGTTAAAGCGTTTGTAAATATAGTTGATGATTTCCACGAGGCCATTGCCAATCATGGTTGTTGGAGTACCGCCGCCGATGTAAAAACTTGTGACCGGCTTATTGGCAAGGATAGGTACATAACTGTCAATCTCTTTCATTACGGCATCCTTATATTTCCGGCTTGTTTCTTTACTAAAAACCTCTTTATTATAAGGACAGTACGGGCATATACGGTTACAAAAAGGAATATGCAGATAGATTCCCAATTCACGAATATCCCTGAATTTTTCTTCGATAAGTTCCAAGGATGGAATATGATTGTCAAAAACAATTTCATTTTGCCTGGTAAAATGCCTGCTAATTTTCTTTCTGACAAAATGGGAAACCATAATATTCGCAACTTAAATTAATTTGTTATTGATGATCCGTTGCAATTTTCACTTGCATAAACTGCGAACAGGTTTATGAATTTGACAGCTTCATTTTTCATTCTGCTTGCATATAATTTTGTAATTGCCTTTTCTGTTATCCGGCATTCCTGGTAGTATTCCACAATAGCGAAGTCTTTGTCCTGTTTAATCTGAAAGTAACCTGACGAAGAGATAAGCATGGGTATGAGTACCAGGTTATTCTTACTACTCACGAGGGTAAAATCCACTCTTTGTTTTTCCCGATCGAGCTTTCTGAGCCAAACGGAAGTGTTTTCAAAAAAGATGTATTTCTGATAAGTATAGCTGATCCGGTTCCAGTTACTGCCCGAGTCTAACAACAATATATCTTTTGCATCAGATGCCACTGCCCGGATATGCTCGTAGTTAAATGATATCCGGAGCAGGCATTTCGGGTCGGCATTAATCCTGAAGCTGGCGAAAAATGAATAGCTCGAATCGTTTTGGTTGAAAATGCATTGAATGTCATTTCCATCTGCAGTCAGGACAGTCATTGGAATTAATACAGAAAACACTGTTGTCAGAAACATTATTTTAGTATAATTTAAATTTAGCAAAGGCAGAATCCAACACTTACTTAAATTTCCACACATTTGTTTTTTTGTCTGGCCAGCCTGTATTAAACTGAAAGGATTTGGTGCCATCAAACGCATTGATTATAATTACACTTCCAAAACCGAGGACGACGCCTGCTGTACTGCCAAGTCCCCAGTATTTATATCTTACAGCATTAAAAGCGCCTTTGTTGTAGTCATAACAGATCAGCGGCGATAGGATCAGAACAAATAAGGAAGTCCATATCAATGGCTCAACAATTTCTCCTGCTGTTTTTTGCCATTTTGGACTTTTTACCTGTATGTAATCAATATCCATCAGTGACATTTTCAGGCTGTTTGAATCACCGGGAAGTATCTCCGGATAAAACTTTGCCGGGATTGTTGACTGATATTTAATACCGTTTGTAAAAATCTTATTGGTTTGAACGTCACGCAGGCGTATGTACAAAGAATCTCGGGTACCTCCAAGGGAAGAACCCTTATAATAGTTAAACTCCCTGAGTGAATCTTCGTCTGTAAGAAGTTGTCCAATTTTCAATTCCCTGCCCGGCTTAATTTTCAAGGTTTTCACTCTGGATTTCCCTTCAACACTTTGAATCTGTGATTCCCAGGTCTGGGCGTTAAGTGAAAGCAACACACATGTTCCAATCAGCATTAAGATGAATTTTTTCATATATTAAATTTATAAGGTTTAAAGTTGCTCTGTTCCAGAGATTATTCAATAAATATAAGTTTTTTATGCTTACGTACTAAAATTAAAATTTTTAGTCCAGACTTAATTTAAAAATCACGTTTCTTATTGGTCTTTCATGCATCGGACAGAATAGCCGACAATTTCTTCCACAGGCGATCTTGCGACCTTATCAGTGTTGAAGTTCATTGCGTGAATAATGGGTAGCAGATCATAAGTCGTTGTCGAGGATCCATAAAATCCATCCATTGTTTTCTCAAAAAAGCCGTTTTGCCACCAATATCCGGCACCTACTGCACCAAATCCATAAAGATCTATCCCATTTCCATTTGAATACCAGCCTGAGGATGACTTTAGATTTTTACCTGTATCAAAACCCCGGTAGGTATTTGAATTCCAGACATTATGCCCAATGCTATACTGGCTATCTGTTGCACCTTCCAGAATCTTCCACTCTTCATCAGTTGGAATATGCCAGCCGACAGGACAAATACCCTGACTTCCCTGTGTTGAGTTATATTGCATCAGCTCATCCCAAAGGTACAAACCGCCTACAGTCGAACAATAATTTAATGAGTTGGCATAACAATACTTTTCAATAATTCCGTTGTTGGTCTGACTCTGTGATCCCATTATCATTACACCTGCTTCAAGATTCTCTTTCATCCAGCATTGGCTGAATATCTGAATGGTATGGTAGTATCTGCCATCGAAAAAAAGTGAATCCAATCCCTGACAGGGAATATTCGTAGCAAACTGAAACATATAGTTCTGGTTTGATGTTGGAGAATCAAGTATTCCTGATTCTTCTGATGAGATGTGACCTGCAAACAATAACTGATCTCCGGCATCAAAGTCAAAATAATTTTTAATCTGAACTGATTTAAAACTTTCTAAATCTTCATTTCCCTGATATCGCAAAATACAATCTCCTGAAACATGGTTGCCTGAAGAAAGCATACGAATAGTCCTGATTTCCATTTTATTTCTTACAGACAGTATATAAACACTCTCATTTCCACGATTAAAAATAAAGGTATTTTTTCCATCAGATAATTGCCCGCTGAACTTGGTTATTTGTTGCCCAAGCAGATTACTTACGCTGATCTCTATATTAGCTTTTTCGGGCAGGTTAATTGAAATCGTGGTTTGATCTTTAAAAGGATTAGGAAAATTCTGAGAAACTGTAAAATCGTTACCTGAACTTCCCACATTTATAATACCTGTCAATACTGTATCTATTACAAGAGTAAAGTCAGGCGGATAAAGGGTGGTATCGCAATTCTGCGTAAGATTATTAATCCAAACACTTTCAAGGGAAACAGGTGTACCATTATTATCTGCCGAAAAGTTTAGAATTAATGTCCCGGGTTGTGAATATAATTTTAATGAGAGGCAAGTAGCCATCACCATTAAAAAAATGATTTTGAAGTTTTTTGTTTTCATTGCAGGTTCCTCCATTATAATAATTCACACTAATGTTTATTCACTTTTATTGTTTTTCTTTTAATCTTTAATACAGCGAATCGAAAAAGCCTCAATATTTCCTGCAGTATTTCTGTTGATTCCAGCCATAGGCAATCCAGAAAATGACGAACATTAGAAACATTTTTTTCATTTTGATAGTATATATTTTGTTTGTCCTTAATCTTTAACACAGCGAACCGATATGGCAAGACCGCCCCCAACTCCATTACCTCGCTGGATCATAACCTGGTTCCAGTCCATATTGCGGAAATAATGCCCTGAAGTATGAGAGCTCCAGAAATAACCTTTCCATTCGCCTCCCCAATATTCGTTCTGTACAACATAACCTCCAGGAAGGGCGGAAAAACCAAAAGCATCAGTTGCCCCGGTATTTGGAGGCATCCAGTTTGTTGTACCCGTTTGTTTTAAGTTCCCCCCTGCATCGGAACCTCTCCAATCAATATTATCCCACTCAGGGTTTCCAATCCCATAATTGCTATCAACAGAACCTTCAAGTACCTTCCAATCAGTATCGGTGGGAATATGCCAGCCATCGGGACAAATTCCCTGCCCTTGTGGTTCAAAAGCGTAATTCATCATTTCGCTCCACTGATACAACGCCCCTGCAAAATTATTGCAGTAGTACTCATCATCTACCGGACAATATTTTTCGATAATATTGTTGTTTGTTTGAGATTGTGCAGCAGGAATCATTTCGCCAACATTTAAATTTTCCTTAAACCAACATTGACTATAAATTTGAATTGTATTATAGGTTTGCCCTCCATAATCTACTGTTGGGGTGCCGATACATGGGATATTTGTAGCAAACTGAAAAACATAATCCTGGTTTGCTGTCGGTGAATCCAGTATTCCTGATTCTTCTGAGGAGGTGTGACCCGCAAACAATAACTGATCTCCGGCATCGAAATCGAAATAATTTTTATTCTGAGCTGATTTATAGGACTCCACGCCTGAACATGCCTGGTAATTAAGTTTACATTGCCTGATGTTATTATTGCTTAAAGAAAGCATCCTTATTGTTTTGATTTCATTTTTGAATTTCACCGAACACAAATAAGTCCTTTCATTACCAGTAGTAAACAGAAAGGAATTGCACCCAGCGCCAGCTTCTCCTCTAAAATCCGCCACCAGTTGCCCGAGAAGGTTGGTCACCCTGATTTCGATATTCTCTTTTACAGGAATATAAACTGAAATTGTGGTTTGATCAGTAAAAGGATTCGGAAAATTCTGCGAAACTGTAAAATCGTCACCTGAATATGCCGGATTTGCAATGCCGGTTGAAATTGTGTCAATCACAAGCGTAAATTCAGGCGGATAAAGTGTTGTATCGCAATTTTGTGTGAGATTCTTAACCCAGACACTTTCGAGGGTGACGGGTTCACCGTTATTGTCTCCTGAAAAGCCAAGAATTATTGTTCCAGGTTGTGGATACAATTTTAATGAGATGGAAATAGCCAATGTCATTAAAAAAATGATTTGATAATTTTTTGTTTTCATAGGTAGTCTCCTTTATAATTTTAAAACTGATTAATTCTTTATCTTTGTTTTAAATTCGATTTTCGGGTAAAATTAAAATAGGCGCCACCGGATGAGTTGAATTACTCTTGTAAATCTTTTGCAAAATACTTTGCAAGCATTTTTCTATCAAAAACTTATAAATTTAGTCAGCTTTGCAAAACGGAAACAGAAATCATTTTGAGTTGCTAAAGCAAAAGATTGTGGCTACCATGCAGCATTCATATCCCGGCATTAATCCATCCATCTCCGATTGGAAGGGACAGGAGATTACCGATTTTCAGGAGGAGCTTCTTAATACGGTGAATGCGCATATTAGTGAAAAATGGTTTTATAATCATATCAAAAAGGAAAATCAGTCGCTGCCGCGTATTGATGTACTGAACCTTTTGAGCAAATATGCCGGCTATTCCAACTGGGATGATTTTGTTTATAAAAATGGTGGAGAAGCTGTTATTCATCCTCCTGAAAGCAAAGCCAACAGGTATTTTATCATAGTTCCGGTGCTGGTTGTAGCTGTAATGATTGTCCTGTTTGTGGTGTACAAGCTGGTAAGTGTTGGAGAATACAGGTTCAGCTTTTATGATGCGGATACAAAGGAAGCGGTCACCGGCAGCCGGATTGAAGTTAAAATCATCAGGGATAAGGAATCGCCGGTCAGTTATTTTACTGACACATCCGGTGGATTTTCATTCAGAACCGGTGAACGGCAAGTAAAATTCGTCGTTAGCGCTCCTTATTACAAAACGGACACGATAATACGAACATTTAAATCATTTGAAAAGGATCAGCAAATCAGCCTTCATGCAGATGATTATGCGATGATGATACATTATTTTTCGGAAATGAAAGTGGACGACTGGCAAAAGCGGAGAAAAAGCCTCGATAAAATTATTGATGAAACTGCCATGATCTACCAGGTTTCAAGCGATCGCAGCGAAATCGGGATGGAACTGTACAACAAAGATGAATTCATTGATAAGCTGACCATGCCAACCGGAAATCTGAGAAATATTGAAATACTTGACACGAAAATCAAAAATGATAAGATTGTGGTGATGAAGTTCAGGATTAAGAGATGATGAGAAATGAATAACGATTGAAGAATAACGAAATGAGAAAAACGAATTAACAAATACTACATGGCCAGGTGGCTGATATATTATAGAATGAACAAAATTTTAAAAATACTTGCTCTTATAAATGTGATATTGTTACTCTGTGCGCCGTCTTGCGGGGATGAGCAGGAAATGGCAAACCGGGAAGACACTGCTTTGATTGAATCGCGTGAAAACATTCGTGAGGAATTTGAAACCGATTACCTGACCGAATCATCATTATCCGCCTATGAAGTTGCTGCAAAACAAAAGCTTTCTGACTTTGTTGATTACTTGCGAATTATTACCGATACCGCTATTGATGTGGCTTTCAGGCAGCAGGCGGCTGAGATGATCAGGGGGATTTTTATTTCTGATGGTGTACTTGTACAAAAAATCACGGATGAAAATATTAAGGAATTGAAGGTCTCACAGCTTATAACAGATGGACTGGAAAACAAGTTGGCTATTCCATTATTTTCGATGGATTCGATACGAATCCAGGAGCCTCTGCATCGGACTGGAAGTGTTGCTTATTCTGGAACCATAAGGTTTTCACAAAATATCACCTATCCTTCAATGCCTGAAGAAATTCAAGGGTCCATAAACCGATTCGCTGAAATTTACCTGACAAAAGAAAGTAAGATTTTTGGCTCTGATACTCTGCATGTATGGAGTGTGCGACTGGGAGATATTCGTTAAAGACAATTTTAAGCATTTAGGAATTTGCTTGAGCTACCTGATTTTTCGCTTAATTTTACTCGCTACTTTTACAGTTTAACCTTACCAACAATAAAATATCAGACTCATATCTGGCCAGACTTCCCTCACTGGCAAGTAGGAGAGCAGGACTGGTTCGCGGCATGGAAACTAAAACTTCAAACTCACCCCAGCCATAAAATTGAATAATGTCCCGGCTCGTGCGTTTTCATCTATTTTTGCACTTCTGTTTTTCAAGTCGTGTTGTTTATGAAAAAAGCATTGGTCGTTTATTATTCTCAAACCGGGCAGGCTAAAGAAATAGCCGAAGCCATCGTTAATCCTTTAAAAACAACTTTTGAGATCACCTGGGAAGAATTAAGACCCATTACTCCATTCCCTTTTCCCTGGAAAGGAATTTCTTTTTTCCAGACTTTCCCCGAATCGGTGCAGGAAATTCCATGTGAAATGATGCAGTTTGCGTTCGATCCGGATGAGGATTTCGACCTTGTGATCCTTGCTTTCCAGACGTGGTACCTTTCACCTTCCATACCTATGAATTCTTTCCTTCAATTAGATAGCGCAAAAAAAGTGATTAAGGACAAACCGGTCATAACCATACAGGGATGCCGCAATATGTGGGTGATGTCGCAGGAAAGGGTGAAACGCAGAATTTATGATCTTGGAGGTAAATTAGTTGGCAACATTGTGCTGGTTGATAAAAATCCAAACCTGGTGAGCGTGATTACTATTGTAAGGTGGATGACAAAAGGGGAGAAAAAGAAAAGTGGATGGTTCCCTGAAGCCGGGATTTCGGAAAAAGAGATTAAGGAATCAACAAAGTTTGGTGAGGTAATACTTAATGCTTTTAAGGATGATAATCTTGAAGGGCTTCAGGATTGGTTACTCGAAAAAGGCGCCGTTCATATTGACCCGGTATTGGTCAGTATTGAAAAGCGGGGATTGATGATGTTCAGGATTTGGTCGAAGTTCATACTGAAAAAGGGAAGTTATGGTAGCGCTGCCCGTGTTGGACGACTAAAGCTTTTTAAATACTATCTATTTGGAGTCATATTTCTGATTTCACCAGTTGTATCATTACTTTTTTATCTGAAGCACAAAATAAGCCGGGAAGGCAGACAAAAGCTGGTTGATTATTATTCTCATAACTTCTTTGAAGAGTAATCATTATTCAGTTTTATTGTTTGCCCCAATTTTCTGCTTTCATTTTTTTTGACTAATCCTACAATTTATATATTTGCCGGTTCATTTTTAAACATGAGCTTTATTGCTGAATTTATGTCGAAATCCGTTTATATAAACCGTTTGGCTAAGTTTTTACCGAATGATCCCATACCGAATGATGAGATGGAGCATTACCTGGGTTTGGTGGATGGAAAACCTTCGAAAGCCAAACCTTTGGTTCTGAGAAATAACCAGATAAAAACACGATATTACGCCCTCGATAACAACGGGAACCTTACCCACTCCAATGCACAACTCACCGCGGAAGCAATCCGGAGGCTCACCGGTGACGGCTTTAAAATTGAAGACATTCAGTTGCTGGCCTGCGGTACAACCTCTCCTGATCAGCTTTTACCTTCTCATTCCTCAATGGTGCACGGCGAACTCAGGACGGGGCCTATTGAGACCATCACCGCTGCCGGTTCCTGCTGCTCGGGAATCCATGCCATTAAGTATGCTTATCTGTCAATTCTTGCCGGCGAAAAATCGAATGCCGTATGCACGGGTTCTGAACTTTTATCAACCTGGATGAAATCGAAAAACTTTGAAAAGGAATCAGACAAGCTTCACGAACTTGAAAAAAAACCACTCATCGCCTTTGAGAAAGAATTCCTGAGATGGATGCTCTCTGACGGAGCCGGAGCGGCATTGCTTTCGGATAAGCCGAATAAAAAAGGAATCACATTGAAAATTGATTGGATCGAAAGCATTTCTTATGCAGGGGAATTTGAAACCTGCATGTATGCCGGTGGCGAGAAAATGGATAACGGAGGATTTAAAGGCTGGAGAGAATTTGAATCCACCGAATTGCCCGACAGGTCAATCATGTCGCTTCACCAGGATGTGAACCTGTTAGGAGACAATATCGTCCGCCTTTCGGCAAAGTACCTTTCGGAAATCATAAACAGGAAAAACATTGACCTGACCACCCTGAGTTATTTCCTGCCTCATCTTTCTTCAGAGTTTTTCAGGAAAAAAATTGAACATGAATTTAAAAAAGTGAATATTCACATTCCTGGTGAAAAATGGTTTACCAACCTCACGAGGCTCGGAAATGTTGGCTCGGCTTCCATTTACTTCATGCTGGAAGAATTATTTAATTCCGGAAAGCTGAAAAAAGGTGAGAAAATCCTGTGCGGAATCCCTGAAAGCGCCAGGTTCTCATACGTTTATGCGATGATGACTGTGGTTTGACCATCGTTTGTTTCTGGATTTAGTTGTGTAATTTTGCATAATTACTTTGTGTAAAAATCACTTACTGATGCTGGCATCCGGAAAAACAATTCTTGATTTAATTCCACAGAAACCACCAATGGTTATGGTTGATAAGCTGTTTGAGTGCGATGAACTAAAGGCGGTTACAGGGTTGACCGTTTCGGCAGACAATATTCTGGTAAAGCATGGCTATTTTACAGAATCCGGCCTCATCGAGAATATGGCGCAGTCTTCGGCACTGATGACCGGTTGGCTGGCGATGAATAAAAGGGGATGTGAACAAAAAATTAAAGCCGGGGTTATAGGTGGAATAAAGGATTTTCAGCTTTATTTTCTTCCCGAGGTCAGTTCGGAGATCATTACAGAAATTAATGTACTTCACCTCATAGCTAATGCTACAATCGTAAATGGTAAAGTTATGGTCAACGACACGATTTCGGCTGAATGTGAATTAAAAATATTTTCTTCAGAGGAGAATGAAAAAATATGAAGGAAAAGGAAGTTCCGCAGGATAATGAGGGTTTGCTCGAAGGAAAGCTTCGGGAAGTCTGCTATGCGGTGGATGATAATGGAAATTATGTTACTGTCCTCAGCACCGGCTGGACGCCAAAGAATGCGGCTTTAAAGCAAGCCTGGGCAGATGTAAACGATAAGATCGAGGAAACGAAGCAGAATGTTCTTACGGGTAAACTCAGCCCTCTTGCTTATTATATGGAAAAAAACATTATGAACCTGAAGTTGCTTTCACAATATGCCGGAATTCCAAAATGGAAGGTGAAACGCCATCTAAAACCCGGAGTTTTTCAAAAACTTGCTGACGAAACCCTCGGGAAATATGCACAAGCACTCGACATCACAATTGATGAATTAAAAACTTTTATGTGAACTTATACTAAGGAGAGGTAACTTTTAATGACGGAAAAAAATAAAGACATCATCATAGATTTCAAACATCACCAGGCGGCACATTGCGAAAACGGGGCAGCCTCTAATTTGTTAAAACATCATAACATTCATCTGAGTGAACCGATGGTTTTTGGCATTGGCTCCGGACTGTTCTTCTCCTATATGCCGTTCATCAAGCTGAATTACCTGCCTGTAATTTCGTTCAGGCCATTGCCCGGTATGATCTTTAAAAGGATCACCAGAAGACTCGGAATAAAAATAACGCGGGAAAGGTTTAACGATCAGGCAAAGTCTATGGAAAGATTGGACGAATCTCTCAGGAACGGCATACCCACGGGTTGCCTGGTTGGAGTTTATCATCTCACCTATTTCCCAGCTCCTTACAGATTTCATTTCAATGCCCATAATATAATTGTTTATGGCCGTCAGAACGGAAGCTACCTGATCAGCGATCCAATAATGGAAACACCGGTATCGCTCACAAAAGAGGAATTGATGCGGGTAAGGTTCGCCAAAGGAACCTATCCTCCAAAAGGCAGATTGTACTATATCGAAGGCGTTCCTGACAGTTATAATCTGAAAGAAGCAATTATCAAAGGCATCCATAACACCTGTAAAGATATGCTCGAAATCCCTGTTCCTCTGTTTGGTGTGAAAGGGATCAGGTATCTTTCGAAAAGGATGAAGCGCTGGCCAAAAAGACTGGGCAAAAAGAAGGCATCGCTGTATTTAGGGCAGGTTGTAAGAATGCTTGAAGAGATAGGTACAGGCGGGGCGGGATTTCGTTTTATTTATGCTGCATTCCTGCAAGAGGCTTCAAAAGTCCTGAACCGTGATGAGCTTATGCAGGCTTCACGCGAAATGACTGAGGCCGGGGATAGGTGGCGTGAGTTTGCAGTTATTTCAGGCAGGATCATTAAGGATCGTGCAGGATCTGAAGAATCCTACGAATCGGCATCGAATATACTTTTGGAAATCGCTGACCGTGAAGAAAAAATATTCAAATTTCTTAAAAAACTCCCACTGAATTAATGCCTCTGGAACCCATCATACAAATCGAAAATCTTACAAAAACCTACCGTGGTTCTGATGTTCCCGCACTCAATAATATTTCGTTAACAATATCAAAGGGTGAGATTTTTGGATTGCTTGGTCCGAACGGAGCCGGCAAAACAACAACATTGAGCATACTATGCGGGTTTCTGAGAAAAGATTTTGGAGTGGTTAAGATCAACGGATTCTCAATTGAAAAAGAATCAAACGAAATAAAAAAGATTGTCGGACTGGTTCCGCAGGAGATTGCTCTATATGAAACCCTGACACCCCTTGAAAATCTCAGATTTTTTGGTAAGATGTACGGCCTGGATAATGATAAGCTCAGGCAAAGAACCGATGAATGTCTTACGCTAATGGGACTTGACAAAAGCAGGAACAAGCTGATCAAAACATTTTCTGGAGGAATGAAAAGGCGGCTGAACCTTATTGCCGGTATTCTGCATGAACCTAAAATCCTCTTTCTCGATGAGCCAACTGTCGGGGTTGATGTTCAAAGCAGAAATGTCATTCTCGAACACCTGAATGAAATCAATAAAAAGGGAACAACGATCATTTATACATCACATTATATGGAAGAAGCCGAACAATTTTGTACATCCATTGCCATCATTGATTCCGGAGAAATTATCGTAAACGGAAATCCGGGTGAATTAATCAGACAAAATGAAGGATGCACAAGTCTTGAAACGCTTTACCTTCTTTTGACCGGACGAAAATTAAGAGATAACTGATGAAACGGCTGATCACATCCATTCACAAGGAATTTCTTATCCTGATCAGAGATAAGGCCGGGCTTGCAATATTGTTCCTTATGCCAGTGTTCCTCATTTTTGTGATGACCCTCATTCAGGATAATACTTTCAGGGAACTCGATGAAACACAAATCAATATTCTTTTTCTGGACCTCGATGGTGATTCGCTGGGTGTAGGAATTGAACAGGGTTTGAAGTCCTCCGGATTTTTTGCGGTTACAACAAAAATGGAAAATGCAGAGTTGAATCAGGAAAGTATGAACCGGCTTGTGGTTGAAGGGAAATACCAGATCGGTATCGTGGTAACGGCGGGAGCAACAGAAACAATAAGGAATAAAGCAAAATCAGTAATAGAGCAGCAGTTTTCAGATGAAGATATCGGCAATGAATCAAAACATGGATTGAAAGAATCGGGAAAGATCATCGTATATTTCGATCCCGTTATCAAAAATTCATATAAGCAAACGGTGATGATGGCCTTACAGAATTTTACCAATAATGTGGAGGCCAAAATAAACTTCGAATATTTCGCGAAAGAGATTTCTGATCAGCTATCCACTGAAAATAAACTGAAGTTTAATTCTGAGGGAGGCGTTGAGATTGAAGAACAATATGCCACCGGGAAACTCACTGAGACATTTCCCAATTCTGTTCAGCACAATGTGCCTGCATGGGCTGTATTTGCAATGTTTTTCATCATTATCCCGCTTACAGGTAACATCATTAAAGAACGGGACAGCGGAAGTGTGCTGAGATTAAAGCTGATACCAGGCTCATACCTTGTTTCCATGATGGCTAAGGTGAGTTTGTATATAGTGGTTTGTTTGATACAGTTTGTTTTAATGCTGATTGTTGGTATGTATATCCTTCCGATATTAGGTACACCGGTACTTAGTCTTGGACCGCACAAATTCGCGCTCGTTTGCATGGCGCTGGCTGTTGCACTTGCGGCTGCAGGTTATGGCGTAATGCTTGGTACCATTGCCGGAACTCACGATCAGGCAGCATCCTTCGGG
Organism: Bacteroidales bacterium; assembly: GCA_020052415.1. Taxonomy (GTDB): domain Bacteria; phylum Bacteroidota; class Bacteroidia; order Bacteroidales; family JAADJA01; genus JAADJA01. The sequence continues at coordinate 25,721 of JAGVPB010000048.1, read as the reverse complement.
GCGGTTTCGGTAATTATCCTTGCTGCACTAGGCGGAATCTGGGTTCCTGTCTTTATCATGCCCGGGATTATGCAAACCATCTCCTTGTTTTCACCATTAAACTGGGGGCTCGAAGGTTTCTACGAGCTGTTCCTCAGAGGTGGTGGATTTACGGATATCCTTTTACAAATAGGGCTGCTTGTTTCTTTTTCAATCGTTATGATTTTAATAGCCTATCAATACCAGAGAATCAAAAGAATTTGATCATCAAAAGCCAACCTGCCGGGATTTACCTCGGAAATAAAAATAAGCCATACAATCAGAAAGTATTATATTTGAACCCGCAAATTTTGAAAAATTTTAGAGGAAAATACGATGGCAGAACTTATTGAAAAGTTGAAGGCTGAAATTATTGAAGCATTGAATCTTGAAGATCTGGAACCTGATGATATTGACAAGGATTCCCCGCTTTTTGGTGACGGATTGGGGTTGGATTCTATTGATGCACTTGAACTTATCGTGTTGCTTGAGAAAAATTACGGAATCAAACTCCAGGATCCCAAAGAGGGTAAAAAAGTATTTTTTTCAGTACAAACGATGGCGGATTACATTAATGAGCATCAAAAAAACTGATACATGCCTAGAAGGGTTGTGGTTACAGGTATCGGAATTATAAGTTCTATTGGGGATAATATTTCGGAAACTCTGCAATCATTAAAATCTCAAAAATCAGGTATTGGTCCGCTGACTATTTTAAATACTCTTCATAAAGATACATTCCCTGCAGGTGAGATAAAGCTTACAAATAATGAACTGGAATTGTTGGCAGGTGAGGATATCCCTGAATTCCCGACAAGAACTACGCTCCTGGGGATCATTGCAGCAAAGGAAGCATACAGGGATGCGGGTTTACAGCCAGGAGCTCTTACCAGCGTGAAAACCGGTATTGTTTCAGCAACAACTGTTGGTGGCATGGATCAAACCGAACAATACTATTTCGATTTTTTTACATCCGACCGCCACCTGCACTATGTTCATACGCATGACTGCTGCGACAATACCGAAACCATTGCTGAATGTCTTGGTATCACTGATTTTATGACCACAGTCAGCTCCGCCTGCTCTTCATCTGCAAATGCAATCATGTTTGGTGCACGGCTAATTAAGCATGGTATCGCCGACAGGATAATCGCCGGAGGAACCGATGCTCTTTCGAAATTTACCCTTAATGGTTTCAATACCTTAAAAATACTTAATGAGAAGCCATGCCGCCCGTTCAGCAATGACCGCAATGGCCTGAACCTCGGTGAAGGGGCGGCCTTTATTGTTCTGGAAGCTGAAGAAATTCCGGTCAGGGAAAACAGAAAAATTTATTGTGAGATCACAGGATATGCCAATGCGAATGATGCTTATCATCAAACCGCATCTTCACCGGATGGGTACGGCCCCTACCTGGCTATGAAAAATGCTCTTGATATGAGCGGGCTTAAAGCCGGCCAAATAGATTATATCAACGCCCACGGAACGGGAACGGACAACAATGACCTGACGGAAGGACTTGCCATTGAAAAAATATTTTTACCCCAAATTCCTAAAGTATCATCAACAAAGGCTTTTACCGGGCATACATTAGGTGCTGCAGGTGCGATCGAAGCTGTTTTTTCGATCCTGTCAATAAGGCATGGTTTGATATTTCCAAACCTGAATTATTCCGGTAAAATAAATGAGCTGAATTTTGAGCCAACCCTTCAATTAACGGAAGGAGCGGAAGTCAAAAACGTGCTTTCCAATTCCTTTGGCTTTGGTGGAAACGACAGCAGCCTGATCTTTTCAAAATATTGATATGGAAGCATACATTTCAGGGTTGGGAAATATTTCGGCACAGGAAACCTTTGATAATTCTGTGTTTCTTGAAAACATCAAAAAACTGAATCCTCCGCTAGCCTTTTGTATCGAGCCGAATTATAAAGAGTTTATTCAACCTATTCAGCTCAGGCGGATGGGAAGGATTTTGAGAATGGGTGTTACCGCTGCTGCCAAATGCCTCAATGATGCCGGAGTTGAAATTCCGGATGCAATTATCACAGGAACCGGCCTGGGATTGGTTCAGGACACCGAAAAATTTCTGACGGCGGTCATCGAAAATGAAGAAAAATTCCTTACACCGACCTCTTTCATTCAATCTACCCACAATACGGTCGGGGCTCACATCGCGGTTATGCTGAAGTGTAACAATTATAATTTCACTTATGTGCACAGCAATATTTCGTTCGAAAGCGCTCTGCTCGACAGTATGATGCAAATTGATGAGTATCCCGGACTAAAAGTTTTACTGGGCGGACTCGACGAAATGACGGAAACCTATTTTAAAATTACAGATAAAGCAGGATTATGGAATAAGTACTATCCTGAAGGGCAGTTACCTCAGATACCTGAGAAAGCCATTGCAGGCGAGGGTGCAACTTATTTTATTATTACAGGAGTGAGTAATCCGGAAAATTATGCGAAATTCACTGGTGTAAGTACTTTCTATAAACCGAAAAGTACAGAGGTTATAACTTCAAACATGCTGAAATTTTTAAGTATTAATGGTCTTACCATCAACGATATTGATTTGGTACTGCTGGGACAAAATGATACTGCCGGTGATTCAATTTATAATGCCATGAAATCAGGAATTTTAGTTGGAACAAACCAGGGTTATTATAAACATTTATGCGGCGAATATTATACTTCATCAGCCTTTGCTGCGTGGCTGGCGGCGAATTTGCTGAAAAGGCAGGTTGTACCTGATACCGTACTTTTGAATGGCAAACAAACAAAACCTTTGAAAAATATATTGATCTGGAACCATTTCAGGAATATCAACCATTCCTTTATGTTGCTTTCCGCCTGTTAAAGAAAGGCGATACAATAAATTCCAAAAATTTACATTTACTATTTATCACTAATCATTAAACTATGAAAAAGTTATTTGCATTCTTAATTACTATCGGAATATTTGTGAGCATTGCAGCCGTATTATCAGCACAAAGGCAGAATGAAAATTCTATTAATCCCCCTGAAAGCGGATCTAAACCTGACTTTCCGGAAAATATTCTGAAAATCGTTGAGCGTTCCTGCTTCGATTGTCATTCCGACAACTCAGGAAATTTTGCCGCCAAGGGAAAACTGAACTATTCAAGCTGGGACGAATATAGCATAGCGAGAAAAATAAGCAGGCTCGACGCCATCTGTAATATGATTACCAAGGGAAAGATGCCAAAAAGGAACTTCGTGAAAAAGCATCCTGAAAAAGCTTTATCACAGGAAGAAAAGGAAATAATATGCAAATGGGCAAGTGAAGAAACAAACAAACTCCTTGGTGAATAACGGCTTACAATATAAAACTACTTCTTAATAAATTTTTGAAAGTAGGATTGATCCTGCAGTTTTATTGCCATAAAATAAATTCCGGGTTCAAGATTTAGGGCAGAGATATCAAGAGTCAGATTGAGCAATTCAACGACGTTTTTGCCCTGTAATATTTCCGATATTTTTTTACCCTGAAGATCAAAAACAGCAATTTCCATCTCTGAATCAGCAGACGATGTAAATTGAATATTTAATTCATTGTCAACCGGGTTGGGATAAATCCTGAACAGATTGTTTTGTACCTGAGCCTCCGGAATCCCAATGATCAGATTTCTGACGGAATCAATGTAATCAATAGTAGTTATTGGGCCGTTTTCGGTGAAAGTACATAACGGCTCTCCAAAACCATCACCAAGCCATTTATATTCCGTAAAATACTGAAGATAGGGGATTCCATAACCGAGTGTATCTATGTAAATGCTGTCGTATTGATCAACCTCGGATTTAACACGGATGGTTTGAAATGAACCGTATGGAGTGATCAGAGTTCCCCAGCCGTCAACATAATTGACTCTTTTTTTCCAGCCTCCGGCATAACCAATTCCGGTTAAAGCAATATCGTAACTCGAAAATGACGAATCAATATTTCCGGGATTCATTGGAAACCTAAAGATAATATCCGGTGCATCGAACTTGTTAGGAAAAGGAATGCCATTGAGTGTCGCCGCATTTCCGACGAGTTTGAAATCGGAAGATGAAGATTTATAAAATTCGTATGCATCCGTTATCTGAAAACCCGGGTACTGGTCGAAACCCATCATTTCTTTAGCGAGATTTGACGACCCCCAGAAAATGAGCTGGTAAACCCAGGGAGTTTCATCAAAATCAACAAAAGTATCCACCTTTTGTGTTACAGGTATCATTGTTGAAAAATCCCACGTGAAATCGTTTCCCGTTTCCTGGTAGTTTAAAGTTCCGTAATCAATTGTCGAACTTAATCTGATGGTATCACCGGGTTGCGGCATATCGTTTTGGTCAATCACAATCTGCGACAACAGAATAACCGGAGATACGAAAAAAAACAGGACGAATTTAATCTTCTTCATTTTAAAAATTTTAGCAAATTTAAGAAAAGAGCATTGAACAATACCATTTTACGCAAAAAAACAATTTTGTTTCATATTCTTAACTTCTATTGAATCTATTAACCCAATTAACCGATTCAACCAATTCAACCGATTCAGTCCACGAATTACGCGAATGTCACGAATTTACCAGTTCAACCAATTCAGTCCACGAATTACACTAATGTCACGAATTTACCAGTTCAACCAATTCAGTCCACGAATTACACGAATGTCACGAATTTTCCAATTCAACCAATTCAGTCCACGAATTACGCGAATGTCACGAATTTACCAGTTCAACCAATTCAGTCCACGAATTACACGAATTTCACGAATCTACCGATTTCACCAACCTGCCAAATTATCCTTAAATTCGCAAAGGAATGACATTTGATAGCCGTTTGCAATGGAAACTGAATCACGGAAAATATTTCAAAGTTTATTTTTACCTTCACTTTTTGTTGTTCTCCTCTGGATAATTAAACTCGGAGAACTCAGCACCCATACCGATCTCGGTTTTTTAGGAGTCTTTCCCCGCAAGATTTTCGGGTTGACCGGAATTCTGACAAGCCCGTTGATTCATGCAGATTTAAAACATCTGTTTGCCAATTCAATTCCATTAATCGTTCTTGGGGGATGCCTGTTTTATTTTTACAGAGAAATTGCTGTCAGGACTTTTTTTCTGATTTATTTAATTACTGGAATATGCGTTTGGGCAGGAGCGAGAGAAGCATACCATATCGGCGCTTCAGGCGTGGTATATGGGCTGGCAGCGTTTCTGTTTTTCAGCGGTATCATCCGGCGCGATGGGAAATTATTAGCCATCACCTTGCTGGTTACATTTTTATACGGCAGCATGGTTTGGGGAATTTTTCCGCAATTCTTTCCCGAAAAAAACATTTCCTTCGAATCCCATTTCTGGGGACTGATCTCAGGAACTATCCTTGCCATTTATTTCAGAAAGATCGGACCACAAAGGACCATTTATGACTGGGAGGATGAAGAAACAGATGATGAACAGGAATCGAAGGAAATAAAATAGCCAAACCTGCAATCTTTATTGACCTGTCATTTTCCATTTTATTTTTTTCTGGTTTCATGCCACTTTAATACTTTCTTTTTATTGATGTTGCAGTTTTTGCAAACCTGTCTTTTCATAACAAACATCCTTTGGATATATTACAAATTTGAATTTGTTTCAAGCACGACTCCGTTTTGGTTAGCATGACTCTGATGGTAATTTTGAGCAAGTTAATTTTTAAATTATATAGTCATGGAAACAAAAATTATTAAAGGAGATTTGATTCAGCAGAAAATCTTCACTGACGTTAAAACTGAAATTTCAGCGATCAAAGAAAAGTATCACAAAGTACCGGGAATTGCATTTATCGGATTTTCCGGTATCCCGTTGGGAAAATATAATATCCCACTTCATGTTAACCTGGCTGAAAGCCTGGGGTTTAATGTTTTCAAAGAAATTAAAGCAGAAGACACTTCGGAGGAAGAACTATTCGAATTGATTGAAGAATTGAATCAAAGAGAAGACATTCACGCCATTGTATTGCTGCAGCCTTTGCCGAAGCATTTGATCCCCATCCGTATCGTAAACAAAATCGCTCCGGAAAAGGAAGTGGAGGGATTTCATCCCCTGAATATGCTGGGTAACCTGATGCCGGAAATTCAGGCCAACAATTACCCGATGTGTCTGCCTGAAGCTTTATTTGAAATGTTCAAAGAAGCTGAAATAGAAATTCAAAAAGACCAGGAATGGGTTTTTGTTTTGGATGACGAATTCTTTACCAACTCATTGACCAATATGATTGTCAGAACTGCCGCCGCTAAAGTGGTACTAAAGGAAAGCCCGGTAACTTATATCAATAAGAATTCGGTTAAACTGGCGGAACATATCAGTCGTGCTGACTATCTGGTCATCGTTACCAAACATCCGGAATACGTGCAGGCTGACTGGTTAAAGCCCGGAGTTTGTATCATTGATATTTATTCCAACCTGGTGAAGGAAGTGCCATCAAAAAATGATCCCGGCAAACTTGTGCCCGTCATCCGGGGAGGCATTAACGTTAAGACGGTTGAAGGTATTGCCGGCGCCATTCTTCCCATACCCGGTGGATTGATGACGGTAGTTATGGCAATACTTTTCAGGAATGTGGTATTGGCATTTAAGAATGACTTATAAGGAAAAGAAAAGCCTGTTCTTATAGGTTAATTACAAAGTACAGATTAAGTTACTTTTTCCTGTTCTTTAGCTATTTTTGGCAGACATTATTTTACAATTGTATATGCCTGTTTATGCCCTCACCAGTAAGCTCATCTTTCCCGATCCCGGTCTTGCTAATGGCGACGGACTTCTTGCCGTTGGCGGAGATTTATCGCCTGAGCGGCTGTTGCTGTCGTATTCAAATGGCATCTTCCCCTGGTATTCCGATGGCGATCCCATCCTCTGGTGGTCACCTGATCCGCGCATGGTTCTCTTTCCTGATAAATTTAAAGTTTCGAAAAGCCTTAAGCAATCCCTGAAACATAAAAACCTAAATGTAATGTTCGATACGGCATTTGAAGAAGTTATGGATCGGTGTTCGAAAGTGCCGCGTTTCGGACAGCGTGGAACCTGGATCACAAAGGAAATGAAGGAAGCCTATACCCGCCTTCACCGGCTTGGTGTCGCTCATTCCGCCGAAACGTATTTGAACGGCAGGCTGGCGGGAGGATTGTACGGAGTTTCTCTTGGCAAAGCCTTTTTTGGGGAATCAATGTTTCATACTGAGAGAGATGCATCGAAAGTTGCGTTATTTTATCTGATCAATAAATTAAAAGATTGGGGTTTTCACTTTATTGATGCACAGGTGGAAACGGCGCATTTAAAGAGGCTGGGAGCGGAAAATATCCCGCGTAATACATTTTTAGAATTACTCAGGAAGGCTCTTCAATATCCTACAATAAAAAATAAATGGTAAGTTTGCACATTAACCCTTAATATAGAAAATGCAGGAACGGAATAAATTCATGCAGGAGGCGATAAATCTCGCCAAAGAAAATCTGAAGCTTAAAAACGGCGGGCCTTTCGGGGCTGTTGTCGTAAAAAACGGCAGGATCATCGGAAAAGGGGCAAACACGGTTACATCTCATAACGATCCAACTGCGCATGCAGAGATCAATGCGATAAGGGAAGCCTGCAGCAACCTGGGCAGCTTTCAGTTGACCGGTTGCGAGATATATTCAAGTTGCGAACCCTGCCCCATGTGCCTTGGAGCCATTTACTGGGCGCGGCCAAAGAAGCTTTATTTCGCGGCTACACGGCAGGATGCAGCGGATGCAGGTTTTGACGATTCGGAAATTTACAGGGAAATCGAACTGCCTCATCATTCAAGAAAAATACCTTCGGAGCAATTGATGAAAGATGAAGCAGAGGCAGTCTTTAAAATCTGGACTGACCTGGAGCATAAGATCGAGTATTGAAAAATAAATAAACAATTTAAAAAAACGTTCGATGGGAAAGCGCATACTGGTCACCGGCGGCGCCGGGTTTCTGGGTTCAAACCTCTGTGAGAAACTATTAAATGATGGCAATGAAGTCATCTGCCTCGATAATTTCTTCACGGGAAATAAAAAGAATATTGTCCACTTGATGAATAATCCCTATTTCGAGGTGATACGGCACGATGTAACCATGCCTTATTTCATTGAGGTGGATGAAATTTATAACCTGGCTTGCCCGGCTTCCCCGATACAGTACCAGTATAATGCAATAAAGACGATCAAGACTTCCGTGATGGGAGCGATAAATATGCTTGGACTTGCCAAAAGGATAAGGGCTAAAATTCTTCAAGCTTCTACGAGTGAGGTCTATGGTGATCCGGAGGTCCATCCGCAAACTGAAGAATACTGGGGACATGTGAATCCCATCGGGCTCCGTTCATGCTATGATGAGGGAAAGCGCTGCGCCGAATCGCTGTTCTTTAATTACCACCGGCAAAATAATGTCAGGATCAAAGTACTGAGAATCTTTAATACTTATGGGCCTAAGATGGACAAGGAAGATGGCAGGGTAGTTTCTAACTTCATTATGCAGGCGCTTACCAAAAAAGACATTACCATCTTTGGCGATGGCAGTCAGACGCGGAGTTTTTGTTATGTTGACGACCTGCTCGACGGAATGGTGAAGCTGATGAACACCGGCGATGAAGTCACCGGCCCGGTCAACGCTGGTAATCCTGTGGAATTTACCATCCTTCAGCTTGCTGAAATTGTGATACGCATGACAGGTTCTTCATCAAAAATAATTTACGAACCCCTGCCTGCTGATGATCCTTTACAGCGCAAGCCTGACATCACAAAGGCTCAGGCATTGCTAAACTGGGAACCTAAAATACCCCTGGAGGAAGGTTTGAAAAAGACCATCGAATACTTCAAAACCAAAATTTAACCGTCACCATGAAGAAAATTTTGGTAACGGGCGCTGACGGACAATTAGGATTGTCTATTCGCAATCTGGCTGGATTATATCCCGGGTTGAATTTCCTTTATATTGACATTAATGATCTCGATATTACGGATGTAGTAGCGCTTTCAGGGTTTATCCGTAAGAACCGTCCGGATGTAATTGTCAACTGTGCGGCTTACACTGCGGTAGATAAAGCAGAAGAAGAAACAGAAAAAGCTATGCTGATCAATGCCGTTGCAGTAAAGAATCTTGCCGGTTTGTCAAAAGAGCTCGGAATTTCGCTGATCCATATTTCTACCGATTATGTGTTTGACGGGAAAGCCGGCAAGCCGTATTCGGAATCCGATCAGCCGAATCCGGTTTCGGTGTATGCAAAGTCCAAGCATCAGGGGGAAGTCAACGTGATCGAATCCGGCTGCAGGGCAATGATATTACGTACTTCATGGTTGTACTCGGAATACGGAAGTAATTTCGTTAAAACCATCAAAAGGCTGGCAAGCGAAAGGGAAGAATTAAAAGTTGTTTCCGATCAAACAGGAACACCAACCTACGCCGGAGATCTTGCAAAAGTTATCCTTGACATAATTTCAAAACATCCTGTTCCCGGCAAGCCTGAGATTTACCATTATTCGAATGAAGGGATCATTAACTGGTACGAATTTGCAAAGGCCATTATTGAAGAAAGTCATTTAAACTGCAGGGTATTTCCGATTCCAACGACAGATTATCCGACACCTGCTGCCCGACCGATGTACAGCGTCCTGAGCAAGGATAAAATCAAACAGAAATTCGGTATTCAAATTCCGCGGTGGGATGCCAGCCTGAAGATATGCATTGCGAATTTGACATCGGGAAATTAACTGGTACGGGCTAAATCTTATTTTGATGTGCTTCAAAAAAAATTATCCTGAAAAATGAAGGTCATCAAATTTAACTTGATAGAATTTTTTATCTTCGTTTGATGTTAGGAATATTAGTATTTTTTAGCCCGTTGGGCTTCAATATCAATAGATTTATTTTGTTTAACAGTTTCAAATTGTCCGTAGGACATAAACAAAAACTTCATTTTTCAGGATGTTGATTCCCTATGGGAAATCCGTTTCAGGTATCGTTCGTTTCTATGAATATCTTTGCCCTACGGGCAAGGTGACCGTGGTTTAATTTGATCATATTTGCAAGGTAAAATTATCAGTAAAACAATGCCTGCACATCAAAATATTATTCCGCAAGTTTGCCGCGAATTCGCGAATGTTTTTTGAAAATTAGATAATTTTGCATTCTTCATTTCATTTAAACAATTTACAATTATGACAAATACTGTGATTGACCCGCATATCCTTGAAAGAGCAAAGGTTTGGCTCGAAGGAGATTACGATGAGGAAACGAAAGCAAAGGTTAAAGACCTGATGGAAAATGATCCTAAAGAACTCACCGATGCTTTTTACACCAACCTCGAATTCGGTACCGGCGGATTGAGGGGCGTTATGGGCGTTGGTACGAACCGGATGAATAAGTACACCGTTGGTGCAGCTACGCAGGGACTTGCCAATTATCTTAAAAAGATGTTTCCCGGCCGGGAACAAATTAAAATTGCTGTTGCCTTCGATTCCAGGCGGAACAATACTTTTTTCGCAGGCATTACTGCTGATGTGATGTCGGCAAACGGAATCAAAGTTTTCCTTTTCGATGATATGAGGCCCACTCCCGAACTGTCGTTTGCCATAAGGCATCTGCATTGCCAGGCGGGTGTTGTTATCACGGCATCTCACAATCCTCCGGAGTATAATGGTTATAAAGCCTATTGGGAAGACGGCGGACAGCTTATCAATCCGCATGATAAAAATGTGATCGGTGAAGTTCTGAAGATCAGGAATATTTCCGAAATAAAATTTAAGCGAAATGATTCTTTAGTTGAAATCATAGGGGCTGAGATTGATAAGGAATACATCTCGAGAGTTAAAGGATTATCACTTTCACCAGAAAGCATAAGAAAACACAGCGACCTGAAAATCGTTTATACTCCTATTCACGGGACAGGGGCAAAGCTCGTTCCCGAAGGGCTGAAAGCTTACGGTTTCAAAAATGTTTTTAATGTTCCTGAACAGGATATCCCAGATGGTAATTTTCCCACCGTAAAATCGCCCAATCCTGAAGAGCCGGCAGCTTTGAACATGGCCATTGAAAAAGCAAAGCAGGTAAATGCAAGTCTTGTTTTAGCTACCGATCCTGATGCCGACAGGGTAGGGGTGGCGGTTCTGAATGATAAAAACGAGTTTATCCTGTTGAACGGAAATCAGACAGCTACTCTGCTTCTCTATTATCTGCTTACCAAATGGAAAGAGAACGGCAAGCTCACAGGCAGGGAATTTACTATTAAAACGGTAGTAACCTCCGAAATCCTCAGGGATATTTCTGTTAAATCCGGAGTTGAATATTTCGATACACTTACGGGATTCAAATACATTGCAGAGATCATCAGGCAGAATGAAGGCAAAAAGCAGTATATCGGTGGCGGAGAAGAAAGCTATGGTTTTCTGATCGGGGATTTTGTGCGCGATAAAGATGCCGTGAGTGCATGCTGTATGATAGCGGAGTGTGCTGCCTGGGCTGCTGAAAAGGGAAAAAAACTGTATGAACTCCTGCCGGAAATCTATCTTCAATACGGATTTTATAAAGAAAGGCTCGCCTCCATTACTCGAAAAGGAAAGGAGGGCGCTGAAGAAATAAAGAAAATGATGGAGACATACCGTTCTGATCCGCCGAAGGCTATCAATGGCTCAGCGGTGATCATGATTAAGGATTATCTCAGGCAAATGACCTTCGATCTGGAAAAACATACCGAAGAAAAGATCAGCCTGCCCAAATCCGATGTACTGCAGTTTTTCCTGATGGACGGAGGCAAGATTTCAGTAAGGCCGTCCGGCACTGAGCCGAAGATAAAATATTATTTCAGTGTCAGGGAAGATTTCACGGATATAAAGAAGTTTGATGAAATGAACGCTTTTCTCGACAAAAGGATTGATGCGATAATAAAGGATTTGGGATTATAAAATCAATAGTTCATTCTTATTCATTAAATACAACGATTTGATTAGAGGTGACGCAGGGTTATCAAACTTGTTGACTTCTTCAGGCGGTGTTAGGTATCGTAGGACGGTTAAACAATACCTTGATTATCAGATGCCGTTATTCATTTGTCACTGTTTTATTGCATAAATATTTGTCATCCTGTTAATCACTTTATTCAGTTGAATTTTCATTCCGCTTTTTTCAATAAGATCAGTGATTTCCATTGTCGTAATTCTTACTTTATCATAGGAGCTAACTCGTTGCGTCCAGTTATTATCAGTTTTTTCGTATAATAAGTCTGTAACTCTAACGGTTTCCTTATCAAAGTCAAGAATACAAGTTAGTATTTTATTATCATCACTTTTTAAGGGAATAAATCTGTTGTCACCTGTCAGCTCTTTTGAATAATCACGAAAAGATAAAATAATTTTGCCACCTTTTTTCAACAAATTGGAAATATCCTTTATTAAATATTCAACCTGTTTTTTATTTTCGAGATGAGCAAGTGTGTCTCCACAGCAAATAATCAGCTCGGGTTCTTTGTCAGCAAATTGCCTGACATTTCTAATGTCATCATTTACTATTTCAATATTAAATCCTTTAGCGTTAATTTTTAATTCAGATAAAAGATTGTCGTTAAAGTCAACAGCGATTACTTTAAAGCCTGATTTTGCCAGCGATACACTTTGTATTCCGTGTCCTGCGCCCAGGTCAACCGCTATTTTTGATGATGATGGAACAATGTCCATCGTCCGTAATAATTTAAGAAATTCATTTTGTCTTTCCTCAAAATCTCCCAACATCCAGGAGTAGAAGTTGCCAAGATGATTATCGTAATGTTCTTTTACAGTCATAATTATTTCCAATAATTTTTCATCAGATCGGCTACCCAGTTCGGCTGTCTGATTTCTCCTTGTGGCTGAAATTCTTTAAAAACCGGTTTTATATCCAGTACCGGTGTCCCGTCAATTGCGTCAAAATATTTTACTTTTATTATTCTTCCGCTATGTTCTAAAAGTTCAACTGTACAAAGTCCAATAGCATTAGGCCTGTCTTTTTTTCTTTGTCCGAAAATGCCAACCGTAGGGTAGTTTGGATTGCCTCTCGGACTGCCTGAAAATACTATGTTTTTACTTTCCACTTTGTCAAAAATGTATATGATTTCAAGATGAGAAAAATCCGAAATGCCATCGAACGCTTTCGTTGGAATATGGTTTTCAAGTTCTATTTCCGAAGTTATAGTTTCCCAAAAATCGTCTATCGGCGTTGTCCGGCAGTTTTTAACTTTAGCAATGGGAGTCAATTTAATTTCCATAGTACTTATTTTTGTTCATGTCTTTTTTATAGTTCTTAATAATTTTTCCAAATTCCCTGTCCTTTTTTCGTCTCTCTTCAACTGTTGATTCAAAATGCGCTTTTTCTCTTTCCATCTTCAGGTAATTCTCGTAAGAAGCCTTGTCTATTTCTCCTTTTTCAACGGCTTCGAGAACGGAACAACCAACCTCATTAACGTGCGTGCAATCTTTAAACTTACAATATTGGGAAAGGTCAATAATTTTATCGAAAGTAATTTCCAGTCCGCTTGTCGAATCGGCAATACCTACTTCTCTCATCCCGGGATTGTCAATTAATATCCCGCCATTATCCAGAACAACTAATTCCCTGTGGCTTGTAATGTGCCTCCCTCTGTTTAAACTCCTGCTAATTGGTTCAGTTCGCATCAGAGCCTTCCCGGAGAGATTATTCAGCAGTGTGGATTTTCCTACACCTGAAGAGCCAAGCATACAGTATGTTTTCCCCTTTTCGATAGTTGCTTTTATTGTTTCGTATCCTATTTGAGTCTCATTACTTACCGCAATAATTGGGATATCTTTAATCCGTGCTTTTATATTATCTGTAATTTCTGCAATCATTGTTTCATTAATTAAATCGATCTTTGTAAGAACTATAACAGGGCTCACTTTCGATGAATTACAAATAGTCAGGTATCTTTCAAGCCTGTTGATATTAAAATCCCTGTCAACAGACTGGACTATAAAACCATAATCAATATTTGTTGCTATGACCTGAATCTCTCCAAACTGTCCAACGGCCTGCCTTTTAATTATTGAGAATCTTGGTAGTATTTTATGAATTAATGCAAAATCAGAGTCAAAAGTAGCAAGCGCAACCCAGTCACCTACTGCCGGAAAATCCTCACGGTTTTTTGCAGTAAAACGCATATTACCGGTTATCCCGGCTTCAAATTCACCTGTTGTCGTCCTGACAATATACCGCTCCTTATGTTCTGCCGTGACTCTGCCTTTCTCAAAGTTGCTGAGGTTATTGTTTATCCAGAATTTCTCAAGTCTGTCATTATATCCAAGGTCTTCTAATTTCATTACATTATCTGTTAAGCGGGATGTCTTTGTTAGTTATTTTTCTAATTAATCTGATTAAAATATTTAGTTCATCCAATTTCATAATTTGGTGTTTTTATAATGATTGCATTTGATGTTCCAGCTAAAACCAAAAGAAAAGTAGTTCATTTTCCGGTTTAATCCTGTTCCCAGTGAAAAATCCAATTGAACATTATCCTCAATCAAATATGTTATTCCGCTATCGAGGTTTGAAGTCAACTCTCTAAAATCTGAATACTCGCCGAAAGTTTCAAAATACAATCCCAGCTTCTCCAATATGCCGGCTCCGATAGCTGCTGTATAAGTTAAATCACCATTCCCGGTTCCAAAATAATTATATCCGAAGTTATAGCCTAAGTCTAAAAAACTATTTAAACCGTGGGAAATGGCAAGCTTATTTACTGTTCCGAAATATTTATTTGTCAATTCAGATGAACCTGAAGGAATGACAACATGTGAAATAAATGCGATTTCAGTATTTATACCCTCTTTTTTTAAAACCTGTATTTTTGCTCCTAACTCAATATCCGACAAACCGAAATCCTGTTCAGATGCCATATTAGTGAATCCTGCCAATTGTTCTACAAATCGTAGTTCAAAATATTCAGTCAGGCCGAACCGGAATAATGCCGTGGGAAGCAGAGATAACCTTTCGTTATAATAATTACCGCTTCCAAATCCCAATTCCATTTGAAAGCTTTTATCAGGGATTGTTATTGAAGATTCTGTTTGGTCGGGTCTGTCCGTAACAATTTCCTGGGCATTAAGTGCTGTACTTAATGCTGATAAAATTATCATGATCGTAGTTAATTGTTGCATAGTAATCAACATCGCGACCTTTCGGCTGATGCTTTGAAAAGTGGCGGTTTGAGTGATAATTTGCTGTTAACCAATTTATATATTGAGAATTAACTGCATATATTTTTCTTCCCTTATACCCTGTATTGTGGATTATTTGAGTGGCTAAAATACGATACTTTTCAGAATCGTATAACAAGGAATATCCCGTTTTGATGTTTGAGTGTAATTCAGACCCTCAGCGAACCACGGAATCCCCTGGCAGCATAGTAGGATTCTGCTCCATTGTGATATACGAAAACATGGTCGTAGCGGCGGTCACAAAAAAGGGCGCCACCTGATTTTCTGATATCGATAGGTGTCATCACCCAGCTTGATGTTTTCAAATCGAAGTTTCCGAGTTTCTGCAGTTCCCTGTATTGTTCTTCCGTTAATAACCCGATGCCCATCGCAGCAGCCATATCCATTGCGTTGTTTTCCGGTTTATGTTCTTTCCTTGACTCCAACGCTTCACGGTCGTAACAGACACTTCGCCGGCCTTTGGGACTCTCGGCCGAACAGTCGTAAAAAATGTATTCGTCCCTCTTTTTATCATAGCCAACAACATCCGGTTCACCGCCGGTTCTTTCCATTTCGTTGAGTGACCACAGTTTTTCCCCCGCCTCAGAGGTATCCAGTTTTGCCTGTACTTTAGCCCATTCAAGACCTTTATGTCGGTTCATGCTTTTTTCAAAACGGGCTTTCAATGCTCTGAGAAGTTCATCCCGTTGTCCGGGTGATAACTCCCTTTTATTGCCATTCATGTTGTTTATAATTTAATATTATCTCTGTTGAACCTGCCCATCCGGTAAGGCGGGGCAGCCTGATCCATTATAATAAGTTTTGATTTTCATTAGAATGAGTATTGTTAAAAGTCAGCAATCCTATTCCTTATCCTCAGGAAATACTTTCATTTTTCTTTTTTCCATCTCTGCAGCAATCACCTGTGCGTTTCCACCCTGTTTTTTGAGCCGCTCTTTTATATTGTCATAGCTTTCAGCATCCCTGTCCTGACTTAATTTGAAAACAGTATCCAATTCTGTTACTTCTATTTCAAAAGCCACAATTGCTTTCATTAATTTTTGTGTATATTCTGAAGGAAGGTTATCAAAAATCGTAGTGGAACGTTGATTTTGATTTTCAAAATGGAGTGATGTCATTCGAAGTACATCTTCTAATGCAGTGTCATCCAGAAACCTGATAATCCCTTTAGCATGAACGCTCATATAGTTCCAAGTAGAAGCCTGATGCGGATTACTATACCATGTAGCGCTTACATAAGTGTGATTACCAGTGAAAACTACAAGAACGTTTTGATTATGCAAAAAAGCTATATGGTGGTCAGTATCCTTCATGATATGCCCCCTTAATATTTTCCTGCCGTCATGTTCTTCGATAAAAACAGGCACCTGAGTGGCAACAGGCTTGTTTTTCAAATCGCATCCTGTTAAAAAAGCAAAAGGATGCTGATCAATAAATTCTTTAATTACCTGTGCATTTTGTTCTTTATGATACGGGAGGTCGTACATAATAATAAGTTGATTGCAAGCTATTCATTTAGTTTTTTCGTTTGTTTGGTAAATTCGGTGTACATTGCATTCATAAGTTTTTCAAATGTTGTTGAGAACGTTTAAGGTTTCCGATGACTCTTTGACACTCTCAACCCGATTTCCTTTTTATTGAGACCACTCAAAATTTATTGCCATCCTTATTTCCAGAGTCCAAGTATAATTCCAATGACTAATGAACCTGTTGCCCGTTCGCAAACGTCAAGCAGAAATAATTTTTTCCTGCCTGTAAAAAAAAGATTTCCCGAATTAATTGGAATTACGAAAAATACGGTTATCAGTGTGCTGATATAAATACCTTCTGTAATACCGTAGGTCCCATATAATCTAAGGATAATGGCAATTCCAATTGTAAAGAGCAATGTTGATATAAACTGCCCAAACATTGCCCATAACTGGGGTTTGCCCTGGCTTTTCATTGATACACCAGTCTCCCTTTCCCATATACCGCCAAAAAGTAAAGTGTACCAGATAAATCCGATAAAGTAATAAACGATCGTCGAAACGATGACCGCATAATAATTTATGCCTTCAAATAATATCATATTTACCTCCTGTAAACAAAGTATTCTACTTTCGGTTTAATGATGCATCAATAATTCCCTCTAAAACTTTCAGGTCTATCTCTTCCAACTTATTTATGTAGAGGCAACCAACACCTGTCTTATGCTTGCCTAACTTATCCAGAGCAACAATATGCGCCTGAATATGGTCGCTAAGATACAATGCCAGGTTCGCTTTGCGGGGTGAGAAACCGATCAGAAGCCAGTCAACTTCCCTGCCGGTAGCGGGGCTTTTGAACCTTTTATTGCCAAAACCTATGATGGAGTTGCTCCATAATACAGGCTCTTCCCCGGTAGCTTTTTTCATCATTTCCAAAAGCACAAAACTATCTTTGCGTTTTTGTTCATCCTTCACAGTATTGATAAACTCCTCCACGTTTGCAGCGGTGGGTTTTGTTTTTATTTCAACCAGTTTTGATTTTTTTTCAGCCATTTTAAATTATTATTTGTTTGACATATATTTTACTAAACTCATTTCTATATCCTGAATAAACCCTCAATTATCTGCAATCACAGAATCTTCGGGTTATTTTGTTGTCTTGCTCCCGAGTTGGTTGCCTAATTTTTCATATTCGATATCATTCGGTTCCCAAAGTTCGATTTTGTTTCCTTCTATATCGAGAATATGAACAAATTTACCGTATTCATAGCTTTCAATAGTGTCGGTAACCGTAACTCCGTTTGTTTTCAATTCAGCGACGAGCGCTTCTATGTTTTCAACTCTGTAATTGATCATGAAGTCTTTTGATGAAGGCTCAAAGTATTTTGTAGTTTCTGCAAAAGGACTCCATTGTGTGAATCCCTTTTTAGTACTGTCAGCGCCTTGCCACCATTCAAAAACGGTTCCGTATTTATTCGTATTCAGTCCCAGGTTTGTTTGATACCATTCTCTCATTTTACCCGGATCTTTACACTTAAAGAAGATGCCTCCGATGCCTGTTACCTTTTTCATTTTTATCCCGTCGTCTGATGGTTTTGAAATGATGGTCTTAAATGCAAAACCAAAACAAAAAGATGATGCAATGGCTAAAATTATTAAACTCGTTTTTTTCATTTTTTCTTAATATTTAATCCGCATAAACATTCATTGCATACAACATGCAAGCTTTATAAAAAGTTTAAAAATACAAATATACTTTAACGGGTATGGGGAAGTATGTAATTATTTTCCGGAGGGTAGTTATCCCTTATGTGCCGGGGTGACACCCTGAAGTATTAGTCCCGTCGTTGGCGGGATGGAGTGTCCCAAAGAGATGGCTATGCCAGGAGCCGATCCGGTGGGTTGTTTAGCTCACCGGCCGTCTATTCGATTAGCGGTTTGTTGTCTTTGTTAGCAGTTCGTTGTTTTTTTGTTTGTCGGTTCATAGTAAAGCGTTATGGCGCCACCACTAAAGGTCTTAGTTTTTATGAGTTTAAAAATAGTCCTGTCGTTTATATTTTCAAATAATGGCAAACCGCTTCCTGCAATGACAGGGTGAACACAAAGTTGGTATTCATCAATCAAATTAAGTTCCATTAGCTGTATAATTAAACTCCGACTGCCAACAAAAATGTCTTTACTTCCGCTCCCGCCTGATGCGGGACGGGATTGCCTGAGTTCTAAAGCTTCATCTTCAAGATCTCGATTTGCCAACTTTGCACTTTCCCATTCAGTATTCTTCAACGTACGCGAAAAGACAATTTTCGGAATCTTGTCCATGACCATTGCAAAGTCGTCCATTGATTTTTCACCTGAAGGATTTTTTACCAGATTTTGCCAGTATTGCATAAGCTGATATGTTATCCTCCCATATAGAACAGCGTCTGCGTTACTTAACAGGTCAGCGTAATGTTGATGTATTTCCTCATCCGGGATTATTACCGTATGATCGCAAATCCCGTCAATTGTCATGTTGATTGCTGCAATTATCTTTCTCATAATGCATTCGTACTACTGCTCGTTTAACACACAAACTGTTTGAAGTTTGTACGAAAGTTTGTTAGAAGTTCTGTCATCATCTTGCTTTGTCAGCGAATAGCTACAAAGTTTATTAATGCAGATCAAAAGTCCTGGTTAAATCCCTGTTGGGCAAACCACTATGGCAACTTATGCAACCATCCCCCTTTTTACTGGTGCTGAAGGCAGCAGACCCGTCTGTGTTAAATTCAGCCCACACCCAACCGCTTCCGGCATTTCCGTTTGACGGGTCTTTTTTCATTACTGCATAAAAGCTGATACTGCTTCCACTGAAAATTTCTTTCACAATGATTGAACCTGTTGGAAAACTGTTTCCGGTTGGTAACTCTCCAGTGCTGTCAAGTGCTGCCGATGCATTAGAATTAAAGCGTAACTTAAAAGAGCCGTGAGGACTTGGAGAAACACCAGATAAAATGTTGCCACTTTGGTAGTAAGTAAATCCACCTGCGGTTATCTCGCTATATAGTGCATTATCAGCATCAGTATCAGCTTCATCTTTTTTACATGATTGAATAACTGCTATTGAAGTTACAATTAACCCGATAAGGACGATTGTTTTTTTCATAATGTTTGATTTAAATTATAGAACAAGTTTATTCAATTAAAGTTTGGAAAGCACTTGAGCATTAACTTTAAGGAGCAAGCAAGAAGTGTAAATTTTTCCTCAAGGTGATCTGCCCGAATGAACTCGTTAAAGCGAGGCTGCACTGCTTTTTGTTGTCATGGTCTGAATTTTTCAAATGTCTTGCCATTGAATTTATACGCACCTGCTTCGTGTGTGCCAAGCCACAGATGTCCACGGTTGTCTATGTAAATGGAAAACAGTGTAATATCTTTTGAGCCATCTTTTACAGGATAATGGGTAATGTTTTTTCCGTCATATTGCCAAACACCCTGACCATAGGTTGCCATCCACATATCACCATTTTTATCTTCAATGATGGACTGGAAGTAAATCATATCCTTTCCATCCAGTGCTTTTAAATTGTCAATTCCTTTTTCTCGTTTGTAATTGATTAAGGTTTTGCCTTGCTCGGTTGAACTGGTAGGGAGTATATTGTAACGGTAGCTGGTATTACAGAACCAAAATTTTCCGTCTTTATCCTCAATGATTGAGCGAATGCCAAAAGAGCCACCGCCCTCTATTAATGTCAAATGTTCTTCATACATCCAGCTTAAAGAATTTCCATCGTAGCGGCAAATACCAAAGTTGGATGTACCGAACCAAATATTTCCTAAGTTGTCTTTATAAATAGTGTAAACTTCATACGGGCCCCATGACTTGTTTTGGAAATCTCTATAATATTCTTCTTCGAGAAAGTGTATTGGAAATTTTAAATGGTACAATGATTTGCCGTCATAACGATAAGGACCGTGTTCTCCCGTTTTTCCCAAAACAGAAAACCACAAATCATTCGAATCCAGTTTCCATTCATTACTTTCTATTACTGGCAAAGTTGTAAATTTTTGTCCGTCAAATTTGTTTATGCCATCCAGACTGGTAATGAAAACGTTGCCTGATTTGTCTTCCTGAATTCCCCGTATTCTGTTGTTAAGCAACCCGTCCCTGGTTGAAAAATGAAGGATTATTTTGCCATCATAGCGATATACTCCTTGCCCGTCACTTCCGAACCAGTAGTAATTGTTCTTGTCCTGAAAAATAATCCAGATACTTTTATCAAGTTCTGAAACGGTGTCACCTGTTGCAATGCTTGCGGCTTGTTCATTTCTTGTACTGTTAGAAACTGATGAGGTATTATATCCGTTGCATGAAGTAAGTATGGCGAAAATGCTGAAAAGTAAAATCGTATTTAATTTCATTATCTGTTTGTTCAAAGTTTACTGTTACAGAGTTGAAACTGTTTTCGTAAAAGCGAAATGTTATTTAGTTAAGCATCCGGAATTTCCGGTTCAACTAAATGTTTCAACTTTTCTAACGACTCCTGCCATCCCAGGTAACACATATCAATCGGTATAACTGTTGGAATACCTTCTTGTAAGATTTTAAGGTCTGTGCCGCCGGAAACCTTTTTGAGCCAAACCGTAGTAATCATTTCTCCCGGCATATTCGGATCTTCAAATGTGTCGGTATATTTAATATATTTATTCGGTTTCAATTCTATGTATCTTCCACCAAATGAGTGTCCGTTTCCTGTAGAAAAATTGATAAATGACATTCGGTACTTCCCGCCTTCTTTTACATCCATGTGATGCACAACACATAAAAAACCATAAGGTGGAATCCATGATGCCATCGCATTTGCATCAGTAAAAGCACGATAGATTTTCTCGGGTGATGCTTTCAGAACCCGGTGTAATGATACGCTGTTGTCTGTCATATTATTGATTTTGAATGAGTGATTATTAATTAAAGGGTTGGCTTGAGATATTAAACATCCAGCGGATTCCGAACTTGTCCTTGCAGGTTCCCCAGTAACCCCAGAATTCATCGTGTGGAGCAACACTGTCAGTTCCGCCATGAGAAAGTTCTTTATACAACCGGTCGGCTTCTTCTTTGGTATCGGGATTCAAACTGATCGTAATATTGTTGCCTTCAACCAATTTGTGACCCATACTTTCAAGCATATCGGTTGCCATTATTTCAGTCCCGCCAAGAATCGGTAATGCAACATGCATTACTTTGTCCTGTTCGGATTCAGGAAGCTGAGGCATTCCCGGTTGCGCAGGTATGTCTTTCATCCGCATGACAGGAGCAGAAAATTCAGTTTTAAAAACTTTCTTGTAGAAGTTAAATGCCTCTTCAGCATTTCCCATGAAGTTCAGATAAATGGATACTGATGCCATAATGATTTTTTTTTATTTTTAGCTGTTCATATCTAATAATTATCAAGCCAGGATTAGTACATTTTACCTTTTGCTTTCGCAAGGTAAAAATGGAGTTTATATCCTTCAAAAATTAACCAATTTCTTTTAATATGGTTCATTTAATAAAGAATTATTTAACCGGCTGACATGGTCCAGACGGAATTCATGCACAGGATTGGTAAAGCAATTAAGTTACGATGATTGATTTAATCCGGGTTAAATATTTTAATGTAATCGCTTACTGCCCGGATGACAGAAACGATCCCGGGCTGTAGGAATTACGGGATTTCGAATCCACCATCTTGTCCGTCTGATGTAAAGTTAAAACGAGACATTATAGGAGGATGGTGTGTCTCAAAGGGATGGCTACTCCGGTGGGTCTAAAAGTTTGCCAGCGGTGTACTCGATTAGGGGTTCATTGTTTTAGATAATTGAAATTTCAAATTTATTTTCATCTCTTGCTCAATCCTCGATTGCCTCAATACCTAGTTCCTTAAGTCGCTCAAGGTGCTCCTTCATGGTACTGAGCTGTTCTGGGGAGTGTCCCTGCCAGTTTCGGACCTCACCTAATACCCGAAGCGGATTCCGGGTACGGTATGACTTCGTTGGATTTCCGGGGAACTTCTTGTCCGTTAAATTGGGGTCATCTTCTATCGGGCCTGTCGGCTCTACTATATAAATTCTGCCAGGCCCTTCGCCTATGGCAAGTTCAGCTCCCCAAACAGCAGCATCGAGGGTGGCGGTCAAATAGACATAGATCGCATTTTTCCTCTTACCGAAGTTTGAATTAAAGCCTGGTTCTATCAGGTCTCCCGGCTTCAGATTGGCTTTAGTACCGTGATAGAACCTCTGTGCACTCAGGTCGTTGGTAGATTCTAATGACTTGTCCGCACTTTTGTTTGAATTCATTGTCATTATATCGTTTGTGAATGCCTTTTTGTGTCTTTAGAGTTTTCCGCTACAATGACCGCTAACGTATAGCGGCTGTAAACCTTTTAGCTATAGCTATTCAATTGCAGTAATAGACACCTGCAATTCCGCCCAGGTTGTCTTAACTTTCTGATTTCATAATACCTATTTCAGGAACATTTCAGCTTTTTCTTTTTGAATATTTGAAACCATAATCTTGTTAATTATTGTTTTATATAAATCTTTCAAACTTCTTATTGAATAGCCACAAACGTTGGAACCAGTACGCAGAGGTGGATTGCAGGCGAATTCATGTCAAGCTCGTAAACTGCATGAGCGGAAAGATACACACTGAAAACCACTGCTACCTCATTGACGGGTAGCTTATGTTATGCGTTCGTGCTACTCCCGCCTTAAGCCCCAACAGTACCTGTCCTGACTTTTCCGGCTCGCTTGTAATTGGCAATAATTACTCCGCTTGGTGTAACAGAACTCTCCATTAATGTAAATGCTGCTGGAATCGTGCCCTTGTCAAACAACTTTTTTCCTTTACCAAGGGTCAACGGGAAAATTTTGAGCCAGAGTTCGTCCACAAAATCATTCTTAAGTAGAAGTTGTATGAGCTCACCACTACCGTGAACCTGAATGTCGGACCCTTTTGAATCTATACTGCCGGCAGGCTGGTTTTTGAGCTTTTTGATATCATCCAGGCTTTCGAGGAATACTGAGTTTTTCCAGTCTGACTTTTTCATGGTCCTGGACATGACGTATTTTGTAACATCATTGATACCAGGCCAAAAGTCTGTATGTTCAGGCCAGTAAGAGGCAAAAATATCAAATGTTTTTCTGCCCAAAAGTAGATCTGCAGGTTTCATCTGTTTTTCCATAACCTTACCAGAAGCTTCGTCAAAATACGGTGCAACCCAACCGCCATATTTGAAACCGCCTGATGTATCTTCCTCAGGCCCGCCAGGTGCCTGCATTACTCCATCTAATGTAATAAATGATAAAACAATTATTTTTCTCATATTAATTTATCTCTTCTAAACAGTTATTCTTTAACAAACCTCTTAAAAATTAGTTTTGTAATGATGCTAATTTCGCATAAAAAGATAAGGCTATTGCAGTTTATATGCAATAAAAATTACTTCTGACATCCCTTTATATCTGTGGCCATTTATAACGATTAAATGTTACTTGTTCACACCTTTCTCCAGATCATGTTTGTATAAGGGTTTTGCCAGTGTGCCTGAAGCTGTGGTTTGAGAGCTGCCATTCAGTTCAGGCGAGGATTCTCCCCGCCAGTCCGCCGTGGCGGACTGGCGGAGCAGCCTGCTTGATTAGCATTTCGTTATTTATCAATTTCACTTTTTATCCATTTTTCAACATAGTCAGTATAGCCTTCAATTATTCTTGGCCAATCAAATTCAGTATCAATGGTCGGATTAAATGATTTCTTTAAGTTATGATTTGCCTTTGGAAAAAGTTTTATTTCAATATTTTCGCCATTAAGGCTTTTAAGAATTGAAATATTTCTTTCAGCATTCACAAAGCTGTCTCTATCCCCAAACAAAACAAGCGTAGGAATATTGATATTTTCCCAATATGAAACGAAGTGTTCTTTTCTACCTTGCCAATAGAAACCATTGAATTCATTTTTGTCAATGTTAATATTTCCATACAAACCCGTTTGATTCATAAAAATATTCTGTTGTGCATTCTGTTGAATAAATATTTCTACTTCGTTATAACTTTTTCCTTCACGAATCATTTTTTCTGCTGTTCTATGACTTTCTGCTACGATTTGTCCGTCTAATTCAGAGTTGCCGGAATTCATAATGCGTAAACTATCAGAAAATGAGGCTGCTTCTGTAACACTAATTATTTCAGGTGATTTAGCAATAAGAAATTTTGGAATATTTGTTTTGGATGCAATTTTTGGCAATAACATGGCACCTTGACTAAATCCCCAAAATCCAATCTTATTTTTATCTACACTTTTTCTGTTATACATTGTTTCCAGACAAACTATTGCATCTGAAATTAAGTCATTATAACTCGATAAATAGTAATTACCTGTTGATTTTCCACAGCCACGCTTATCAAAGATTAGTACTTCAAATCCAAGTTTGGCAAAATAATCAGCATCAAAAATGTAGTCACTTTTAAGATTTGTTGATGAACCGTGCAATAATACTATTGCATGATGCAGACCTTCTGTTCGAGGTTTGTAAATGTCCGCTGAAAGCGAAACATCAGCACTTTTTATTGTAAGGCTTTCAACAGAATATGGTTTAACGAGCTTTTCTGCTTGTTTTACTAATGAAAATTCAATGTTCATATTTGGCGGTCCGCCATTTATTGTTGCGATTCCTGAAATTTCGTTATCCAAAATCTTTCCGTTAAAAACTATTTCTACATCAAGAACCACCGAAAAACTTATCATTCCGTTTTTGATTGTCAGATTCGAAATAGGTTGCTCAAAAAGCATCAAATCATAACTTGAAAAAAATTTATCTTTTGAGTTTAAATCAATTGACAAATCAATGGTTTTTCCATTCATTTCCATTGAACCCTATAATACTCCCCAAAATTCCGACCACTGGTTAAGGATAAAAAAAGAGTAATTTTAACAGTGGAAAAATGAAAGCAAAAAGACGAAAATTTACAGCAG
>JAGVPB010000091.1 GCA_020052415.1 Bacteroidales bacterium | reverse complement strand
GTAATTGCCTGCTGCTACATCCATGGCAAGGTCAACCGACTGGCCGACCGGGGTGGATGGTGAACAGCTTAAATTGAAAACTGCATCGGCAGAGCCTGAGGCTGCTATCTGTCCCAAAACATCATTTCCTGTATTTATTGTAATGTAAGGTGATGCTGAAGTAAGAGTAGCCGTAGCTGACGGCGACAGGCTGTGGCCGTTGTTCAATACAGATGCCGTAATATTGGCTGTTTCTCCCGGATCGAGACGGCCATTGCCGTTGCCGGTGGAAATGTCGTCAATAATCACGGCTGCAGAATAACCAAGAGAAGGTGCATTGAGCTTAAAACTGAAATTCGATGTCCAGACTTCTGAACCATCGGTCATTGTTACATCAAGATATACATCATGCTGGTCAGGAGCATTATTGTTGATATGTAATCCAAAAGCACCGGCAACTGAAGAAGTGGTTCCCGCCGGAATATTTGGCCAGGCATTCGAATTATCGGTGATATTAATATAGGTATCAGCAGATGCAATTGTCACACTAACATTTGTCGCTGTTGTGCTTCCAAGATTTTCAAGTGTAGCATTCAACAGTATATTTTCATCGTAATCGGCCTGACCATTATTATTGCCAGCATTATCATTTATACTGTAGCTATCGAGAGCGAGGTAAGGCCCGGTTGGCGAGGCAACTGTAACAGTACCGATATAGGGTTGGCCGTTTTGCCTGGTGACGACCACATCTGCAATCCCAGGAACTGTAATCGGCGTTAAACTTACTTCAGCAAGTCCGGTTGCATCAGCAATCGCGACACCATAAAGAACACCACTTTTCGATATTGCTACATAAGCATAAGGTTGAGTTTGCACATTAAAAGAAATGCTTCCCAACGGCATCAGGGCTGTATAATTGGCAGTTGTAACAGGCGCCTGCGAATAATAGACCATCAGGGAAGGATCGCCCATAAGATGATAGATTTCCCAATAATAAGTTTCCATACTTGATCCGGATTGTGAAACAGCAAAATTTCCGGCAGCCGGCATTTGTCCCTGAGTCACAAAATATTCGCTTAAGGGCTCACCATGATCATGGAAAGTTCTGTCGTAGGCTCCTAAATTTGTAGCGCTATATACTGGATTCACAACAACTGTTGCTCTGTAACCCACTCCCCACCAGTAATCTTCGTCCCAATAAGTATTATTTGTTCCTCCAACATATCCTAATGCCCCTTTATCTAAAGCTTGTAAAAGCTCCTCACCAAAGCAATCATTGACATCAAATTTATTGGATAAACAGCAATTTCCAACCATTAAAGGATATTGATGAGCATTTGTTAGTGCAGCAATATGGCTGGTTGAAAAGCTTGGATCAGCCCATCCGCTGGAACTGCAATGCGCTGTGTAATTTGCATAACCAACTCCATCACTTACATTCTGCCTTATATTAGCGGAATAATTGCCTCCACTGGGTTCGGGCTGAAGATAGGTATGCGATAAAAGCCCATGTGCAGAATTAAAATAATAGGTTGTTCCATAATTGATCTGCCCGTTTCCGTGAAGCTGACCATAAGTTCCATCTGCTCCTGCCACCATCACTACTTCATCAAGGAAAGAAGGATCCGGCATCAGATATTTTTCGTATTCAAGTGTCTTGTCTATCTGGGGTTGAAGTTCAGCAATGTTTTCGGCAGAAAATCTTCCGTAATAAACTTCCGGGAATAAATCTCCGGTATATTCACAATAATAAAGATCGGTATAATGACTCCCGGCAGTCCCGCTAAATACCGGAATTTGAGCAATATCTCCGACGAAAAGGACAAAACTTGGTGAATTATATCCGGCAGGTGGCGTATTATAAAGTCCCTGCAAATATGACTTTATTGATGCTGTCGTGGTTCCGACTGAAGGATTGTTGGTATAGGCTTCGATGACTTTAAATCCTTTCAGGGTTTTCCATGCAATAAAGGGCTGTAGGGTTGCGGTGAACATAGCATCAGAAACGATTACATAGGTCACAGGTTCATCCATGATCAGTTCGTCCGAAGGAATTTCCTTGTAATTTGCCACCATGCTAAAGACACTATTAAAATAAGGTGAGAAAAGGTCTTTTTTCAAATTCATAGTAGTTTGAAGATCAGCTCCGGTATATATAATTTCCACTTCTATATCATGATACACTTTTATTTTGTTTAAAACAGGATTGTATTGTATCGGTGATATCTCAAGCCGTGCAAGGGTTATACCTCGCATTTGACCGAGTACAGTTATGTTTACAAGCTCTTTTTCCTGATACGCATTTATCTGGTATGCAGTCTGGTTAATCACAAACTTGATGTCTTCCGGATTTTCAACACTTTTTGAAACGGAAGGTTGAACAGGCATGATTTTATTTAATATTCCGTAATCAGAAAGATCATACTCGCTGAAGTCTTCTATTACAATATTCAAACTGAATTCTGCGCCATAAGGCACTTCGATGATTTTTTTCAATACCGGGATTTTCGGTTCACCGGCAATAAGGCTGGAGCCGTAACCGGGAATACCAAACTCATCAAAAACACCTTCCGGGGTTTTAACTGAAAATGTATTGAAACCTGCAACTGAATTGGTAAAACGCATTGACGTATAATCATCCTGCAGGAATACTATTTTAGTTTCTTTACCTTCAATAAGTCTGACGTTTTGCGAAAGTAATTGGTAACCCGTAAAAAACAAGGCTACAAATACAAAAAGTAATGCTGATTGTCTCATGATCTGATAATTTAAATTATTAGCATTTATAGAAAATATTTGAGTACAAAATTCCGAACCTGTAAATAAATTCGGGTCGCAACAAATTTATTAATAAAATAATCTGTTTAATTTGGATTAGGTTTAAATTGTAATAAAGAGTCCACTCCGAAAAGTCATTATTCGTCATTGCGAACTTAGTGAAGCAATCCGTATGAATTGTAGATCAACAGATTGCTTCTGGCTCCGCCTTCGCAATGACGTTCCCCGACACTTTTCGGAGTGGACTCATTAATTAAAGTTGCATTCAGGAAAATGGATCTTTATAGATTTTTAATTTTTGTTTAAGGATAAGGTAGAAAAAGGGAAAGTCTTCAATGATGTACCTCCGCCAGAGTCTTTTCGGTTCTTTTATTAACCTGTAAAGCCATTCAAGAGCAAGCTTCTGAAATATTTTTGGAGCGCGTTTTATATTCCCTGCCTCAAAATCAATGGTTGCTCCGATAGCAAGATAAATTTCTATACCTTTTAATTGCTCGCGGTATTTGTAAATCCATTTTTCCTGCTTGGGCGCTCCAACACCAACCACTAAAACGTTGGCTGGATTGGAATTAATAATGTCCAGAATTTTGTTGCATTCCGTTTCATTTTTTTCAAAACCGAAACTTGGCGAGTAGGCTCCAACCACTATTTCCCTGCCGACTTTTTGATTGATCATTCCCATTGCCTTATCGGCTACACCAGGTGCTGCGCCAAGCAGAAAAATTTTGATACTTTCATTATCCTTATGAAAATTATAAAACGATGGTAAAAAATCGGAACCTGTAATGATTTCTTTAACCGGTGCCCCTAAAAATTTCAACGCAAGTTTGACGATCTGGCTGTCAACTGTAACGTAATCTGCTTTCTGATAAATATCGTAAAACTCCCTGTCCTTTTGCAATTTCATTAGATGGTCAACATTGGGAGTGATCAGGACACCAGAATTGAATTTTTCCAATAATTCTTTTTTAGAAATGTTGTCAACCCTGATGTTAAGTATGTGTATTCTTTCAGTCATTTTTTTGAGATTATAAATAACAAGCCATTATTTGTCTTTGATCACAAAATTAATATGTTAAAGCATATCTAAAATTTCTTACTGAAAAGTTTTATTTTAAATATTTACTTTTGCCGCTTTCACATATTTCTATAATTCATTCGGTTTTATGGCGCTCCTGCACTCTTTTGAAAAAAGCGGAAATTATTTATTCAAGCACCGGGGTCAGATTCCTGCAATCCTTTTCATTGCTGTAATTCCGGTAATTTATTTTACAGATTATTCTTGGATTACAGGATTTATGAATATAGTTTTATCAGGATTGTCTATAATAATATGTATAGCAGGTTTTTTTATCCGGGCAATCGCAATCGGTACAACTCCCAAGGGAACATCGGGCAGAAATACACAGACTCAGGTAGCAGAAACATTGAACAATACCGGAATTTACTCTGTTGTCAGGCATCCCCTGTATCTTGGAAATTACCTGATGTGGATAGGGATTGTGATGTTTACATTCAACTGGTATTTCGTGATTATCATTTCTTTGGCTTTCTGGCTGTATTATGAAAGGATCATGTTTGCTGAAGAACGCTTCCTTGAAAGGAAATTCGGAGAGGATTACATAGCATGGTCCAATAAAATTCCTGCATTTATCCCGGGCTTTAGCAAATACAGCAAGAGCAAAATCCCTTTTTCAGTTAAATCGGTTCTAAGACGAGAATATTCCGGTGTTCTGGCTGCAGCAGCCAGCTTCGCATTTATTGACAATCTCAGATATTTCTTTGAAAACGGTGATTTTAATCCTTTACGGATTTCATCTGCATCGCTTGTAATTATTGCTGTGATCACACTTATCCTCCGAACCTTAAAGCATCACACCCGCTTGCTTGATGAGGAAGGCCGGTCATAATGATTTGTAGATTTTCGGGTAGAGTCACAATTGCTGGTTACTGGAGGCTGGTTACTGGTTAAAAATTTAAACAGAATAAAATGAGTTATAAAAAACTTGAGATATGGGAAAGGGCAAGAGAAGTGAGTATTGCCATTCATAAAATGACATTGACAGAACTTCCAAAATTCGAAATGTATGAAGAAGGAAGCCAAATACGAAGATCTTCCAAATCAATCAGGTCGAATATCGTAGAGGGATATGGCAGAAGGCGATATGTGATGGAAAATATCCGCTTCCTTACTTTTTCAATTGCTTCAAACGATGAAACAATAGACCATTTGGAAACACTGTATGAAACAGGTTCCTTAAAGAACAAATCATTATATGATGATTTGCATGAACATCTTCAAATTTTAGGTAAAAAACTCAATCTGTTCATTCAGGCCATTGAACGCAATATTCACACCAGCAACAAGTAACCAGCAACAAGCGACCAGCAACAAGTAACCAGTAACTATTACTTTATTTGAATAAGAGAAAAAGCATATACATTTACAGTTTCGCAATGTTCTCCATGTTATTGTGGGGAATGTCGTTCGTGTGGTCAACCATAGTTTTCAGGTATTATCCTCCAATAACAACCGTTTTCCTGCGACTGGTGATCTCCTTCCTTCTGCTTTTTGGGAGCGTCACACTTTTCGGCAAATTCGAAAAGATCAGGAAAGAGGACTATAAATTGTTCCTTCTTTCGGCGCTGTTCAATCCGTTTTTATATTTTTTGGGAGAGAGCTACGGACTTAAAATGTCTTCCTCTACCATCAGCTCAGTAATAATCGCAACAATTCCTTTATTCTCACCGGTTGTGGCCTACTATACTCTTAAAGAAAAACTTACAAGGCTGAATATTATAGGAATGATGGTTTCTTTTGCAGGAATAATATTGATGCTGGTAGATGGAAAATTAAATCTCAGCGCATCTCCGTTGGGAATTGTACTATTGTTATTTGCTGTGGCCACAGCCATCACATATTCAGTATTTCTCAAAAAACTCAGTTCAAAATATTCGGCTATAAATATTATTACTGTTCAAAACCTTATTGGTGCGTTATATTTTTTACCATTTTTTCTTTTTTTGGAAATGGAAAATTTCTTTACTGTGAAGCCGGATTTTAAGCTAATAAGTTCTCTATTGTCGCTGGCTGTTTTTTGCTCATCGCTTGCATATATTTTATTTACTATTGCAATGAGGGAAATTGGAGTGGGCCGTACCAATATGTTTACGAACCTCATTCCTGTTTTCACAGCAGTTTTTTCTTTTTTTCTTTTGGGTGAAGAGTTTAATATTCAGAAATTATCAGGAATGGCAATTGTAATTGTAGGTTTGTATTTGTCTCAGATTAAAAAGTCGCCTCCGGTTATTATTATGAACTCGGGGTAGATTTATAGTGAAATTAAAAATATGAAATAAAGGGAATAAGGGAAATAGGGGAAATAGGGGAGAAGGAGAGAAGGAGAGAAGGAGAGAAGGGGGAAATAAGGGAATTGAGAGAAATAAGGATTTAGAGTAGCAGTAAAAGGCATAAACCGGAATTTCCCATATACCCATACACCCTTATACCTCCTGAGCTTCTTTTAGAATGTAAGGTTAATCTCGTTTATTGTATTATTATGTTTAAAATCAAATTTTAGTTATGAAGAAAATTATTGTTTTGGGTTGTGGCCTGGTTGGAGGTCCAATGGCTTTGGATCTGGCAAAAGATAACAGGTTCAGCGTTACAGTGGCCGATATCAATAAAGTTGCATTGGATAAACTGTCGCAAAAAACAGGTATTACAACAATTCAAATGGATATTTCCAGGATTGATGAATTGAAAAACATCCTGAAGAATTACGATTTTGTAGTCAATGCTGTTCCCGGTTTTATGGGGTTTAAAACTTTAAAAGCAGTTATTGAATCAGGGAAAAATGTTGTTGACATTTCTTTTTTTCCTGAGGATATGTTTGAATTGGATATACTAGCCAGAGAGATGAATGTAATTGCAATCTCCGATATGGGCGTTGCACCGGGAATGAGCAACGTTCTGATAGGATATGCCGATCATCTGCTGGATAAAACTGATAAGGCATTTATTTATGTTGGCGGATTGCCGAAAGTGAGGACATGGCCCTACGAGTATAAAGCTGTTTTTTCACCTGCTGATGTTATTGAGGAATACACTCGTCCCGCAAGGTATATCGAAAATGGGAAGGAAGTGATTAAGCCCGCTCTTTCCGACCCGGAATTGATGGATTTTGATCATGTCGGCACTTTGGAAGCATTTAACAGCGACGGATTGCGAAGCCTGGCAAAAACGATTAACGCTCCTTTTCTGATTGAACGGACTCTCAGATATCCGGGGCACATTGGAATCATGAAAGTGCTGCGTGAGACCGGATTTTTTAATAAAGAAAAAATTGAAATTGGAGGAGCAATGATCAGTCCGCTGGAATTTACCTCCAAACTTTTATTTCCAAAATGGAAGCTCAATGAGGGAGAAGAAGACATTACCGTGATGAAGGTGATCATTGAAGGCCAAAAGCAAAACAAAAAATTGCGGTTTACATATAATTTATATGATACCTACGATCCCGTTTCAAAAGTTCATTCCATGGCAAGAACAACCGGATATACCGCTACGATGGCATTGAGGATGGTCGCTGAGGGACTCTACAACACGACCGGTATTACAGCACCCGAGTTTATTGGGAAGGAAACAGAATGTGTAAAGTTTTTGCTTGATGGACTAAAGGACAGGGGAGTGGAATACCAGGAAACTATTACGGAAATCAATTCCTGATCAACTAATTGCATTTTTATAGCTGTTTGGAATGTACTCTCAAGTGCAGGATTCTGGTTACCGGCTATTTGTTACTGGTGACTGGTAACTGGTAACTGGTGACTGGTCAAATATGCAACCAGTAACAAACGACTACCAGCAAGCAACCAGCAACAAGTGACAAGCAACCAGCAACGTATTTTTTTTGTATCAATAATTCTATCTGATTACCGTTAACTGAATAAAGATTACCGTATCCTGATTTGTGCTTGACAGTTGTAAAAATATTGGCTACTTTTGTTTTGTTTTATAAATATTTAACAGTCAGGTTGTTTGTCAAAAATACGATTCAGTATGAAAAAAAAGTACACTTCGGTTGGTTGCAAAATTATTATTTGGATTTTTATTTTCTTCCTGTTTTTAATTAATGAAACTTTTGCCAAAGAAAATAAGCGGTTAAATGCTTTTTTATCTTATACGACTTTTTCATCTCCCGAAACGGGGCCCTACATCGAAACCTATCTGACAGTGGAAGGTACGAGTGTTAATTATGTAAAAAATGAGAACGATAAATTTCAGGCTACGATCCAGGTGATTTTTTTGTTCAGGAAAGACGCTGAAATCATCAATTACGATAAATATGAATTGAACAGCCCCCTGCTTGATGATACCCTTGCCATCAACTTTAATTTTATAGATCAGCAACGATATTCACTTGATAGTGGCAATTACGAATTCGAAATTCAGATTTGGGATAAAAACAATAAAGGCAAACCTTTTGTAAATATTCAACCGCTTTTGATTGATTTCCCGGCTGATAAAATTTCCGTCTCCGGAATACAGCTGGTGAGCTCGTATGAAAAAACGATTGAACCTGGAATTTTTTCAAAAAATGGTTTTGATATCGTCCCTTATATTTTTACTTTTTATCCTGAAAAGATTAATAAAATCACATTCTATTCAGAAATTTACAGGACAGAGGAAATGCTTGGAGCCGGCCAAAAATATCTGATTTCTTATTATCTCATTCCGGTTGGCCAGGAGAAACCGCTTTCAAAATATGTCTCGTATAAAAAGGAGACAACAGCCCGCGTTAATATTCTTTTCAGCGAATTTAATATAAGCGAACTTCCTTCAGGGAATTATTACATTGTAGTTGAAGCAAAAGATCAGCAGAATAATCTTATCGCTTTGAACCGGGCCTTTTTTATGCGAAGCAACCCTGGAATTCAGCTTAAAATAGATGATATCAATCAGCTCGATGTCACCAACACATTTGTTTCGGGTATTGGAAATCGTGACACCCTGATGGAATTTATACGATTTTTAGAACCTATTTCAACTGAACAGGAAAAAAGCTTTGCCAGTGTGCATTTAAACAGTTCCGATCTTTGGACAATGCAGAAGTTCTTTTATAAATTCTGGACGGATAGAAATGAAATTGGCCCGGAAAAAGCCTGGATTAATTATCTGACTGAGGTGAATAAAGTCAATTATGCATACTCCACCCAAATTCAAAAGGGCTTTGAAACTGACCGTGGAAGAACATATCTGAAATACGGGCCGCCCAACGCCATTTCAGAAAGCTATAATGAACCCGCAACCTATCCTTATGAAATCTGGCATTATTATGTACTCAGGGACGGCCAGAGAAATAAAAAATTCATTTTCTATACCAAGGATGTTGTTACCAACGATTTTGCTTTGTTGCATTCGGATGTTACCGGGGAGATATCAAATTACAGGTGGCAATATATGCTGTATCAGAGAGTGGATCCGGGTTTTGATATTGATCAGGGAGCTACCAGGGATCCCTGGGGAGGAAACTCCAAGAAATACTTCGATCTGCCGAGATAATTACCCGGGTAAGATTTATTTGCAATGTATTTATTTAATGTTGTGCCCATAACAATATGAAGTATCTTGTTTCAATCACGTCTAAAAACTGAGGAATATTGGAATATTGGAAAAATGCCCGCCTGACCGGAACGGGCAGGGAATATTGTTAAAGCAGCATCATTCCACTATTCCATCATTCCATCTATTGCTTAAAAGATTTAGTTATGAGAAGTACCTTTTCGATAATTGCTTTTTTCCCTGCTGTAATCAAATGAAATTCATGACTTCTTTCTTAGTGATTTTTTCACAATAGTGACACTGCAGTTGCAGATCGGCTTTATCAATTACAATGAATTTCGTAGGAATATTTTCATGATTGGTAATGCAGTTGGGATTGATACACTTTACAATTTTTTTGATATTGTCCGGGATTTCAACCTTTGCCTTATACACGACCGTATAATCTTTAATCACGATCAGAGTAGCAGAAGGAGCCACCAATGCTATCTTATTAATTTCTTCACTTTCGAAATATTTATTACTCACTTTTATGATCCCCTTTTTGCCAAACTTCTGGCTATCCAGGTTCGTACCTATCATGATCTGGTTCGGAATATTATCGAGACCTAAAATGCGGATTACCTGAAATACCGATTGGGGTGGGATATGATCAATCACTGTTCCATTCTCGATAGCGCTGACTTTTAATTCTTTCCGTTCAGATCCCGACAATTTTATATTGGTCTTTTGGATGCGGATATTTTGCTTTGCCATAGTGGAATTTTGATACCGTTTAATTACTTATGTTAACACCAAGTATTGTTGCAAGGATAGCCTGCCTGACAAACACACCATTTTTTGCCTGGTTGAAATAATATGCTTTAGGGTTGCTGTCAACATCTTCGGTTATTTCATTTACCCTGGGCAATGGATGTAAAACCCTCAGGTTTTTCTTTGCATTTTCGAGCATTTTGTTCTTAAGTATATATGCATTTTTTACACGCTCATAATCCAGTGAATCTGCAAATCTTTCCTGCTGTATTCTCGTCATATACAGGATATCAACTTTTGGTATTACTTCTTCTAATTCGGTATATTGATGATATTCCAGGTTTTTCTCTTTAATAAATCTTTTCACCGAACTGGGAAGTTTCAATTCAACGGGTGAAACCAGGTGAAATGTTGTATTATAATGTGTGAGTGCAATAACCAGTGAATGAACAGTCCGCCCGTATTTTAAATCACCTATAAATGCAATGTGAAGATTTTCCAATGATTTCTGGGTTTTCCGGATTGAATAAAGATCGAGGAGGCATTGAGTGGGATGCTGGTTGGCGCCGTCTCCGGCATTGATTACGGGTACGGGCGAGACTTCGCTTGCATACCTGGCACTGCCTTCACGGGGATGACGCATGATAATGACATCGGAATAGTTGCTCACCGTGAGAATGGTATCCTTAAGAGATTCACCTTTTTTGACACTCGAAGTTGATGCGTCACTAAACCCGATTACCCTTGCACCCAACTGTGAAGCCGCCGACTCAAAACTCAGGCGTGTACGTGTTGATGGCTCAAAAAATAAAGTTGCGACAACGAAATTATCCAATATTTTCTGCCTGGGATTTGCTTCAAATTTTTCGGCCAGGTTTAATATTTTTTCGTAATCATCTTTTGTTATATCGTGAATAGATACGAGGCTTTTGTTCTTCATGACAAATAAATTATTGCGGGGTAAATTTACCCAAAAAAAGCATGGAATAACTTTATGTTGATTTTTTGTTAAAAAAAAGGCGACTCAAAAGCCGCCTTGATCATGATCTATTTCTGTAGCTGATATTTATCCAAAAACTCCTTTATAATACCATTGAGATCGGGATAACCGATGTCCTGCAGATCATAGTGAACCCTTGTATTGGGTTTATTGATCTTAATCAGTCTGTTGAGGTCAATGGGTGTCCCAATGACAACTGAATCGCAGACTGTATTATTAATGGTGGTTTCAAGATCCTTTAGCTGCTGGTCGCTGTAGCCCATTGCGGGTAATAAAATACCAATGTTGGGATAGATTTTAAAGGTCTCCGACAGCTTACCGACTGTAAATGGCCTTGGATCAACCAATTCCCTGGCTCCGAATTTCTGAGCTGCAATAGTACCGGCTCCTAATTTCATTTCGCCATGAGTCAGCGTTGGTCCATCTTCAATAACCAGAACTCTTTTCCCTTTAATTACAGAAGGGTCATCAACTTTAATGGGTGAGGCAGCATCAACAACAATTGCATGTGGGGCAACCTTACCGATACTTTCTCTGACGGTTTGGATCCCTTCGGGGGAGGCGCTATCCATTTTATTGATTACGGCAACATCGGCCAGCCTGAGAGTAACTTCGCCGGGATAATAAGAAAGCTCATGGCCGGGCCGGTGAGGGTCAACAATGGTGATGTTGAGGTCGGGTTTATAAAAAGGGAAATCGTTGTTTCCGCCATCCCAAAGGACAATGTCGCATCCATCCGGATCCTGTTCAGCAGCTCTTAAAATCGCTTCATAATCCACACCTGCATAAATTACGTTTCCCCGAACTACATGAGGTTCATACTCCTCCATTTCTTCAACCGTACATTTATGCTTTTTCAAATCTTCGAGTGTGGCAAAACGCTGTACTTTCTGGGCAACCAGATCGCCATAAGGCATCGGATGCCGGACTGCGACAACTTTTAGCCCCTTGTCCATCAGGTATTCAATAACCCTTCTTGAAGTTTGGCTCTTACCACAACCTGTTCTAACAGCTCCAACTGCAATTACCGGTTTGGTACTTTTAATCATCGTATCCTTGGGGCCAAGTAAAATGAAATTAGCCCCTGAGGCATTAACAACAGCACTCACTCCCATAACTCTTGGATAGGGGACATCGCTGTAAGAAAAAACGCAGTCGTCCACATTTAATTCATTGATCAACTTTGGCAAGTCTGCTTCTGCAAAAATCGGGATACCATCCGGGTACAGATCACCAGCCAGTTCAGCCGGATATTTCCTTCCGTCGATATCGGGAATTTGAGCGGCTGTAAAAGCCACTACATTATAATTTTTATTTCCACGGTAACAGGTGTTAAAATTGTGGAAATCCCTTCCTGCAGCACCGATAATAATTACATTTTTGCTCATAATTATTACCTTTTTAATTGTTAAAAAATTCGCTTTTGTTTCCTGTGAAATATATTGAAACGGTGACAAAGATAAAATTTTAAAATTTTTATCCAAATTAACTCCAAAAATTTATTTCATGAATATATCTATTTTTGCTCAAAATCCTTAATAAAAATGATTGAAGACAGGATCACCCAAATAACAATTGAAGGATTTAAAAATCTTTACAACCATGATATAAATCCCGGAATCATTCAAATCGGGAAAACAAATCCGGAATTTCGTGGTGATTTTACAGTTGTCGTTTTTCCTCTTTTGAGATTTTCAAAGAAATCTCCTCAGATTACTGCTGAAGAACTCGGAAATTATTTGCTCAGTAATTTGACTGAATTGGAATCATTCGAAGTGATCAAAGGTTTTCTCAATCTCCTGATCAAAGATAAATATTGGATTGATTTTTTCATGACCGGAGTAAATGATATTGAGTTCGGAATTCAAAAAATTAAAGACACAACACCGGTTATTGTTGAGTATTCCTCGCCAAATACCAATAAACCTTTACATCTTGGGCATATTCGCAATAATTTGTTGGGTTATTCAATTGCTGAAATCCTGAAAGCTAATGGGAAAAATGCCATTAAAATCAATTTGATAAATGACCGCGGAATTCATATCTGTAAATCCATGCTTGCCTGGATGAAATGGGGTGGAGGTGAAACACCTGTATCGGCCGATATGAAAGGTGACCACCTGGTAGGTAAGTACTATGTTTTATTTGATCAAAAATTAAAAGAAGAAATTACCGGTCTGGTTGAAAAAGGCTACAGTAAGGAAGATGCTTCAAACCAGGCTCCTTTAATGAAGGAAGCCCAGGAATTGCTTCAGAAATGGGAAAATGACGATAATGAAGTCCGTAAAATCTGGCACCTGATGAATGGTTGGGCGCTGGAAGGTTTTGACAGAACATATAAAAGACTCGGTGTTGATTTCAATAAATTTGACTATGAGTCTGATTTGTATTTGCTCGGGAAAAAATTAATAAACGAGGGACTTAATAAAGGGGTGTTTTTTAAGAAGGATGATGGTTCTGTTTGGGTTGACCTGACCGGCGATGGCCTTGATGAAAAGTTATTGCTGCGGGGCGATGGGACTTCGGTTTACATTACCCAGGATATTGGAACTGCCGAGACAAGGTATAACGATCATAAGCCTGCGAAAATGATTTATATTGTCGGCAATGAGCAGATATATCATTTCGATGTTTTAAAAAAGATACTTAAAAAGCTTGGCAGGGTTTGGTATGAAATAATCTTTCATTTATCTTATGGTATGGTTGAGCTTCCGCAGGGAAGAATGAAATCGCGCGAAGGTACTGTGGTGGATGCCGATGACATGATGGATGAAATGTTTCTGACTGCAAAAAAAACAACTGAGGAACTCGGTAAAATTGAAAATTTCACATCGGGTGAACTGGAAGAATTATATGCAATAATTGGTTTGGGCGCTCTTAAATATTATATTTTAAAAGTTGACCCAAAGAAAAATATGTTGTTTAATCCTGAGGAATCAATTGATTTCAATGGGAATACCGGACCATTTATCCTTTATACCTATGCCAGGATCAGATCCATTTTTCGTAAGGCGGGCCAGGAACCTGAAGATTTTTTAAAAATACTGGACTTGAATAAAATTAGTCTTCTGGAATCGGAAAAAGAAATTATTAAAATAATCTATCAATATCCGCAGGTTGTTAAAAATGCAGGCGAAAGTTTAAGTCCGGCACTCATTGCAAATTACTGCTATGAACTCTCAAAGAGTTTTAATCATTATTACCAGGATACGCCAATTTTTAAAAGAGTTGACGGCGATACTGCTAATTTTAGACTGATATTGAGCTGGTTCACCGGAAGGATCATAAAACATTCAGCCGGTTTATTGGGAATTCAAGTTCCGGAAAGGATGTAATAAGCCTTTTTTCAATCTTAATGTCCTTCACCCACAAGGTCCTTTGTGTGACATATATTATACTCCGGCTGAAGGGTAACGTGTTCAATGTTAAACTGGTCATGAAGAATTAACCTGATTTCTCCGAGCACGATATTTACTTTATTTAATGGAATATCATCAGTAAAATCAACATGGCCTTCAAAATGAATTTGTTTGTTATCCAATTGCCAGACGTGAACATGGTGAATGTTTTGAACTTCCGGGATTTCACATATTTTTTGATTTATGTCATCAATTATGATTGATGATGGCGTAAAGAGCATGAGTACTTTTAATGTTTCCGATAGCAAAAGAACCGAACTATGAACAAGGTATCCGGCAATTAAAAGAGTTAGTACGCCGTCAATCCAGTAAACTTTAAAATAAAACATAATCACACCCCCTGTCAAAACAGCGACTGAAGTAAACATATCTGTGATCAGATGCAGATAGGAGGATTTTATGCTCAGATTATCCGTGGAATCTTTTTTAAGAATAAGGGCGCTGAAACCGTTAAAAAGTATTGCAATTATTGATAAAGCGATCACCCACATTGATGCGATCACTTCGGGATTATAAAAGCGTTTTACTGATTCTATTCCTAAAAACACGGCTACAATAATCAGCGCTAATGTATTGATGAAAGCTGCTACAATTTCAGCCCGTTTATAGCCGAATGTTTTATGGACAGTATGTTTCTTATTGATTAAAACGGAGGCAATATAAGAAATAACCAGGGCGATCACATCGCTGAAATTGTGCAGGGCATCTGAAATTAATGATAAACTTCCGGAAATTAGTCCTCCGATTACCTGAGTTATGGTTATGAGAATATTCAGAAAAATTGCTAAAACCAGTTTTTTACCCTTGTTTTTTGTGCGCCCTGAATGATAATTATGCTGGTGATCCAAAAGAAAAAATAATTAATTAATAAATATTCGATCAAATATAACCTTTATTTCCAGTTGTCGTAGAATCCCATGATTTGTAACTGCAAATTAACAATTTAAAAATCGAAATTGTTTTTAATAACTGCAGGTTTCTCAAACAATCAATGTATGTGAAAATCAATAAAATAGCACCTTTTTAGTATAACATTCCTGTAATGTTATAGTACTGTTTGTGATATAATTAAGGATAAAAAATATAAAATATTAACTAAAATTTGAAAATAACATGAGAAAGCTACTCTTACTTCCATTTTCAGCATTTGTATTAACACTGTCTGTACTTGCTGAAGATCACAGTGGCCAGATTTCAGCTAATGAAACATGGACCTTGGCAAACAGCCCTCATTATATCACGGGTAATCTGATAATTAATGATTTGATAACAGTAATTATTGAGCCTGGCTGTTATGTCAATTTCAACGGTAATTTCCGAATTCTGGTTAACGGAACCCTAACCGCAAATGGTACAGCTGCGAACCATATTGTTTTTACTTCCAACCAGGCTGTGCCGGCCAATGGAGATTGGCGTGCAATTCTTTTTAATAATGCGGATGCCGGAACAATACTAAATTATTGTGATATAAGCTATGGAGGTTCAGACCAGGCAATGGTCCGGATAGTGGGATCAACAAATAATATTACCATTTCTAATTGTTTGATAACTAATAGCCTGAGTTATGGTATCCAGCTATCAACCGATGCTGCAAATCCGGCTATTTCAAATTGCACCATTATGAACTGTTCTACCTATCCCTTATATACCAGGGCTAACAGAGCCAAAGACATCACAGGCACAATGTTGTTTTTCGGTAATAATCCTGATGCAATCTGGGTAACCACCGGTACTATGGAAACAGGACAATGGCTTAATCATGGCGTTCCTTATGTATTGGGAGACGGCGATTTCACTATCATGGATTCCCAGGTTTTGACTATTGATCCCGGTAATATCATTAAGTTTGATGGCGACCGGCAATTAATTGTCCAGGGGTCATTAACGGCAGTGGGCACAAGTACAAATTCGATTACCTTCACTTCTAACGCTTCTGTTCCGGCACCCGGTGATTGGGAAAATATTTACTTTAATGCTGTAGATTATATTTCGGAATTGAGTTATTGTCACGTTTTATACGGCGGATCACTAAACGGTTCAATTTACACCCGCAATAATACCTACTGGTGGGTAAGAATGCTTTTTTCTGAAATTGCCTACAGTGCAAGCTATGGCCTTTACAACCATACAACATCCACATCGGAAGTTGTAGTTTGTGATATCCATGATTGTAACGATAATCCTATCCGAACCGGCGCCAACAGTGCAGGCCGTATAAGCGACTATTGTACTTTTACCAATAATACAAGTAATGCAATAAGGGTTGATGGTCAGAATATAACCGGTAACTGGGTTTGGGCCGACAACAATATTCCGTTTATCATCTGGGGAAGTGTTATTCTTGATAATGGATACTTGGTTGAACTCAGCCCTGGCGTAGAAATCAGATTTAACGCCGGTACACTTTTTCAAATTTCAGGTCAGCTTATTGCTAATGGTGAGCCTTCAAATCATATCATTTTTACAACAAATCAGGGAGTACCTACTCCCGGTTACTGGGACAGATTATATTTTTATAATGCCAATCCGGGAACAATACTCAATTACTGTGATATTTCTTATGGCGGTTCATTATATGCAAATATTGAAATCAGGAATTGTTCCGGAAATGTGACTATAACAAATTCAACTGTAAAAAACAGTTTGAATGATGGTATTTACATAAGGGAAAACAGCAACCCTCTTATCCTTTATACTACGGTCACTCAAAATAGTAAAATAGGAGTAAATATTATTGATGCGTGCATTCCGGTATTCGGTTCCGACGATACTGAATGGAATGAGATTTTCAATAATACCGGAGATGAACTGCATAACGGCACTTCAGATATTGAGGCGAAATACATTTACTGGGGAAGCACCTATTGCGGTGATGTAGAAAATTATATTTATGATAAGGAAGATAATGCCACATTGGGAACGGTTGATTATACACCCTGGATTGATTTGGGACATGTACAGTCCTCATCACTGACGGAGTGGACCGGTGCCACAAGTACCAACTGGAATATCAATAGCAACTGGACAAACAATTCACCATGCTTCTCCATGAATGTCTCCGTACCGAATCCGCCTCTCCTGAAACCTGTGATAAGTACAAACGAAGAATGTCACGACCTTACGATTGAAGCCGGTTCAAGGTTGACGCTAAATGCCAGTAGGTCGCTGACAGTACATGGAAATTTTCTGATGGAAGCCGGTGCTGCCGGAACAGCCTCATTCCTTGATAATGGTACTTTTTCAACAGAGGGAAATACAACAATCCAATATTATGTTGAAGCTGACAG
Source organism: Bacteroidales bacterium (assembly GCA_020052415.1). GTDB lineage: Bacteria > Bacteroidota > Bacteroidia > Bacteroidales > JAADJA01 > JAADJA01. The sequence goes on along the minus strand of JAGVPB010000091.1, from coordinate 73,425 downwards.
GTATGTTTATGTATCATCTCCAATGACCAACCAGACTGCAAATACATTTTTCGATATGTACCTGTGGAGTTATGACGAATCAAATGATGTATTTAATCAGATATATGTTCCGGAAGACCCTCTGGCTGTGGGACAGGGTTTTGAACTCTGGTCAAGTTCGCTTTATCCGCCCCCAAATCCTCCCGGAACAAAAACTGTTGAATTTATAGCAGGAACAATCAATACCGGTTCATATAATCTGCCGGTCACATATTCAAATACCGGCTGGAACCTGGTTGGCAATCCTTATCCCTCTGCTGTGGACTGGGACTTTGCCGGCTGGATTAAAACAAATCTGGATGCAACAGTATATGTATGGGATGGCGTACAATTTTTGACCTGGAACGGAGCGGTAGGCGATCTTACAGGAGGTGTTATACCTGCAATGCAGGCATTTTTTGTCAAAGCAAATGCTGCAAGCCCCGGACTTACGATTGCAAATTCTACTAGGCTTCATGGGGTTGATCCGTATAAGGATGAAGAAGCTGAGAATGTTCTTGAACTTACTGTAACCGGCAATGGTTATTATGATCGCGCTTTTGTTTATTTTAATGAAAATGCAACTTCAGGTTTCGACAGCCAATTTGATGGTTATAAACTACCCGGACTTGAACAGGCTCCACAATTATATACTACTTTGGAAGAAAATAAGTTAAAAGTAAATGCCTTTAAAGAAATTACTTCCGGACTTATCGTACCCATTGGTTTACAAGTAATTGATGAAACGGAATATACCTTATTCGTTAATGGCTTTTCTGATTTTGCATACAGCACCAGTGTCTATCTTGAAGATATTAAAGAAGAACTTTTGATCAATCTGGCCGAACAAAACGATTATACTTTTATTGCAAGCCCTCTTGATTCCCCTGACAGGTTTCTTCTTCACTTTGATGTAACAGGATTTGATGATCAGCCGGTTCAGCCGGAAGATATGATCAGCATTTACTCTTTCGGCAATAGTATTTATATAAAAAATAATGATGCTCTGCCAATGGAGGGCAATGCCACTGTTTACGATTTATTAGGTCAGGAAATAGCAGGGATTAAACTGAATAATTCAGGTATTAATAAAATTGATCTTATAGATGTATCGGGTTACCTTGTTGTAAGAGTCAATTCCGAATCAGGCATCACTACTCAAAAAGTATTCATTAACCCCAAATAAAGCTTAAAAAATTAAGCGTTGATTTTCAATTAGTTTCTACCAAAGTGAAATTCCAACATAACAATAGTTGGAATTTCACTTTTGTATTATTTTACCTTTTCAGTTGAGCATATTTCACTTTTTTTGATCTGATTTTAAATGAAATAGAAATGAAAGAAGCCACCGGATCTACTTGTTCAGTATCCATGTTAAAAAAAAGTTAAATAGTTCCTATAGGGTAAAAAGGAAAAGGTTTAATTTTGAAGGTAGATAAACTGTACCAGAGTAATGATAAGGTAATTAGGTTGTCAACTGGTGAGCCATTAAGCCTACTGAAGCACCTCCGCACCTTAATTGTTCCACAGGCCATCTAAAGGTACAAATAAGTAAAGTTTTTAACTTTGTCGAAATGCAAACAACCATAAAAACAAATATGAAAACATTGTCAACTATCTTACTATCGTGTTTTATAATTAAAGTGGCACTTTGCCAGGAATACATTAACCATAGCTTTCAAATTGGGGAAAATTATGGTGGAGGGATTGTTTTCTTCATTGATCCTTCAGGCCAATCAGCGCTGATAGTTGCTCCTTATGACCAGAGCACAGGCATTCAATGGGGTTGTTCGGGAAGTATTATTGAGGCGACAGGAATATCCGATGGTGAATCAAACACCATTAAAATCGTGAAATCGTGCGGTGAAAATACGGCAGCATATATATGCGATACCTTAGCAATCGGAGGCTATCATGACTGGTACTTGCCAAGCCAGTATGAACTTAATTTGATGTATGAGCAAGCCCTCAAAATTAAAAACCTGAGGAGCGGTGTATATTGCAGCTCAACAGAGTATACGCAGCGAAATAATGCAGATAATTGTTATGTGCAGAACTTCGGCCAAATGGGTCGCAGATTTTATTGGGATAAAAACAGGAGATATTATGTACGTGCAATCCGGAATACGGCTTCAGATTTAAGTCCTGAAAGTGTATTACATCCGGGGAAGATACCCCTACCTGAAAAATCCTATGAAGAAAAGTTGATTGATAGTTTCGGTACAGGTGCAAAAATCAAGGAATCATCGTATTCAACCAGTGATGAAACAAAGATAGGAGATGTTGTAAGATTTAAATCACTCTATGGTGATGTGATCACTGGAATTGTTTATGAATTATCTTCGAAAAATAAAATTTCAATTATAACCTACCCTACCCCGGGGACAAAATTAATTGTAGAACAGAACTGGAAAAATGTTACCAAGCTGGAAAAAGAATAAATTGTTTCTCGATCTCCTTCATTCGTTCCTAAGCATATATATCCATAGCAGACAATATTGTCCTGAGATTGATTTCCCGTAGGGAATAAACACGGAATCTCTCTGTTTTCCGTATTTGTTGATGTCCTACGGACAATAGAAATCTAATTTAAAATTTGTTCTATTGATATTTAAGCCCTACGGGCTAAAGAGGCCTGAAATTCAGTAAAACATTCCGGCTACGGAGCGAAACGAATGACCTTATTTTCTTCCGTAAACCTTAGTAAAAAGAAAGCCCGGACATGAAAAATAACCTTATTACCTTATTCTGCCAATTCAAAAATATCTTTACTTAAAGGGAATTCGTATCAACTACCTGAGTTTGATTTTTTGATCAGGAAATAATGTGGCATCTTTATCAAGGGTGTTGTACTTGCACAATTTCTTAAGTTTGATCGCATATTGCTGCGAAATGCCATGTAGGGTTTCACCTGGTTTTACAATATGAGCCAGTACTGATGATTTATTTTTCTTGGGTTCTATATAAATCATCTGGCCTTTTTCTATCGCATCCTTTTTTCTAAGGTCGTTGTTTTTATAGACCTGGAATGTATAAATGTGAAAATCTGCAGCAATTTTTTCAAAAGTATCACCTTCATTGGCAAAAATAAATTTTACACCGTTGTTCTTGTATATTTTACGCTGTGAGGCTCCAATTGAAATCGGTTCAAAATCTTCTTCGTTGTTTGAGAATTGTTTGATAATGACAGCGTCTTTTTCATTATGCTTTCTTTTATTAGCCAAATCTTGCTTGCCTGATTTATCGAGTTCGTACAGCTTAAATTCCTCGATGATTTTGATAAGCAATTCGGGATAATTGGGATTCGTGGCATAACCGGCTTTTTTTAGACCATAAGCCCAGCCTTTATAATCATTCAGGGATATTTCGAACAGAAAGGTATAGCGTTCGCGGCTTGTTAAAAAAAGGGAATGATCCTTATATGATTCTTCAGGTGTCGCATATTTTCTGAAACATTCATTCTTTTCATCATCATCCATGTGAAAAGTATCGCCCGTCCATTCCTTATGGCATTTAATTCCGAAATGGTTGTTGGCGTCAGTGGCAAGAGAGCTGTTTCCGTGGGTTGATTCCAGTACCCCCTGTGCAAGGGTTATGCTTGCAGGGATACCAAACAAATTCATTTCTTCAATAGCAATATCCGAGTATTTCCTGATGTACTCATCCTTGGTCATTTTGGCCGGGGGAGTTTGTCCAAAACAGATATTGAGGAATCCACCTGAAAGAATAAAGGAAACAAGCAGCAGAAGTCGCATATTTATCGGATTAAAGCAGTACAAATTTCATCTAATGCAAGGGGTAAACGGTCAGATTCAATTTTAATTTTTCCACACCCGAATGTTAATTAAATCTTTATCCAATTCCTGTATCCGAATATGTCTTTACCCGAGTTGAACTTATTCTCGATAAAGGACAGTAGCCTGTACTTCAATATTTCATGTTTGAATTTTGGACGATTTATTTTTGCTGTTCGTGAATAATTCAGCTTGCCGGTCCAATTTAGTTTTAACATAAACTCTTTCATTACTTCCGGATGTGATCCCTCGAAATATGGGACATTGCCCAAAGCTCCATAGTCAAATTCATCAGGAAGAAGATTTGAAATTTTTTCTATGGCTTCAGTACCGTGATATATTGAATCAATCTGATTTTTTTTGGTTTGCATGTGGCCGGGGGGTCGTACCCAACCGTAATGATAAATGTGGGCGTCAATTTCTTTTACCTTTAGAATTTCATTTTCATCCTTGCGAAACGACTGTGCATCCTTAATTGAATAAACTCGCCTTTTGTTCCGGACTATCCGAATTTCATTTTTATACCACCCGTGAAAAGGCAGATAGTGTACATAATCGCCCCAGAAATGGTAATATTTAAACAACAACCCGTCAATGTCATGATTATTATCCGCATCCTCACAAGCCTTTATTATATTATTAAGATCCTTTTCATGAACCACTTCATCAGCTTGTAAATAAAAGCACCAATCGCCTGAGCACTGATTCAGGGCAAAATTGGTTTCGTCGGCCATTATTTTTCCTTTAACGAAATCTTCCTCTTTCCATATCCTGTTGTACACCTTGATTTTATCGGAAGCAATTGAATCAATATACGTGCGGGTTCTGTCCTCTTTATCCCCTTCACCAAGAGCAACAATAAATTCGTCAACTACAGGCAGCACGGATAGAATAGATTCTCTTACGGGATAGTAAAGTTTATCGGCATTCCTCACCATTGTAAATCCGCTGATCTTCATTGGTCCTTTATGTTAGTAAGAAACAGAATCTGAATTATTCGCCAAAATTAGAAATTTGAATTTAACGCTATTTCAAATATTTATCATTTAACCCGATTCCCTTCAAAATCATCGGGACTATTTTATCCAGTCTTTTGAGTTTTGTCTCCAATCTTTTTGGCTCACTTATATATTCTGCGAAATCTCTTTTCCTTGACAATGAGAAAGAGTCGAACCGTAGTTTTAGTTCAGGATTGGATTTGAAAAATACCAGCAACTCTTGCGGGAGGATGAGCGGCTTATCTTTTGCCGGTTTAATTTCCTTTCCATGTTTCTGATTTAGAATGGCTTCATTCAGGTAATCCTTGATTGTATTAATATCCCTCCGGATTTCTTCTGCCGAATCAAACCTCCATTGTCTTAATGCCTTCGTAACTCCTTCCTGGGCATTGATCAGCTTTTTACTTTTGTCCTGCAACAATGCACCCTGGTAGAACCAAATTCCCACATAAGATTTAAATGCTGCCATACCGGCTATATTTTTTGTTTCAAAAGTATATACCGGTGCGCCCCATTTTACTGTTTCCAGTAATCCTGCCGAAAGGATCACATCACGCAGCAAGAAAAGCGCTTCCTTCCAATTTCCACTTTTTAAAATGTATTCATCAACTGTTGTAGTACTTTTCATATTTGTATTATTTTTTTCTCAATAATAACATCATTATCCTGGGGATTGTTGATCTGTCGTTATTATCAAAATGTTCGTCAAAATGTAAAATTTCCAGGCTACTCTTCTTTGCTGCATTAATAAAGTCGGAAATATTATGATTAAAACAAGTTAGTACCTGTTCACCCTCATTCGAATTGTATCTGGCTTTTGTGCCCATATATTGCTTGAAAGGATGCAGTTCCCCAATGTAAACATATCCGTTCGGAACCAATACTCCGGAAACTTTACTGAAAATATCTTCAAGGTCTTCAATATGTTCCAGAACAAGGCTAAAACAGACCAGGTCGAATTTCCCTTCAGCAAATGTCCAGTTGTCAGTAATGTCAGCCATTATGAATTGTACTTTGGCTGAATTCACTTTTTCTTTTGCTACGGCAAGCATTTCAACAGAAAAATCAACTGCCGTAGTTTGTTTAGCTTTTGTGATGAGCCATTCAGTGTTTTTCCCTGTACCGCATCCAATCTCAAGACAGGTATCAAAATCCATGTTTTCTAAAGCCGTTCTTAAAGCTTTCGCCTCAAGGTCGCGGGTTTTATTATCATTGGTATCATACTGTAACGCCCAGTTATTGTAAGCCTTTTTAATATCCATGATCAAACTAAAACTTTACTATTAAAAAAGCCAGAATTTATTTCATGTAACCTGCTTTTTTCCCTGCTGTTATTTCTCTCATTACACTGAATGCAAAAATAAAAGATAATCCGTTTTAAATTGTTCATTTGAAACACCACAAATGGTTTTTTACTGATACATAATTTAAAATGGATAAAAATTGCATTAAATTTTTTTAATAAAGTTTACCGATTTAAATAAAATATATTTTTGTTCCATTCTATCAGGCTATTTGTATTATCAGTTATGAATATAGTTCAGTCAAATTATACAATTATGGGAAATTCGTTATCACAATCGTCCCTGACGAAAAAATATGTGGTTGCCCTTGCAGGATTATTCCTGATTACTTTTCTTTTTGTGCACCTCGCTATCAACCTGTTACTCTTGCTTCCTGCGACCGACACCTTTAATGTTGCCGCTCATTTTATGGGAACAAACATCATTATCAAAGTCTTTGAAGTAGTCCTGTTTTCAGGAATTTTTATCCACATCATTTACAGCCTGATAGTCCAGGTGCAAAACTGGATGGCAAGGCCGGTAAGGTACAAGCTTGAAAACTGGTCGCATACTTCGCCTTTTTCAAAGTTCATGATCCACACTTCGGTCATCATTTTTATTTTTCTGGTTTTTCATCTTATTGAATTCTATATCGAAACTAAATTTTTAGGTCAGATTGCCGATGTGGTCATTGACGGTGAATCCTATCCCGATATGGGATTAAAGGTTATTACAGCCTTCAAAATACCAATAGTTGTAATTGGATATATCCTGTCGTTCATTGTTCTTGGCTTTCATTTACATCATGGATTTCAATCGGCTTTTCAGTCGCTGGGTTTGAACCACACCAAATATACCCCCACCATAAAGCTTTTAAGTACGGCAGTTTCAATTATACTTGCAGTAGGATTTATCATAATCCCGCTGGCGATTTATTTTGGTAATTATTAATCCGGAGAAAATAAAAATATATGGCTACTTTAAATTCTAAAATACCAGAGGGCCCATTATCTGAGAAATGGACCAAATACCGGGCGGAAATGAAGCTTGTGAATCCGGCAAATAAAAGCAAGCTGGATATTATTCTGGTGGGAACCGGTCTGGCTGGTTCATCTGCAGCGTCATCGCTTGGAGAACTGGGTTATAATGTAAAGGTATTTTGTTACCAGGATTCACCGCGACGGGCGCATTCTGTGGCGGCACAGGGCGGAATAAATGCGGCAAAAAATTACAGAAACGATGGCGATAGTGTTTACCGCTTATTTTACGATATGATCAAAGGCGGCGATTACCGTTCAAGAGAAGCCAATGTTTACAGGGCTGCCGAAGTGAGCAATGCGACCATTGATCAGCTTACGGCTCAGGGTGTTCCCTTTGCCCGTGAATATGGCGGAACCCTTGATAACAGGTCATTTGGTGGCGTTCAGGTTTCACGGACATTTTATTCCAAAGGTCAGACCGGACAGCAATGTCTGCTTGGAGCCTTCTCCGGCCTGATCCGTCAGGTAAATAAAGGAACAGTTAAAATGTACCCGCGTCGCGATGTACTTGAAATCGTGGTTGTAGATGGTAAAGCCCGCGGCATAATTACACGCAACCTGGTCACAGGTGAAATCGAAAGGCATTCGGCACATGCAGTAGTGCTTGCAACAGGAGGTTACGGAACCATTTATTACCTTTCCACGCTGGCCCTGAATTCAAATGTTTCGGCTGCATGGTCGGCTTTTAAGAAGGGAGCCTTTTTCGGAAATCCGAGTTTCATCCAGATACATCCTTCGAGCATTCCGGTTCTTAATGAATACCAGGCAAAACTTACACTCATGTCGGAATCGCTGCGAAACGACGGCAGGGTTTGGGTTCCTAAAGAAAAGGGAGATCATCGTCATGCCAACGAAATACCTGAAGAAGAAAGGGATTATTATCTTGAGAGAAGATACCCGGCTTATGGAAACCTTGTGCCGAGAGATGTGGGATCGCGCGCGGCAAAAGAGCGATGCGATGCCGGTTACGGAGTAGGGGAGACCGGCCTTGCAGTGAACCTCGATTTTAAAGATGCCATTGCAAAGCAGGGCAAAAAGGCCATCGAGAACAAGTACGGAAATCTTTTTGAAATGTATGAAAAGATCACCGGCATCAATCCTTACGTTGAGCCTATGCGCATATATCCGGCAGGGCATTATACGATGGGCGGCCTGTGGGTGGATTACGAACTGATGACTACAATCACCGGACTTTATGCCATCGGAGAATCCAATTTTTCCGATCACGGTGCTAACAGGCTTGGAGCAAGTTCACTCATGCAATGTGCAGGCGATGGTTATTTTGTTATTCCGAACACAATCGGAAATTATCTGGCAGGAGAAATCAGGACGGCAAAGATACAGACCAGTTTACCCGAGTTTGAAGAAGCAGAAAAATCTGCAAAGGCAAGGATCGAAAAACTGATGGCTGTCAAAGGGACAAAAACGGTTACTTCATTTCACAAGCGGCTTGGAAAAATCATGTGGGATTTTTGCGGTATGTCACGGAATGAGGCGGGTCTGACCAAAGCACTTACCCTCATTGACGAATTAAATGATGAGTACTGGAAAGATGTTAAAGTCCCGGGATCGAATAATGAATTAAACCAGGAGCTTGAAAAAGCGATACGCGTGGCGGACTTTTTTGGAATTGCTAAACTGATGGTGATTGATGCCCTCAACAGGAAAGAATCGTGCGGAGCTCATTTTCGTGAAGAAAGCCAAACCGAAACAGGTGAAGCTAAACGGGACGATGCCAATTTTGCCTATGTTTCGGCCTGGGAGTATAAGGGTGAGAATCAGTCACCCATACTGCATAAGGAAGAACTTAAATTCGAGAATGTGGAGTTAAAGATCAGAGATTATAAATAAGAGGTTGTGTAATAATGCTGAGAAATTGAAAAATAAAGGAAGATGAATATAAAACTCAAAATCTGGCGGCAGGAAAATTCAAAAGTTAAAGGAAAGTTTATTGATTATGTCCTTGATAATGTATCACCCGGCATGTCTTTCCTTGAAATGCTTGATGCCTTAAACACCAAGCTGATACAGGAGGGCGGAAGCCCGGTTGCATTCGAGCACGATTGCCGCGAAGGTATATGCGGTAGCTGCGGCCTGTATATCAATGGCAGGCCTCATGGCCCCGGAGAAAAATCAACCACATGTGAACTGCACATGCGATCGTTCAAAGACGGGGATACAATTATCGTTGAGCCCTGGCGTGCAAAGGCATTTCCAGTAATCAGAGATCTCATTGTTGACCGCAGTGGTTTTGATGAAATCCTGAAAGCCGGTGGGTTTATATCAGTGAATGCCGGTGCAGCCCCGGAAGCGAATTCAATCCTGGTGAATAAGGAGGTTTCCGAAGAAGCTTTCGACGTAGCCACCTGCATCGGATGCGGAGCTTGCGTGGCTGCCTGTAAAAATGCTTCGGCCATGTTGTTTGTTTCGGCCAAAATTTCTCAACTGGCAATCCTGCCACAGGGTAAAGTTGAAGCGGCTCAGCGCGTTCAGGCGATGGTGGCTAAAATGGACGAACTTGGTTTCGGAAATTGTACCAACACTTATGCCTGCGAAGCCGAATGTCCGAAAGGAATTAAAGTGATCAATATCGCCCGCATGAACAGGGAGTTCTTTACCGCAAAGGTTGTTAGCCAGAAAACTACATAGTAAGGCATCATTTCTTTTCAGTATTTTTCGTTATCAAATTGTTTTTGGTTGCACCCTGCTCGTTGATTGTTGATAACTCAGAACCCGGAACTCAGAACTCAGAACTCAGAACTCAGAACCAGCAACCAGTACCCAGCAACCAGTAGCTCTTAAATTTCCGGCGACTTCCGTTTATCCTTTTTGTCAGCGAGTTTTCTTTTCATTTCAAGCCTTTTTTCTTTCGCAGAACGTGTTGGCCTGGTCGAAATTCTCTTTTTAACCGGTTTAAGTGCTTTTTCAATGATATTATAAAATTTCTCAAGTACTATCTGTTTATTTTTAAGTTGTGAACGGCTCTCCTGCGAAACGAGGATTAAATCTCCATCCGCAGTAATTCTGTTCTTTAACCTGCCGAGTAGAATTTGCTTCTGATCATCGGTAAGCAATCCGGATGCAGGGATGTTGAACCTGAGTTCCACTTTACTGCTGACCTTGTTCACATGCTGTCCGCCCGGCCCGCTGCTGCGTGAAGAGGTAAATATCAGTTCGCGTTCAAAGGGTATTGCCGAAATATCGTTTAGAGGTTTATTATTCATGTTGGTAAAAAATAGTGCTGTAGAAAGCACAATCACAAATTAAACTGAAAGAAAATTCAATGAACATTATATGGCAGTTACCACGAATAACCAGGTTTGATCAGAAATAAAGAATCAGTTAATCTTTTTTCACTTTTCTTTTCAAATATTTGTCCAGAAATGTGAGGATTTTGCCGTAACCTTCAATCTCATTTTCTTTCTTCACGAAGCCATGGCCCTCGTCCTCAAACAGGATATATTCAACAGGAACTCCCTTTTTCCTCACAGCTTCAACTATTTCATCCGATTCTGCCTGCAAAACCCTGGGATCATTTTTCCCCTGAAGAACGATCAACGGTTTTACAATATTCTTAGCATGAAAAAGGGGGGAGCTGTTGTAAAGCATCACGGAATCTTCGGTTTCCGGATCACCCATCTCAGCATACAAAGCTTTTCTGAATGATTCCCAATAGGGAGGAATTGACTTTAATGTTCTTAGCCAGTTAGTGACCCCGAAAATATTTACACCCACTGCAAACTCCTGAGGTGCAAATGCAAGCGCTGCCATTGTCATGTATCCGCCGTACGATCCGCCGATAATCCCAATATTTTCCTGATCAACCACACCTGTTGATGCAAGAAACGACTTACCATAAATGCAATCCTTAAGGTCAACGTCGCCATGTTTCCTGTCATCCATTTTGTTGAATGATTTTCCGTATCCGTCGCTTCCACGGTTGTTTACCGCGAGTATGGCATAATCATGGTTGACCAGGTATTGTATAAGAGCAGAATAGGAAAGCCGTGATTGCCCGCCCGGACCACCATGTACCCAAATCAGAGCAGGTACCGTATTTCCAACAGATGCATTATGAGGTTGATAATAAATAGCCGGGATTCTCAATCCATCAAATGACGAATAATGCACTATAACACCCGGGACAAGGTCTTCCGGATCAATTTCCGGATTCAGGGTATTTGTCAGTTTTTTCAGGTCATTGGTGCGAAAATCATAAATGTAAATATCATTGGGATAGATACTACTGCCTACTGCCATGAAAAGCAAATTTTCACTCTTTGAAACAGAAATCCTTTTTATATCGCTATCTCCAAAATCAGGCATACTGACAATATCTCCCGTTGAAAGGTCAACAACGATAACGATTGTCCGGGCATCTTCATTCAATCCGATGATCCTGTATTTTTCGTTATATGAATCATATGCATACCATACATCCCAATTGGTTCCCCAGGCTTTTTCCTTTGCGCCGGTCTCAAGGTTATATTTAACAAGGTATTGAAACTCGTTGTTTTCGTTTGTCAGATAAAATAAATTTCTGCCCCTGACATCGAAAAACTGAGCATCATACTGAGCATCTCCTTCATGTTTGGAAATGTGAGTTGTCTCCTTTCTTACAATATCGAAAATGTACAATTCATTGTTTGAACTCGTGATGCTTTTTGAGAGGGCGAGGTATCGCTTATCTGATGATATAGCCTCTACATCAAGGCCACTTTCGTTCAGATAAATCAAATTTGATTGGAAGTCCTGTAAATTTGTTTCGTATAGGTCGAAAAATTTCTGGTCACGCTTATTCGAAATAAAAAAGAAACTTTTTTTATCCCTTGTCCACCCAAAAAATTCTGATTTTGCCTGTTCCCAGGGGGTTAAATCCCGGATAGTGCCGTTTTCATTCAGCAGATAAATATGGTCAAGTTCATTGCCGCCCTCATCTGCCGAATATAAGATACGGTCATCCTCCGGGAAATAAGAAATTGCAAAAAATGATTCTGTGGTTGATTTGGTCAGTTGATCAGCTTTGCTGCCATATACGGGTAGGGTAAACAGATTAAATATCCCGGTTTCATTGCTGGTCACAAGCAATTTCGACTCATCATGCGAAAAACCGGCGGCATAAATATCTGTGTTTTTAAAGAATTGTTCAATGGAATATTTTTTTACTTTTCCGGGAGCCTTATCCTCAGGTTGTTTGATTTGCATATCACACCCGCAAACTGCAATGCTAATCAAAAAGCAGATGATCCTTTTCATGATTAGTACAAATTAAAGCTTCACAAATTTATAACAAATTAAACAGATTAAGGTTTGTTTCCTTTGGTAGTTCTTACCAAACGAAAATATCTTCAATTCTAATCGGTCGTTTATCTTCAATCCACTTAAAGCCCTTTAAAAGCCTTTCTTCCGCTGGCACTTCGTTATCAGGAAACATGTGCGCATCCACATTTTTAACCGGAGTGATCATCCTGACTTCATTTTCGGAGAGATAAATATTCATATTGTTTGAAGTCGTCTTATTTATACCAATCAGATCCCCGTTGTCCTCCCTGACAAAAAAAATGGATTCTGCATTGCCGTAAACACGGATCGCAATGAGGTTGTTATTTTCAAAATACCCTGTCATTATTTTCCCTTTCACCTGGTTGAAGGTGTTTTTATGAATGGTATCATCCATCGAAATGATAAAGCAGGAATTGATCAGCGCAAGTGTATCCATTTGCTTATTACTGATGGCAAGATGCACCGAATCGGCTGTCATCTGATTCTTGCCCGACCACAAAACAGGCGATTTATATAAGAATATCGTTGAATCTCCAAAATTATAAACCAGGGAATCGCACATCCCCTGCAAATCATTGCGAAAAAATTTTGTGTGATGGTAGCTGAGCATGTATTCTGCATTCTGAGCAGTATCGAACAGAATCCAAAGTGTATCCGAATGCAGAAAAAGCGAGTCTTTTTTGTCTATCATCACTGCAACCGCACTGTCCGTCACAAAGGAATAGCCGGCCTTTTTTCTGAATTCGGCATATTGGCCATAGATCACAATATCCTGGATCGTATCTTTAAGCGCAACATTACTTCGGGCTTCGCCATAATCGCGTTGTCTGTCGTAAAACAAGCTATCGCCGCTGAGTTTTTGCTCTTTGGTAACCATATAAGCATTTTTCCTGAATTGCGACTTGTCATTTTTGGTATCGTACCAGCCATTTTCACAATAAATCAGGTTTTCATCGCTCACAATGATTGTCGGGCCTAAAAACCAGGCTACTTCCGTATCGGTTTGATATTTCAGAGTATCCGACTTCATGGTGTAGTTATCATTGACGAGAACAACGCTGTCTCTGAAATATGCCTGTCGCAGATCAGTATAATAATAACCTTTTCTGCTGGTCAATACATTAGCCGTATCTACTATTTTACCTCCGGTAAGATAATAGGCTATTTTATGAAGCCGGTCATACCATAAATGTTCGGTGAAAAGGATAGCCTTTGCTTCTACAAGCCTCACATTGTTTTTGAGTTCAGCAATTCTTGTATTTCCGTCATAGTTCAATAAATCGCTGTAAATGTTTAAGGTATCGGATGCTTTTATATGAATGTTTCCGAACCCTTCAAAACTATTGGTTAGTTCATGCCAGTAAGCGCTGTCGCAAAAAAGTAGAGTGCTGTCGTGTTTCAGTATGACATGCCCGATTAAACGCTGGACTTTTTCGCCAAGGTTTTTATCGTATTTCAGAAAGTCGGCTTTTTTGATTTCAATTAAGGCTGGTTTTTGTGAATATCCTTCGGAGGAAATTATAAATAACACGAGGTTCACAAAAAGTAACCTCAAATAGCCAGATATTGAATTTAATTGCATGAAAAATTTTGACGCTCCAAAAATACGTTAATTGTATAAATTTATTGTGATTTGATAAACCCTGTTAAAATAGTAAGCCTGGAAAAGTGTGATATTTAAAACCGGAATTGAAATCAGAAATGCTGAATGTTTCGAAATGTATCTGAATACACCTCAGAAAACCAAACCTCAAAACCTGAAAACTGAGATATATATCCCGGAAGAATAGAAATATAATCAGAAAAAAAAGCAACGACATTCAAAGTCGTTGCTTTTTTAACAAAATCATAGATTTGTCATGCCTCGGCCTTTGGCCCGCCAAAATTAAGCGGCAGGTTCTCGATTTCCGGCACCTTAATTTCTCCGTGCAGCCTCTCAAACTTATTTATGTTATCCTGTAAAGCCTTAAATAAACGCTTTGCATGTTGAGGTGTGAGTATGATTCTCGATTTGACCTTAGCCTTCGTAGTTCCGGGCATCATCTTTACAAAATCAACAATGAATTCAGAATGAGAGTGTGTGATAATTGCGAGGTTTGAATATATCCCTTCGGCTATCTCATCACTCAATTCAATATTGATCTGATTTTTAGGATTTGGATCTGCCATATTATTCAATTTTAATTCAATTAATTTTCTTTAGACGCCATTAATGCTTCATATTCTTCCTTCGAACCAACGATCAGGTTTTCATAGTCCCTGAGCCCTGTACCTGCCGGAATTAAATGACCGACGATCACATTTTCCTTTAATCCATTCAGATCATCTGTTTTTGCATTGATGGCAGCCTGGGTAAGAACTTTCGTTGTTTCCTGGAATGAAGCAGCCGAAATCCAGCTGTATGTCTGAAGTGAGGCCTTGGTAATTCCCTGCAGCACCTGGCGTGCGGTAGCCGGTTTGGCATCCCTCGACTCAATCAAAGCTTTATCCTTCCTTTTTAATTGTGAATTTTCTTCTCTCATCTTCCTTGCGCTTACAATCATTCCGGAACGGTAAACAACTGAATCGCCACTATCAACAACGACTTTTTTACCAAAGATTTCATCATTTTCATCCTGAAAATCGTTTTTGTTTGCAAGTTCACCTTCCAGAAATTTAGTATCTCCCGGATCGTCAACTTCAACTTTACGCATCATTTGCCTGACAATGACTTCAAAATGCTTATCATTGATTTTAACACCCTGCAAACGATAAACTTCCTGGATTTCATTGACAATATATTCCTGCACCTTCATCGGGCCTTTGATGGCAAGTATGTCGGAAGGTGTCATAGCGCCTTCTGACAAAGGAGTACCGGCTTTAACGTAGTCGTTTTCCTGTGCAAGGATTTGCTTTGAAGTAGGAATAAGATATCTTTTTTCTTCACCTGTCTTGGAGGTAATGATAACTTCACGGTTCCCACGTTTAAGTTTTTTACCAAACGAAACCACTCCATCAATTTCTGATACTTTAGCCGGATCGGAAGGATTACGCGCTTCGAAAAGCTCGGTTACTCTAGGCAATCCGCCTGTGATGTCACCCGATTTTCCAATTGCACGCGGAATCTTAACAAGAATATCTCCTGCCCTGATCTTATCACTATCACTGACAATAATATGTGAACCGACCGGTATATCGTATGATTTGATCTCTTCATTATTTTTATCGTGGATCTTTATGACCGGATTTTTCTGTTTCTGTCGCGATTCGATGATTACTTTATCATGATATCCTGTCTGTTCATCCGACTCTATCCTGAAGGTAACACCCTCGATTATGCTGTCGTATTTAATAGTTCCGCCAACTTCAGATAAAATCACTGCATTGTATGGATCCCATTCGGCGATGGTATCTCCCTTTTTCAAAGTTGCATTGTGTTTGTAATACAATTTTGCTCCATAAGGGATATTGCCTGACATCAGAATGATACCCGTATTCTCATCTATCACTCTCATTTCGGCTGAACGGCCGATAACAATTTCATACTTTTTCTTGTCTGAATCCACATAGTCAACCGTTCTCAGCTCTTCGATTTCTATCCTGCCACCGTATTTAGCCTCAATTTTTGAGGAAATGGCAATATTAGAAGCCGTACCTCCAACGTGGAATGTTCTCAATGTAAGCTGAGTACCCGGCTCTCCAATGGACTGAGCTGCAATAACACCTACCGCTTCTCCTCTCTGAACCATTCGTCCTGTAGCAAGATTACGGCCGTAGCATAATGAGCAAACTCCCCGCTTGGCTTCACATGTTAACACCGACCTGATTTCAACCTCTTCAATCGGAGATTCTTCAATGATCCGGCAAATTTCTTCAGTTAATTCATCTCCGGCCGAAACAATTAAAGCCCCTGTTTGAGGATGATAAATATCATGAAGAGTAGTTCTTCCAAGTATCCTGTCGTATAGTGTTTCAACAATTTCTTCATTTTTCTTCAATGATGTAGTACGTAATCCCCTCAGAGTTCCGCAGTCTTTTTCAGCGATGACCACATCCTGTGCAACATCAACAAGACGCCGTGTAAGATAACCGGCATCAGCGGTTTTTAAGGCGGTATCAGCAAGACCTTTACGGGCGCCATGTGTTGAAATAAAGTATTCAAGAACCGATAACCCTTCCTTGAAATTTGAAAGGATTGGGTTTTCAATAATTTCTCCGCCTGTAGCACCGGACTTCTGCGGCTTGGCCATCAATCCCCTCATTCCCGACAACTGACGAATCTGTTCTTTTGATCCCCTAGCTCCTGAATCGAGCATCATGTAAATGGGATTAAAGCCCTGTTTATCATTTGTCAACTTTAACATCAGCGTCTGAGTCAGCCTTGAGTTGGTATGTGTCCATATATCAATGATCTGATTATACCTTTCGTTGTTGGTGATGAACCCCATATTGTAGTTGTTCATTACTTCTTCAACCTCTCCGTTTGCCTGATGTATAAGTTCTTCTTTTATTTCGGGAATTACAATATCACCGAGGTTGAATGACAGTCCCCCGGCGAATGCTTTACTGAATCCAAGGTCCTTTATATCATCAAGAAATTTGGCTGTTTTAGCTGTTCCGGTCACTTTAAGAACGTCTCCGATGATATCTCTCAAAGCCTTTTTGGTCATTAGCTGATTCAGAAATCCAATTTCTTCAGGTACTACCTGGTTAAAAAGAATCCGTCCGACTGTCGTCTCTATGGTTTTCGTTACGGAAACACCATCCTCTATTAGCTTAAGCCTGCAATTAATAATCGCATGAAGATCTGCCCTTTTCTCATTGTAAGCAATGATTACCTCTTCAGGACCATAGAAAGTAAATCCCTCACCTTTTATGGGTTCACCCGGTACACTTTTCCTCGCTTTTGTCATATAGTAAAGTCCCAAAACCATGTCCTGCGAAGGAACGGTAATAGGAGCGCCATTGGCCGGATTAAGGATATTGTGCGAAGCAAGCATCAACATTTGGGTTTCAATAATAGCGGCATTTCCGAGAGGAACATGAACAGCCATCTGGTCACCATCAAAGTCGGCATTAAAAGCTGTACAAACCAAAGGATGAAGCTGAATTGCTTTACCTTCAACCAACTTTGGCTGGAATGCCTGGATACCTAAACGGTGCAGGGTAGGGGCACGGTTCAGCATGACCGGATGTCCCTTTAAAATATTCTCAAGGATATCCCATACTACCGGGTCCTTTCTGTCAACGATCTTCTTTGCCGATTTAACTGTCTTTACAATCCCTCTTTCAAGCATTTTTCGAATTATAAAAGGCTTGAAAAGTTCTGAAGCCATTTCCTTGGGAATTCCGCATTCATTAAGCTTTAGCTCCGGTCCGACAACGATAACGGACCTTCCTGAATAATCCACCCTCTTTCCTAACAGGTTCTGACGAAAACGTCCCTGTTTTCCTTTCAGGCTGTCACTTAAGGATTTTAATGCACGGTTGGATTCTGTCTTAACGGCATTTGATTTCCTTGAATTATCAAATAATGAATCAACAGCTTCCTGTAACATTCGCTTTTCATTACGCATGATGACATCGGGAGCTTTTATCTCAATAAGCCTTTTCAAACGGTTGTTGCGGATGATCACTCTCCTGTACAAGTCGTTCAGGTCGGAAGTCGCAAATCTGCCGCCATCCAATGGCACAAGCGGCCTGAGCTCAGGCGGTATAATCGGGACGACTTTTACGATCATCCATTCCGGCCTGTTTTCTATCCTTGTTTGCCCGTCGCGGAATGCCTCAAATACCTGTAGTCTTTTTAAAGCTTCCTGTTTTCTTTGCTGTGAGGTTTCAGTGTTGGCCTGGTGACGCAGATCGAAAGATTCCTTGTCCAAGTCAAGTCGTGCCAAAAGATCATGAATGGCTTCGGCGCCCATTTTTGCAATGAACTTCTGCGGATCACTGTCATCGAGGTACTGATTATCAGCAGGAAGGTTTTCGATGATGTTGAAGTATTCTTCCTCTGTCAGAAAATCAAGGTAATTAATACCATCTTTACTTTTTATACCAGGATTTATTACAACATAACGTTCGTAATATATAACAGTATCGAGTTTTTTTGTCTGAAGTCCCAGAAGAGCGCCTATTTTATTTGGCAACGACCTGAAAAACCAGATGTGTGCAACCGGCACCACCAGTTGTATATGGCCCATTCTTTCCCTTCTTACTTTCTTTTCAGTAACTTCAACACCACAACGGTCGCAAACAATACCCTTGTACCTGATCCTTTTATATTTTCCGCAATGACATTCCCAATCCTTTACCGGACCGAAAATCCTTTCGCAGAACAATCCGTCACGTTCAGGTTTATATGTCCTGTAGTTGATGGTTTCTGGTTTGGTTACTTCTCCATGTGACCTTTCAAGGATCATTTCAGGGGAAGCCAAACTTATAGTGATCTTTGAAAAATCACCGGGAATTTTTTCTTCTTTTCTGAATCCCATTTTATAATTATGTTATATCAGTTGAATGGTAAATAATAAAATGTAGTGATTTAATTATTACTTATCGAAAGTAATATTCAATCCAAGTCCTCTCAGTTCATGAACCAATACATTGAATGATTCAGGAACGTTAGGTTTAGGCATATTTTCGCCTTTTACAATTGATTCGTATGCTTTAGCACGGCCAATAACGTCATCCGATTTGACTGTAAGTACTTCCTGCAGAACACTTGCTGCTCCAAATGCTTCCAGTGCCCAGACTTCCATTTCGCCAAATCGCTGGCCTCCGAATTGTGCTTTACCTCCAAGTGGCTGTTGTGTAATAAGTGAATACGGCCCTATCGAGCGAGCATGCATCTTGTCATCAACCATGTGATGAAGCTTAAGCATATATATAAATCCGACTGTTGCGGGTTGGTCGAATCGTTCACCCGTACCACCGTCGTAAAGATATACAGTGCCATTTTCAGGCAAACCTGCTTTTTTCAAATAATCATTGATCTCCTGCGTAGTGGCTCCGTCAAAAATAGGTGAAGAAAATCTTAATCCCAATTTATGACCGGCCCAACCCAGAATGGTTTCATAGATCTGTCCAAGGTTCATACGTGACGGAACTCCCAGCGGATTTAAAACAATATCTACCGGAGTGCCATCTTCGAGAAACGGCATGTCTTCTTCACGAACAATTTTAGCAACGATACCTTTATTTCCGTGACGACCGGCCATTTTATCCCCGACTGTCAGTTTCCTTTTTTTTGCTATAAATACTTTAGCCATTTGTACTATCCCATTCGGCAAATCATCACCGACGCTTGCAACAAACTTTTTACGGTTATAAACTCCAAGTATTTCCTTGTACTTTATGGTGTAATTATTGACCAGTTCCTTGATCAGTTCATTTTTATCCTTATCTGTCGTCCATTTACCCGGATTAACATTGAGGTAATCAATACCCTGGAGCATCTTCTGTGTGAACTTGGCCTTTTTAGGGATGATCTCTTCCTTAAATTTATTATAAACACCCTGAGAAGTTTTCCCGTTTACAATGATATTCAGCTTATCAACTAATTTAGTTTTAAGTTCTTCCGAATTTTTATTGTATTCGTTATCAAGGATTTTAATAATATCTTTTTCCTTGCTTTTAGCTTTTCTGTCTTTAATTGCACGGGAAAAAAGTTTTTTATCAATAACAACGCCCTTCATAGAAGGTGGTGCTTTAAGAGAGGCATCTTTAACATCGCCTGCTTTATCCCCAAAGATTGCCCTTAATAATTTTTCTTCAGGTGTCGGATCGGATTCACCTTTTGGTGTAATCTTTCCTATCAGGATATCCCCTTCATTCACTTCGGCTCCGATACGGATTATTCCATTATCGTCCAGATCTTTTGTCGCTTCGGAACTGATGTTTGGAATATCAGCCGTAAGCTCTTCAATACCTCTTTTTGTATCCCGGACTTCAAGGGTAAATTCCTCGATGTGTACGGAAGTAAAAACATCTTCCTTTACAACCCTCTCCGATACTACAATTGCATCTTCAAAGTTATAACCCTTCCAGGGCATAAAAGCTACCATCAGGTTCCTTCCAAGTGCAAGCTCGCCATTTTTAGTTGCGTAACCTTCGCAGAGCACCTGTCCTTTTTTAACCTTATCGCCTTTCCGAACGATTGGACGGAGATTGACCGAAGTATTTTGGTTCGTCCTTTTGAATTTTGTCAACTGATATATTCGCAGATCCTCCTCGAAGCTAACCAATTTCTCTTCATCCTGACGATCATATCTTATCCTGATTTCATCAGCGTCAACATATTCCACCACACCGTTACCTTCTGAATTTATCAGTACTCTGGAATCCTTGGCAACATTACCCTCGATCCCGGTTCCGACAATCGGACTGTCAGAATTTAACAAAGGAACTGCCTGTCGCATCATGTTTGAACCCATCAGTGCCCTGTTGGCATCATCATGCTCCAGGAATGGGATCAGTGAAGCAGCTATTGAAGCTATCTGGTTAGGTGCAATATCAATAAGATCAACCTTTTCCTTGGGGGTAATGGGATAATCTGCATGATACCTCACTTTTATTCTGTCTTCAGCAAAGGTGCCATCCTCCAGTAGCATTGTGCTTGCCTGAGCGATGATCTTGTCTTCTTCTTCTTCAGCGCTAAGGTAAATGGGAGGCTCAGCAAGGTTTACTTTTCCTTCAATAACAGGTTTATACGGAGTTTCAATAAATCCCAGCCGGTTGATGGTAGCATAAACACAAAGTGAAGATATTAGGCCGATATTGGGACCTTCAGGTGTTTCAATCGTACATAGCCTTCCGTAATGTGTATAATGTACATCCCTCACTTCAAAACCCGCCCTTTCTCTTGATAATCCGCCTGGTCCTAATGCCGAAATCCTTCTTTTATGCGTAATTTCCGACAGC
Organism: Bacteroidales bacterium; assembly: GCA_020052415.1. Taxonomy (GTDB): domain Bacteria; phylum Bacteroidota; class Bacteroidia; order Bacteroidales; family JAADJA01; genus JAADJA01. The sequence continues at coordinate 52,111 of JAGVPB010000091.1, read as the reverse complement.
GGATTGGTCTGATCCATAAATTGTGACAATTGATTTGTACCAAAAAATGAATTGATGACCGATGATAAGGTTTTAGCATTGATCAGGTCGGTAGGTGTAAATACTTCATTATCTCTGACATTCATCCTCTCGCGGATGGTTCTTGCCATACGTGCAAGGCCAACTCCAAACTGTGAGTAAAGTTGTTCACCTACGGTCCTAACTCTCCTGTTGCTTAAGTGATCAATATCATCAACATCGGTTTTTGAATTAACTAATTCAATCAGATATTTGATGATGATGATGATATCTTCCTTTGTGAGTACCTTTATTTCCGGATCAACCTGCAGCCCTAATTTTTTATTGATTCTGTAACGGCCAACATCACCCAAATCATATCGTTTGTCTGAGAAAAATAATTTGTCAATAATTCCGCGGGCTGTTTCCTCGTCGGGTGGTTCTGCATTGCGCAACTGACGATAAATGAACTCCACAGCTTCTTTTTCTGAGTTCGCCGTATCTTTTTGTAAGGTATTAAAGATAATGGAATAATCAGTGGCTGTAGATTCATCCCTGTGCAATAAAATTGATTTTACACCTGAATCAACAATTTCATCAATATGCTGATTTTCCAAAAGTGTTTCCCGGTCAATGATAACCTCTGTCCTTTCGATGGAAACCACCTCACCGGTATCCTCATCCACAAAATCTTCAATCCATGTTCGTACAACCCTGGCGGCCAATCTTCTGCCAATTACTTTCTTAAGTCCGCTCTTGCTGACTTTTATTTCTTCAGCAAGGTTGAATATCTCAAGAATATCCCTGTCGCTTTCGTACCCGATTGCTCTTAATAATGTTGTGACCGGAAGTTTTTTCTTCCTGTCAATGTAAGCATACATCACATTATTTATGTCGGTTGTGAACTCCATCCATGATCCTTTGAATGGTATGATTCTGGCCGAATACAAAGTAGTTCCGTTAGCATGCATGTGTTGACCGAAAAACACTCCCGGCGATCTGTGCAACTGGGAAACCACAACGCGTTCAGCACCATTAATAATAAAGGTTCCTTTGGGTGTCATATAAGGAATCATCCCAAGATAAACATCCTGGATAATGGTTTCAAAATCTTCGTGTTCAGGATCGGTACAGTACAGCTTTAATTTTGCTTTTAACGGTACGCTGTACGAAAGTCCTCTGTCAATACATTCGTCTATTGAATATCTTGGAGGATCAATAAAATAATCCAGGAATTCAAGTATAAAATTATTCCTGGCATCAGTGATCGGGAAATTTTCACTGAAAACTTTGTATAAGCCTTCCCCGGCCCTGTTTTCGGGATTTGTCTCAAGCTGGAAAAAATCCTGAAATGATTTAAGCTGAATATCCAGAAAATCCGGGTACGGAAATTTTATTTTTGTCGAACCGAAATCTATACGGTTATATTCATTGGTAGTAGCCAAGGTGATAAGTTTTTTAGGTTTAAATAAATTGTATTAAACATGAAATTATAAATAAGGAAATAGACCACCTTCCATCCTTTGGAGCAAGGCAGCCTAATTCCCGCATTACAGTCTAAAATCCTTATTTAACTTCAACCTCTGCTCCGGCTTCTTCTAATTGTTTTTGTAATGCATCTGCTTCGTCTTTCGAAACCCCTTCTTTTATAGCTTTGGGCGCCGCGTCAACCAATTCTTTTGCCTCTTTAAGTCCAAGACTTGTCAATTCTTTGACAAGTTTTACAACTGCAAGTTTTGATTGTCCGGCAGCTTTAAGTATAACATCAAATGAGGTTTTTTCCTGAGCAGCGCTTCCTTCAGCAGCAGCAGCAGGACCGGCAACTGCAATTGCAGCAGCTGCTGGTTCAATCCCATATTCTTCTTTTAATATTTGTGCTAATTGATTGACTTCCTTAACACTTAAATTTACTAACTTTTCTGCAAATTCTTTTAAATCAGCCATTTTATCTAATTTTAAAAATTTATTAATTCAATTTTGATTTTAATATTAAGCAGCTTTTTCCGATAAAGCTTTAAGTATTCCTGTAAGTTTCTGACCTCCTGATTGTAATCCTGAAATGACTTGTTTCGCAGGCGATTGGAGTAATGCAATCACATCTGCTATCAATTCATTTTTGGACTTAATGTTGATTAACATTTCCAGTTGATCATTACCAAGGTATGAAACCTCTTCAACATAAGCGCCTTTTAAATACGGCCTTTCAGATTTTTTTCTGAACTCTTTAATAAGCTTCGCCGGAGCATTTCCGGCTTCAGAAAACATTAATGAAGTAGGACCGTTAAGCACGGCATAAAGTTCATCGAGGTTCTTTTCCGATTTCTCCATCGCTCTTTTGAGCAATGTATTTTTAACAACCATCAACTTGATATCCTTCTTAAAGCACAGCCTTCTCAAACTACTCGTATCTTCTGCATTTAATTCTGAAATGTCGGCAAGATAAATCGTTCTGTTATTATTGAGCTGTTCAGTGATAACATCAATAAGTTGATTTTTTTCATCTTTTCTCATTGTAAAATGTTTTACCTTTTAATCTGTTATTAAATAACTGTAACTGATTTAGGTTCAATTTGAACGCCAGGACTCATTGTACTTGACAGGTATATACTTTTTATGTAAGTACCTTTTGCAGCAGGTGGTTTAAGCTTCACAATCGTTTGAATCAATTCTTTTGCATTGTCAATTATCTTTTCACTTGTAAATGAAACTTTTGCCACCGATGCATGAATTATTCCCGTTTTGTCAACCTTAAAATCAATTTTTCCGGCTTTTACATCCAGAACGGCTTTACCGATTTCCATAGTGACTGTGCCGCTTTTTGGATTGGGCATCAATCCCCTTGGACCTAAAATCTTACCAAGTGCTCCTACTTTTGGCATCACACTTGGCATCGTAATTACTACGTCAATATCGGTCCATCCTCCCTTAATTTTCTGGACATATTCATCAAGACCAACATAATCAGCTCCTGCAGCTTTAGCTTCCTCCTCCTTATCAGGTGTGCATAATACCAAAACTCTGATGGTTTTACCCGTACCATGAGGCAGGGCTACTGTACCGCGCACCATTTGGTTCGCTTTTCTGGGATCAACTCCCAGTCGAATATCCAAATCAACCGATGCATCAAACTTGGTATAGGTAATATTTTTGATAATATTTACCGCATCTGAAATAGGATAAGGTGTACTCTTATCGAATTTTGCTAAAACTTCTTTCCTTTTTCTACTTGTTTTGGCCATTTTACCAATTTATTATTTAACTCTGCAATTATTAAAACTCCTGTTAATTTTCCTTGAAAGGTGCATTCCCTTTTACATTAATGCCCATGCTTCTTGCAGTACCGGCAACCATCTTCATTGCTGATTCCATTGTAAAAGCATTTAAATCAGGCATTTTTGCTTCAGCGATTGCCTTTACCTGTTCCCAACTGATTGTAGCAATTTTTGTCCTGTTGGATTCCGGCGACCCTTTCTGTACTTTAGCAGCCTGCAATAGTTGTACTGCGACCGGTGGAGTTTTTATAATAAAATCAAAAGACTTATCCCTGTAAACAGTTATAATTACAGGAAGTATTTGTCCTGCTTTATCCTGAGTACGGGCGTTAAATTGCTTGCAAAACTCCATAATATTAACACCTTTTGCACCTAATGCCGGTCCTACGGGTGGTGATGGATTTGCTGCACCGCCTTTGATCTGCAATTTGATTAATCCACTTACTTCTTTAGCCATTTTGTTTAATTACTACATTAAGATAAATATTTGCTTTGCGTAACAGCTCAATTCTTAGATTATTCTTTCTCTACCTGCATGAATCCTAATTCAAGTGGCGTTTTACGACCGAAGATCTTAACCATCACCTTCAACTTCTTTTTTTCCTCGTTAATTTCTTCGATGATACCGCTGAAACTATTGAATGGGCCATCAACTACAGTTACTGTCTCACCAACAATGTAAGGAACATTTACTTCTTCACCCTGCTCGGCAAGTTCATCAACTTTCCCCAAAATCCGGTTAACTTCCGATTGACGGATCGGATTTGGCTCTCCCTTTGTTCCTAAAAATCCAATTACACCAGGAATGTTTTTTATTGTGTGGGGTATTTCTCCAATCAATACCGCTTCAATGAGTATGTAACCAGGGTAAAGATTTCGCTCCTTGCTGATTTTTTTACCATTCCTTACCTGGTACACTTTTTCGATCGGGATCAGGATTTTTGAAATGTAATCGCCCAAATTAAGCCGGTTGATCTCGCTTTCGATGTATCCCTTAACTTTTTTCTCAGTCCCGCTAATTGTACGAACTACATACCACTTTTTAACTTGTTCAGTCATCCCTGAAATGTAAATTTTTAATTCTCTGATGAATAATGACAGACACTAAAACTTTCTTAGAAATTTTTATAAAACAACTGTAAAAGATTTTGAAAAGAAAAATCCATTAAATATACTATAAGTGCAATGATGAGGGAAGCAATTGACACAACGATTGCACTGTTTTGAAGCTCATTCCATGTAGGCCAGGAAACTTTATGAACCAGTTCGTCATAGCTTTCACTGACGTAATTTTGTATTTTTAATTTTGCCATTTAAAATCAATTATTATGCACGGGTGGTAGGACTTGAACCCACGACTCCTGGTTTTGGAGACCAGAGCTCTACCAGCTGAGCTACACCCGTATTTAACTATTTAAAGAACGTTATTATTGTATATAAAGGTACCCCGAAATTTCTGGGATACCTTTATATCATATTGTTTAACTGAAAAAGTTATTCAAGAATTTCAATTACCTGACCGGCACCGACTGTTCTTCCTCCTTCACGGATTGCAAAACGCAGGTTTTTATTCATAGCTATTTCAGCAATCAGATGAACCTCAACATTAAGGTTATCGCCCGGCATCACCATTTCAACACCTTCGGGTAACAACATTTCACCAGTAACATCAGTTGTTCTGAAGTAAAACTGTGGACGATACTTATTATGAAAAGGAGTGTGTCTTCCACCTTCTTCTTTTTTCAAAACGTACACCTCAGCTTTGAACTTCTTATGAGGTGTGATTGAACCGGGATGTGCAATTACCATACCCCTGCAAATATCTTTTTTATCAATACCTCTGAGTAATAATCCTGCATTATCTCCGGCTTCGCCTCTGTCAAGAATTTTCCTGAACATCTCAACTCCGGTACATACTGATTTAAGTTTTTCTGCACCTAATCCAATAATATCAACTGCATCGCCGATTTTAATAACACCAGATTCTATTCTTCCGGTAGCTACAGTTCCTCTTCCTGTAATGGAAAATACATCTTCAACAGGCATAAGGAATGGCTTTTCTATATCACGAACAGGTAAAGGAATCCAGCTGTCACAAGCATCCATTAATTCCCATATTTTGGGTATCCATTTTTCTTCCTTGTTTAAGGCTCCTAAAGCGGATCCACGAATAACCGGAGTATTTTCACCATCAAATTCATAGAAACTGAGTAATTCACGAATTTCCATTTCGACGATTTCCAGCAATTCTTCATCCTCCACCATGTCAACTTTATTCATGAATATGACAATTTTAGGAACACCTACCTGGCGTGCAAGCAATATGTGTTCGCGGGTTTGAGGCATAGGTCCATCTGTTGCTGCTACAACCACGATAGCCCCGTCCATTTGAGCTGCCCCTGTAACCATGTTTTTTACATAGTCGGCATGACCCGGACAGTCAACGTGCGCATAATGCCTGTTAGCTGTTGAATACTCAACGTGAGCGGTATTAATGGTAATACCTCTTTCTTTTTCTTCTGGTGCATTGTCAATTTCATCAAAAGATTTAAAAGTAGCTAAACCTTTATCCTGAAGGTTTAATGTAATAGCAGCGGTTAAAGTTGTTTTACCGTGGTCAACATGACCAATGGTGCCAATATTAACGTGCGGTTTCGAACGATCAAATGTTTCTTTTGCCATGTCAATTATTGTTTAAAAGTATTTACAAAATAATATTTTGCGGTTAATTTGAGTCATCGAGCCATTGGCGAGAATTGAACTCGCGACCCCTTCCTTACCAAGGAAGTGCTCTACCCCTGAGCTACAATGGCTTTTGAGCGGGAAACCGGGCTCGAACCGGCCACCTACAGCTTGGAAGGCTGTCGCTCTACCATATGAGCTACTCCCGCTTATTGAATTTAAGTTTTATTTCTAATATCACCCTTATAACAGTTTTTGGCAGTTAGTACCAAGTCCTTACTCAAACTCACAACTTTGTTGTGGGGAGAGAAGGATTCGAACCTCCGAAGGCTGCGCCAACAGATTTACAGTCTGCCCCATTTAACCACTCTGGAATCTCCCCGACTTTAATTCCCAATATCTAAAGAACTGAGCCAATGGAGGGATTCGAACCCCCGACCGGCTGATTACAAATCAGCAGCTCTGGCCAGCTGAGCTACATTGGCAGGTCAATTTTTTACATAAAAAAACAGTCCTCGAAAAAAGGACTGCAAAAGTATAAAACATATTATCAATTATCAAAGAAAAAAATAAATAATTTTTTAATGCTTCCGGATTTTGTCTTTACGCTTCGTAAGTTGATGCCTGAGTGCCTCTACTGCGGTGTCGGTAGCTTCTTCAAAAGTCTTCGAATGTTTCTTTGCATACAGATCATTTCCCCGGATCAGTAAGCGAATCTCCGCTATTTTATTATCCGGAGTATCCGTGTTTTCAACTTTTAAGGTTACATCACTTCCAATTACCCCATCATACATGCTGGATAATTTCTCAACCTTTTCACTTATAAAGTCCAAAAGCTTCTTGTCTGCCTTGAAATGAACAGAATTGATGTTTACTTTCATTTTTATCTCCTTTCATTTTATGCCCTGGGATGGGCTAGTTTATATATAGATTTGAGCTTTTCGATCGTATTATGGGTATAAACCTGGGTAGCAGACAAATTGCTGTGACCCAATAATTCCTTGATTGCATTGAGATCGGCTCCGTTGTTAAGCATATGTGTGGCAAAAGTATGACGTAGGATATGAGGACTTTTTTTTCTCAGGGTTGAAACCATTCCAAGATATGAATTTATACAACGGTACACGAGTTCTTTATAAATTCTTTTTCCTTTATCTGTAACGAAAAAATAGTTATTTGGTTCATTAAAATTTACTAAATTTTTTCTGCCTGAAAGATATGCTTCAACAGAGTTCACCAATAGGTCGGTTATGGGAATAATTCTTTCTTTATTCCTTTTGCCAAGAACTTTTATTTGCCTTCCTGATATATTAATATCCGCATCCTTTAAATTAACAAGCTCCGATAACCTCATCCCTGTAAAATAGAACATTTCGATGATGAGTTTATCTCTTATACCCTGAAATCCATCACCAAAATCTATATCATCCAAAAGCTGATTCATATTTTCTTCTCTCACAAATTCCGGTAATCTTTTACTTGTTTTTGGGGAGAGAATTTTAAACAGGGGATTTTCAGAAATCAAATTTTCTCTAATTAAAAATTTATAATAAGTTTTCAATGTTGAAAGTTTCCGGTTGATCGAACGGTTACCGATTTTTTCATTGGATAAACTGACCAGCCATGAGCGTATCATGTGGTAATTTACCTGGTCAATATTATTAATATTGTATTCAGTTATAAGGTATGACTGAAATTGGGCCAGGTCTTTTTCGTAGGCTATTATTGTGTTGTGGGAGTACCTTTTTTCGAACCGGAGGAATTGTATGAACCTGTCTATATACATAAACAAAAAAAGAAATCTATGTTTCAAAAGTAATAAACTTTATAATGAAACAAAAATTTCTTTTTGTTGAAAACTAATTTAAATATCTTTATTATTTAACCTTCTTCCTGCTGCCTTAATTGCTGGATATAAATCGCTTTTAATTTTTCTTCACGCTTTATTATTGAAGGTTTTGTGAATTTTTGTCTTTCCCTAAGTTCTTTTACAACTCCGGTTTTTTCAAATTTGCGTTTGTATTTTTTTAAAGCTCTATCAATGCTTTCGCCTTCTTTAACAGGTACTATGATCATTTTACTCCTTTTGTTAATTAATATAATATATGTTTGAATCGGGGCGCAAAAGTAGTAAGTAATAAAATATAATCAAAATAATTTACCAAAAATTATAATCTTTATTATTTTTGCGCAGCATCGGGATGTTAGCTCAGCTGGTTTAGAGCATCGCCTTGACAGGGCGGGGGTCACTGGTTCGAATCCAGTACATCCCACATAAATTGAATCCATTTACCCTGATTGAGGCTTCTTTCGGAAATTTCCTGTTTTCCCGCAAAAAATTGCAGAGTTTTATTGTGTGAATACGTATTGAATGATATTCGCTCCCATTTTCAGTGCCTTTGTACGGGTAGCTTCTGAGTCCTTATGAACCGCCTGATCTTCCCAGCCGTCGCCGAGATCACACTCATAATCATAATAACAAACCAGCCTGCCTTCATAAAAAATTCCAAAGCCCTGAGCAGGATTATCGTCATGTTCGTGGATCTTGGGTGGCCCCTGTTCAAAATTGTATTTTTGATGGTAAATAGGGTGATTGAAAGGTAGTTCAACAAAATCTTCCCCTGGAAAAATACGCTTCATTTCCCTCCTGATAAACTGATCCAGGCCGTAATTATCGGAAATATGTAAAAATCCGCCGGCAACCAGATAATCTCTCAGGTTCTTAATATCCTCGTTGGAAAAAACAACGTTACCATGACCGGTCATGTGAACAAAGGGATAATTAAATATCTCTGCACTCCCAACATCAATTGTGGCAGGATCAGGATTCAGGTCCGTGCCAAGTTTTTCATTACAAAATTTGATTAGGTTAGTAAGTGAGGTTGGGTTCGCATACCAATCCCCGCCGCCCGAATATTTAAGCAATGCAATCTGTATCGAATTCTGCGAAAAGCCTTGCAATTCAAAAAGTAACAAAATACTATATATTATAAATTTCATAAGTCCTTACATTAATATTATACAATACCACAAATTCAGTAAATCATATTCTATAAACCTTTACCGGATAATAAAATTATTGATTTAACAAATTAATTGTAACACAAGCAACCACTGCTGCTGTTTCTGTCCTTAACCTCGAAGGGCCAAGACTTACTGGTTTAACTCCACAACTGATGGCTAAATCTATTTCTGCGAGGCTGAAATCACCCTCCGGGCCTATAAAAATCAAAGTTTCATGGCCAGGTTTACCTATAGCTTTTAATTCATCCCGGTAATTTTGGCTGCAATATGCAATATACCTGTCGAAATTAGTTTCTGTACGAATAAACTGTTTGAAATCTACAGGTTTAGTTAGTCTGGGCAGATAGGCTTTTAACGATTGCTTCATAGCTGCAATAAGTACTTTATTTAATCTTTCAAAATTAACAGTTCGTCTTTCAGAATTCTCACAAATTAACGGACTGATTGAATCAATCCCTATTTCAGCAGCTTTTTCAAGAAACCATTCGAACCTGCTGATATTCTTTGTCGGAGCAACTGCCAGATGCAGGGCGAAATTCCTTTTTCCAAATTCAGGCAAAACGTTCACTATCTCGAGGCTGCAATGCTTATCGTTATCATTAATTACCCTTGTTTCGAATAAATTTCCTTTCCCATCGGTTAAATGAACCAGGTCCCCTTTTTTCAGTCGCAGTACCCTGATACAGTGTTTTGATTCCTCCTGAGGAAGTATGTGCGACTTACCGGTAATGCTTTCGCTGTAAAACAGATGCATGTATCCAATATTTTTGAATAGATCCTTTATTGCCTATAAAGCCTTTTTAAATCCTCATCAGTTTGGGAAAAAATTATGTAAAACAAGAAAAATGAAACAAAAGATAAGTCCTGCTTGTTTAACCTGTTTCAATGTGATAATGTTTTTTACAAAAATAAGAGAAAAGCATCTGTTGAATATTATTTTTAATTTTGTGTCGTTTTAAGTTTTTAAATAAATCAATTAAATAAAATGAAAAAATTATTCATTACAATAGTATTATTAAGCGGTATAACATTTATTTATGCCCAGGAAAAATCGGCCAAGGATTATAAAATTGAAGGAGCGGAGGCATACAAAGCCAAAGATTTCCAAAAAGGCTTTGCTTCTTTTGAGCAAGCCATAAAAATGTACGAGGCGGAAGGTAAAATTGATACTACATTATACTTTAACGCCGGAGTTTGCGCCCTTAAAATTGAAAGTTATGAAAAATCCATTACCTATTTCGACCGGTCTGCTCAATTGGGTTATAAAGCTTGCACCGCATTGCTGTATAAAGCCAATGCCTTAAAGAAAATGGATAACAATATTGAAATGGAAAAGGTATGCAATTACGGCATTACCAATTGTAAGGAAAATGCCGATAAATTCAACGAACTGCTTTTCCAGTATTATCTCAAATCAGGATTAGACATTTTCAATAATGCAGCTAAGATGCAGGCTGATGTCACGCCGCTGGCCAAGACAGATGCAGAAAAATATAAAGCTGAAATGGAAAAAGTAAAAGCTGAATTTACAAAATCACTCCCGATGCTTGAAAAAGCCAATAAACTGATTCCGACGGATGAAAATTGTAAAAAGGCTCTTAAACAGGCTTATGAATTGTTGGAAATGAAAGATAAAGCAGCATCATTGTAAATCCTGCACAATTAATAAAGATATATGAAACGGGGTTAACTCCCCGTTTTTTGTTAATAGTAAAACGTAGATTTGCGTTATGAAAAAGTATTCACCCTTACTCATGTATTTTTCGCTGCTGGTATCTGCGATTTTTATTTTCTTTAATAACTTACCGGCTCAAAATGATTCACTCAGAATCACAATTGAAAATATAATAAAGAATGCGGATGGCGAAATTGGTGTGGCATTACTTCACCTGGAATCTGACGATTCGTTGATTTTTAATGATGATCATCATTATCCGATGCAAAGTGTTTACAAGTTTCCACTGGCAATGGCCGTCCTGTCAGAGGTTGATAAAGGCAATTTATCACTTGAACAAAACATACATATAAATAAAGAGGATCTCTTACCGAATACCTGGAGTCCGGTCAGAGATAAATATCCTGAAGGTAACATTGATCTGACTGTCTCAGAATTATTAAGTTTTACAGTTTCACAGAGTGACAATAACTGCTGTGATATTTTATTTCGTCTGCTTGAAGGAACAACAAATGTCAACAAACATGTCCATGACCTTGGAGTAAAGGAAATCATGATTGCAGCGACAGAAGAAGAAATGCACAGCAGTTGGGATGTCCAGTTTACTAATTGGTGCAGGCCATCAGCAATGTTGCAATTGTTGAAAATTTTCTGGCAAAAAAATGCTCTTACCGAAAAGAGCTCCAACCTGCTATGGAAATTTATGGCTAAAACATCAACAGGCCCGATGAGGATAAAAGGTCTTTTACCTGAAGGTACGATCGTTGCCCATAAAACGGGTTCTTCCGGCACAAATGAAAACGGAATAGCCGCAGCAACAAATGATGTGGGAATTGTAACCCTTCCGGATGGCAATCATTTCACGATCGTTGTTTTTGTTTCAAACTCTTCTGCAGATGATGAAGCCCGCGAAAAAATTATCGCAGAAATTTCAAGGGCTGCATGGGACTTTTATACTACTGGCAAAAAAAAAGGCTATCAGGGTTCTCAATAAAATTGCCGAATGCATTCATGCGGATTTTCCGGATCGAATTTTACAATGCAGAGTTCAAAACCGTCGTGGGCCCCGTTAACCATTAAAGTTCTGCCGGCTTTTTCCTTCCACAAGCCGGTAAGCCTTGTAGATTCATGAATGTGGCCATGAAGCGTGATCAATGGCTGCCTTTCTTCAATGAATCGCTTAACGGCAATACTGCCAACATGTAGGTCCATCGGAACATGATCAATCATTTTACCATCAAGTCCTGCTCTGTCAAGAACGGTTTGATAGGGTGGCGTATGGAAAAGGAAAATTGCTTTAGAAAGTTCATCATCGCCTGCGAGTTCCAATAAATCCTTTTGTATTGTAGCGTATTCAATATCTTCTTTTGTTTCCGTTGTCCTGAATCCTTCGGTTGGCGGAATGCACCCCGGATCAACGTAGCGCGAAACGTCATATTTTTCCCAATCCTTTAACTGAAAAGGTGAAGGTGGAACAAACGGGTATCCATAAATGTTAAAGCCTTTCCAATTTATTTTAGCCTGGCTGATATATCGGATAAGCCCACGGGTATTTTCATTGATGAATTTATTTTCCTCGCTTCGTGCATCATCATTTCCCAGAATAATAAATAATTCCGGTGATTGTTCCTTCAGAATCTCCTTTATTTTTCTTAGATTAGGAAACAAAAAATCCAGGATAAAATCATCAAAGCCCTCCACCATTTTCATCCTGTGGGGAAGAAGTTCACCGCCAAAAAATACCGCATCGGGCTTTTCGTTTATCATCACTTCAAAAAGTTTTCTGTACCTGTCGGGTTTTCCGTGTAAGTCCGTTACAAAAAAGCAGTTGGTCATAATTAATTGTCCCTTAATTTAATTGGTTTGGCCGGATTGGTATGATTGCCGATCATTACTCCAAAACTGGTCTTTTTTCGAATATCATCATCTGTCACTAAATGAAGGTCAATGAGTCCTTTGGTTTTGTAACCGGTTTTCAGAAAATTCATTTCGGAGAGACAAAGGCTCCAGCCTTCAATCCAGGCTTTTAGTTCACTGATTTTAACCGGTTCCTCACCGACGTGGATTAAAAGGTCAATATCGCTTGCAGGACCGGCATCGGCGTTTTTTGTACTTCCGATAAGGTAAATACCTTTAACACAAAACCTGTCAAGATCGAGTTTTTCGGCAATGGTATCCACCATTTTCTTTCGCCATATCCAATGACTGTTATAGGAAGCTGTGAGTATCGTATGATCTGTTTCATCAGGTTCGTCTTTTTGTTTCCGGAGAATTTCAATTGATTTTTCGAGTCTTTTATTGAAAATATAGGTACTGATCCTGTTGGCAATTGTATTGAGCAGTTTTTGTTCTTCGGGAAGGAACTGGCTGTCAGAAACCATTTTTCTAAAGGCCGTATAAAACACTTCAATCTTTCCCAAAATATTATCATCAATAACAATATCAGATGATTGTACCCATTCTGTTTCATCCCAATAGCTCTCTCTGAATTCTTTTCCTTCGAAAGATATTTTTATCCTGCATATTCCTGAGTATTGCCATCCAGACGGTATCCGTTTGATAATTTGCATAAAAAATTCTTCCAATGGTAAATTCTGATGGATAACCTCCTCTACCTTATAGAGGCATTTCAGTTCCTTTTCACGCTCCTTCAACTCTTCGATTTTTTGCTGAAAGGTGTATTCTTTGCCAAGCATAGTTATTTAAATTTTAACTCGATACGAGTTTGTTTTTCTTGTACGAAATTAAGTTTTTTTACATTCAATGGAGGGATAAAAACAAAAAAGACCGGTGATTGCATTTCCGGTCTTTAAAAGAATCAGGAGTATTATTATTTAGGGTCTATCTTTTTATAAACTTTTGAGTAAGGGCTAAGTCTCCATCAATTATTTTTACTATGTACAATCCATTAACCAAAGAAATTATCGGGATAACATGCTGTTTGGCATTTGAAAGTATTTCGGAATAAACTTCTTTCCCGAAGTTGTCATAAAAGGTACAACAAGGAGATTTTGATGCTGGTGAATAGTTAATCGTAATAAATGTTGAAGCAGGATTGGGGAATAATTCTACCTTTGTTTTTTCCAGGCTGATTTCATTTTCCCCAAGATAATTAAATCCGAAATGATCCGGGTCCTGATAATAAAAAGTTTTAACAGAATCAATGTATGACATTAACAAATCGACTGAATTAATTAGACTATCACCTCTTGCCGTAACAAAAGCAATGTCAATTTTATGAAATGCTCCCGGCTCAAGTGTAAAGGGTCCCATTGAGGATAAGCCTCGCCTGTCATCCGGTGTATTTCCTGCTGTCACTTCTGTCCAATCAACCGGACCATAGGGTGGAATTCCTTCGGTACCCCAATAACATGGATCACTTAATCCCGGAAACATAAAATGTGCGGCAGGGCCATAAGCGCCTGAAGATGGATGTCCGTTACCCCCATATTGCATGACAAGGCTGTCTTTCCAAATTCCTTTTAAATAATTGTAATACTGATAGTCATACTGTGGATCGCCCTGATATGAACCTGTATTGTTGAAATAGATGAAGTTGTTCATACCAAGCCTTTCATTATCTACGACTCCATCGCCAAAACCCACTCCATTAATGCTTTCGTCGCATCCACCGAAAGGATTATCCTGACTGTCGGCGTCCATGTATGGACCTCCCAATACAACTATCCCTTGTGCAGGAGGGTATTCGCCATAGCCAAATAGTGTATCGTAATTCATAATGAAATCTTCGTCAAAATCATCACTGTTATAGCAGTAATATGCACCCCTTGTTACATCACATCCCACAAAATCGTCCCAAGAATAGCCTATATCAAGATCACTAAAGAGACCGGTATAAGCATCAGCGATCGTATGCTGTGAGCGATTGAAAATTTTATAGCTCAAAAATGTAGTATTATTCAATTGTGGATACTCAGGTGCATTAAAAGCATATGCAAAGCCGTGAACCTCGATACCGATGGGTTGGCTTCCAGATTCTGTATGTAACCTTTGATCGTTGAAGATAAAAAATAGAGTTTGATCACCACGGATAAGCGGATAGTCACCCTGCAAAGGTTCATAAATGGAATCACTATTCGTATCAATAAATGGTGCAAGATAAAAACTCTGACCAATCTCCGGATCACCATGTGCCGGCCAGTTAAGTATATTTTCAATGGGTTCATATCCTGGGTCGTTCCAATGCAGAACATGATATTCTACTTCTTCCTTGCTTAGTTTCCATATTTTAAACCAATTAGCGACCACAGTAGAATCTATCCAGGCATTGTTTATATTAAACGAAAGTGGTCCTGTCCAGTAATCCACACCAATTTGCTGATACCTTTCAGCAGCAACTCTTAACTGATTATTTTCATCTATACCACCAAGCCATAGTGTAAAATTAAAAATCGTATGGAGTTCGCCACCTTTCGGATAGAAATATTGCGCTCCTTCTCCTCCTATCATGTCCCAAAAGTGGTTGCCGTAAGCATTAAAACGAGCGCTGATGTTGTTGACATCAAGGAATGAAAATCCATTATTTATGAAGTCCATAAAAACGACTTTTGCCACAGAACTTGTCCCTGATGCACCAGATTCATCCTCAATTTTATAATTAATTTCTATTATTCCCGATGACCCACCGAAAAGGGAAAAGTCAAAGAAATAAGTAATGGTGGAATCAGTGTAGGAGTAACTATCCCAGGCTATTTTTACTGAAATGCTATCTCCATCCGGATCATAATCATTTGAAGTTACATTTACGGTAAAAAATTCGCCAATTTTAACCGGTTCATAAACGGTATCGTTTACTGCCACCGGGGGATTGTTTTGACCGAAAAGGGTCGAAACCAATAATGCCGAAACAATTAAAAGTAAATTTTTCATAATGATAATTTTTAGATTAACACGAATGAATTATAAAACTGCTTATATAAATCCAGACGAAAGAATTTGAATATGGGTTGTTTGGGAAAATTTTATCTATCATTATCGGAGTAAATGAACAACTCCACTTAGCTTCTTTATGATTGGTTCTCCCAGTTCTGGTATGCTATATGAAATTTCCCAGACATAGCTTTCCATTGGGCAATCCAATCCTTTAAATTTACCATCCCATCCTTTTTCAATGTCGGTTGAGTAAAATATGCGTTCCCCGTAACGGTTAAAAACAGCAAATTGAAAATCATTTAATTTACCTGCACGTATTGCCTTGAAAACATCGTTTAAATTGTCTGCATTTGGGCTAAAAGCATTCGGTAAGGCTACGATAGTCGAAATTACTTGTATGTAAATCGTGTCGCTTGATTTACAATTATTTTTAGTTACTTCTGCAAAATAAATTCCTTCGGAGGAAGTCGTCAAATACTGAGATTCGCTGCCATTGTTCCATAAATATTGGCTCATGTCTTCTCCGGCATCGAGTGTAACAGTGTTACCGGTAAAAATAGTTGTGTCATTACCCAAATCAATCCACGGAGGTTCATAGATCGTAACAAACTGGATAATCGAATCGGTTATACCGCAGTGGTAGTAATACATTCCAATATCATACGAACCGGGTTCGTTATAATTACAATCTACAATATACGGGTAGATTTCGGTTACCGAGGATTGATCGTTTCCAAAAACCCATTTTACAGAATCAATATTTGAATTGTAATCAAAACTAAAATTGGTGGGTTTCCCAGCACAGGCGTTTGTGCATGAAATTGCAGGTTTGTTAAAGTAACTTTGATTGAAATTTGGCAGTCCCATCTTGCAATTGTTGCCATTTAAATAAATAGCATTATTTTCGAAAATGCAGGTTTCACCTAAAATTGATGGATGGTTAATTACTCCAAGGTAAGGTTCATTAACCTGTGCAACATAAATTTTTCCATCTGTTGCCAATTGAAGTGCATACTGGTTACCATTTGCAATTATAACAGATGAATTAATGAACTCTGTTTGAATATCCTTCGAAAGATCATATTGAATAAGGCGAAAATGTTCCCCACCGGTCGAAATATACAGTACTTTACTATCTGCTGAGAACTCTGCACCATAGATGTAACTGAGGTCTGATTTGGGTATTAGGATGGGATTGGAAACAATACCTGTCAAATTATCAAAGTTAAAAACCTCAAATAAGGTCGAATATGAATTTATCGGAAGAACCAGTTTGTCTCCTGATGGCGAAACTTTCATATATCCAAGTTCGGCAAGGATGGAATTTCCGCATGTACTGAAAACCGGATCATGGCTAATCCCATTTTCTGTAATTAAGCAGGAGCGAAATGTAGAGGATTCCTTTAAATGTGCAATTACCCACGTATCAGTTGAGTTGCAATGCTGACAAGCTGTAATTTTATCAGTTACTGCTTCGCTGATTTTCGAATTCTTAATGGGAACATCTCCAAATCCGTTATCAAGTCTTATGTTTATTAAAGAATAATAAAAACCAGTAGAATCAATTGAGAAAAGGTAATAGAGGGAGTCATAATTTGGCATTGGAATAATTATGCAATTCTGATTTATACCGTAAGTGCCTTTAATGCTGTCACCATTCGGCATCACCTGATGCAATCTGTTCCATATTTTATTTCCATTAGTATAAAAAAGTAGATTACCGAGTGAATCTGAAATTGACGAGCAGCCCGCTTCTGCTATCATATTACTATTAGTAATCACTTCAGGATTTTGGTAAGTAAAATCGAGCCCGGCATTCTCGCCAAAATACCAGATGTTTGCCTGTTTTTGTGAAATTGCAAGGGTTGAAATAAAGATAAACAAAGGGATCAATATAAAGGCAAAGGATTTCAACGCTCTAAAATTTTATCCTAATTCCAGTTATGACTCCAAATGTAGAATATTTTTGTGTAATTCCGTTAGTTTTATCAAACACTGATGTTAAATTTCGTTTGTAATTCGGTTTCAGAATAATACTCCATTTTTCATTCAGCTTGTAATCGATCCCAGCATTGAGGATATAATTGAAAGATATCTTTTCAAGAAAGTTTGCAGAAGCATTCAAATCAATCAGTGAATTTGTTTCAAAATCCGGTAAATAGCCCTTGCACGATATTAAACAGCCCACTGAAATTCCAGTTCCGGCTTCTAAGTTGAACTTTTTGAAATCAGCACTAATTCCAATAAGTAAGGGTATTTCAATATAGTGGTAACGATTTTTTACCCAAGATGTCATGGTTATTTTTTCAAACGCAGGTATCCATGAGGAATCAATTGCAGAAACATGAGGTTCGCCATAAAACGGGGGATCATAGACCCATACCCAGGTTGTATCATAATCATAATAGCTATTCTCAAAGTCAACATTTTGGGTAGTGAAATTATATTTTGCATTCTCTCCATATATGGCATATTCAATACCGGTTTGGAAAAAAACTTTATTAAAAGTAAATTTTATTTCAGCACCCAATCCGGTACCCAGAATTTCATTCTCGCTGCCATTGCGCAAATTAATATAACCATTTTGAGGTCTTACACTTTGCAAAGTCCTATCAATATAGGAGGGCGACATGTAGATGCCAAGAGAAATATTTTTATTTATGATGGTCCCCGGTGGTTTTGAAGGTATTGAATCATGTACGACATTTGATAACTCTTCTGCCGGGATTGTTTTCCTATAAAGCTGATCGTTCATAATAAAACCCTTCGATGGAATGGAATTCATATAGGTAAGTGTGAAAGCAAAATTTTCATATAAAGTGAATTCCTCCACAGACTTGAAAATTAAATCAGTCCTGTTTACCGGAGTGGCTTCTTGCGTTGGAAGCTCTTCATGAGTTTCCGAATCCTTTGACGTAAGCAATTTTTGTCCGATACTGTTCGTGTCAGTGTAAATATTCAATCTTTCACGTGGAATGTTTGTAAAATTCAGGCTACCGGAATCCGATATTTTTATTGAATCATCTGAATCATGAGTTTCTTCTATTTGATCATTTCTTAAAATATTCTCTTTTGAATTTTCTGATCCATTTATCAAAAATATTCCGGTCAGAGTTAATATTGAAACGATTGTGATGCTGAACAATAGACCCCATTTTTTCCAGAAAAGCCTTCGATAAAGAATTATCCAGCTAACCTTTGTAGTTTCAGAGCTGATATCTTTCAATTGCTCTTTGAAAAATTCATCAATATGTTTCAAATTGTCACTCATTTTTAACAGTTGCTATAACTCCGTTGTTCCATTTGATAATTAACTCCTTTAATATTTTTCTTGCCTTAAATAATTGAGTCTTAGATGTATTTACCGAAACACCTAACATTTTCGCAATTTCCTGGTGGTTATATCCTTCGATGGCGTATAAATTAAAGACGATCTTGTAACCTGGAGGCAGATTCCTTAACATATTCAGTATATCTTCCTTTTCGATATTATGTGGTACACTGATATCCGAAGTTAGCTCCTCCTGATAATCGGCAATGTTGAAAATATCCTTGTGTTTTTTTTGTTTTCTGAAATTATCTACAGCTGCATTTACCATTGTTTTTTTCATCCATCCCTCAAAGGAACCGGAACCTCTGTACGTTTTGATTTTAGTAAAAATATTCATGAATCCGGTAAGCATTACATCTTCGGCTTCATCATTTGAAGAACAGTATCGCTGACAGATTCCCAGCATCTTACGGTAATATTTTTCATAAAGCATTTTTTGAGCTTTATGCTTTCCCTTAGCGCAATCCCTGATGATATCCTCCTGATTCTTGTACATTTCCCTATATCCGGGTGACGAAATTTTCTATCAATCGGTTGTCTGAAAAATATAATCCTATAACAAACTATAAAAATATTAATAAAAGAAACCAAATTTGTATTTATCTATACCTTTGCCGCTTGTTAATAAAAATGGATGATTCAATTCAAAGAAGCATTGGAAATAGTTGAGCAATCAGCTCAAAAAGTGGGAACCGAAAGGATAAATTTTATAGAATCTCTCAACCGTATCCTCGCCGAAGATATTATTTCCGACATTGAAATGCCGCCATTCGATAAGTCGGCTGTGGATGGCTACGCCTGCCGAAAGGAAGATATCGCCAATTTACTCGATGTTATTGAAATAATTCCTGCCGGTAAAATGCCTGTGAAAAAGATCGGCAAAAATCAATGTTCAAAAATTATGACTGGAGCACCCGTTCCTTCAGGTGCAGATACAATAATCATGGTGGAGGATGTGGAAGAATTTGACAAAAGCAAAATCAGGTATGCCAGGGAAAAAGTAAGAAACAACATTTGCTATAAAGGTGAGGATATCCGCGTGAATACTATCCTTCTGGAAAAAGGAACTTTGATCAAACCACAACATATTGCCCTTCTTGCCACATCCGGCGCCGTAAAACCGCTTGTTAGTAAAAAAGTTGTTGTTTCAATTATTTCAACGGGTGATGAACTTGTTGAACCTGACATAAAACCCGGCTTATCTCAGATTAGGAACAGCAATGCTTACCAGTTGGTTGCCCAGGCTGAAAATGTAGGAGTCCGGGTTGATTATGCAGGAATCGTTCCTGATAATGAGGTTTCCACTAGAAGAATGATTGAATCGGCTTTTGCAACAGGCGATATAGTATTATTGACCGGCGGCGTTTCAATGGGTGATTTCGACTATGTTCCAAAGGTTCTTTCCGAACTTGGTGTCGAAATTAAGTTCAGTAGTGTTGCCGTTCAGCCTGGACGGCCTACGATATTTGGAGTGAAAGGAGAGCAGTACATTTTTGGCCTGCCCGGTAACCCGGTCTCCTCCTTTGTCCAGTTTGAATTACTCGTAAAACCATTGATCTACAAATTATCAGGATACAATTATCATCCTCTCAATATCGTTTTGCCGATGGGAAATGATTACAGCCGAAAGCGATCCGACCGGTTGTCATGGCTTCCGGTAAAGATTGATAATAAAGGCGAAGTGTTACCACTAGAATATCACGGATCAGCTCACCTTAATGCTTTAACAGAAGCTGATGGGCTTATTGCGGTTCCGGTTGGACAAACCACTTTAAGAAAAGGAGAACTTGTTCATGTTAGACAGATTTAGAAGAAAAATAAATTACCTCAGGATATCAGTTACCGACCGTTGTAATTTGCGTTGTGTTTATTGTATGCCCGATTGCGGAGTTAAATTGCTAAATCATTCGGATATACTGACTTTTGAAGAAATCAGGGAAATCGTTGTAATTGCTGTGGGATTGGGTATTGATAAAGTAAGGATCACCGGCGGGGAGCCACTTGTGCGTAAGGGAATAGTTGACCTTGTGAAAATGATATCGCAAATCCCGGGAATCAAAGATTTATCAATGACGACAAATGGTACCTTACTTGACCAGTTTGCTTTACCATTAAAAGATGCCGGTTTAAACCGGGTCAATATCAGCCTTGATACGATGAACTCTGAACATTACAAAAAAATAACCAGGGTCGGGGATATTCAGGATGTTTTTGAAGGGATAAGCGCGGCACTAAAGGCCGGCCTGGCTCCTGTTAAGATCAATTGTGTAATAAAGGATTCACCGCTCGAAAGTGATGCTCAGGAGGTAGAGGCTTTTTGTCAAAAGCATAACCTAAAAGTCCGGTTTATAAAGGAGATGGATTTGGTATCCGGTGTGTTTTCAAAAGTTATCGGTGGCGATGGCGGGAATTGTAAATCCTGCAACCGGTTAAGGCTCACGGCAAACGGGAAAATCAAACCCTGCCTGTTCAGCAATATTGAATATGATGTAAGGGAACTCGGGATTGAAAATGCAATCATGAGGGCAGTTGGAATAAAACCGGCATCAGGAACGGAAAATACAGTAAATTCGTTCAGCAATATTGGAGGGTGAAGTGATTTATGATATTAGATTTATGATTTATGATAGACTGTAAGAGGCTGTTTTGAGTTCAAATAAAATTTTTTTGCAAGAAACTTATTAAAAAATCGGATTTTCGTGTAACTTGGTGTTTTAGTGTTTTTGTGGCAGGAATATTTAGCCACGAAAACACCAAAACACAAAAATCTCACAAAAAGTAAAACGTTCAAAATCAGATTTTAAATTATTTCAAAACAGTCTCTAAAACTTTTAAAGAAAAATGATGATGGAAAAGTTTTCACATATAGATGATAAAGGAAAAGCCAATATGGTTGACGTGGGAGAAAAACCTGATCAGATTCGGATTGCCAGGGCCGAAGGAAAAATTAAGCTGAATCCGGAAACGATCCAACTTATCCGTGAAAACGAGATACAGAAAGGTGATGTACTTACGGTTGCAGAAATCGCGGGAATTCAGGGTGGGAAAAAAACAAGCGAACTCATTCCTTTATGTCATCCTCTTCAGATTACCAAAATGGAAGTGAGAGCTGAATTGACCGATGATGGCGTTGTTGTAACGAGCCTCGCTAAATGCTTAGGCAAAACAGGGATTGAAATGGAGGCGCTGACCGCTGTAAACATTGCACTCCTAACGATATACGATATGTGCAAGGCGGTTGATAAGAATATGGAAATAGGTGAAATTAAATTGATTGAAAAAACAAAGTAAGAATCTCGCTAAGAGAAATGCGGGAATCAAATTATTGGTTCAGAATCATTAAAGCAGCTTATCAGGAATATTCTGAAGATTTGGAATTAAAATGGTTAATTGGAGAATCTTTGGAGTTAAAGAAAATTTTAGGAGCAATTGTATCCAAAACAAGGAATTAATTGCTTTTATATGAACTTTTTACTTTGTCCTTTTATCTTTTATCTTTATTCAAATGGTTAATAAATTAAACTCAAATGCAAAGTAATACTTTTAAAGTTGTATCGGTAAACATTTCCGAAAAAAAAGGCACAATAAAAAAGCCGGTCGAATTTATCGAACTCGATGAACTCGGAGTTAAAAACGATGCTCATGCAGGCCATTGGCACCGTCAGGTTAGCCTGCTTGGAACTAACAGTATTGAAAAATTTGAAAAAGATGCTAAGCGCCATATTATATATGGGGAGTTCGCGGAAAATATTACAACCGAAGGGTTGACTCTGTTTGAAACCTCTCCTCTCGACAGGTTGATCATCGGCAATGTGGAATTGGAAATTACCCAGATCGGGAAAAAATGCCATGGAACCTCTTGTGTCATTTTCAAAGAGGTTGGAGACTGCATAATGCCAAAAGAGGGCATTTTTGCCAGAGTGATCAAAAAAGGAATAATCAGGGCGGGTGATACGGTTGAGTACCATAAGAAAATGTTCAAAGTACATGTAATTACGCTCAGCGACAGGGCAAGCCGGGGTGAATATAAAGACCGTAGCGGGCCCCGGATCATTGAACTGACTTATGAATATTTCTGGAAAAATGAATACCCTGTTGACATTGAGCATACCATAATACCTGATGATCCTGAAGCATTAAGAATATTGCTCGAAAAAGCTGAAGATGACAGGGTGGATGTCGTAATTACTACCGGTGGAACAGGTATCGGCGCCCGTGATTTTACCCCTGAAGTTGTAAAAGACCTTCTCGACAAAGAAATACCGGGAGTTATGGAAGCCATCCGTATAAAATACGGTTCGGAAAAACCAAATGCGCTTTTAAGCAGGGGAGTGGCCGGCGTTATTTCCGATACTCTTGTTTATACCTTACCCGGGAGCGTGAAAGCTGTTGAAGAATATCTTGAAGAAATTTTTAAGACAATGAATCATTTGATTTATATGCTTCATGGGATTGATGCCCATTAATGTATAGGTTAACAATTAAAATCCAATTTGATAACAAGTTCTTACAAGAAAATTTTCAGGAGTATTTTTAAACTATTGTCTTCTTTAATGGTTATTTCAAAGAATTTAACTCTGTCACATAGATTTTTTATCTTTGTAAAAGTTTTTAAGTTCATTCAATATTATAATTAAATGTACTGTTATTTAAATGAGTTACCTGAATACAATAATAACCGGAACCGGAAGCTATATACCGACTGAGATTGTTACCAATCCTGATTTTGCCCCAAATATATTTTACGATCTTAATAACGTAGCCTTCGATACTTCCCACGATGAAATATCCGAAAAATTTGAGGCCATTACCGGAATTACCGAACGACGCTATGTAAGCGATGATTTGCAGGCATCTGATATTGCAATTATTGCCGCTAAAAAGGCAATTGATAATGCCAAAACAGACCCTGAAACTCTGGATTATATCATTGTTGCCCATGATTTCGGTGATGTGGTCAAGGATACCATACAAACCGATATGGTTCCAAGTCTCGCAGCACGCGTAAAACATAAACTACGAATCTCCAATCCGAAATGTGTGGCCTATGACCTGGTCTTTGGCTGTCCTGGCTGGATACAGGCCATGATCCATGCAAATGCTTTTATTAATAACGGAATTGCTAACAAATGCCTTGTAATCGGAGCAGAAACACTTTCAAGGGTATCCGACCCGCATGACAGGGATTCAATGATCTATGCCGATGGAGCAGGAGCCTCTATCCTTGAGGTATCCACCGATGAAAACAAAAGGGGAATCCTTTCCCATGCTTCTGAATCCTATACCTTTGATGAAGCCTATTACCTGTATTTTGGCAAATCCAACCGAATCGGTTCCGATCCCAAAGTCAGATACCTGAAAATGAACGGACGGAAAATATATGAATTTTCTTTGAAATATGTCCCCGGTGTAATTCAAAATTGCCTTCAAAAAGCCAGCCTTGACCTATCGGATGTGAAAAAGATACTTATTCACCAGGCCAATGAAAAGATGGACCAGGAAATTGTTAACCGGTTGTTCAAACTCTATAATCTTAATTCCGTTCCTGAAGACATCATGCCGATGAGCATTCAGAAACTCGGTAATAATTCTGTTGCTACCGTGCCCACTTTGCTCGACCTCGTGAGAAGAGAAGAGTTCAAAGGCCATAAGCTCAGTGATGGCGATATTATTGTGTTTGCCTCAGTCGGTGCCGGTATGAATATCAATGCCATAGCTTACCGTTATTAGAACCGGAAATGATTTTTTTAATGTGAATTTTTAAATAGATTTGCATTTTTTAATTCCCGGAAATGAACGGAGGTGACAATTCAAAATTTTTTACCTTTTATTTATTGATTGTACTTTTTACTGCGTTTTCCTCTATAATGACCGGTCAGGTTGTAATTAACGAAGGCAGCAATAAAAACTACCTTACCCTTGCTGATGAGGACGGCGAAAATTCCGACTGGATCGAATTATATAATTGGAGCTCTTCAGCAATTGACCTGTTTGGATACGGACTGACAGATGACTCGTCCGATCCGTTCAAATGGACTTTGCCTCACATCAGTCTGTTGCCCGGCGATTTCATGGTGGTTTTCTGCAGTTCAAAAGATCGTTATGCTTCGCCGCCTTTTACAACTGTAGTCAATACAGGTAGTTTCATGCCTGTTACAGGATGGAATACGCATAATTTTTCGACTCCGTTTTTCTGGGATGGGGTTTCCAACATTCTTATTAATGTTTGTTCTTACAGTTCCGCTGGTTACATTACTAATTCGGTTTTTAATCAGACTGAAACCCCCTTTGCTTCAACACTATATGCCTTTGAAGATGGGAGCCCGGCTGCCTGTTACAACAATTACGGAACTCCGGCTAATGTGAGACCCAACATGAAACTTAACGAAGTTGCGATCGGAACCGGGAATATTCAGAACTCAACTACATCTTATCCGGCGCCCTATGGCAATTGGTATTGGGGAGCCCGCCATCAGATGCTGATCAGGGCTGAAGAACTTCTCGGTGCAGGTGTTGTGCCCGGAAATATTCAGTCTCTGGCTTTTGATGTTGCCTATACCGATTCCGTTAATTACGATTATATCGAAATCAGCATGAACTCCTTCTTTCCGGATGAAATTTCTTCTGTCTTTTTGCCACTGGGCGGATATTGTTTTCATGCTAATTTCAGTATTTCGGGAGATGGCGAGACAATATATCTGTATTCACCGTCACAAGTTCTGATCAGCAGCCTGGATGTGGATTGTATCAGGTATGATATAAGCACAGGGAATATTCCTGACGCATCTGGATTTACTGCTCTGTTTGATCCTCCGACACCCAAAGCCACTAACAATGGTTCTATTCCCTATTCAGCTTTTGCCCTGCCGGTTTCATTCTCGGTGAATTCTGGTTTTTACAGCTTACCTTTTACCTTGACAATCTCCAATCCGAACGGAGCTTTTTCTGATGTTTATTATACTCTGGATGGAAGCGACCCGACAACCACCTCATTACTATACAATGATTCGCCGATACCTGTTAATGAATCAACTGTTTTAAAAGCGCGGGCATATCTTACAGGAGTTTTGCCCGGTGATCTAAAGGCAGCTACATATTTTTTCGATGTCAGTCACATTACACCCATCATTTCTGTGATTACAGATAATGATAATCTTTACGGCCCCACAGGGATCTTTGATAATTTCAATAAGGACTGGCTAAGATCGGCGTATGTCGAATATTTCGACTCCATGCCTTCACACCCCCTGATTTTTTCACAGCCTTCAGGTATGATCATGGATGGTGGTGCAGGCGGCAGCAGATCGAATCCACAGCATTCCTTCAGGCTTGAACTGAACAACGGAGTTCTGGGTGGCGGGCCAATCAATCATGTCGTTATTCCCGACAGGCCCAACAGAAGCACTTACAGCGATTTTTATCTGCGTAACGGAAGCAATCAGTATCTCTCTTTCCCTTACAAAGATGCAGCACAGGTGAAAATGATGTGCAGCGGAACCAATAATTATTATTCAGCCTGGCGGCCGGCAACAGTTTATATTAACGGACAGTATTTCGGATTGTATGAATTGCGGGAGAAATTCAATGATGAAATGTTCATGACCCTGGAAAATCCAGCGCCCGGTTCTATCGAAATCCTGTCTTTAAGTTATTTCTATGGTTGTGTACTTCGGGCTATTTCCGGATCCGTTGATTCCTTTTGGGATTCATACTCTGCATTCGATGCTCTCGATCCGGCCGACCCAAATTACTGGAACCTGGCGGATCAATATTTCGATCTTACCTTTTATACTGATTATATTATCGGCGAATCATGGATGGGTAATTTTGACTGGCCCTATAACAATATAAAAATATATCGTTCAAATACGACAGGCTTCAGGTGGAGGTTTTGCATAGTTGATCTCGAACTTGCCATGCAGCCGAATGGCTGGACTGATTGTAATACTGATATGATCGGTTATATGCTGGGTCAAAGCGCCGGGAATCCGTATATAAACATCTGGCTTCAGAGCCTGGAGAATGACCGCTTCAAAAATTACTTTATCAACCGGTATGCTGATGTGATGAACACTGTTTATGATACATCAGTGCTTCTGGCAATTGATAACAATTATTACAACCAAACGGTTGATGAAATGGCGAATGAATATTACCGTTGGGGCGATCCTTATAATATAGAGGCACAGCTCGAAGCCTTTTACAATAATCATTTAATTTTTCAATCAGAATTAATTTGCCGTACCGGACAAGTACGAAATCATATTCAAAATCATTTCGGATTGCAAGGACAGGTTGATGTGACCTTCGAAGTAGAGCCGCCGGGAACAGGCTTCATCAAGATCAGCACCATTACTCCTGATGACTATCCCTGGACCGGGATTTACTTTAATGGTTTGCCTGTCAGGATTGAAGCCATACCGGAATACGGATTCGAATTCGATTCATGGCAGGAAAATAGTTTGATCTCTGATACTTTAAATCCGGTTTTTAACGATACACTCCAGGTAGAAAATATTCTATTCAAAGCATACTTTTCTTCGGTTATCTCAGACCTTAATAATAATTATGAATCCGTTCCCGGGTTTGTGTTATATCCCTCTCCTGCAAAGGAAACAATAAAAGTAATAAATAAGACCGGCAGGTACTGTCGTGGTCATTCTTACCTGATTGCTAATGCTGAGGGGAAGATCTTTAGGTCTGGAAAACTCAGCGAACAGTTGCCTGAAACCGTTATTAATCTTGGTGGATTATCAGTCGGATTGTATTACCTGGTTATCAAAACTCCGGATTCTTCTCCGACATTTATCAGGTTTGTAAAATTATAAACCGGCTTTATTGCCAGCCTGTTCAGCTTAATATAATTGTTATTGCGGATTATGAGTTAAATGTTACTTTTGAAAGCGAAGAATTTTGGTTTCGCGAAAAATGTAGTTCATAGATAAAACCCATTCAATGAAATTACAGAGTCAAAAGGCCGGATCTAGAATTATCCTGATATTACATATCCTTGCATTGATTTTATACCACGCTTTTGGCAATATCGGACCTTACGGCTACGACGATATGCACTATGCCCGCCTTGCATGGGATCTATTGCACGGGTCTTTGGATTACAATGACCATTTTGTTTTTCGAACCCCACTAATTGTTTTTACGGCGATTTCCTATTTCCTTTTCGGGATTTCCGATTTTTCATCAGCATTGCCAACTCTCATTATAACGTCAGGGATTCTGCTCGTTGTTTATCAAATTCTTAAAGATGAAGGCTATGTCACATTGATCATCGGCCTTTCGCTCACACTCTTTTCCAACTGGCTTATCCATTATTCCGGTAAGATCATGCCCGATAATTATCTTGCATTTGCAATGATACTTACACTTTATGTTCTTTACCATTACAAATATAAAACCCACAAAAACCGACCGGGCTTTTTTGCCCTGTTGTTCGTATGTGCACTCTTGTTTGGCTTCACAGCCAAGGAAACCATCGTTCTTATTATACCTTTTCTTTTGTTTATTTTTCTAAATGAAATGGCTCAGAAAAGCAATGTGAAATTCTGGGGTTATGTTCTTTTATACGGGTTTTTGATCCTCGTCCTATACTTTATAATCATACGCTTATTGACGGGGAGCTTCACCAAACGTTTCGAGGCCATAACCGGCAACAGTTATCTGAATCTTTGCAGTTATGATGTGCAATCGAAACTGATTCTCATAAAACGGATTGCGTATGAGTTTTTTAGTCTTACTGTTTACCAGGGAATATTCACGGCATTCATTTTTATCATTCCGGCTCTCTTCCGGGACAGGATTCGGCGATTTCTGATAATGGAAACCCCTTATTATTTCTTTGTTTCTGCGGCGGTAATATTATTTCTTTCATCAAATTTTATGTCCATATCCTATTCCGATTATATCCCTCTTTGTCTCGATCCGCGGCATTATTTATTCCTTGTACCGATTGCTGCCGTTCCTGCATCGTTGTTGATTAAAGGATTTATTAATAATAAATCCAATGCGGTGGGTTTTATCATCACCTCGGTGCTCACTGCGGTCTGGTCATGGTTCTTACCAGGCAATACCTTTTGGACTACTTACCTTCCTGTCGCTATATTACTGTTATTATTTTTTGTAATTAAAACGGGTGATCAAATTAAGAAATGGTTTGTAGCCTTGTTAGTCGTAGTTATTCTGGCAGAACCTTTCGAAATGGTGATATATGCTCAGAAAGTCAAATATCAAAAGCAAAAAGAAGTAATCTTTGAGCATTTGCTTACACTTGAGGATAGATATTATGTGATCACAAACGAGGCTCAGAGCCGTATTTGCGAATATTACTGCAGGTTCGACGAAAGCAAATTCAAATTCCTGAAATATAACCACTTCAGTTTCGATACGCTGACCAACCGAAAAATCATTCTCCTGAATAACTGGTACACCATGTATTTATCGGGACTCACTTATCATGAACTTCCTTACTATGCAAGACAAAGCAATGATTTCAGCCGGTTGATTTACGGGGATGATAAACTGGAAATGAGTATTTCAGAAGTCGAAGATTTATCTGCCCTTGCCAAATCAGAAAAAATCGTTTACTCAACTTTCATCGAATTCGAAAATGAGGTTCCGAACTGGTATCTGCGTGAAAAGTCAATCACCGACAGCATTTGCTATCGTGGTTCCAGGTGTAATAGGGTGGTCGAATATTCAGCCACTTTCTGGTATCCGGTAGATTCACTTTTTTTTGAACCCGGTGATAAAATCCTGATCACAAGCAGCTTCTATTGCAATTTTGATGACAAAACCAGCTCCAAGCTGGTTATTACACTTGATGAAGGCAACAACTCCTATTTGTGGGAAGGCCTCGAAGTCAATAAATTTTTAAAAGCTTTTTCTAACTGGTGGCAAATAAATTACGAATACGAACTCCCTGCTGAGAAAATCCGGAAAGGATCAGTACTTAAAATCTATCTGTGGAATACAGATAAAAAGGTTGCATTTCTGGATGATTTTGCGGTAGAAATCAGAAGTATTTCACGTTGAACTTTTTCACCGAATACAGTAATCAAGGAATAATTTTTCGTATTGCGGAAACCTACTTATCAGTTCATCCTTCCTCCCCAGTTCAAAATCATCAAAGTCAAATCCCGGTGCAACCGTGCATCCCGCCAACGAAAACGAACCTGCGCCATTTACTCTTGTCATGAACCACGCTCCTTTTGGAATTATATTCTGAAATACCTCTCCGTTTTCAGAATTATTTCCCAGACTACATTCTGCCAATTGCCCGCTGTTGTTTATTGAAATGATCGTTAAAGGGGAACCAGCATAAAAGTGCCATATCTCATCCGATTTTATCCTGTGAAAGGCTGAAAACTCATGGGATTCAAGCAAAAAATAAATTGAAGTCGAAAAGTTCCTGAATCCGCTGTACCGGTCAGGCAGGTTTTTCTTATGGATAATTTCATCCGACCGGTATATCTCTCTGAAATATCCCCCTTCAGGATGCCTTTTCAGTTTTAAATGGTCAATCCAGTAACCGGCATTCTCAGTCATTGGTGATCAATTTATTTTCGATCAATATCTGTTCCATCTGTTTTTGCATTTCCATAGCTTTTTCACGGCTTTTTATAGCAAAATCCTCATCGCCGGAGGCAAAAATGATCTCGCGCGATGAATTGACGATCAGTCCGCATTGTTTGTTAATCCCAAAAGTAACTACCTCTTTAAGACTTCCGCCCTGTGCGCCGATGCCCGGAACAAGCAGGAAATGATCGGGGATTATCTTACGGATATCCGTGAGCATAGAAGCCTGGGTTGCACCAACCACGTACATCATGTTATCCGGGGTTCCCCATTTCGATGACTTATAAATGACATCCTCAAATAGCCGGTTGGATGATTCTTTATTGATTGAAAACTGAAAATCCAAAGCTCCTTTGTTTGAAGTAAGTCCAAGCAAAATTACCCATTTATCAGTAAATTCGAGGAAAGGACTCACTGAATCTACTCCCATATAAGGTGCAACGGTCACAGCATCGAAACCGAGCTTTTCGAAAAAAGCCTTCGCATACATTTTCGAAGTATTACCAATGTCTCCGCGCTTGGCATCGGCTATGGTAAATGCATCATACTCTTTCAGGTAGGTTATTGTTTTTTCAAGGCTTTGCCAACCCACAACGCCCCTGCACTCATAAAATGCGAGGTTCGGTTTATAAGCGATGGTATAATTGTGAGTGTGGTCAATGATCTGTTTGTTAAATTCAAAAACAGGGTCGTCATATTTTTTCAGGTGGGCCGGTATCTTATCCAAATCCGAATCCAGGCCAATACACAAAAAGGATTTTTTCTTTCTGATCAATCCGAATAACTCATTTTTTGTCATGATAAATGATTTTGCACCCCACCTAATCAACCCAATTAACCTAATTAACCAGTTTCCCAAAATTAGTACTGACTTATCCCCTCCTTAAGTCTTTCCGCGTTTTCGGCAAGCTGCAACTGGTCTATCAATTCCTGGATGCTACCGTCAATAAAAGATTGCAAATTATACATGGTCAGATTTATTCTGTGGTCCGTTACCCTTCCCTGCGGCCAGTTGTATGTCCTTATCTTGGCGGAACGATCGCCGGTAGAAACCATAGTTTTCCGTCGGGATGAAATTTCATCCAGGTATTTTTTGTACTCCATTTCATAAATGCGTGTACGCAAGACCGATAACGCCTTTTCGTAATTTTTTATCTGTGATTTCTGATCCTGGCATTGGGCAACTACTCCTGTGGGAATATGAGTCAACCGGACAGCGGAATAGGTTGTATTTACTGACTGACCACCTGGCCCCGAAGAGCAAAACAGATCTTTCCTGATATCATTAACATGGATGACAACATCAAATTCATCGGCTTCCGGAAGAACAACCACTGTTGCGGCAGACGTATGAACCCTTCCCTGGGTTTCCGTTTTTGGAACCCTCTGAACCCTGTGAACCCCCGATTCATACTTCATCAGGCCATAAACACCATCACCTTTCACTTCAACGATGATTTCCTTAAAACCGCCCGCTGTTCCTTCGGTTACATCCACCAGTTCGATTTTCCAGTTTTTGGTCTCGCAATATTTGGCGTACATTCTGTAAAGATCGCCGGCGAAAATGCTTGCTTCATCACCACCGGTTCCGGCTCTGATTTCAACGATCGCATTTTTGTCATCCTGCGGGTCGGCAGGAATAAGCATTAACCGGATTTCCTCCTCAAGCACATCTTTACGGCTGGTCAATTCACTTAATTCAAGTTTTGCCATTTCCCGGAATTCTTCATCCTTCTCGGTTTTCAGCAATTCCCTGGTGGAAACAATATTTTCCATCACGTTTTTGTAATCCTTATAAGCCTTCACCACACGCTGTAGCTCCTTATAATCCTTGCTCAGCCGGATGTATTTTTTCATATCCGCCATGATCAGAGGATTATTCATTTCTTCTTCAATCTCTTTGTATCGCTTATATATTGCCTCTAATTTCTCTAACATTCCAGCATATTTTAAAGGAGTCAAAATTACAATAATTGTTGTTAACAAAACCGTTTATAATTCGTTATACCTTCAATTTCGACATCGCAAATTATTTTTATATTTGACAAAAATTACAATTTTGTTTTTCGTTTTTATATCCGGGACGCACTATTTTACAGTAATTTTCACATAATGAAAAGTGGAACAATTTTTTCTTTAGCCTTCATCCTGATATTCCAGCAAATTGTTGAATCTCAAATCAGTTCGGGTGGAGTTCCGTTGAGTTTAATCAATAACCTTCAAACGGAATATATCCGTCGGTACACCATACCTTCGCCCGATTTACAAACTCTGGGTGAAGAGGATAAGAAAAATGACAGTTTGAATTTGCCCCATCGTTTTATGGAAATTGTTCCTGTTGACATTGATGTATTAACCGCCGGAACCTGGGAAAATTCGTCAAACAACATTTGGGTTTGCAGGCTGACTTTAAAATCTCATGGAGCCTGGGCAAACAGTCTTTATTTTGATGCTTTTTATTTGCCGGAAAGTGCCGGTCTTTATTTATATGATGAAACGGGTTTACAGGTAAAAGGCGCTTATACTGTAGCCAATAATCCAAGTGACAGGTTGTTTGCGACTGAATTGCTTAATGGTGATGCAGTGATTCTGGAATTAAATATTCCGGACACTCAAAAGGAAGCTGCCCGATTACATATTTCAGGATTTGGTTATGCCTACAGGGAAGTGCCTGGATATGCCCGGGAGAAAGGTTTTGGAAGTTCCGATTTTTGTGAGGTCAATATTGGTTGTGAACCTGAAAGCAATGACTGGCAAACTATAAAATCAGGCGTTGTTCGGATACAGGTAAGGGTTTCAGGTTCTGCTTTCTGGTGCACGGGATCGCTGTTAAATAATGCCAAAAATGATTTGAAACCCTATATTTTAACTGCCGATCATTGTGCCTTTCAGTTAGGCCATTATGCGACTGCCAGCGATTTGGCACAGTGGCTTTTTTATTTCAATTATGAATCGCCTGCCTGTGAGGATCCTACTCAGGAGCCTGAATTATATTCGATGGTTGGTGCTACTAAAGTTGCCAACGGCGGTGAACGCGGAAATACAGGCTCGGATTTTTATTTGGTGTTGCTCGATCAGCAGGTGCCTCATTCGTACCATCCTTATTATCATGGCTGGTCTGCGGTTAATGAAATCAGTAACTCCGGGGTTACAATTCATCATCCCGAAGGTGATATAAAGAAAATATCTACCTATTCCCAACCGGTTGAATCATCCAATTGGTTCGGCAATGGTGTTCAATCGCACTGGAAGGTGTTTTGGCTGGAAACACAAAACGGATGGGGTGTTACGGAACCCGGTTCTTCAGGTTCACCACTTTTCAACAATTCCGGAAGAATAATCGGTACGCTTACCGGAGGGTATTCTGCTTGCGAATCCTCCGGAGTTTACGGTCCCGATAAACCTGATTACTATGGAAAGTTTTCCTATCACTGGGAATCAAATGGGAGTGAAGATACTACCCAACTTAAACCCTGGCTTGATCCTGATAATACCGACATTTCCTTTATTGATGGGCTTTATGTAGGAGTTACAGAAAATTCCGAAGCCTGTTCGGATGAAATATTTCTTTTTCCAAATCCTGCTCAGGATATAATTAACATTAATTTTATTAACTTTGAACCATCAATTGAAAAGGTCGAAATAATTGATATCCTGGGCAGAACAATTATGACAGGTACATACGAAAATCCGTCGGAACAAATGAAACTCGATATAAGCGACCTCCCTGCCGGTGTTTATATGGCAGGCATTAATAATAAGCAAAAGAGGATATTGAAAAAATTTGTTAAAATGTAATTTTGTGTTTTTTGGTTTGCGTAAACAGATGATAAAATTTTTGCGAAATAAATAAGTATTAAAAAGAAAAAAAATGCCAAGACCTGAAAAAATTTTTGTCGTTGAAGATGATATTCTCTACTTGAATCTGATTAATAAAGAACTTGAAAAGATGGGGTATGAAAATGTAAAATCATATACCACAGGAAAAGAAGCTATGCACAATATAAATATCAGGCCTGATATTGCACTGCTCGACTATTTCCTCGAAAAGGATTTTACCGGGATGGATATTTTAAAGAAATTAAAACAGAGGTATCCTGATACCCAGGCAATTTTTTTAACTGCTTCGGATGACGTGAATATTGCAGTGGATACGATGCGAAACGGAGCTTACGATTATATCGTTAAGGGAGATACAGCCTTTATCCGTATCAGGCATTTACTGAAAAAAATATCCGAAGAAAACGACAGAAAGGCTAAAAGCAGATCAATAATCCGTTTTCAGATCATTGTAATTTTTGCCATTATTTTAATTTCTCTGCTTGGAATCCTCTACTTCCATTATTTCATCAATTAAAATTTTTCAAAGAAATATTTTTTTTTTTAGAGGATAAACTATACTTTTGCAGCCCGAAAATAAAAGGAAAATATAATGAAAAAAGATATTCATCCGAAGGATTACAGGTTCGTGGTTTTTAAAGATATGTCGAATGATTATACATTCATCACAAAATCAACGGCAAAATCAAAAGAAAAAATCGTATGGGAAGATGGCAACGAATATCCGCTCATCAAGCTGGAAATATCACATACTTCACATCCGTTCTTTACAGGTAAAATGAAACTGGTTGATACAGCAGGGCGTGTTGATAAGTTCAAGAACAGGTACCAGAAGCATTTTGACAAAAAGGCCGGCAACCAGTCTTAATCCGAAATGAGCTTTATTACAGGCCCTTATTGCTGAATAAGGGCTTTTTTTGTTTTAATATTAGTGGATTACAATTTTTATCTAAATTTGTAATATGATTAAATGACACATAATGATCTGTTTTAAAAATACCAAAACTATTATATGAACTACATCATGTTTGATGATCAGGGAAGAAATAATTTGCTTCCGCTGACATTTATGAGACCCATCGCCGATATCCGTATCGGTATCCTTACCATCAGAGAAAAATGGGAAACTTATCTGAAATCAAAGACATCGTCATTGACGGAAGCATATTTAAGCCCTAAGTTTCCAATCGTGAAGAATGATGAAAATATACTTATCAACGGCTCTGTTTGCCCGGGCACCCGCCTGGTTAGTGAAATTAAAAAATTAAAAACTAACCAGGCTCTGGTCACTAAAGAAACAATTATTGCCCTGCACCTGGGAGCTCAAGATCTGGATGAATCAGGAGAGATGGATATTTCAGGAATTGAAGAAATTGAAATGTCGCATGAACCCATGAAAATAAACGAAACATGGGAAATATTCAGTAAGAATGGCGAGGCACTGATTAAGGATTTTGAACTTCTTACAAAGAAAAGAAAGAGTGAAAAGCTGAGTTCGACAAACAGAATTTTGGGCGGGGAAAATATTTTTGTAGAAAAAGGAGCCAAAGTTGAGTTTGCAATATTGAACGCCTCCACCGGGCCGATTTATATTGGAAAAGATGCTGAAATAATGGAAGGTGCAATTATCCGAGGCCCATTTGCTCTCTGTGATCATGCAATTGTGAAAATGGGAGCAAAGATTTATGGTCCCACCACGATTGGCCCTTATTCAAAGGTCGGGGGAGAAATCAATAATTCGGTTATTTTTGGCTACAGCAATAAAGCTCACGACGGTTTTTTAGGACACTCGGTTATAGCTGAATGGTGCAATCTTGGGGCAGATACCAATAATTCAAACCTGAAAAATTCTTATGACGAAGTTAAATTGTGGAACTATCCACAGAAAACTTTTATCGAAACCGGATTAAAATTCTGCGGATTGATTATGGGCGACCATTCCAAAACAGGCATAAACACTATGTTTAATACAGGAACTGTGGTAGGTGTGAACGTTAATGTTTTCGGATCCGGTTTTCAACGACAGTTTATACCATCCTTCTCATGGGGTGGTAATACTCAGGGATTTAAAATATATGATATTAAAAAGGCAACTGAGGTAGCAGAAAAAGTTTATGCACGCAGAAATAAAGTTTTTGATGAAAAAGAAAAAGAAATTTTGAATAATTTGTTTTATTTAACCGCCGTTAACAGAAATCTCTAATATGAAAGTGAGCGAAAACAATTTATTCCTTATTTCCGAAATGCTCGACACCGATACCGAATTCATTCCGTTATTATCTTCTGAGGATGAAGAGCTGATCAAAGCTGAAAAAATTCCTGAGGTATTGCCTATTCTGCCGTTAAGAAACACAGTACTTTTTCCGGGAGTAGTTATTCCTATAACTGTCGGACGGGATAAATCCATCAAGCTTGTAAAAGAGGCTTACAAGGATAAAAAACTCATTGGTGTGGTTGCCCAGATAGATGCGGAAATAGAAGAACCTGAACCAGCAGATTTGAATACCATAGGCTCAGTAGCCAATATTATTAAAATTTTGCAGATGCCTGACGGCAACACTACTGTAATTATACAGGGAAAAAAAAGATTTCAGCTTCTTGAAATGGTTCAGTCCGAACCCTACTTTAAAGCACGGGTTCAGGAATATGATAAAGTTGAAAATCTTGTCAGGGATAAGGAATTTAAAGCATTGATATCTTCATTAAAGGATCTTTCGATACAAATCATACGTCAATCTCCTAATATACCTTCTGATGCTGCATTTGCAATAAAAAACATTGAAAGTCCGGTTTTCCTGGTAAATTTTGTTTCGTCCAATCTGAACACAGATATTGCTGAAAAACAAAAACTACTTGAAATATCAGATTTTCACGAGCGCGCACAAAAAGTTCTTTTTTCACTGACAAAGGAGCTTCAAATGCTTGAATTGAAAAACCAGATTCAAAACAAAGTAAAAGTTGACCTGGATAAGCAACAAAGGGATTATTTTCTGCATCAGCAGATAAAGACCATTCAGGAAGAGTTGGGCGATGCCCCGGGTACGCAGGACATCAACGAATTGCGCGAAAAGGCTTCAAAAAAGAAATGGTTAAAGGAAGTTCACGAGATATTCGAGAAGGAGCTGAGTAAATTGCAGCGTATGAATACTCAGGCTGCGGACTATTCTGTGCAATTAAACTATCTTGAATTATATGTTGATCTGCCATGGAACGAGTATTCAAAGGATAACTTTGATTTAAAAAGGGCTAAGAAAATCCTGGATGAGGATCATTACGGTCTTGAAAAGGTTAAAGAAAGGATCGTTGAGCATTTGGCAGTGATCAAACTCAAAAACGATTTAAAGGCTCCGATCCTTTGCCTTGTAGGTCCTCCAGGAGTTGGAAAAACTTCGCTTGGAAAATCCATTGCCCGTGCCCTCGACCGAAAGTACATCCGGATGTCGCTTGGTGGGGTAAGGGATGAGGCAGAACTGCGCGGCCATCGCAAAACTTATATCGGCGCCATGCCGGGAAGGATCATTCAGAATCTGAAAAAAGTTAAGTCATCGAATCCTGTTTTTGTTTTGGATGAAGTAGATAAGGTGCTTGGTGCCAATGTTAGCGGAGATCCGCAAGCCGCATTACTCGAAATACTCGATCCGGAACAAAACATCAGCTTTCATGATAATTATCTTGAGGTAGAATACGATCTTTCGAAGGTGATGTTTATCGCCACTGCAAATACATTGAGTACGATCCATCCGGCGCTGATTGACAGGATGGAAGTGATTGATATCAGCGGTTACCTTCTCGAAGAAAAAGTAGAGATTGCCAGACGGCATCTCATCCTGAAACAGCTTAAAGAACACGGTGTAAAAAAGAATCAGTTGTTGTTCGTAAATGGTATTATTGAAAAAATAATTGATGATTACACACGGGAGGCAGGTGTCAGAACACTTGAAAAAAATATTGCTACAATCATCAGGAAGAAGGTCATCAACATCGTTGAAAATATTGACTATGAGCGAAAAATCTCCAATGCTGATCTGTTGAAGATACTTGGGCCTCCGCGTTTTCAAAAAGAAAAGGGATTATCGAATCTTGTTGCGGGAGTAGTTACAGGACTGGCATGGACGGCTGTCGGAGGTGAAATATTATTTGTTGAGGCAAGCCTCAGCAAAGGCAAAGGAACTCTTACCTTAACCGGTAATCTTGGAGATGTGATGAAAGAATCGGCCACCATTGCCCTTGAGTATCTCAAATCACATGCTGGATTTCTCGAACTTGATCCTGATGTATTTCAGAAATGGAATGTACACATCCATGTTCCTGAAGGAGCTACACCAAAGGATGGCCCGTCTGCCGGAATCACAATGTTCACTACTCTGGCTTCGGCTTTTACGCAGAGAAAGGTCAGGGCAAAAGTGGCTATGACCGGAGAAATTACCTTGAGAGGGAAAGTATTGCCGGTAGGAGGTATTAAGGAAAAAATTCTGGCTGCCAAACGGGCAAAGATCACGGACATTGTTTTATCTGTTGAAAATAAAAAGGACATTATTGATATCAAAGAAAAATACCGCGAAGGCCTTACCTTCCATTATGTAGATCAGATGATAGAAGTAGTGGATTATGCACTGTTGAAGGAAAAGGTGAAGAATCCGGTAAACATAGAATAAGGTTCTTTAAACTGAAATTTCAAAACTTTTTGGTTACTTGTTACTGGTTACTTGTTGCTGGTGAATATTTCCTTCTATTCTGTTTTTTATTTTTACAAGTAACCAGCAACCAGAAGCCAGCGCCTGATATTCTATCCGAACGGTTGTGAATTTTCTTAAAAAAAAAAGTACCAGCAGCCCTGTAAGCGGGATTCTGTCGTGTCCTATCATTTCTCTGGTTCCCGCATCACTGCGGGATTCTAACGGCCAACCCCTCAGGATCGGGCGGGCAGCCCTCAAGCCCTGGTATATTTGGCCTTTCAACCCGTAAGGTTTACCCTCCCGGTATGTCGCCATACCGCGACGTGAGCTCTTACCTCACATTTTCACCCTTATCCCGCCGACGGCGGGACGGTTATTTTCTGTGGCACTCTCTGTTTCCGTCAGTTGACGGAACCTTCCCGTTAGGAAGTACGGCGCCCTGTGTTGTCCCGACTTTCCTCCTCTCTCCGCTTGTGGCGAAAAAAAGCGATAGGACAGGCTACTGATACAGGCCGGCAAAATTACTAAATAATACTTATTTTTGCCTAAATCCTTGGATAATGAACAAAACGCTTTTCATTTTACTTATTTCTGTTTTGATGATGAATGCTTGTAACCAAAAAGAAAAAGTTGACCTGATCGTACATAATGCAGTAGTCTATACAGTCAATGATAATTTTGATATCAGTCAGGCTTTTGCTATCATAGATGGGAAAATTAAAGCAGTTGGTTCCGATTCCTTAATTCTGAATAATTACGAATCCGACATCATAGTTGATGCTGACAGAAAACCTGTTTATCCTGGTTTTATAGATGCGCATTGCCATTTTTACGGCTATGCAATGGATCAGATCAAATCAGCTGATCTTACCGGTACTTTATCATTTGAAGAGGTGATCACAAGAGTTCAAAGACATATAGAAG
The DNA here is from genome assembly GCA_020052415.1 of Bacteroidales bacterium. Taxonomy (GTDB): domain Bacteria; phylum Bacteroidota; class Bacteroidia; order Bacteroidales; family JAADJA01; genus JAADJA01. Next base: position 12,208 of record JAGVPB010000091.1, on the reverse strand, counting down.
AATTTCCTTCCGAATGGATTGAGGGCAGGGGCTGGGATCAGAATGACTGGAACTTAAAAGAATTTCCGACAAAGGAGTTACTTGACATTGCATTTCCTGATAAGCCGGTTTTTCTGACAAGGATTGATGGCCATGCTGCAATTGTAAATTCGGAAGCGCTGAAAAGGGCTGGTATTACTGCACAAACCAAAATCTATGGCGGTGAAATTCAACTCGAAGAAGGCGAACCAACGGGATTGCTGATTGATAACGCATTGGAAATTATTGCAAAAATTATTCCTGCACCAACGGTGAGTATGCAACGGCGCGCTCTTCAGGAAGCGGAAAAAAATTGCTTTTCTGTTGGTTTAACCTCCGTACAGGATGCCGGATTAGGAAAAGATACCATAGATCTGATTGATAAAATGCAACAGGAAGGTTCATTGAATATGCGTATTTATGCGATGGTCAATCCAACAGAGTCAGGCATAAATTCTTATCTTAAAAAAGGAGTTTATTCTACCGGATATTTAACCGTACGTTCGGTTAAACTTTATGCTGACGGTGCATTAGGTTCAAGAGGTGCAAAAATGCTGGAACCTTACTCGGACCATCCGGAGAATACCGGACTGTTTATGTTTCAACCGGAATATTATCAAAAGATATGTGAGCTGGCGCTGGAAAATGGTTTCCAGGTAAATACTCACGCTATTGGAGATGCGGGAAATAGATTTGTTTTGGAACTTTATTCCAAGTTTCTTAAGGGTAAGAACGATTTGAGGTGGCGTATCGAACACGCTCAGGTTGTACATCCGGAAGATTTTAAATTGTTCGGTGAGCTTTCGGTCATACCTTCGGTTCAACCGACACATGCCACTTCCGATATGTATTGGGCTGAAGACAGGATTGGTTCAGACCGGCTAAAGGGGGCTTATGCTTATAAAAAGCTCCTCAATCAAAATGGATGGATTCCGTTGGGGACTGATTTTCCGGTTGAGAGCATTAATCCTCTTAATACCTTTTATGCTGCTGTTGCACGCATGGATCTTAATGGCAAACCTGAAAGCGGATTTCAGATTGAAAATGCCCTGACGCGTGAAGAAGCTTTGCGCGGAATGACCATCTGGGCGGCCAAATCTGCATTTGAAGAAAATATCAAAGGCAGTATCGAGGTAGGAAAATTTGCCGATTTTGTCATTCTCGATAAAGATATAATGTCGGTTAAGCTTGATTCTGTTCCTTTTATCCAGGTGTTGTCAACCTGGTCCGGCGGTCATAAGATTTATGATTCCCGATAATTTCCGGTCTGAACTTTTCTTATAATTTCCCTGACCTCAAAATTTCCTGAAATTGGTTGCATAATAATCTTGCAGAAATAGGTATTTTTTGCAGAACCTTTTATATTTTTACTGTCATGAAACAAGAAGCCTTTACCCACATCAAATTTTAACAATATGAAAAGGAAAAGCAATCCGGTAATTTATACTGCACTGGCAGTATTGGTATTTGTAAGTTCGTGCAATACAGGTAAAACTAAAAGAATTCCCGAAATTAATCCTGAGTTCGGAACCTATATCAGCGCATTTACTACAGGTGTGATCTCTTCAAAATCCGATATAAGGATTAAGCTCCTGCAGGAATTGAACATTCCCGGTATGGAAGCTGGAAAAGTTTTGGACATGGATTTGTTTGAATTCACTCCAAAAATAAAAGGAAAAGTTTATTATGAAGATAAGCATTTGCTTAGCTTCCGGCCAGATGAGCCTTTGCAGTCGGAGGCTATTTATGACGTTAAATTTACCCTCTATAAACTTTTCGATGTTCCTGAATCGCTGAAATATTTTAATTTTCAGTTCAGCGTCATTAAGCAATCTTTCCAGGTAACACGGCTTGGTTTTAATCCTTATAATTATAAAATCCTTGAAAAGAATAAACTCAACGGTTACCTTCTGACCGCCGATTTTATGAGTGAGGAGGATGTTCGAAAGTTGTTAACGGCAAGACAGGATGGAAGCGAATTACCCATAAGCTGGGAATATGAAGGTGTGGCAAATAAATACCCGTTTATTATTGACAGTATTGCAAGAAAGACAGTGGAGAGTAAAGTGATTCTCGAATGGAACGGAGACGCATTGAATATTGATTTAAAAGGCTCTGACACGTTGACTGTTCCGGCGCTGGGTGATTTTAAGGTCATGGAAATTACCGTTGTTCAGCAACCCGCCCAGTCGGTGGTTATTCAATTCTCAGATCCACTTGAAGATGGCCAAAATCTTGATGGAATGATAAGACTGGATAAAGGCGGGGATTTTAAATTTGAGATCGAAACCAACCTGGTAAAAGCCTATCCCACCGTGCGTCTTTCCGGAGCAAGAACGGTATTTATCGAAGCAGGAATAAAAAATGTGATGGGCTACAAAATGAAGAATCCCTATAACATGGAGGTTTCTTTTGAAGAGCTTAAACCTGAAGTCAGACTCATCGGGCAGGGCGTGATCGTCCCAAATTCTGAGGGCCTTATCTTCCCATTTGAGGCGGTAAATCTTAATGCTATTGATTTAAAAATAATTAAAATATTTGAAAACAATATAACCCAGTTCCTGCAGGTTAACCAGCTTGACGGAATGTCGGAACTCTACCGTGTCGGGAAACAGATCATAAAGAAAAAAGTTCCGTTAAATGTCAATGCGGGTATGGATGGCGGCAAATGGAACGCCTATTCGATTGACCTTACCGAAATAGTCGGAAATGACCAGGGTGCGATATATTGGGTTCAGTTGTCATTTCAGAAGGAGTACTCATTATTTAATTGCGAAGGTACCACTGCTAAAGATCACAATCTCGGCGATTTTGAAGATGAATATTATGATGAGGGTTATGAAGGCGACTATTCGGAATACTATTATGATTACTACTACTACTATCCACCGGGGTATGACTGGCAGGAACGGGATAATCCCTGCCACATTTCATATTATAACAGTTCAAGATGGGTAAAACGAAATGTCTTTGCATCGAATCTTGGGATCATCGCAAAAGGAATCAACGAAAAAATACTGAAAGTCGCAGTTACTGACATCAGGACGACAGAATCTTTAAGTAATGTAAAACTCGAAATTTATGATTTTCAGCAACAGAAAATAGGAGGGACCTCAACAAATACAGAAGGATTTGCAGATATTCAGCTTGCCGATAAGCCATTCCTACTGATCGCAAATAAAGGAAATGAAAAAGGTTATCTGCGTCTTGATGACGGATCCTCTTTGTCGGTAAGCATGTTTGACGTTTCAGGAGATGTGGTCCAAAAAGGAATAAAGGGTTTCTTATATGGAGAGAGAGGCGTTTGGAGACCAGGTGATACCCTGTTTCTCACTTTTATTCTTGAAGACAAAAATAATGTGCTGCCCGAAAATCATCCGGTGAATTTTGAATTGATAAATCCGTTGGGGCAGGTAGTTAATACTTTTATGAAAACAAAGGGAACGAACGGATTTTATAATTTCACAACCAAAACTGAAACTGATGCAGCAACCGGAATCTGGACAGCCCATATCAGAGTTGGAGGAACCGATTTCAGGAAAAACCTTAGAATCGAGACCGTAAAACCCAACAGGTTAAAGATCAAACTTGATTATGGTGTGGATGTCATTTCTGCTGATAACAAGAACCTCCAGGGAAACCTGAATATAAAGTGGCTTCATGGTGCCGTTGCGAAAAACCTGAAAGCTAATGTGACAGTTACATTGAATTCGGTTCCAACTGAATTTAAGAATTACAAAGGATATTGTTTTGATGACCATACCAGGTCGTTTTATCCGGAGGAACAACTGATTTTTGATGAGCGCATTAACAACCTTGGCGAGGCAAAAGTAAAAGCTGATCTCGGTTCTTATACACAAGTGCCTGGAATGTTAAAGGCAGGTTTTATGATAAGAGCCTTTGAAGATGGTGGTGATTTCAGTACTGATTTTTTTACAATTCCTTATGCTCCCTATAAAAAGTTCATTGGTATCAGGATGCCCGAAACAAAGAATAATTATGATATGCTTTTAACGGATTCAACATATACTGTTCAATTGGCCGCAGTTGATTATGTAGGTAATCCTGTTTCTCTGGACGGTGTAGAAGTTAAGCTTTACAAACTCAGATGGCGCTGGTGGTGGGACGTTTCGTACGAAAATTTAGGTAACTACATTGGGAGGAATTATGAAGATTTGATCAGCACAAAAATAATTGATATAAAGAACGGAAAGGGTTATTACAACTTTAAAATCGAATATCCCGACTGGGGACGTTTTATGATCCGGATCGCAGATCCAAACGGAGGACATTCTGCAACACAGGTCTTTTATGCCGACTGGCCATCGTGGGTAAGCCGGGATAATAGAAAACAACCTGAAGGCGCTAAATTGCTTTCGTTCTCAGCCGACAAGGAAACTTATAAAGTCGGTGAAACAGCAACCATAACCATTCCCACAAGTGGCGAAGGAAGAGCATTGCTTAGCATCGAGACCGGTTCAGAGGTACTGGATGCTTACTGGATTATCCCCGATAAAAAAGAGAAAGAAACAAGGGCAAGTTTCAGGATCACCGAAAAAATGTCTCCCAATATTTATATCCATGTTACCTATATCCAGCCTCATGCTCAAACGGCCAACGATCTGCCTGTCAGGTTGTATGGCATTGTTCCCGTAAATGTTGAAGATCCGTCAACCATTTTAAAACCTGTCATTTCAATGAATAATGAGTTGAAGCCGGAGATGGAATTTACCGTAAAAGTATCTGAAGCTCAAAATAAGCCGATGACATATACTCTTGCGGTTGTGGATGAGGGTTTGCTCGACCTCACAAGGTTTAAAACTCCTGATCCATGGTCGGTATTTTATGCGAAAGAGGCATTGGGTGTTAAAACATGGGATTTATTTGATCTGATCCTGGGAGCTTATGGCGGAAAAATGGAAAAGTTATTTGCCATCGGCGGAGACGCCGGAAGCCTGAACAAACCAAATGAAAAGGCAAACAGATTTAAACCGGTTGTAATGTTTCTCGGCCCTTTTGAACTTAACGGCGGCTCACAGACTCATACGCTGATAATGCCGCGGTATGTCGGAGCGGTTCGAACCATGGTCATTGCCGGAAATAATGGAGCCTATGGTTTTGCCGATAAATCGGTCCCCGTAAAAAATCCGCTGATGATTCTTGGTACTTTGCCGAGAGTCCTTGCTCCGGCTGAGACTGTTACTCTTCCGGTGACTGTTTTTGCAATGGATAAAAATGTGAAAAATGTAAGTATTGAGGTAAGCTCAAATAGCCTGCTTAAAATTGCAGGAGAATCTGTAAAACAACTTCAGTTTAATGAAACAGGAGATCAGGTTATCAATTTCCAGCTTCAGGTGGCGGAAAATCTTGGAGTTGGAAAGGTTACGATCGTTGCAACCAGCGGAAATGAAAAGGCAACCTACGATATTGAGCTTGACGTCAGGAATCCCAATCCACCGGTTACCGATTACATTGAAAAAATACTTCAGCCCGGCGAATCATGGACGACCGGTTATACGCCGGTAGGAATGGCCGGTACTAACGAAGGAACAATTGAAGTTTCAAATATTCCACCCATTGATTTTGGAAGAAGGTTAAAATATCTGATCGGCTATCCGTATGGTTGTTCCGAACAGACGACATCGGCGGTTTTCCCGCAGCTCTTTCTTCAAAATGTCATGGAAATGGATGAGAAATTAAAGGATTATACAAGCAGAAATGTGAAAGAGGGAATTCAAAAATTAAACCTGATGATGGCGTCAAACGGCGGATTTAAATATTGGCCGGATGCCATAACAGCCAACGATTGGGTTTCAAGTTATGCCGGACATTTTCTGATAGAAGCAGAATCGAAAGGATATTCATTACCAGCCGGATTAAAGGATAAATGGATCAGATACCAGCAAAATGCTGCCAGGAGCTGGAAACAGTCCAGTGAAAAATACCCGGGTTATTATTACCATTACCATCTCACTCAGGCATACCGCCTTTACACACTGGCTCTTGCCAGTGAGCCTGATCTTGGCAGTATGAACCGTCTCAGAGAATTGCCCGGCCTTACTTCTATGGCAAAATGGCATTTGGCTTCGGCTTATGCGCTTGCCGGTCAAACTGAAGCAGCAAAGGAACTCATTGCAAACCTTTCGCTGAGCGTTGGTGATTACGATTTGATCAATATGAGTTATGGTTCAGCTCTAAGGGATAAAGCCATAATTCTTGAAACACTTGTTCTGATGGGTGAAAAAGAAAAAGCTGCGTCTCTTGTTCTCGATATTTCAAAAAAAATAAGCAGCCCGGCGTGGTATAGTACACAAACAACTGCATTTTGTCTGATGGCTTTGGCAAAATTTGCCGGGAATGAGAATCTGGTTGGTAAGGAGTTGATTTTTGATTACAATATCCAAAACAAGGGAAAGACAACCACGAGAACTCAATTACCGCTTTCGCAAATTAAGCTTAATATAAAGGGAAAAGAAGATGGAACTGTATCTCTCGTGAATAATGGAAAATCAATTATCTATGCAAGGATAATTCTGACAGGAATTCCGGTCGCCGGCCAGGAGACTTTTGCCGAGAATAAATTGAAAATGAAGGTCAGTTATAAAACTCTTAAAGGCGCAGATATTCAACCTGATAAAATACCCCAGGGAACTGATTTTATTGCTGAAGTTGAAATTACAAATCCAGGGCTTTATGGTTATTATTCCGATATGGCTTTGACTCAAATCTTACCATCGGGTTGGGAAATAATAAATACGAGAATTGCAGATATTAATTCTGTACATGAGATCAGCAAGCCGGAATATCTTGATATCCGGGATGACCGGGTGAATACTTTTTTTGGAATTGGTAGTGAAAAGAAGATATTCACTGTCGTATTGAATGCTGCCTATATTGGCAGGTATTACTTGCCGGCAGTTTCCTGTGAGGCGATGTACGATAACTCAATCAACGCAAGGATTCCAGGCAGGTGGGTCGAAGTAGTCAAGACTGGAAATCCTTAAAGGATAGGATTAAAATTCTGATAAATCAATTTAATATCCGCGTATTCAGATAAAGAATCCGACAATGGCTATTGGTTCAGGTAAGATAAAATTCAGAAGGATGCTAAAAATAACGGTACTGCTACTCTCTCTGATTTTAGTTATTGAATATATTTTCTGTTTGCCTGAGAGGCTGTTCACTGATCCTGCCAGTACCGTCATAGAGGATAAGGATGGAGTGCTGATCGGTGCAAAAATAGCTACTGACGGACAATGGCGATTCCCTTACAATGATCATGTTCCGGGAAAATTCAAAGATGCTATTTTGCAATTTGAAGACCGATATTTTTTTTATCATCCCGGTGTAAACCTGGTGTCTTTATTCAGGGCTGCCATTACGAATATTAAATCCGGGGAAATTGTCAGAGGAGGAAGTACCCTTACCATGCAGGTGATAAGACTTTCCCGCAAAGGCAAACCAAGGACCATATTTGAAAAAATGATTGAAATGGTACTTGCTACCCGGCTTGAAATCAAATACTCAAAAAGCACCATCCTTGCACTTTACGCTGCCAATGCACCTTTCGGAGGAAATGTGGTGGGACTGGATGCTGCATCATGGCGTTATTATGGCCGGCCACCCGATGAGCTTTCCTGGGCGGAAGCAGCAACGCTGGCAGTATTGCCCAATGCACCTTCATTAATATACCCGGGTAAGAATCAGGAAAAACTTGTTGTCAAGAGAAATCACTTAATTGACAGGTTGTCGGGAAAGGGAATTATTGATCCTGTTAGCAGTAGTCTTGCAAAAATGGAAGATTTGCCTGGGAAACCCCTTCCACTTGAGCAACCCGCACCTCATCTGTTAGAAAGGATTTGTAAGGAAATGCCGGGTCGGCGGGTTAAAACAACCATTGACTATAATCTCCAGAAAACCATTTCTGAGATTGTTGAAATTCATCACCAGGAATTGAAATTTAACGAAATTCATAATGCAGCAGCGATTGTCATTGAAGTTGAAACCGGTAATGTTCTGGCTTATGTCGGCAATACGAAAAAATCTGGTGAAACCTCCCACGGAAATGATGTTGATATTATAATTGCATCCCGCAGTTCAGGTAGCATTCTGAAACCTCTCTTATATTCAGCAATGCTGAATGCGTGTGAAATTCTCCCAAATACACTTATTCCTGATATTCCGACTCAGTTTACCGGGTTGACTCCCAATAATTTTGACCGGACATTTTCAGGGGCGGTTCCGGCAGGTAAGGCACTTTACCGGTCATTGAATGTTCCGGCGGTCAGGATGCTTCAGCAATTTGGTGTCCAGCATTTCTACGATAAGCTGATTGATTGTGGATTTACAACACTAACAAAGCCACCCGATCACTATGGTTTATCCCTGATTCTAGGAGGTGCAGAGACCACACTCTGGGATTTGGTTACAGCCTATTCAGGATTGACCAGGACCTTGAATCATTTCGCAGGCAACAGCGGTTTGTACGATCTGGAAGACTGGCATCAGGCGGTTTATGTAAATAAAAAGCAAGAGTCAGATGATTCCGCACATAAAAAAAAATCATTAGAAAAACACGGAATTATCAGTACAGCTTCGGTCTGGTTCACTTTTAAGGCAATGATTGAAGTTTCGAGGCCGCAGGATTATACGGGATGGAGAACTTATTCATCCTCAAATAAAATTGCCTGGAAAACCGGGACCAGTTTTGGTTTCAGGGATGCATGGGCTTTGGGAACCACACCTGAATTCATTGTAGCTGTCTGGGTTGGAAATGCCGATGGAGAGGGAAGGAGCGGAATCACTGGTATTTCCGCGGCAGCACCAATTCTATTCGATATATTTAATGTTTTGCCGGAAACTTCCTGGTTCGAACCCCCTTATGACCACATGACCAGAATTGCCGTCTGCCGGCAAAGCGGACACAGAGTAAACCAGTATTGTGAAACTGTTGATACGGTTTGGATTCCGGTTTCCGGAATAAAAACTCCGCCCTGCCCGTATCATCATTTGATTCATCTCGATAAGACAAGGCAATTCAGAGTTACTGATGATTGTTACGACCCTTTGGAGATGACCCATCAGTCATGGTTTATTTTACCACCGGTTATGGAATGGTTTTATAAAAGGGGTAATCCATTATACCTGAGCCTCCCGCCCCTTTATGCCGGATGCGGAACCGGAAGTTCAGTTAATCCAATGGAGTTTATTTATCCGGGTGAGAATAATAGATTATACCTACCAGTCGATCTTGATGGAACATTAGGATCAATTATTTTGGAAGTAGCACATCGAAATTCAAATTCAACAATATACTGGCATATTGACAATGAATTTATCGGAATGACCGGCGGTATTCATCAAATATCAGTTCAGCCTTCATTCGGTAAACACCGGGTAACAGTAATTGATGAGTCGGGCAGGTCTGTTTCGAAAGATATAGAAATTCTGCAGTCTGTAAAAAAATAATCTATTTTAATCGGTATATTTCCTGATCAACTTTATAAACAATTGTTAATAACTCGTGTGTAAAACCTGTGAATATCTAAAGGTTTAAAAACTTGACTTCGGTAATATGATTAAACTACTTTTGTTTCACCAGGCAAGGGATAAAAGGCAGGCTTGGATCGTCAGGGGTAAAAAAGCTAAATATTGGAAACAGTAAACAGCAACGTTATCCGGAATTCATTGAGGGACGGGCATTAGGTTGTCGGCCCGATATAATTCAGCCTTAAAATCAGGTGGTTCTTGGAAAAGTGATCGCAAGAAAGCTATTCCTAAGATTAAGCACGGCAGATGTAAGGTTTTTAGGAACCAGGCATGAGCACGACAGCTTGAGAAGGCCGGGAATTCGGAAAACTTAAGCCGCAAGGTTTAACTGACCGGGTTCGAACTGCGAAGCGAAATCCGCACGGAAATCAATTCACAGGGAACGTGAAAAGTTACGGTTGAATCAGGGAATACCGGCAACGGTTAACTCTGACTAAACTCAACTCAAATAAGGCAGATCCGCAAGGTGAAAACTGTAATGAGCACGCCACAATAACCGTAACCTGGCACGAATCAATCACTACGGTGATGGCTTAGTGGGCGGGAATCTTGTCGGCCAGACGGGATTCCCGCCTGGTTTTTTATATTTATGGTAAGGAAAATTTTTCCCTTTCGAAATATCAAGAATGAATAACACATAATAATCAATGAACAATGTAAAAGTTTTGTCCAGTGCATTTCAGCACTTAAGCGTTTTTTATTTTGTGTTTTTTATTTTTCATTATTTCTGAGGAAGAATGTATATTTATATCTTGTCATTTTATAATTCCAGCGAACACTATCAGTTTATTCATATATGTAGTCTATACCAAACAAATCCACCAATTCCTCAAACTGCCGTAGTTTATTTCCCCCGTATTTCCCGATCTTCTTCCTTATTTTTTCAGGTGACCTTGGAACAGTGAGGTGTTTATCTGATTTGGAATAGAATTTATCTGCATAGCAGATCAGCTTTTCTTCAATTGAAAGTGGGATCATATCCCGCAAGGGAAGAGGAAACCCCGAGTTAATGATATCCTCTTTTGAAAGCCCTGTACCGACATGCCTTTCACACACGGGTGCAAGGTCAAATAAACCTTCCTGTTCAAGCATTTCCCGTCCGAGGTAAGTATGTGAAATATAAGGGAACTCACCAAAACAACCAATTTCAGGAGCGTTCGTTTTTATTATACCAATATCATGAAGCATTGCTCCCGATATTACAAAGTCAATGTCAGGATTCAAATGTGCGTTATGTTGTGCTATTTTTACCGCCAGCTCTGCTACTTTTACACAATGCGTATAATAATACTTAAAGGCAAGGGTGCCTTCAGTATAATTTTTAAGTATAATTTCAAACACTTTATCAGAAACTGTAAAATCAGGTTTTATCATATTTATTCTTAACAATTTATACCTTGATCAGGCGATTTTTATAAATTCTATTTACCCTTAAACTCTCGTTGTAAGAATTAGATTGCTGATAAACTTTATAATTCCGTGTTTATCACAACTGAATTTACAAAAGTATGATGTTTATGATTTATTTCTATTACAATGTTCAATATGAATATTTACATCAATATTTTTGAAACGATAATATTTTATAATTTTGCCGCCGTAATCAGATGCAGATTAATGATTTTAGAAAAGGAGGGATAAAATATTCCATCATACATCAAAAATCATATATCAAAAATCTGAAATCTTAAATCAACAGGTCCCATAGCTCAATTGGATAGAGCGTCTGACTACGGATCAGGAGGTTGAGGGTTCGACTCCTTCTGGGATCGCATATATAAAATGTAAATGCCTGTATAATAAATATATACGGGCATTTTTTATAGGATAGGTACAACATAGGTACAACAAATGAAATTAAAACAAGCTCGTAAGTAACAATATAACAATGAGTTACAAGGACAAAAATTGAATATTTTTTAATCCAGTTTTTAAAGCTATTCATTTAAATAAATATTGATTCTTCACCTTCATTAAATAGGATTCATTGCCAGGCGATGACGTCCTGTCCCCCAATTAAAGCATATAAGAATAAATTGCAGCGCACAACGGCGAAAGTTTCCGATCAAATCTATAAACCTGCACAAAAGACACCTTTACCCTGTAAACATCTCTTTTAGCCGGTCATGAATTTTTAATAAATCTAAAATAAGCATGGCGAAATTGGGACATAGCCAGGCTAACCGTACAATGCAAATGCTTATTTTGGATTTATGCTTAGCAAGAAAAAAGACGATAGGTAGGCCAAAGGGTAAGCCAAATTATTTTTATACCTTTGAAAATCAATTAATAATAAATAAAAATAATTTTCTTTTTTCTTGCTAAAAAAATTTATGACGCTTATCTTTGTTTACAGGGTGAAGGGGTGTAAAATAATTATTAATAAATTTAAAAAATGCTGCTACTATTCACTTACAAAAAAATGAAATAATGCTAAAAGAGAAAAAAATAATTTGCCCCTATTGTAAAGGCAAAAGTTTGAAATTTGACATAATAAAGTTCATTAAACACATAAGTAGCGAGCATAAAGATATAAAGAAAGATATAATACTCCCCAAAATTCCGACCACTGGTTAAGGATAAAAAAAGAGTAATTTTAACAGTGGAAAAATGAAAGCAAAAAGACGAAAATTTACAGCAG
>JAGVPB010000013.1 GCA_020052415.1 Bacteroidales bacterium | reverse complement strand
CCTCCGCTTGTGCGGGCCCCCGTCAATTCCTTTGAGTTTCAACCTTGCGATCGTACTCCCCAGGTGGATCACTTATTGCTTTCGTTCAGTCGCTGACAGTGTATCGCCAACAACGAGTGATCATCGTTTACAGCGTGGACTACCAGGGTATCTAATCCTGTTTGCTCCCCACGCTTTCGTGCATGAGCGTCAGTTTCAGTTTAGTGAGTTGCCTTCGCTATCGGAGTTCTGTATCATATCTATGCATTTCACCGCTACATGATACATTCCACCCACTTCAACTGTACTCAAGAACGACAGTATCAATGGCAGTTCTACAGTTGAGCTGTAGGATTTCACCACTGACTTATCATTCCGCCTGCGCACCCTTTAAACCCAATGAATCCGGATAACGCTTGCACCCTCCGTATTACCGCGGCTGCTGGCACGGAGTTAGCCGGTGCTTATTCGCACAGTACCGTCAGTCCCGCTCACGAGCGGGAGTTTCTTCCTGTACAAAAGCAGTTTACAACCCGTAGGGCCGTCATCCTGCACGCGGCATGGCTGGGTCAGACTTGCGTCCATTGCCCAATATTCCTTACTGCTGCCTCCCGTAGGAGTCTGGTCCGTGTCTCAGTACCAGTGTGGGGGGTTGTCCTCTCAGAACCCCTAGACATCGCAGCCTTGGTGAGCCGTTACCTCACCAACTAGCTAATGTCACGCATGCCCATCTCTAACCGCCTGAGCTTTAATTTATCAAACATGCGAATGATAAATGTTATGGAGTATTAATCCCGATTTCTCGGGGCTATTCCCCAGTTAGAGGTAAGTTGCATACGCGTTACGCACCCGTGCGCCGGTCGTCAGCATGTATTGCTACACCTGTTACCCCTCGACTTGCATGTATTAGGCCTGCCGCTAGCGTTCATCCTGAGCCAGGATCAAACTCTCCATTGTAATAAAGTCATTTGATGTCTCAAGATTTACTATTCACTATCCAATTTGGAATCGCGGATATTTGCTACTAGGCTTTACTTCAGTATTTTCAAAGAACTATTGTATCGTTTTCTGTTTCCCGTTTTTTTTAAACGGGCTGCAAAAGTACACTCTTTTTTTTATCCTGCAAGTTTATTTAAAAAAAAAATTCACATTTTTCTTACAGAAAAAGGACTGCAAATTTACAAATTAAATTTACTTCCCGTGGTACTTTTTTCAGAATTTTATCAAGAACGATTTGTTAAATGCGGGTGCAAAGATAGAGATTAAAAATTCTAAAAAACAAATCTTTTTTTTAATTTTTGTCATTATTTTTTAAGTTGCTTATTTTGAGTTGATAACCATGACTTTTTTTATCTTTGTTGCTTCAATGTTTCTTTTTCTTTGCTTATTATTTGAATTAATTTGATAGTAAATACTATTTAAAAAAGTATTGAGTTCTCTAATTTTCAAACATAACTTTTTCTTAATGGTGATCAATATCCTTAAAAAAAACAGGCGTGTTTTTGTAACTCTCCTGCTTATTGCGGTAAGTTTGTTCTCATCTGAACAGAACGTGAATAATCCTAAAAAGGAGAAGAAACCCTTTAAGGATAGATTATATGTTGGCGGTTCATTAGGATTTGGTTTTGGAAGCCAATCAACGCTCATAGATGTATCTCCGGTTTTGGGATATGCCTTGACTGATGATTTGATTGCAGGCCTAGGTTTGACCTATAAATATTATCAATACAATGATTATTATTTAAACCTGGATAATAATGAGTTATCTGATTTCAAATCAAATATGTATGGATTTAGCGTATTTGCAAGGTATTTTTTAACTAAAACGGAGATACCTGTAATAGAGAATATCTTTTTACATGCCGAAATTGAACCTTTGATTTTTATTAATAATTTCAAAATGATGCCATATCAAAATGGCAATTATCTGGATATATTTGGAAACTACTATATAAAGGAAAAAGAACAGATCAGCCTGACAGGTATATTTTTAGGAGGTGGCCTGCGTCAGATGATCAGTGAAAGATCGTATCTGTATATTGAAGTTTTATGGAATTTCAACGAAGAGTTATATTCACCTTATTCCAATCCAAGGATCAGAATAGGGCTTGCGGCAGGATTTTGACCCGTCCTTAATTATCAACAGGTATTCTTTTCAACACTTCAATTGTTAAATCCCAGAATTTCTTCACAGAATCGATATTTAATCTCTCGTCGGGGGAATGCGCTCCTTTAATTGTCGGGCCAAATGAAATCATTTCCATATCAGGATAAACATTTCCGATTAAACCACATTCCAGTCCAGCGTGTATTGCCAATACTTTTGGTTCCTGATTAAATAATTCCTTATAAGTTTTCCGGGTAATGTCAACAATTTCTGAATTCGGATCAGGGGTCCAACCCGGATATCCATGAGATTGTTCAATAACAGAACCGGTTAGTCTGAAAACACCGGAAACCATATTGCAGATGTCCTCTTTGGCAGATTCTACCGAACTTCGCTGGCTGGTTCCTATGACAATTTCATCTTCCAATGTTTTTACCGAAGCCAGATTTGTAGAAGTTTCAACAAAACCGGGTATTTCAGCTGATAATGCTATGACTCCGTGAGGGCAGGCATATACAGAATTAATTAGGTTTTGCTGTGAAACATGGTCTAAGAGACCTGATGGGGCTTCGGTTTCAATTAAAGAAATTTTCAATTCAGGTTCTGTAATTTTATATTCAGACTTAACAGTGTTGTAATATAATGTAATGTAATCGGAGAAATCCTTTAGGCATTCAGCAGGGATACTAATAATTGCGTTAGCTTCTCTTGCGATCGCATTTCTTAAATTACCGCCGTTAAATGAGGCTATCCTTAATTTATAATGTTCTGAGGCATGCCACAAAATACGGTTCAGGAGTTTGTTTGCATTGGCTCTGCCTTTGTTAATGTCGTCGCCGGAATGTCCTCCTACAAGTCCGGAAACATCAATTTTAAAGGTCAACCAACCTTCGGGTACCATTTCTTTTGAATACTTCATTTTTATCGTGGTATCTTTCCCACCTGCACAACCGATAAACAATTCACCTTCGTCCTCCGAATCGAGGTTTAACAGGATTTTGCCATTCAGAAATCCGGGTTTGAGCCCGAAAGCGCCGGTTAGGCCGGTTTCTTCATCAATAGTAAAAAGACATTCGATAGGTCCGTGCTGAATGGTGCCGGATTCAAGAATTGCAAGCTGCGCAGCAATGCCGATACCGTCATCAGCACCAAGTGTGGTACCTTTTGCCTTTATCCAACCTTCACTTATCCATGCTTCAATCGGATCTTTTTCAAAGTCATGAACCTTATCACTGTTCTTTTCGCAAACCATATCCACATGGCTTTGAAGTACAACAGGTTTTAAATTCTCCAAACCTCTGGCGGCGGGTTTCCTGATGAGGATATTCCCTATCTCATCCTGAATTGTAATCAGGTTATGTGATTTTCCAAAATCAAGGATGTACCTGACTATTTTCTCTTCTTTTTTTGACGGCCTGGGGATTTTTAAAATTTCAATGAAATAGTGCCAGAGTCGTTCCGGGTTTAACTTCAATAATTCTTCATTCATATAATCTATATTTATTACTGCATTGAGCAAAAGTAAAAGAATATGTTTTACAAAATAAAAATCCTGGTTTGAAGGGAATAAATTAATTTTTTATAGAAGAAAACGAAAGCGGTACTTTATGAAGTTTGTTAATTTTCAATTTCAAATTTTACCGGGATATTTAACCAGGCATTGACAGGTTTACCCTGATATTTCCCTGGCTTGAATTTCAGATTGTTAATTGCATCAATTGCAGCATCATCAAGACCTCTGATACTTTCAACAACTTCCGTTTGCAAAACTGCCCCGGTTTTTCCAACGAGTACTTCTACAATTACCTGACCTCTTATACAATTAATAAGTGCCTCAGTCGGATAATTGATTTTGAGGTCTGTAAGCATTACAGGAGCTTCATCACAAGCCATATTTGTTGAACTATTTTCACATACGTCTGCCGGAACAGCCGCCGTAACGGGAATAAAACCCCAATGATCATTAAATTTTACTGCCCATACAGCATCTTTTGGAAAGTACTTATACGAGTTAACAATTTCTCCTTCAGGTATGATGATCCCGGATTTTTCAGATGATCCTTCCGGAGAAACCCACAAATTGACCTCCTTCAGCAATTTAATCCTGCGCTTAAAATGGATGTTGATATCGAAAAAATTTTCAAAGTTTTCTTCGGTATTTGAAATTGCCTGTAAATTATTTAATGATTTTACGTTATCGGCAAGATTCTCTGAATCATTATTTTGTGAAAAAAGATTAATACCAATAAACAGCGAAGAAATCAGTTGAATACTCAGAATCGTTTTCATATTCCAGGTTATAAATCAAACCTCTTATACTGAAAAAAATCCTATAGGTTGTAACGTAATAATTTTTTTGATGAAATCAGACGGTACTTTCAGAATTAATTTTTAAGGCAAAAAACTATCTTCCAGAATTTTTCAAATCGGAAATCATTTTGACAGGGTCGGCTGATGAAAAGATGCTGTTGCCTGCAACCAGGACATTTGCACCTGCTTCGAAAAGTTTCTGTGCATTGGCCAAATCTATTCCTCCATCAACCTCAATCAGCAGTTTGGTATTCCGATCGGTTCTTAATTGATTGAGTTTTCGTATTTTTTCGTAGGTATTGGCAATAAATTTTTGAGCAGCAAATCCAGGATTGACCGACATGAGGAGTACCAGGTCAAGGTCGGATAATATATCTTCCAGCAACAATACAGGGGAATGAGGATTTAATACGGCTCCTGCAGTCATTCCCGATTCCCTGATCTTATGTATCGTTCTGTGCAGGTGGATACATGCTTCATAATGAACAGTCAATATATCAGCTCCGGAATCTTTAAATTTTTCGATATACCTGTCGGGATCAATGATCATCAGGTGAACATCGAGAGGTTTTTTAGCATATTTTTTTATGTAATTAATAACCGGGAAGCCAAAGGTAATATTGGGTACAAAAACCCCGTCCATGACATCAATGTGAAACCAGTCGGCCTCACTCGCATTAATCATTTCTATATCTTCACGTAATTTGCCAAAATCGGCTGATAGTAATGAAGGGGCTATCTTCCTGTTCATAAATCTATGAATTAAGGGTGGTAAAAGTAGTAAGAAATAATTTAAAAAAAGAGCGGAAAAAAGTCCGCCCTTAGTTTAACCTAAATATGCTTTCAACTGTTTACTTCGGGAAGTCTGTTTTAATCTTTTTATCGCTTTTTCTTTTATCTGCCTTACTCTTTCGCGGGTCAGATCATACTTTGCTGCTATTTCTTCCAATGAAAGTGGTAAAGTATTGTTAAGGCCGTAATACAGTCTTAATACATCGGCCTCCCTCGGTGTAAGAGTAGAGATTGCTCTTTCAATTTCGATTTGTAAAGAATCATAAAGAAGTTCCTTTTCCGGATCGGGTGATTCATCGCTTCTCAGAACGTCGTAAAGATTGTTATCCTCATCTGATAGCAGGGGCGCGTCCATCGAAAGGTGACGGCCTGAGTTTTTCATTGAGACCTTGATATCCTCTTCATCCACTTCCAGTAATTTTGCTATTTCAGAGGAGTTGGGTTCACGTTCGAATTCCTGTTCAAGGCGGGCATAAGCTTTATTGATCTTGTTCAGGGTACCAATCCGGTTAAGAGGCAATCTGACAATCCTCGACTGCTCGGCAAGCGCCTGCATGATTGACTGCCTGATCCACCATACAGCATAAGAAATAAATTTAAATCCACGGGTTTCATCAAACCGCTGAGCGGCTTTAATGAGGCCAACATTTCCTTCATTAATCAGATCCTGTAAGCTGAGTCCCTGATTCTGGTACTGTTTTGAAACCGAAACTACGAACCTGAGGTTTGCCTTGGTTAGTGTTTCAAGGGCATGTTCATCACCGGCTCTTATCTTTTGAGCAAGTGCAACTTCTTCATCTGCTGTAATGAGGCCAACCTTACCTATTTCATGCAGGTATTTTTCCAGCGATGCTGTATCTCTGTTGGTAACCTGCTTTATAATTTTAAGTTGTCTCATTTTTATGATATTAACAAATTGCAAGCAATCCTGTAAAAACAGTGTTGAATCTACTGAGCAACAAACCGTATGAATTTTAAATAAAAATCCCCTGAATTTCAATCTGCTTTAGCTCAGGGGAAATTTTACGTATGAGTAAATTAAAGGTTACGTGAACCCCAACGCTATGGTTTAGGTATTAAAACCTTTCGTGAAAGTTTTAATTTTCCTGTTCGGCTATCAATGTCAATCAGTTTAACTTTAACTTTATCACCTACATTTAAAACTTCTTCAACTTTCTTCAGATGCTTCCAGTCTATTTCAGAAATGTGAAGTAATCCTTCTTTATTTGGAAGTATTTCGACAAAAGCTCCAAAGGTGGTTATATTTTTCACAGTGCCCAAATATTCCTCACCAACTTCAGGTAAAGCAATTATAGCCTTAATCCTGTTCCTTGCGGCTTCGAAAGAAACCTCATTGGTACAAACGATATCAATGATTCCAAAATCTCCGACTTCCTCTATAACGATGGTTGAATTGGTTTCTCTCTGAATTTCCTGAATTACTTTGCCGCCCGGTCCAATAACCGCTCCAATAAATTCCTTGGGAATTGTCATCTTTACGATTCTGGGAACATGAGGTTTGTAATCTGCACGCGGCTCGGTAATCGTTTTGGCCATTTCACCCAGAATATGCAGACGGCCTTCTTTTGCTTGCTGCAGAGCCTGTGACAGGATTTCATAAGAAAGTCCATGTACCTTAATATCCATCTGGCAAGCTGTAATTCCATCTTTGGTACCTGTCACCTTAAAGTCCATATCACCAAGGTGATCTTCATCACCAAGGATATCGGAAAGGACAGCAAATTTACCGTTTTCCAAATCCGTGATCAAACCCATCGCAATACCGGAAACCGGTTTTTTGATTTTAACCCCTGCATCCATGAGTGCAAGTGTTCCGGCACAAACGGTTGCCATTGATGAAGAACCATTTGATTCGAGAATGTCGGACACTATTCTTACCGTATAAGGATTATCATCAGTTGGCGGCATAGCTTGTTTCAATGCCCTGAGAGCAAGATTTCCATGACCAATTTCGCGCCTTCCTGTCCCCCTCACGGGTTTAACCTCTCCCGTTGAAAAAGGTGGAAAGTTATAATGAAGGATAAATTTACTTTTCCCTTCAAATACAGCACCGTCAATGGTCTGTTCATCCAGTTTGGTTCCAAGAGTAACTGTAGTGAGGGATTGTGTTTCACCTCTCGTGAAAATTGCTGAGCCGTGTGCTGCCGGCAGGTAATCAACTTCACTCCAGATCGGGCGGATTTCATTTAATTTCCTTCCGTCAAGCCTGATCTGTTCGTCCAGTATCATTCGTCTTACAGCTTCCTTTTCAACTTCATGGTAGTATCTTTCGACCATCATTTCTTTGGCTTCCCTTTCTTCTTCAGGAATAGAATCAATTATTTCCTGTTTTATCAGATCAAAAGCATCTCGTCTTTCGTGTTTTGAGGTCCCTTTCCTTGCGATTGCATAAACCTTTTCATAGGTATCCGAATGGATTTTATTTCGAAGATCTTCATCGTTTTCTTCATGGCTATATTCACGCTTTACTTTCGATTTCTCGACCAAAGCTGCAAGATCGAGCTGGGCCTGGCATTGTTGCTTTATGGCTTCATGAGCAAATTTCAAAGCAGACAACATATCATCTTCGCTGATCTCTTTCATTTCACCTTCAACCATAATGATGTTGTCCATGGATGCGGCTACCATAATATCCAAATCCAAAAATTCCAAATCTTTGATCGTCGGATTGATAACGAACTGACCTTCCTTTCTTCCGACCCTTACCTCGGAAATTGGGCCATTGAATGGGATATCCGACACACTGATTGCTGATGATGCAGCCAAAGCTGCAAGGGCATCCGGCATGGTGTTATTATCGGCGGACATCAGGGTGATTAAAACCTGGGTTTCAGCATGATAATTATCAGGAAACAGAGGTCTGAGCGCTCTGTCAACAAGGCGGGCGATGAGAATTTCATATTCTGAAGGCCTTGCTTCACGTTTGAAAAATCCGCCGGGGAATCTTCCGGTAGCGGCATATTTTTCCTGGTATTCTACCGATAAAGGTAAGAAGTCGGTATTTTCTTTGGCTTCTTTGTTCGAAACAACTGTTGCGAGCAACATAGTGTCGCCCATTTTTACTATAACCGAGCCATCAGCCTGCGTGGCAAGCTTTCCGGTTTCAATGGTGATTTCCCTGCCATCAGGCAGGGTAAAAGTTTTGTTAATTCCTGTTTTACTCATTATATATAATCTAACTATTATTATTTATACAAAAAAAGGCAATCGAGAATTGCCCTTTTTTCGTTTATTTTCTTAAGCCAAGTTTTTTAATAATCGCCCTGTATCTTTCGATATCGGTATCTTTGAGATAATCGAGCAGTTTCCTGCGTTTACCAACGAGCCTGACCAATGACCTTTCAGTACCAAGATCCTTTTTGTTTTCTTTAAGGTGGTCTGTAAGGTGGGTGATCCTAAAGGTGAACAGGGCAACCTGACCTTCGGTGGAGCCTGTATCAAACTCTGATTTCCCGAATTCTTTAAAAAACTCCTTTTTCTTTTCAGTCGTCAAATACATATTCTAATTATTATAAATATTACGGATCAAAATTTAGGGCTGCAAAATTAGAACAATCTTTTTAATTAGCAAATTATTGGTAATAAATTTACCTAAACTGCCAGTTTTATTATTTTGCCGAAGATTTGCAGATTACAATGATTTAGGATTAAGGATTTAAGATTTAGGAATTGGAGTGAGGATGAGGAATGGGTCAGGATTTGATATGATAGGGATGAGCAGACGGTTGTGCGATTTGGGGATTTGCTTTCAAATTGTATCCCCACCTGCCATGCAACGGCTAAAAGGATGGCGGGCAGGTTTGATTTATTGATAAACAACTGGAATTTGCCATATAGTAAGGAGACAATGCCGAACCGGGGTTTGAAATTCGGTTTTTGATGTTCGAAGTTGATTTGACGGCGTTTTCAAAACGCCCACTTCAGCCGGATGTAATACAGTTGCCCGTAATCGCCGAACTCGGTGCCGCTTTCGCCGATGAATAGCTGTGCCATGACGAGCAAACCGATATTGTCGGAAAGGGAAAAATCAGCGTTGGGTCCGATGAAAACAGATTTATCGTAAGGATTAAAAATAGCCGACAAGTCAACTTTTATTAATGGAGAAAGAGGATAAGCAACCTGTCCGAAAATGGAAGCCCGCGCAAACGACAAAGTCTTTGGCGACAATTCCAATAAATTCAGAATTGAAGACTCCATGCCCGCCTTTCCTGTCGTGCCACGATCATTATAAAGTACTGAACCATGAATGAACAGGCTGTTCTTAAAGGTATAATTAATGCCGGATGACAGTACAAAATAACCCAGAGAGTCAGAAAAATTATTTTTATCCCTGAAATACGAGGCTTCGCCCGTAAATCCTGCGGTTTTAATATTCCCCGACCAGCCTCCGCCAATGACAAGATCGTTTTCCATCAGACCTCCTATGACCTGGAAATCGTAGTTCCAATTGTTGAACCTGAAAATACCGGCGGCTGTGATTTCATTATCTGCATCCATTTTTACTGCAGCCTGAACGGATGATGATACTCCGGTATAGTATTGAATGTTTATGGCATCGCAGCCGGGACGCTCAATATAATCAAAATCGTAGTAGGAGAATGTATTGAAAATGTCGTTTGGATTCCAAACCAGGTTTATGCCCAGGTTGATCCGCTGCCTTCCGGCAATGACTTCAAATTTACCTTTTGAAAATTTCAAGTTCAGGCGATCGAGGTTGGAATAGAAAATATATGAGGAATCGCGGATGAGGGTGGCGGTTAAATCGAAAAGGCCTTCATCGCGAACCAGCAAACCGGAATAATCAGGATAGTTTAAATAAATCAACTGGCCGTAGTTCATGACATTGCGGTCCCCGGCGGAAAAAGTCCAGTTCTGATGCAAATACCATTTTAAGTTTAACCGGTTGTAAATTGATGAGGTGGAATACCATTGCGACCCGATATCCTGAATCATGACCGTATTAAGGTTTTGAAGATGGCCGCTGAAATCCAGCTTTTTTTGTCCTGAGACAAGAACCGGTATAAGTAAAAAAGAAATCAGAACCGGAAATAATATCCTTTTCATCAATTACTTTGTTTCATCGCTTACGATTATGCCATCATCCACCGTAATCACACGCCGGGCCTTTTTCATCACACGGGCATCGTGGGTTGAAAAGATAAATGTGATTTCCTCTTCGCGGTTAAGCTTTTCCATCATGTCGAGGAGGTTTTCGGTTGATTTGGAATCGAGGTTGGCGGTAGGTTCGTCAGCCAGGACAAATTTGGGTTTTGAGGCAATGGCTCTTGCTACAGCCACACGCTGCTGCTGGCCCCCCGAAAGTTTTCCGGGCCGGGAATGGAGCCTGTCGCCTAGTCCAACGGCTTCGAGCAACTCAATAGTTCGTTTCTCCCGGATTGCTTTGTGCTGACCCTGCAGGTTCATGATAAATTCGACATTTTCCTCAGCGGTAAGCACAGGGATCAGGTTATAGGCCTGGAAAACGAAGCCGATATTCCTGAGCCGGAAATCGGTGAGTTTATGAGGAGAAAGCTCATGGATTTTAATACCTTCGATGATTATCTCTCCTTCGGTAGGCTTATCCAGACCGCCGATCATATTGAGCAAAGTGGTTTTACCGGAGCCTGACGGCCCGACAATGGCAGTAAACTCTCCTTTTTTTATCGTGAGGTTAATCCCGTTAATAGCATGGACCGGAACGGTTTTTTCGTCGTAAATTTTGTGCAGGTTCTTTGTTTCCAATATATTCATGATTTTTCTTTTGTTATCAATTCAATTATTCAGTTCTTATTGCATCCACCGGGCTGAGCCGTATGGCTTTGAGGGCGGGATAAATTGCTGAAACCACTCCAAGTACAACAACAAGCCCGGCAATATTAAAAGCCATATACAGAGGAAGGCTGGTATATACTTCAGCAGAGTAACCGTATTGCTCAAAACCTCTCATCATTTCGAGAACAATAGGCCTCTTTTCAAAGATTTTTATTACACCGTAACCTATTGCTATTCCAAACAGTCCTCCGGTAAGAGAAAGAAATACAGATTCAAGGATGATCATTATAAAAACCCTCGATTTGTGCATCCCGATAGCCATAAGCATTCCGAGTTCTTTTGTGCGCTCCAGTACAACCATCAGCATGGTGTTGATAATCCCGAAGCAGAGAGCGAGTAAAATAATCCAGACAAAAATAAGCATGTACTGATCCATTGATTCGGTGAGATAAGCCAGATCCTTGTTGATCTCCCGCCAGGATTTTACCTCAAGACCGGAAAATTCACCGGCAAGCTTTTGCCTCACATTTTCTACATCGGTATCGGGTTTCAGGTAAATGGCAATCTCATGGGCAACGTCTTCCGGCAAATCGAGCTGGCTCCGTAACTCTTCATATTTCACGAAGGCCGTCATTTCGTCGTAGCCGGTGTTATTGGTGGAATAGAATCCGCCGATTTTATAGAGCCGCGACGAAAAATTTCCGTTGATGTCAACGATATCAACAGGTACTTTGGAATTTAACTTTAGTTTGAGTTTTTCTCTGAGTTTATCTCCTACAAGAATACGCGGGATACGGCTGTCATCGTCCAGGTAATTGCCTTCTTTGACGCGTTCAAAAATATCGGTCACCTTGCTTTCCCTGTCCGGCTCGATTCCTATGATCCTGATTCCCCGTGTTCCGTGAGCGGTTTTAAAAAAACATTCTGCGAGAATTCGCCTGCTTGCTCCTTCGGCTTCTTTTAAACGGCTTATTTTTTCCACGATCGAACCGGTATTTTCCATGTACCGGCCTGGCTCACTGTTGACTGTGTAACCCGGAAGATGAATCTGGATATGGGAAACCTCAGTTTTAATACCTGTTTTGAGGCGGGTATCGGCCATTCCTTTGTAGAAACCGGTAGAAAATACACCGGCAAATAAACCGATGGCGATTGCCGAAAGCATTATTAAGCTTCTGAGTTTATTACGCCAGATGTTTCTCCATGCAATTGACCAGATCATATTTCTAGTTTATTTTATTATCTGTTTTTAGCTTCTCAGGGCTTTGATAATTTTCAGCCGGGCAACGCTGATCATCATGATGAGTGCAATACCTGTACTTATTCCAAAAATGGTGGCTGCCTGTATAATGAAAATCACCGGCCGGATGGAAAAAAACATATAAGGTTCCATTCCGTATTGTGCCATTGCTTCTGCTATGTCGCCGGTAAGCGGGATTGGATGAAGGTAAAAATACCAGATCGCGGGTGTTGTAAGAACAAGGCCACCTAAAGCGCCAAGAAATGCAAGTAAAATAATTTCGAAGAATAACATCAAGTTGATACTCACCTTTTGCATTCCTATGGCGTTGATCACTCCAAATTCGCGGCGCCGTTCATTCACCATCATCAGAACCGTTCCGAAAATTCCAAAACCAATTACGCCATAAAGCACCCATAGCATAATGAATCCACCGGCCCTGTCGCCCTCAACCATGCTCATCAGCTCGGGGTGCATTTCGTTCCATGTCATCACTGTTTTGTTTGGTGGAAGCAGACCGGCAATGACCTTTTTTGCAGGCTTTACGTCGAAATGATCTTCTACCATGATCACCTCCGAAGTATATCGTCCCTGGGCGGAATAGAAATTTTGTGCCGCGGCGAGGCTCAGAAAAACCATATTGTTGTTAAAATCGGGGGCGGGATGTTTAAAAACAGCCCTTACAGCAAATTTTCCGGCCGAACTTACACCGTGATAACCCTGTGATATCATTACCAAAGTATCACCTGTGTCTATTTTAAGAAAGCGCGCTAGCCCTTCGGCAACAAGCACACCGTCATCCAATGCAGAGATAAAATTGCCTTTAACGATTTTTTGGGAAAGCTTTATGATCCGGTCCTCTTTTTCCGGTTCGATACCAATGACAAAAACGGGTTTACTGTTTTCTTTGTAAGCAGAGAGAGCGAAAGACTCCAGGCGCGGTGTGATCAGCAGAACGTCTTCAATTCCTGCGATTTGGGCGATCAATGCACTGTCGTATTCAAGGGAATTTTCAAGAGTTTTTTCTTCCCAGTAGGCAGTATCCTGAACCTGCAGGTAGCCGGAGTAAAACTTTACAAGGTTACCGATCATAGAGTCGTACGAACCTTCCTGCATCGAACGCATCATACATGCAAAAAACACGCTGAAAACAATGGAACTGCTTGTGATAATCGTTCGCCGTTTATTTCTCCAAAGATTCCGCCAGGCCAGTTTTATATATGTATTCATTTGAACATTCGGAATTTAATTCATTTCCGGATTTAATTCTGTAACTGATGTTACACGAGCAGATTTATATTTGAGTTAATTTGAGATTCCTCATTTCGCTTCGCTTCATTCCGATCCGCCATCCGGCGGAGAGGAATCTCCTTTTTATAACCTAAATTTATGTTCTTGCATAACAACAGCTGTAATATTAATTTAAACATCTAACCGTCTATCCTCCCACTTTATCCCCCTCCAAAGGGGAAAGCCTTACACCCCGAACATTGAACCTTGAACATGTTTACATCCCCCTGTCCTCCCGCTTTCGGCGGGACAGGCTCTTCAAAGGGGGAATTGATACCGAACCTGAAACCTGTCTCGCCGACGGCGAGATGAAACCTGGAACCATATTATTTCATAATTTTCATATTTTGCTGCGAAAAAAAATCATCGTCAATTGGTGTGTTAAATTTCATTTCCTTCAAGAGAATAATTGTTTTATTTCCCGGCTTGTCAACCGGGAAAACTTCCATTCTGGAAGGTAAAACACGGTCGCCGAAATCCTTCAGATCATAAGCATTTTCTTCGTTTACCAGTTCGATGTCCTCGTCATAATATTCCGTTTTCCAAATAATGAAATCATCCTTTGTAACCCAACTGATTATTCGTCCCCAAACAACCGGAGCCTCAGGCAGGGGATCAAGCTGAATTTTATAGCACAACTTTTCCCTGACAACTTCATCATTCAGGAGTGTCTGATCATAATCCTTAACGATTGATGATTGCTTAACCAGATCGTCGTTTGTAAAATCGCTGCCCATCCATGATTGCATCATCATTGAAGGGGGTAATTTTATCATGCGTTCTATTGAAGGCACCCAGTTCCACATTTCCTTTTGCCGTTTCAGGAATACTTGTCCTTTTTCCTTTGCAGGAGCGGTAATGTAAATAAGGAAGAAGTCGTCCCCCTTCGACCAGCTTTTCATTTCAACAGAGCGTTCCCAACCCGGCCGCACGATTTTCATTTCCATAGTTCCAACACTGGTTTTTCCACGGTTCTTTTTATCGGCTTTGGCGATTATTTCTCTGGCTGTGAGTTCCTGCCCGGCAAGTGGCGTAATAATTATCATTAAGAAAATGAATGCGACAAGTGCTATTTTATTTTTTATCATGTCGTATTTTATTCAACATTGACCAAATAAGATTAATAAACGAACGGACCGCCAAAAATAATGTTTTGGAATATTCTTTTCAACTTTTTTGACACAAAGACGTTCCTGATTGGGATCTTTAAAAAGTACGATGAGATTAGTCTTAATGGAAAGGCCTCTTGTTAAAAATGAAATAACCGATATTGATATTGAACGAAAAGGGAACGTCAGCCTGGTCATAATAATTGAGGCACATGCTAATAGGGCCAATTGGTGCATGAAACACAACGCTGGCCGAGGCAATATAATACCGGTTCGAAAAGGGCTCACCTGACTGTGCTTTATTGTCTTCAGTTTCAAGAATTCCTTCATAGGGCTGGAAAATATAACCTTCAGCGCGAATATCGAGATTCCTGAGGATATTGTAAATTATTTTGCCACCGGCAGCAGCAAAATTGTTGGCTCTGAATTGCGGTAGAAATATGGTCTGGCTTTCAGGAATAGGTTCAAAGGCAGATGCAGACAGCGCTGTGGATGTGTAATTATTGAAAAAAGGTTTGTTGCTCAGGGAGGCAGCTAAATATATTCCCGGCCTCAGCCTTTCTGAGACTCCAAAATACTGGTCGTATATAAATCTGATCTGAAACCAGTTGTGGTAATTGGATATTACCGTTGTATCAACCGAAGTGGAACCCGGCTCATTGGTTTCCAGCCCGCTGATAAAACGGCCGCAAAGCCTCAGAAAAGTTCCTTCACTTGCAAATTGCTTCCGGTTCAGCGAACTATATTCAAATATAAGGCTGGGGCTGTAAAAATTGAAGGTAGTTTTGTCAGTTGTATCCAGCCTGCTGAACTGGTTGGTTTGATAATAATTATCCGTTTTTGTACCGGTTGAAAACTCCGCCATAATTCTCGCAAAATTCGTGAAAGGGGTAGAAGCATTGAATTTCCAGTAGCTATCCTGCTGAACAAGATAGTTGGGTTTTTCATCTTCAAAGAAGTATGTACTTGTTTTAAAGTAATTCCAGCCATTTAAGGTATATGAAAGCTCGAACGCCAGGGGAAGTGTCCCGGGAACATCCATTCTTAAGATTCCCTGGCCTGAATTATGAAACCTGCCGAGATAAGCATTTCCTGTCATGCTGAACAGGTAACTGCTCCATCTGCTGTATTGTACTTTTAAGAATATCTCATTGGTTGTTTTTGACGTCACCAGGCCTCCGACCTCGCCTTCAAACCTGTTGTTCCTGTCAATATTGAATGTGAGATTATAATCTTCTGTTTGAGGATTATATATAAGTTCAGGATTTACTGAAGTAATCTGAGTTTCTGCTAAAATCCGGTAATACTCTGATTTTAACTTTTCGAGCTTATCCTTATCCGAAAGAGTGGAATCCTGAAGCGAATTTATCAGTTTTTGCCTTCCAATCAACCTGTCGAGATAAGCTTCCTGCTTTTTGTTTACTCCTTGAAATCCTATGTATCCAACCTTGAGGGGTGGTTTTTTGGAATTGAATTTATTGATTTTTGAATCCAGTTGATAGTTTAGCTGCCAATCATTGAGCAGGCTTTTAATCGCTGGAATTTTTTTAATTGCAGCCGCATATCCGCTGTCAATAAATTCACGCGTATTGGAGAAATCGGTGATGCTGACCGATTTTAACTCCGGTTCGATCATGACACCTTTTTTTTCATCAACTTTATATTGTGTATTGGCCATCAGCATTGACTGAACCTGGGAAATAACATCATCGTCCCTGGGCGGGCCATAATTTGAAGCAGCCTTACAACCAATGATTATATCGGGTTGAAATTCCCTGATCATCACATCTACAGGGAAATTGTTATACATTCCTCCGTCGAACATAAGCTTTCCGTTGATTTTTATGGGTTTGAAATAGAAAGGTAAAGACATGGAAGCCCTTATTGCTTTATCAAGCTGGCCATCGCGAAGCGTGACATATTTGCTTTCG
The DNA here is from genome assembly GCA_020052415.1 of Bacteroidales bacterium. Lineage (GTDB taxonomy): Bacteria > Bacteroidota > Bacteroidia > Bacteroidales > JAADJA01 > JAADJA01. The sequence continues at coordinate 212,128 of JAGVPB010000013.1, read as the reverse complement.
GAAATATCGGAAGCAATACATCTGAAAGGGAAAACAAGACTGTCGAAATTATAATTGCAAGCTGCTCCCGCAACTGCGAACCATTCGAGGAACCTGAAATCCATTTCGTAAGGGGAAATCATATTGGCAGGCAACTTTATCCTCAGAATGGAATCAATAGCGATTTTAACTATCTGCCATGAGGCATTTGGATCAGTGGCTTTAAAATAATGATTATATTTAGGATCTTTAATTCCATTGATCCAAAACTGTAATTCCCCTGAAGTAAAAATCTGTTCGATTTCAACAGGTGAATATCCGCTTGCATAAAAACCGCCAATAATAGCTCCCATGGATGTACCTGCAATATAATCAACGGGGATGTTGTTTTCTTCAAGCGCTTTTAAGATACCGATATGGGTGACTCCGCGGGCTCCTCCTCCGCTCAGTACAAGGCCAATTTTTTGAGCGGATAAACTTATTGTAAGAAAAAAAAGTAAAAGTGCGAAAGCGCCATATTTAAATATCAGCCTCACCTTAAATTTAGTTAACAATAAAAATCAATTGTTGAAAAAAGTTTTATAATTTACCACAAAGGATGCACAAAGTATATCACAAAGGCGCACAAAGTATCACAGAATTACACGTTTTATTCCGTCTTTAAGGTGGCGAACATTGAAGTTTGCAAGTAATCCTAATTTACAACCTGAAAGTTTTAAATAAGTGAGTATTTGAGCCATGTGTATATCGGCCAACGAATCTACAGATTTTATTTCAACAATCACTTTATTTTCTACAAGTAAATCAACTCTATATCCGGCTTCAAGGTTTACTTCTTTATAAATTAAAGGTAATGGTAATTGTTTTTGTACATTAAGGCCAGATTGCAGAATTTCATAATACAAACATTCTTCATAGGCGCTTTCAAGTAAGCCAGGACCCAACGCCGAATGAACCTGAAAAGAACAGTCTAACACCGTTTTGAAAATTATCTCTATATCCATAAAAACTATTTTTTTCTTAGTGATACTTTGAGCCGCACTTTGAGTGACTTTGTGGTTAAAAAAAATTAACTCCAAGTTACATTGTCAATTATTTTATCATTTGGCTCGTTGGTTTTCAATCACAATCAATCAACCGGATTTAACAAGCAACGGATGCAAATTTAATGAAACTCAAGTAATTTTTGGAACTCTAAACGCACTTTAATTACATTTATTTTTATTCGACTTTAGCCATTGCCTGTCCGAGGTCTTCGATAATATCAGCGACTTCCTCAATTCCAACCGAAAGCCTCACCAGGCCATCGGTGATTCCTGCTTTTAATTTGGCTTCGGCGGTAAGCTTTGAGTGTGTCATGGATGCCGGGTGCTGGATTAAGGTTTCGATACCTCCCAGTGAAACAGCCAAAAGAGCAAGCTTCACATTATTCATCATGGTTTTACCCGCTTTGAATCCGCCCTTTAGCCCAAAGCTGATCATTGCTCCGGGCCCTTTCATTTGCCGTTTCCCAAGTTCATACTGTGGATGCGATTTCAATCCGGGATACATCACCCACTCAACCTTTGGATGTTTTTCAAGATATTCTGCAATAACTATCGAATTCTGTTGCGCCCTGTCAATCCGCAATGCAAGCGTCTTCAAACCTCTTCGTGTAAGAAATGCCTGGTGAGGATCCATGTTGCAACCCATATTCACCATCACGCTTCGCAGCATTTTATAATGTTCCTGCGTTTTAGTGACGATTATTCCTGCTACAACATCGGCATGGCCGTTAATAAATTTCGTCATCGAGTGAAGCACGATATCGGCTCCTAACTCAAGCGGTTGCTGAAGATAAGGGCTGCAGAAAGTATTGTCAACACAAACAAGGATTCCGTTTTTATGTGCGATCTCACACACTGCCGGAATATCGGTAATTCCTATAGTAGGGTTTGCCGGGCTTTCGAGGAAAATCAGCTTTGTATTCGGTTTGATGGCATCAGCCACCTGCTTCAGGTCGGTGGCATCCACAAAGGTTGATTCAACTTTAAATTTTGGATAAAGCGTTTCCATTATCGCCCGTGAAGGGCCATAGATTGCATTGTGGCCGATAACATGAGCGCCGGCGCTTAAAACGCCGAGATAAACCGTATTCACCGCCGCCATGCCTGATGAAGTGGCGATTCCTCCGTAACCGTTTTCAAGGGCTGCAATGGTTTTCTCCAGGTCAATGATCGTCGGATTGCCGAGGCGGGTATAGATAAATCCGTCGCTCTCCCCCGAAAAACACTGCGCCCCGTGATCTGCATTTTGAAATGAAAAAGTTGAAGTCTGATATATCGGTGTAACCGCGCTTCCAAGAGGATCATGAAATCCCCCGCCATGAACAAGCTTTGAATTGAATCCTTTGTCTTTAATATCCATACAAATCTGAATTAATTTTTTAACTCAACAAATGTATAGAGATATTTCTAATATCAATTATTTGGATATTAAATTGAATTAAATTTTAATTAGAATGAAAATTTTACTGTAATATATCGAAACAATCCCTTATCCAATCTTAAACAGTTCCGCCTTTAACCGGGGAATTCTTCTTGCTTCTACTTTTGCCTGTTTGATATGTCCGTAATTGGTTGCGAGGTAAATGCCGATGCCATACAAATTTCCGTTCAAACGCCTTAATACGGAGGAGATGCTGTAAAATTTCAGCCTGGCTCTGATCTTTCCAAGCTGAAGCTCGAACGGAGTCATATTTGGCGGTTTAAAAACGACGGTATTATGGTCGTAATATTTCCAGTCGTTGGTCAGCAAACGGTTTTCCCTTTTTAAATCTTCGTAGGTTTTTGTTCCGGGATAGGGAGTAAGTATGTTGAATGAAACGGTGCTCACTTTGTTTTTGATCAGGAAATTTACGGTTTCTTCAAACACTTCTTTGGTATCGTTGTCGAATCCAAACACCATAGAGGCATGGATGAGGATGCCCATCTTCTTGATTTTCTTCAAAGCAGCTTCCAGTGTGCTGATGTCTTTGATTGCCTTGTGCATCAGTTTTAGCTGGGTTTCCGATACGCTTTCAAGCCCGAAGAAAAGGGCTTTACATCCGCTTTTAGCAGCCAGATTCATCAGCTCCTGGTCTTTCACCAGCAGGGAAACGGAAGCCTGACCAACCCATTTGATCTTTAACGGAATAAGAGCAGTAAAAAGTTCTTTTGCATATCTTGGGTGGCCGATAATGTTATCGTCGAGGAACATAAAGTTTTTTGAACCGGACTCCTGAATATCACGCACCACATTTTCAATGGGAATGTGGCGGATCTTTTTCCCGAAAAGGTTTGAAACACAGCAAAAATCACAGCTATACGGGCATCCGCGGGTGGTCATGATCGGGATGAGCTTGAAAAGCCTTTTTTTGAGGATGCTTTTAAAATCTTTTGGAACATATTTCCCCAAATCCGGTTCAGGATTGTGATAGGTTTTTTGAAGGGAATTGTTACTGAAATCATTTAAAACCGTTTCCCAAACGCCTTCGGCTTCACCGATAACTACACTGTCGGAATACTGAAGAGCCTCATCCGGCAATATAGTAGGATGAACGCCTCCAAGCACTACCGTTTTTCCCCTTCTCCTGAATTCTGTTGAAAGTTCATAAGCCCTCGTAGAATTTGCGGTCATACAGCTTAAGCCCACAAGGTCACAATCCTCGTCAAGGTTTACAGCGTCAACCTCTTCTTCAATGATTTTCACTTCATGTTGGGGTGGCGTGAGTCCCTGTAAAATATAAAGGGCAAGCTGCGGCATCATAAGCCCTTTGTTGGTTCTTTTAAGAGTATCTGCAGCAGGAGAGATAAGGAGAATTTTCATAGTCTAACAGTTGAACCCAGAAAAATAATCATTAGAATCTTATAGTGTGTGAAGTTTATCTTCTCTAAATAATTAAACAGGTAAAAGATTGGTGGGAATTTACATCGCGGATTAAATAGCCACTAAGCGATTATCTGAGACAAAAGTATAAAAAAATTTTCAATATAAGGCACCATTCGAAAATCCCTGAATCGTTAAAAAACTATAAACACCTAATCCCCGATAATATTTCCGTTAATTTTGGAAAATCGAATGATGTGAACATCGTTATATTGCCTTAAAAAGGTTATTATTATGTACAGACTGATCTGTTTTCTGTTTCCTGTTTTTATTCAGATATTCTTTGGCAGGGCTTGTAACGGACAGCATTTCGGCGATTATTTGCAGTTCGGGAAAAATGAGCTTGAAAAGGAAAACTATAACGAAGCCATTAAATACTTCAACAATTCGATACAGCAAAGGCCGGCCAATTTTGAAGGATATTTTTTGAGGGGGATTGCGAAATACAGCCTCGATGATTATTCAGGCGCTGAGCTTGATTTTACAACAGCAGGAAAATTCGATCCGTACAACGCTGAGATTTATCATTACCGTGCAATTGCACGAAGTGAGCAGTATAATTTCGGTGGTGCATTTGAAGACTTTAATAAAGCCATTGAAATTGATCCGAAGAATTCATACTTTTATTTGAACCGGGCCAGGAATTATTTATTTCTGCAGAAGTATGACTCTGTCATTTCCGACTGCAACCGTGCTCTTGATTTGAAATACAGGAAGCTGAACGTATATCTGATGCTTGGAATGGCTAAAGCCGGGCTTGAAAAGTATGAAGAGGCAATTGCGGATTTGAATATTGCCATTCAGTTGGATTCTCTTAACCCGGTTGCCTGGATCCAAAGAGGCTCAGTTTATATGGACATGCATCTTTACGATACTGCAATCGCCGATTTTAATCAGGCACTGTCCATGGATATCAATAACATTGATGCCATTTTCAGCAGGGCGCTTGCTCGCATGGAGACCGCCGACACAGCAGGTGCACTTTCAGATATGGATAAAGTCATCGGCTTGTCACCCTATAATTCTTATGCCTATTACAACAGAGCCATCATCAGTATCGGGCTTGGAGATGAGAAAAGCGCAATTGCCGACCTGACAACGGTTTTAACCTTGAATCCGGAAAATATTGCAGTTTATCTTTATCGCGGAAGGTTAAAAAGCTCTGCCGGAGATTTAAAAGGCGCAATCAGCGATTTTGACAAGGCGTTGTCCATTTATCCTGAATTTGCTGATGCATATTATGAAAGATCGGAAGTCAAAAAAAAGTTGCGTGATCATTGGGGGGCGGAAGAAGACCTGAAAATGGCTTATTCCATCAATAATTTTAATTTCAGCGATCAGGACAGCCTGAAGCTTGACGAAGAAATGTACCTGAAGAGATTGCTTGCCTTTAATGATGAGTTCTACAATAAAGCAAGCGATGGGCATAAAATACAGGATCAGATTATCAGGATTGAACTCAAACAGTTATTTTCAACAGTCCTGTTTTCGAATAATCTTGATTCCGTTAAAATGTATGATACTTTTAATAAAGAGAATTATCCTGATCGCATTATAGCTTTGCAGAGCGCCGGATCAGACATAAATCAATCTCATGAAAATAGTCAACTGAAACTGATCAATGAAAGAATTATTTCAGAACCTGAAAATCCCCTGCACTATTTTGACCTGGGTGTTTTGTTTGCTGAAGTACAAAATTACAATCTGGCTATTGAAAATTATTCAAAGGCGATTCAGGCGGATAAAGACTTCCTTCTGGCATGGTTCGAAAGAGCTAATATCCGGTACAGGCTGTCGGTTTTATTTAATCATGGAACCGGCGGGGATTATGAGATCGGCACGGGTTTTTTGAAACAGGACAAAAAAATTGATTTTGATACTACATTCCCTGACCAGGACTATAGGGAAGCTTTAAATGATTATAACAAAGTTATCAGTCTGGACCCGGCGTTTTATTTTGCATGGTACAACCGGGGTTATATTAAATGTATGATGGGTGATTACTGGGGAGCGGTCAGTGACCTTACGAGAGCCATCGAACTTGAACCCGCGTTTTCAGAGGCCATTTTCAACAAGGGATTGATATTGATTTTCCTGAACCTGAAAACTGTCGGCTGCGCGGATATGAGCAAAGCCGGTGAACTGGGTATTGAGGATGCGTACCATGTGATGAAAAGGTATTGTAATAAATGATGATTCCTTAGGATTCAGAACACGATATTGGAGACTGACAATTATCTATTTCTTTTCACAAAAATAAATCCATTCTTCTCACCAATTATATCAACCGTTGGTACATCTGACCAGTATTCTTTCAGATGTGATTTTGCGATGATATAAACATCTTTATCCACTGTTTCCCAGGTCAGCCATCCGATATCGTCACCCTTTTCATGAACCGGAGGCATTCGCCTTGAATAAAATGCAGGAATGTAGCTTTTAAAACCGCTGGTTTTGATATAGCATTCCTTTCCCTCAAGGCTTTTACAAAATTCAACGCTGGCATTCTGAGAATACATTTCAATCCTGCCAATATAAAATATCAACCCGGTGATTACCACTACTGCATTCCCTATGAACAATGCCATCATAGCTTTATAAAACTTTTGTTTCTTTATCAGAATGAAAAACAGGATAACTATAGCAAGTAAAATCAAACCAGGCAGAATTTCCCAGCCTGTCCAAGTGACTTCAGCTTTCAGACTTGCAAGCCCGTCAGGGTTGTGTTGAAAAAGTGGTCCGATGATTTCAATATTTTTGCCGATATATGGGCCGGCGATAGTGATGATGATAAAAATGGAAATGATCGAAATTATTCCGGCCTTTAGCCATCTATTTAAAAATATTTTTCTGTCAATAATGTTTGAAATCACAAGTGAAGCCAGAAACGTGACCGGGAAATAGGCCAGGGAAGAATAATGGACTATTTTCGACTGAACTATTGAGAATAGAACGAGCACGACCCAAAACAAAATGATCATCCATTTCCTGAAATCCTTTTGGATATCATTTTCCAAATTCATTTTATAAAATCCTCTGATGGCAAAAACGGAAGCCGGAAAGCATCCGACGAGCAATACAATTACATGAAATCCCGGAAACCCGGCGTGTCCTGCATCGGGAGTTGCGAATAACCTGATCTGGTAGCTGATAAATTCTTTCATGAAGGCCGACCCATGAAAGTAGGTTTCAAGTCCAAGCCAGGATAACATGACAGCAAAAGCGATGAGTGAGAACCAGAGAAATTTCGGAATGCTCATTAAAAGCCTGAACCTTAGGGTAGCCCAATATACACCAAAAGTCAGGATAATGATAAGGTAAGCAACAGGCCCCTTTGTCAATAGAGCAAGTCCGGCAAATAATCCTGAAATTGCAAGATAAAAGCCTTGGCGCCACTGTAATTCTTCAGAACCGTTATTATCTTTTTTCCATTTGAATTTCAGGAAAAAAAATATGCTGAGAAAAATAAACAGGTTGAATAATGGATCAATGATGCCTGACTTGAAATATAAAAGAGGAAGGATACTTCCCAAATAAACAATTGCCCAAATCAATCCAAACCTTGAACTTAAAAGACGGGATCCGATCCGGTATAAGACCAGTAAAGTAACGATACCGATGATGGCATTCGGGAACCTTGCCGCAAATTCATTAATCCCAAAAGCTTGCATTGAAATTACCTGAAGCCAGAAAAATAAAGGTGGTTTCTCATAAAAAGGGACAAATCCAACCTGAACTTTCAGGAAATCGCCGGTCATGATCATTTCCCTTGAAATCTCAGCGAAATTCACTTCATCCCAATCGAACAAATGAACATTGCCAATGAATGGAATAAAAAATAAAGCCCCCAGAAGGATGATGACCAGGTAATTCCGGTAAATTTTCATTGCGTTACGTGGCTTCCTTTAAGGAATCAGGATTGAACTATTTTAATGTCTTCTTCTTTTATTTGGGGGCGACCGAGGTAACTGAGCAGCAATTGAGCCACTGTAAGCGTATCGCGCTGACAATATCTGACTATCCTGCCCAGGTCGTTTTCCCTGTAATAAACATCCGCTACCATGCTGCCGTCAATATCATCCTTGGGTGTGGTAATATTAAAAACAGCCGACAAAAGTTCAAGCGAGGTGTAATTTTTATAATCCCCGAACTTCCAAAGTTCCATCGTATCAAGATGAGCCACTTCCCAGGGTTTTTTCCCTGCTATGTTTATCATTTCAGGCAGCCGGAGTCCGTTGATGAGCATCCTGCGGGCGATATAAGGATAATCAAACTCTTTTCCATTGTGTGCGCATAACAAATTGTCCTTCGGGTTATAATGTTTTTCAAGCATTTCCGAAAATCCCTTCAGCAATTCATACTCATCCTCTCCAAAAAACGATTTGATTCGGAACTCTCTGAATTTTAAATATCCGGCCGAAATGCAAATGATCTTACCGAATTCTGCATAAATTCCTGCGCGGGTAAATAACATTTCCGGAGTATCAGTGTCCTCATGTTTAATCCTTTCAGCTTTGTGATTCCAGAGTAATTTAAATTTCTCAGGCAATAAATTATATTCTGAAACCATGGGTACTGTTTCTATATCGAGAAATAGTACTTTTTCGGGATTGAGATTATAAATCATAATAAAAAGTATTGGTTGCTAAAAATACAAAATAGAATTTCAACATTGACGAATAAAATTATTATTTTTAATCCGTGCTAATTTAATTTGACTTTTTATGAGGATGGTTTATCTGAAAATGGTTTTAGTCAGTCTGTTATTTTTTAACATAGTGCTGTCCTGTGAAAAAGAAATGGTTCACTCTATTCCTGAAATAACAATTAATTCACCGGTTGAAAATCAAGTGTTTGAGGTTCGGGACACTATTCAGATTGATGCAGATATTTCTGATGAGGTCAATTTAATCAGTATTAAAGTTGGGCTTGTAAATCAGGAATTGATATCCGTTCAACCAGCCGTGTATTTATATCCGCAATCCGCCTCTTTTAAACTCCGGATAGATTATCCAATCAGTGAGACCAATCTTGAAAGCGGTGAATACTATTTGCTGATAAGTGCCAATAATGAATTTAATTACCGGAATAATTATCATAAAATCTTTATTAATGCCCTGCCCCAGCAAATTGAAGAAATAATAGTCCTGACAGAGAAGAATTCAAATCTTATTGGTGTTTTCAGTGTTACGGAAACTGATCCTGTAACCTTACTTTTTGACATAGATTGTGATTTTGCTGCATCCGAATCAGATTCACGGAACAGAAGGCTGTATGTGGCCGGGCTTAATCTGATCAATTTAAGGGCCTATGATTTTGAGACATCGGAAATGGTCTGGCAAAAAGATGCTTTTCCTCCTCTTCCGCTTCATGTTTCTGATTGCCTTTATTTTGACAAAGAATTGTATGCCTCATTTGCAAGTTACTATATTTATGGGTACAGGTATGATGGTTCTCTGGTGTTCAATACAACGGTTGAAGAAGGAACACTTCCCTCGCGTTTATTTAAATTCAATGAATTTATTCTGGCAGATTTGCAAAGCAAAACCGGAGATAATAGCTTTTTAAGTACATATTATCAGATTACAGGTACTGAAAAGCAAAGGTTAATCATCCACTTTAAAGTAGTCGAGTTCTTTTCGGCAGACGATGACATTTTGCTTATTGCCTCAAACGAAAATAGCAATGGACTGCTCCAAATGTATGACCCGTACGGGAACATTTTAACTGATATGTTAAATATCCCGGGCACAATAATTTGCGGTGTAAAACTTTCGGAAACTGAATTTTTGATAGGAACGGATAATGGTAATTTCCTTCTAAGTTTAAACCCGGCATCTTTGATCCCCGTCCTTCCGGAGATTGAAGCCTACAGGTTCAGGTTCGACCCGCTGAATCAAATAATTTATTCATCGGAGCCGAACCTGATCAACGTAATTTCATATCCTGCTATGACTGTACAAAACACCTTTACCTTTACTGACAGCATTTTAAATTTTCACTTGATCTACAACAAGTAATTTTTTAGGATAGGAATTTACTACTGGTACCTTTCAGGCTTTAAACTTCTTTTTACTATCGTCCCATTTGATGTACTGAATAGCCTGATTGTTTGCTACAAACTCGAGATACTTTTGAGCCATTTCCGGGTTTGTTCTTTTGTATGTTTCATAAACCAAACGCTTACCAGCGTGTCCGTAGATCAGATCGAGACCTACTTTTTCCTTTTTTGTCATATTCATAACATTCTTAGATAATTAGATTAACTTACCTTGACTTGCTGGGCGTACCTTTTCAAGGTTTATGCCAAATGAGGGATACCGTTGATTATTCGTTATTTACATTATCAGGATGGTTCTGAGCAGCTGCAATTATTGATAAATCCACCGGAAACAATGTAATATTCTATACTTTTTCGTAATTTCCTCATGTTGATAATTGAGAAATGCAGACATTTTTCATCGTAAAATATTCGCAAATATCTAAAAATCCGGACATTATGTTTATCATATATTTTTCAACCGACTCTCCGAAGTTTATCCGATTTTTTAGAATCCGGCGTAGATTCAGGATGTTTATTAAATCTGCTTGCTCAAATTTTGAGGGTCTAAATGATCTCTGCGTAATTTTACATATCGGAATAATGTTAATTTGCACATTAATTACAGCATGACAAGTTTAAAAATTATAACTACTGAAGATGGCTCAAGTAGTATATACTCCAATGATTTAAAGGAAGGATTTCATTCGAAGTTTGGAGCTGTGGCGGAATCACTTCATGTTTTTATCAGGTCGGGGTTTGATTTAATTAATGTTCCCGGCGAAATTAATGTTCTTGAAATTGGATTCGGAACAGGATTGAACGCCCTCCTGACCCTGTTCAGATGCAGTGAAAAAAAGATAAGATCCAATTATCATGCTCTCGAACCTTATCCGTTATCACAGGTCTTTTATAACCAATTGAACTATCCTCAATACATTAAACAGGAAAATGCTAAGGTATTATTCAATTCAATTCATCTGGCAGAATGGGACAATCTGATTACAATGAATGACTATTTCAGGATAAAAAAGATGAAATGCAGGCTTGAACAAAAGGATCTTGAGGATTGCGGGTATCACCTGATTTATTTTGATGCCTTCTCACCTGAAGTTCAACCTGAATTATGGACGGCTGAAATTTTCAGGAAGCTCAACAGATCAATGAAACCGGAAGGAATTTTCGTGACTTATTCTGCAAAAGGAAATGTAAGGCGAAACCTGGCGGATGCGGGATTCAAAGTTGAAAGAATTCCCGGGCCAAAAGGAAAGCGTGAGATGATCCGTGCAATTAAAATCACGTGATAGTTAGCTGGAAACACTTTTAATTGTGAAATAAAAATAAGAAAATATTATGGAAAAGGATAATGAAGTTAAAGAGTACGTTATTTAACGATATCGAAGGATTTATAATTTTTAAGGTCACCGTCTTCCAAATGTATATCAATTACTTTGGCCCACAAGGGACCTCTGCGGCACCACGTGATAAACTTGTCAAGGTTTTCTTCAGGACCTTCAGCCTCAATATAAATAGTTCCATCGGATTTATTCCTCACAAATCCATAAACACCGTAACGATAGGCTGCTTCCATGCATGAGAACCTGAATCCCACACCATGGACTTTACCACGAATGGATATTTTGACTAGTTTTTCCACATTAAATTTAGTTTTCGACCTGCGTTGCGAAAGTATGTATTATTTTTTAACATCACGATATATATTTATACAGGTAAACGTTTTTTAATATAGGTATTAACTTTTTCAAACATTTGCTTTGGCGTCAGATTATGCCAGATCATGTTGTTCAAGGATCCTCCGATTGCAAGGTAATAATCAATCCCTGCACACTCAATTTCAGTTAGCACATGTTCTCTGAAGTTTACAAAAGTAATCCAGCCATCTTCAATATCCTCAAACCATTCCTGGTAATAATCATTATCAGATGCATGAAAATTAAGGATGTTTTCACCGATTAAAATGAATTTATTTATACCGTTCCCAACCAAAATATCAACGACATTTCTTTTAAGATACATGATATCGTTATACAGGCAGTCGTTCCATTCACCAATTAATTCGATTATGCAATAACCAAGATCATAATTTACATATAGTAATTTTATATAAAGTGTCGCAGAGCCTATTTCGTCCCATTGAGGGTGAATGAAATGATTATATATTGCATTCGAAAATTCAAATTCGCTGTATTCCCTGCCATAAAAGGGTGAAAGCCTGTCTTCAGATGCGATGTAGAGATGCCGCCAGTTGTAATGAGGTTCGATCGTATGCATTTGAACATTTCAAATAAATTAAACTCAATTTCTATAAATATTATTCGAAAATAGTAAAAATTTCTTAACCAGTACACAAGATTTTAATCAAATTTTTCTGTACAAAGCGTAAAAAAAAGGATTTCCTTCACGCACCTCAACCATGAATTCATCAATATATATTTCTCCAAGATCCTTGTTCCAAAAGTAAACCCAGATTTCAATGTCATCATCATCAAATTTTAGATCAGCACAACGTATGGCAAGGTAAACGGGTAGTTCTTTCAGCGGTGCATCCACAAAATCGGAGATATTGCTTGAACGCCAGTCGAGTATCCGGTTGCCCGACCGGAATTCGCAGACAATAACAGGATTGACCATGCTTACAGGGATGTATGTATTCAGTGATATGATGATCTCATTGGACTTGCTTTTGATTATTTTATCGAGACGGGTACTGAATTTCGGACTGTATCCAAATTCTCTGTTGAACCTCAGAATTTTATCCTCCTTATAATTAACCCCGGAGGTAAGCTGATAGGGCAATTCCACGTCTTCCCATCCGGTGGTCAGCGTATCAAAGGTGTTCAGGCATTTAAAGAGGATACTATCGGCAAAAGTATAATCAGTATCATCCGGTTTTTCCATTGAATACACAAAAAATTCCCCGTTAAACCAGCCTTTCTTTTCGAGCAGGTAGGGGTATCTTTCTTCAACAATCAGCTTATATTCTATATTCGGCAGATAACTCCAGCCGAGGATAAATAGGTCGGATTGCTGATCCCGGACAAAATTCCGGAAGTCGTTAAAATCAATCAGGCTTTCAAGATTGGTGATGCCCGAACTGTCATAACCGAATTTACGGTCGTAATAATCCCTGATCTTCTCAGGCATATAGAGAGAGGTAGTCACTTTCTTATTCCGGTTTACGGTTCGAACCGAATCAGTTGCCGCAAGAATCTCCTTAAAAGCTGACTGATATTGAATCTGATAATGTTTTCGATCATTGACAAGTGTATAAATTGCCACTGCAATTAAAACAGCAATAACCGCGATCTTGAAATAATAAGCAGTTTCTCTGTAAAAGGAAAAGAAAAACAGAACAAGGAATGGAAACGCAAAAATGAGAACCGAATATTGCAGCACGGCGTTCATATAAACGGAATAAAAATACCCGGTAAGAAAAGTAACTGCAAACCAGGAAAAAGCAAGAATCCGGAATTTGTTGGTTTTGCGCAGGCTCGGGGCAATGAATACAGCGCTGAGAATGATAATGACTACGGTTAAACCAACCATTATATTACTGAAATGCAGGACATACCCGAAATAATTAAGGATAAATTCCGGGTCAGGTTTTGCGAGCCAGTCTTCTACACCGCCGCGATGAAGCTGGTATAAGAAAATAGGCAGGTTCGGAAGATAAACAAGAATAATGATGCCACATGCCAGCAGGTATGATTTCAGATTAGCTTTTTTTATAAAGAAAAATCCGGAAATTCCGGCAAGTCCTGCCAGAAATAAGCTAAAATGGTGGTTATAAGCGCATAAAGCGGCTGAAATGACGAAGCCGATCCGGTTTTGGATTTTTTTCTTATCTGGGTAAAAAACCATATATGTCCAAAACCAGACCATAAGCAATGCAAAGAACAATCCGCTGGCATAAGGGCGGGCAAACTGACTGTAAGTAATCGGATACTGCAGTACCGATAAAAAGAGCGCAGCAAAAAGCCCGACAGTGCCATTGAACCATAATTTCCCGATTTTAAAAGCATAAATAATCGCAAGTAACCCAAAAAGAATAAACGGAAATTTTACAGCCATTTCCGATTCTCCGAACATTTTTACCCAGAAATACATGAATACCTGGACTCCGGGCGGATGAGTGTCCGTAGTTTTTACACCGTACTGAATCAGATCGCTTAGGTTATCGAATCGTGTACGGAACAGGGCAGAAAATTCATCGAATGAATAATGCAGGTTCGAATAGTCCCAGAAACGAAGAACAGCCCCAATCGCTACAATAATGAAAAGCAGAATATGGTCAATGTCTGGATATTTTAATCGGGTACTCTTTCCTTTTATCATAAATGGTATCATGAAAAGACAAAAGTAAGAACAAAGCAGGTAGTCTCCGATATTTTAGCGGGACGCAGTGAATTATTTTCGACGAAGATGGGAAGTAGTGCTGTATAGGGATTCAACTCACCTGGGCAATCTTCTATTCACTCCATTGCTGCCACTGCCACTGCCGTTGCTACAACTACTGCCGCTTTCCCCTATACCTTAATATCCCATATATCCCATAAGGCTACAATTTATCTTGTTTTACTGATTTCAATCCTGTCCTATTTCAGCTTCCTCTTTGCTAAAAGCGTGATTGAAAGCGTTGCAAAGGCAACAACGGATACTGAGCTTACAGGCATTAATATGGCTGCGACAACAGGCTTAAGAAGTCCCTGAACTGCAAATGAAAGCCCGATGACGTTATAAAAGAATGAAATACCAAAGCTTATCCTTACGATATTCATACTGGTTTTTGTGAACCGTATATATTTATCGAGCAGATTGAACCTTGTTGATTCCAGGATGGCATCGCATGCAGGTGAAAAATGGTAAATGTCATCGGCAATGGTTATTCCGGCATCGCTTACGTCAAGTGCACCGGCATCGTTCAACCCGTCACCGATCATAAGTACCGTTTTACCATGCTCTTTAAGCTTTTTGATATAATGCAATTTATCCTGTGGCGACTGGTTGAACAGCAGGTGGCCATCACCGGAAAACATCGGCTGGAGTTTTGCTTTTTCCGATTCATTATCGCCGGTGATCAAATGAAGATCATAATTGTCCTTAAGGTTTTCCAAAATACTGTTTAATCCTTTCCTGTATTGATTTTCGAACCTGTAATATCCGAGAACCCTGTCTTTTATATAAACATAGACTTTTGTGCTCAGCCCTTTTTCTTCCTCATCTTTACCGGTAACAAACTTCGCTGAACCTATATTGACCCTTATGCTTTTGACTAGGCCACTCAAACCCATTGCCGGAATCTCTTTAAATTGTTCAATATCCGGGTAAAAATCACCTTCAAGGCTCCTGAACAGCGCTGCACTTAAAGGATGGGTCGAATGCCTGACGACTGATTTTATGAGCATCAGCTCTGCAGCATCAGGGTTTTGGCCAACGAATTCAATTTTCATTCCCTGGCTGTAAGTAATCGTTCCCGTTTTATCGAAAACGATCGTATCGGCTTTATAAAGTTTTTCAATTATATCGGTTCTTTTAAGATAGAATCCCATGCGACCGAATTGTCGCATGGTTGTCCCGAATGTGAATGGGATCGTCATTGCAAGCGCACAGGGGCAGGCAACAATGAGCACCGAAGTAAAAACAAAAACAGCGGTTGATGTTTCTCCTTTCCACAGCCAAAAGAATCCTGCTGCTATAGCTATCAGAAGAACAATGACTGTAAAGTAACGGCTTACACCATTGATCAGATTTTTAAGACGTGAAGAATATGGCTCTTCGGACATTTCCTGATTCCAAAGCTGTGTGAGATAGCTTTGTTCTACATTTTTTATGACTTTCAGCTCAACGACACTGCCGATCTGCCGTCCACCGGCAAAAACCGTATCGCCCGGATGTTTCCTGACCGGCAGTGACTCACCGGTTACAAAGCTATAGTCAATATTTCCCTCACCCTTTAAAAGCTGTGCGTCTGCCGGGATCAGTTCCTGGTTTCGAACGATGATCCTGTCACCTTCCTGTATATCTTTAAGTTGAGTGACTTTTTCCAAATTGTTTTCTACCCGTGTGACTGCTACGGGGAAATAGCTTTTATAGTCCCTTTCGAACGACAAAGCCTGGTACGTTTTACTTTGATACCACCGCCCGATCAACAGGAAAAAGATCAATCCTGCGAGTGAATCGAGATAGCCGGTTCCTGTTTGTGATATCACTTCATACGCACTTTGAAGGAATAATGCAGCAATACCAAGCGCAATCGGAAGATCAATACTTATTATTTTATATTTAAGACTTTTAACGGCGGATAAAAAATAATCGCTGCTGCAATAAAAGACCACCGGTATTGATAATCCGAGGCTTAACCAGCCAAAAAACCGACGGAAATTAGTTTCGAGTAAATCGCCTCCGGGCAGGTATTCGGGAAAATTGTACATCATCACATTCATCAGGACAAATCCTGTGATCCCGATTTTAAGCAATATTTTTTTATCCGAACTCCGACTCCCTTTTTTATCCAGTTTTCCCAGAGTAATTTCGGGGATATAATGAATGGAGACCAGAAGTTCAATGAGATTCCTAAGGGATATTTTATCTTCCCTGAAAGTAATATTCACTTCCTTTCTTGGAAAATTTACCGTAGAATGAACAACCCCGTCGTTAAGGGAATTCAGGTTTTCCAATAGCCAGATGCAGGATGCACAGTGAATGCCGGGTATAAAAAAAGTGACTTTACCTATACCGCTGTCTGAAAAATCAAGTAACCTGGTTTTAATATCTTCGAGATCAAGAAAGGCGTATTTGTCGCCGGTATCCTGATTTTCAATACGGATACCCGGCATTTTTTCGATCTGGTAATATTGTTTAAGGTCTTTCTCGTTTAATATCTGGTAAACCGTTTGGCAACCATAACAACAAAAGGTCAGATCATTCAATAGAACCGGGTGATTCCCGCAATCTTCCCCACAGTGCACACAAGGCTGGCCCATATAATAAGCAGAAATATTAAACTTTGTGGTGGTGGTTTCTACAAATTATTTTCCCTGTCGCTGAAATATTTCATAAACTGAACTCTTTCGTACAATGCTGGATTTTGGCTCTTAGCCTGGCTCAGTTTCCCCCTGAATTCATCCGGGTTTTGAAAATTATGCGCAACCATCCATTTTTTGATATCCTTAAGCATATTCTGGATTTTTTCAGGTCCTTTATTGTAAATGGTGGAAACGACCTGAACTGCATTCGCACCTGCAAGCAATTGTTTTATCACTGCCGCGCCATCATGTATTCCGGTGGAAGCAGCAAGATCGCATTCAACGCGGTTTGCCATGATGGCAATCCACCGGAGTGAGAGCGATAAATCATCAGGGTGACTAAATACATTGGTAGATGATATGGTCATATTTTCAATATCAATGTCAGGACTGTAATACCTGTTGAACAAAACAAGCCCGTCAACTCCTGAAGCCGATAATTTCTGGATGGTGGAACCCAGATTTGTAAAATAGTAACTTATCTTCAGTGCGATGGGGATTTTCAGTTTTTGTTTGAGTTTACCCACGATTTCGAAGTAAGCATTTTCGGTTTCTTCTGCTGTTCTGTCGAAATTCGAAGGGAGGAAGAACATATTTACCTCAAGAGCGTCGGCTCCCGCATCCTGAATGGGAAGTGCAAAGTTGATCCATTCATGTTTGGACGAACAATTGACGCTTGCAATAACGGGTATTTTCAATGCTTTTTTTGCTTCGGTTATAAGCCTGGTATAATTGTCAATATTTTCATTTTTGATCCTGTAATCCAAATAATCGAGATATTCGTCCTTATACCTTTTAGGTGCTTCTTCAGCCACTATTTTCTCATATTCATGGGTAATTTCTTCCTCGAATATTGACTTCAGCACTACTGCACCTGCACCGTTTTCTTCCAGTTTTAATATTTTTGCGACGGAAGCTGTCAATCCCGAACTACCAATGATTATGGGATTACGGAGCGTAAGGCCCATGTATTTTGTCGTTAAATCCACCATAAATCAAAAATTATATTAGTTCAAAATAGTTTGCTCTCCCAGGCATTATTGAATCAAAAGTTTATTGATGATATCCCCAACGCGGATACCCTCTGCTTCAGCTTTGTAATTCAGAATGATGCGATGCCGCAATACCGTCGCTGCAATGGCTTTAATGTCTTCAATGTCGGGAGAGTATTTCCCATGAATAGCGGCATGGCATTTTGCACCAATGATGAGGTATTGCGATGCTCTTGGGCCTGCACCCCAGGTCAGGTAATTATCTGCCCACTGATGCGACCCGTTGTTGTGTGGTCGGGTCCGCGATGCAAGTTTTACTGCATATTCATATACATTATCTGCTACAGGAATTTTTCTGACCAGATTTTGAAAAAATAAAATTTCTTCAGCGTTTAAAATTATTCCCGGCTCGGGCAAATATTCGGTTGTCGTACTTTTTACTACTTTAATTTCCTCATCGAAAGAAGGGTAATCAAGCCATATATTAAACATAAAACGGTCAAGCTGAGCTTCGGGAAGCGGATAGGTTCCTTCCTGTTCAATGGGATTTTGCGTCGCGAGTACAAAAAAAGGTTCATCCAAAAGGTACTTCTGACCGGCAACCGTTACCGTTTTTTCCTGCATGGCTTCAAGCAGAGCAGCCTGAGTTTTTGGAGGGGTACGGTTGATTTCGTCAGCCAGAATGATATTTGCAAATACAGGCCCTTTGATGAATCTGAAATGCCTGCTCTCATCGAGTATTTCGGTTCCGACAATGTCGGAAGGCATCAGGTCGGGAGTAAACTGAATTCTTTTATAACTCAGTCCGAGTACTTTTGAGATCGTATTCACAAGCAGTGTTTTTGCCAGGCCGGGTACACCAACCAGCAATCCATGTCCTTTGCTGAAAATAGCGATGAGAACGTCTTCAATTACACGGTCCTGGCCAACAATAACTTTGGCTATTTCTGTCCGCAGGGATTTATATTTTTCGACAAAAGCATCAACCGCTTCAACATCATTCTTATACATATTTGAAAATCCGGATTAAATTTTGTTAAGTTAAAGTATGCATTCCATGTTGCCTATTCCTTTTTGTTTCCCCATGTATTAACATAGACACAATCGTTATAATTTCCGTTAATTTTAATAAAAGTCAGTTCCGATTTCTCCCTGATCCATTTACTGATCAGTTCCTGTTTCTTCTCTTCTTTTGACCATTCCTTAATTTTATCATAGTCCTGTTTAAGATTCGCTTTATGTGGTTCTGTACGCTTCTTAAGGTATAGAATGCGGTAGGCATCCTTGGAATCCTCAGTCTGGAACTGGACTGGTACCGATATTTCACCGGGTTCCAGCTTGTCAATTATAAAAAAGACTTTCGGATCCAACTGGTCGGCTTCAAAAAGAGTAGTACCGTTCATAGGATTGATAATAAGACCGCCGTTATTTTTACTGGGATCTTCAGAAAATTTGGTGATCGCATCTTCAAAAGTATAATCTTTTTTATCAATTAAGCTGACAATGCTGTCGAGCTGAACCTTAGCCTTTGCAAGGTCCATCGGTGAGACTTTAGGCCGCAGGAGGATATGCCGTACATTCACATACTCGCCCCTTCGTTCGATCATCTGGAGGATATGAAATCCTGCTTCCGTTTCGACAATATCCGAAATGGCTCCTTTCTCAAGGTTGAACGCTGCAGCTTCAAATGCCGGGTACATTTCACCCCTGCCGAACATTCCAAGCTCGCCTCCGTTTTTCGCTGATCCGGGGTCCTCAGAATATAATATTGCAAGCGTGGCAAAATTTTCACCATTTAATACCCGTATTCGTAATTCCTGCAATTTATTTTTAACCTTATCCACTTCCTCTTTGTTGACAGGCGGGAGTTTGACAATTTGGGCAATTTCGACCTCAGAATTTATCAGAGGAATGCTGTCCTGTGGTATATTCCTGAAGTAGTTTTTAACCTCGGTGGGAGTAACATTGAGCTCTCCGATTATCGTTTTTTGTACTTCATCCACAAGCAATAACTCTTTAACCTGGTCGCGCAATTCGTCTTTAAATTCGAGAATAGACTTTTGGTAGAATTCTTCAAATTTTTCAGGCGATCCCAACAAACCGATATAATGTCTAAGTCTTCTGTCCATTTCAGCCTCTACCTGATCCTCGGAGACTTCAACACTATCAAGCTCTGCCTGGTTCAGAAGAAGTTTCTGATACAGCATCATTTCGAGCATCGAACATTTTACGGTTGAGCTGCTGCCTGTAGCTCCCCCTTCCTGCATGCGGTATTGCATATATTGAGCCTCCACTTCCGATTCAAGAATGATATTTCCACCTACCACAGCTATTACCTGGTCAATTACCATTGCACTGTCCTGGGCAATAAGAGTAACAAAACAGAGAATCGCAAAAAAAGTTGAAATTATTTTTTTAAAAATTTGTGACATAAAAAAGTTGCAAGGTTTCCTGCAATTTATTGAGTTATATATTAATCCGATTATAAAATTATGTTTATATAACAAACTATTACCATTATTAGTGCACAGGTGTATTAATAAATTTCGAATCCATTGCCGGTTAAAGCGGTCTGATATACTTCATGACGCATTTTGCTTATGATTTGCAGCTTCCGCTTATTGATAATAATTTGCCTGATATTTTCCTTTTCAAAACCGAGGGGAGATTCTCCGTCTTTAATCATGAAGTCGGAAAAGCAAATAAAATAAACAATTCCGCCTTCATTAATTTCCATTTTACGGTTGTTTTGAAGGAATGCTTCCTGGTTATATGTGTTGATCGGAACATATTTCACCACATCATTAAACAAGATCCAGGTTTCATCATCGTGATAATAGAGGTCGGAGAATTTTTCAATATAATTTTCAAGCGAATCTCTGTGTTCCGGCTCATTCGAATTAAAAAATTTTCTGATTTTAGGAAGCTCCGGCAATTTGTCATCGAAACGGGCATAATATACTTTTACGATGTTATCTTTCAATTGGAAATTCCCGATGTTTTCCTTGTAATAGGCCTCGATCTCTTTGTCAGTCACCACCGTATCAAGGGTCTGACTGATCAGCTTCGATTCGTATTTGTAGATGATAAGCGAATTCTGGTATTCCTCCAATTGTTTTTCGAAATGTATATCCTTCTTTAACAGGTTGTTTTTAGCTTTCTGAAGGATAAGCTTATCGTAAACCCAATTATTAATAAAGTTTTTTACTATTATAATGCTGTCCTTCGAGTTTGTGCCTGCAGGAATAATATTCTGAAGGTCAGAAGCATAAAGATATTCCTTATTAACCCGCGCAAGTGCTCCTTCAGCAGTTTTGTCATTGGTAGTTGAACAGGAGCATAACAAAATAAGAGCCGGAAGGAATAACTTTTTCAAGCCAATTTATTTTTGAGCCGTAATCGAATCAAGAACATCCTGGTGTATCACGACAGGATACCTGGCTTTCAGGTCCTTGATCCATTCCTTTTCGAGATAATCCTGGTAACCGGCCGTAATTAAACCTCGCGCTTCAGTAAACGACTTTGGTTCCGGCTCTACTTTACCGTGAACAATAATAAATACAGGCTTTCCCTTTTCAGTAAAAATTTCAGAAACACCTTTTTTCCATTTTATCGAATCAATAAGTGCATTATCTCCTTTCTGAAATTTCCTGTGGTCAATTTTTAAAACATTCAATGAATCTTTATTAATGGCACTAAGGATTTCATCATCACTCATGCCCTTTTTAGCCAATTCCATTGCTGTTTGAACAAATGCAGAGTCATTGAAAGTTAACACGGAAGCATCCAGGCGGGATTCCCACATAAATTCCGAACCATGAAGACTGTAATAATTTTTCAGGCCGGTAGTGTCTTTGGTGGCAAATGTCCAAATCTTATCATTAGTAAGTTCGAATAATAAAATACCATCACGGTATTCTTTCATGATTGCTTTAAATTCAGGATACTTGTTTTCAAGGCGGCTGTCTTCATATTTTTTACATTCCTCTTCCGAAAATTCACCGAATTTTTTATTGATAAATTCATTTATATTTTCTTCTTTAGTGATATTCTGATCTCCGGCAATAAATTCTGCAAATTGTTTTTGTGTGTAAGACTGCTTACCTAATTTGAACACTTCCTTGTTTAATTCTGCATTTGCCGGAATTACCCATTTCTGTGAATAAATTGTTGAATCAAACAAAGGATATATGTCTTTTAAACCATCTTCAGAAACATGATAACCATATTCTTTTCTGATATCGTTTATAACAACATCCCTGCTTTTTTGAGCCCGTTTATCCTTTTTGAGTTTTTTTGTTAAATTTTCCCGCTCTTCCTCTAAGGATTTAACTCCCGATTTACTGTATAATTTAATGATATGCCAACCATAAGATGTTAATAAAGGTTTTGAAATGTCACCGGAATCGGACATTAAGCTGATAGCCCTGATGAACTCAGGCACCATGCGGTTGACATTAAATTTTGGCAGCAATCCGCCGCGTACAGCAGAACCTTTATCGTCCGAATAATTCTTGACAATATCCTCATAACTCTCCCCATCCTGGATTCTCCGGTATAATGAATCAATTTTAAGTTGT
Organism: Bacteroidales bacterium; assembly: GCA_020052415.1. Lineage (GTDB taxonomy): Bacteria > Bacteroidota > Bacteroidia > Bacteroidales > JAADJA01 > JAADJA01. The sequence continues at coordinate 189,585 of JAGVPB010000013.1, read as the reverse complement.
AAGTTGATTGAATCCTGGCCGGTTGCATTTTCAGGCATTTGAAGAAATAAATGAGCCGCCTCAATAGAACCCTGAGCAGGGATACGGTCTGTAACTTTGATTATGTGATAGCCAAAATCTGTACGTACAGGCATTGAAACTTTTCCCAGTTCGGTAGTATAAGCGCCCGTTTCAAAGGGATAAACCATATCGAAAACAGTAAAGTAACCAAGGTCCCCGCCGTTGCCCGGCATGGTCCTGCCCTTTTGTGACGGGCGGTCACGGGTAGAAGGATCGTCGGAAACTTCTTTTGCAACTGAACCAAAGCTTTCACCATTTAAGATCCTTTGCCTTGCATCCAGTATCTTTTTAAAAGCTGCCAGGGTGTCTGCCGGCATTGCTGAAAGGCCAATTTTTACAAGTATATGACTCCCGCGAATATCTTCCTTGTACCTTTCATACGCTTCATTTAATAATTCATCGGTGATCTTTTCGTTTACAAAATAAGGTTCAGCAAGTTGTTCTCTGTAACCTGCCAGCTCTTTCTTAAATTCAGATACCGTATCATATCCAAGTTTTTCGGCTTCCTTTACTTTTAATTTGAAATTGATGTAAAGGTCAAGATACTCCTGCAGGGATTTTGTGTCGGTCAAATTCTCCTGGCTATTGTTTTTCTTATAAACATACATGAATTCATCAACTGAAACATCCTCTCCGGCAATGGTTACCAGCGAACTGTTATTCTGTGCAATTAATGTAATTGTAAAAAATGTACTGATTACGAATGATAAAGTTTTTCTTAAGTTACTCATATCCACAATATTTCGGGTTAAAAACCATGAATTAAAGGCGCAAAGATAATTGAATTAATTACAGAAAAGTCAGAATATACATTCTGAAAACAGATAAATCCTGTTTTTTTAGAAATTTTAACTATCCTTATCTGCTGTAATTTGGAGCTTCCTGGGTAATGGTTATATCATGAGGATGACTTTCGGTCATTCCAGCGCTGGTGATCTTGATAAATTTAGCTTGCTGCAATTGTGATATATTGGCTGAACCCGTGTAACCCATTCCGGCTCTCAATCCTCCAACCATCTGAAGTATGACTTCCGACAGCCCGCCTTTAAATGGCACTCTGCCGACAATGCCTTCGGGCACAAGTTTTTTAATATCATCTTCCACATCCTGAAAATAACGGTCTTTTGATCCTTTTTGCATCGCTTCTATTGAACCCATGCCACGATAAGTCTTATACTTCCTTCCTTCAAAAATAATAGTTTCTCCGGGGGATTCATCCACACCTGCAAAAAGTGAACCTGCCATGATGCTGTGAGCACCTGCCGCAATGGCCTTTACGATATCTCCTGTATATCGTATGCCTCCGTCAGCTATAACCGGTATCCCGGTGCCTTTAAGTCCCCGTGCCACTTCATAAATTGCGGTCAGCTGAGGTATCCCGATTCCGGCAATGACCCTTGTTGTGCAGATAGATCCAGGGCCAATACCAACCTTTACCGCATCTACTCCTAATTCTGCCAACATACCGGCCGCTTCAGATGTGCCGATATTTCCAACCACCAATTGCATTTCAGGAAATCTCCTTTTAACTTCCTTTGCCATGTTAAGCACTCCCTGTGAATGACCATGTGCCGTATCTATTACAATTGCATCCACCTGCGCATCAACCAGAGCACTCACTCTGTCGAGAGTATCAGCGGCAACCCCAACTGCAGCGCCAACACGTAACCGGCCACGGTTATCTTTACATGCATTTGGCCTTTCTTTTATTTTAATTATGTCCTTATATGTAATTAAACCTACAAGTTTATAGTTTTGATCGACGACAGGTAATTTTTCAATTTTATATTGCTGAAGGATATCTGCCGCTTTTTCAAAGTCAGTAAATTCGGTGGTTGTGATCAGATGCTCCCTGGTCATTACTTCTTCAATCGGCTTTTCAGGATTTCTTTCGAACCGCAAATCCCTGTTGGTAACGATACCCACGAGAATATTATTCCTGTCAACAACAGGAATTCCTCCAATTCCGAATTCACTCATACTTTGGAGTGCATCACGCACAAGCGCATCCTTTTCAATCGTAACAGGATCGAGTATCATACCGTTTTCCGCTCTTTTCACTTTCCTTACTTCATTGGCTTGTTCTTCGATGGTCATGTTTTTGTGGATTACCCCGATGCCTCCTTCCTGAGCAAGAGCAATTGCCATTTTATGTTCGGTAACTGTATCCATTGCTGCCGATACGATTGGTATATTTAACCGGATATTCCTTGTAAAAAGAGTTGTAGTATCCACTTCCCGTGGAAGAATATCAGAATAGGCGGGTTGCAAGAGGACATCATCATACGTGAGTCCTTCACCGGCAAATTTATCTTTATCAAAAATCATAATGAATACTTATTAAGTACGGCAAAAGTAGATAAAAATGTTGGCTGCCAGGTAGGTTTACATTAACTTAATACTGGAGCAAATTGGAAGAAGGGAATAATGGAATGATGGAATGATGGAATATTGGAAGGATGGAATATTGGAAGAATGGAATAATGGAAAATTGGAATAATGGATTGACATTTTGAGTTTCAGGATATGTTTTGATTTTTTATTAAAATAAGCTTTTATTTTTTTCATAGGGAAAAGAATAGAATTACAATAAAAAAGTGAATTGACAGTTTATTTCAAGTCAATAGGTAAAGCGGTTGAATTATTATGAAAAGATTTTTACATTATTATTATTACTGAATTATATGGTTCCCTGCTTCAAAAATTTTTCGCAATATCTGAAATAAAATATCGTTACCTTTGCACACTTTTAAAAAAAATTAATATCCGTTTTTATTTTATGAAGAGACTTTCCTTAATTATTTCCGGAGTTTTATTTACCATTGGAATTACAATCTCACAAAATCCGATGGATACAACTTTTAACGGGCAACAGCTCACCCGAAATACAATAACAACTGCAGTCCCATTCGTAGGGATCGGACCTGATGCCAGGTCGGGTGGAATGGGAGAATTGGGTGCTGCAACTGAACCTGATGCAACTTCAATGCATTGGAATCCTTCAAAATATGCTTTTATCAATAAGGATTTTGGTTTTTCGGTTTCATACAGTCCCTGGCTGAAAAAATTGGTTCCCGATATCAACCTTGCATATCTCAGCGGATACAAAAGAATTGACGACCGGTCAACGGTAGCAGCATCGTTAAAATATTTTTCATTGGGTGAAATTGCCTTCACAGATGAGGAAGGGTACAATTATCTTAATGCCCGACCAAATGAATTTTCAATTGATGCAGCTTATTCAAGAAAATTTTCTGAGAAGATATCAGGTGCTGTCGCAGGAAGATTTATTTATTCAAATTTAACTCAGGGTCAGGTTGTACAGGGAACAACTACTAAGGCGGGAACTTCTATTGCTGCCGATGTTGCATTTTTTTATACCGATGATCTGACAATCGCATGGCTCGAATCATCAAAAGTTAGTTTCGGAATCGCAATCACAAATATCGGGTCGAAGATTTCATATTCGAATGATGATTCCTATAAAGATTTTATTCCGACAAACCTTAGGATTGGCCCTTCATGGCTTATGAATATTGATGAATTCAATTCGATCAGGTTTTCGATTGACCTGAATAAACTGCTTGTACCTACTCCACCTATCAGATCTGATTCTGCCGATGTGGAAGGGAATTATATTGTCATTGATGGTATGGAAGACGATGTGTCAGTTGTTAAAGGTATGTACCAGTCGTTTTACGACGCACCGGGAGGCTTCAGTGAAGAAATGAAGGAAATCATCTGGGTGTTGGGAGCAGAATACTGGTATGCAAAACAGTTTAGCGTAAGAGGTGGATATTTTCACGAAAGCATGATGAAAGGCGGAAGACAATTTTTCACTCTGGGAGTCGGTCTAAGATATAATGTATTCGGGCTTGATTTTTCTTATCTGATCCCAACCGAACAACAAAACCCTTTAGCCAATACACTTCGCTTTACTCTGACTTTCGATTTTGATGGATTTAAAAGTCAGAATTAAATAGTGCTCGCATAGAAATAGCATTATGAATTAAGGTCAATACTTCATAGTACTGGCCTTTTTTGTTTTTGCAATTATTCGTTAATTTGTAACGGTTTTCTGTATTTCAACCTGGAAAAAATATGAAAGTTAAAGTTGGATTCGGATTCGATGTACACAGACTCGTTGAAGACGCTGATCTGTGGATTGGCGGAGTTAAAGTCCCATCTGAAAAAGGAGCTGTCGGGCATTCGGATGCTGATGTCCTGATCCATGCGATTTGCGATGCGATTCTCGGAGCTTTAAATATGAGGGATATCGGCTTTCACTTTCCTGATACTGATAAGACCTATCGAAATATAGCAAGCACCGTATTATTATCGAAAGTTTGCAGTATGGCAAGCGAAAACGGATATTCCATCAGCAATATAGATTCAACAGTCAGTCTCGAAAAACCGAAAATATCAGAATTTATTCCTTTCATGAAAAAGGCGCTGGCTGCCGCTACCGGCCTTACCGAAGATGATATTTCAATTAAAGCGACAACAACTGAAAAATTAGGGTTTACCGGCCGTCAGGAAGGAATAGCTGCATATAGCGTTGTTCTGGTGAAAAAAAATAAAAAGTAAGCTCAATCATTTTTTCTTTCTTCTCTGTGAATGGATTTAACTATTTCACGTAAAAATCCAGTAATTTCTTTTGTCCGAGATATCCTTCAAGATGATCGCCTATTTTAACCTGCCCAACACCTGCCGGGGTTCCGGTGAAAATAAGGTCACCCATTTTCACTGTAATAAATTTCGAGATGTAGGTGATTATCTTATCAATTGAAAAAATCATTTCGGTCGAATTGCTTTCCTGTACGGTTTTTCCATTCAAATCGAGGTGGAAGGGGATTGCCTTTGGATTCTCCAGATCTTTCAGAGGAATCATTTTACTTACCGGAGCCGATTGATCAAATCCCTTGGCGATCTCCCAGGGTAATCCGTTTTTCTTACATGATTGTTGCAGATCACGTGCTGTAAAATCAATTCCCAATCCGATTTCATGGTAATAGGTGTGCGCGAATTTTTCCTGGATGTGTTTGCCGTTTTTACATAATTTTATAACAAGTTCCAATTCATGCTGAATATCATTTGAGAACTCAGGATAAAAAAATGGCCGGTTTCTGATCACGATACTGGTATCTGGTTTCATAAAAAAAACAGGAGCAGCAGGCAACGGATGATTGAGTTCCCTGGCATGTTCAGCATAATTGCGGCCGATACAAAAGATTTTCATATTGTGCTTAATATTTAATGGAATGTTTAAAAGAACAGCAGGCAAATTTATTCATATTAAATGATCGGATCAAAGCAAAAGAATATTAACATTAACTTGTTGAAAAATTTTTAAAATTTCAAATTTATGTTCATAAATAAAAACGTTTAAAAAATCAGGAACTCATTATTTCTGGTTTATTTTTGAGGCATGGAGGAACAGGAAAAAAACATTAGCAAGCAGTCTGATATACAGGATCAAGTTAAAAAGCGCATTCAAAAAAGCATGTTGATTCAGGGGCTGGCTGAACATGGCCGTGTACCACCACAGGCAGTGGACCTTGAGGAAGCAGTGCTGGGAGCTTTGATGCTGGAGCAAAATGCTCTTACCACAGTAATAGATATTCTGAAGTCTGATGCATTTTATAAGGAATCACATAAAATAATTTTCAATGCCATTCACCGCCTTTTTGCCAAATCACAACCGGTAGATATTCTTACGGTGACCAATGAATTAAAATCAACCGGTGAACTCGAACTTGTTGGCGGAGCTTACTTTATTACCCAGCTTACAAACAGGGTTGCATCATCTGCAAATATTGAATATCACGCAAGGATCGTTACGCAAAAGTATATCCAGCGCGAATTAATCCGCATTTCATCCGAGATCATTAAAGATGCCTTTGAAGATACGACTGATGTGTTTGACTTATTGGATAAAGCTGAAAAAGGACTGTTTGCTGTAAGCGAAAATAATTTCAGGAGAAAATTCGACAGCATGCAATCCCTCGTTACTGAAGCGATAAAAGATATTCAATCAGCCCGCAATCATGAAGGCAACCTCCGCGGAATTCCTTCGGGTTTTACTGACCTTGACAGGGTTACAGCAGGATGGCAAAAATCGGATTTGATCATACTTGCAGCACGGCCGGGTATGGGAAAAACAGCTTTCGTGCTTTCAATGGCAAGAAACATCGGTGTGGATTTCAATATTCCGGTTGCCATCTTTTCTCTTGAAATGTCCTCAGTGCAACTTGTAACCCGACTTATTTCAAGTGAGACCCATTTATCGGCTGATAAATTGAAAAAAGGCAATCTTGAAAATTATGAATGGGAACAACTCAATGCCAAAATCGGTAAACTGGTGGATGCACCTATTTTTATTGACGACACTCCGGCTCTTTCCATTTTTGAGTTGCGTGCAAAATGTCGGCGGTTAAAAGCACAGTATGATATTCAAATAGTCATTATTGATTATATACAATTGATGTCAACCGGAGAAGAAAGTAAAAACAAGGGAAACCGCGAGCAGGAAATCAGCACAATTTCACGGTCTTTAAAAGCGCTTTCAAAAGAACTGAATGTACCTATCATTACACTATCTCAGCTGAACCGGTCGGTTGAAACACGTGCAGGATCAAAACGGCCTATCCTTTCCGACCTTCGCGAATCCGGCGCCATTGAACAGGATGCCGATCTTGTTTGCTTTATTTACAGGCCGGAGTACTATAAACTGGAGCAGGATGAACTTGGAAATTCTACGCGTGGGCTGGCTGAACTTATTATTGCCAAGCACAGAAACGGAGCGCTTGCTGAAGTTAAACTTCAGTTCATAGATAAATTTGCGAAATTCACAGATTATGAAGGTGGTTATCCTGAAACTTCAGGCGTTATGCCATCTGATTATGAATATCCGAGTGAAAACACTTACACGGTTCCATCGAAAATGAATGACTCACCTGAAGAAGATCAGCCATTTTAGAGGGTACCAAATTCTTAATTTTCCTGAGATTGACCCGAGGTGTTTCATCCGTTAAAGTTCTATAATAATATAATGTAGAGAAATTCCGTTTGAAACTAAACTTTCTGAATGAAAAAATTTCTTTTTACAATTATTCTTCTTTTAATTTTAACCTATCTGAAAGCCGCATACCTGCTTATTCCTATGGATGATTCACAGCAAAACCATTTAAAGGCTTACGGCATTGCTTATTGGATACTGCAACAGGAAGTTGAGGTTGATTGGTTGCTGAATTACCAGGGCGGTAGTTTCATGTGCCCTTATCATGATCTGATTGAAAAGGAATGTGTTATACGCGGAGTAACCTATCAGATCATTGCTGATGCACAGTATTCGGCAATTTTAGTTGAAATTGCCGATCCGCAGGTGAACATGGATGATGTCAAGCTGCAAAAAGCCCCGAAGATGGCAGTTTATTCGCCAAAAAACAAACAGCCCTGGGACGATGCCGTTACCCTTGTTCTGGCTTATGCTGAAATTCCATACGATGTAGTTTATGATGAGGAAGTGATTGCTGGTGTTTTGCCATTGTACGATTGGCTTCACATGCATCATGAAGATTTTACCGGGCAATATGGAAAATTCTGGGCCCGCTACAAAGATGCTGACTGGTACAGAGAAGATGTAAAAGCCAATGAAGAAATTGCTCAAAAGCTTGGATTCAGTAAAGTTTCTCAATGTAAGTTAGCTGTAGCTAAAATGATCAGGGACTTTACAGCCGGCGGTGGTTACTTGTTTTCGATGTGCTCAGCGCCCGATAGTTACGATGTTGCATTGGCAGCCGAAGGAATTGATATATGTGACTTCATGTTTGACGGAGATCCTCGTGATCCGAACGCCCAGCAAAAACTCGATTACTCGAAATGTTTTGCGTTCCAGAATTTTACTCTCAGTGTAAACCCTTATGAATATGAAATTTCAACCATTGATATTGATCCTGCCCGCCGGGTGTTGAATCCGTTGAATGATTATTTTTCACTTTTCGAGTTTTCGGCCAAATGGGATCCGGTTCCTACCATGCTTTGCCAGGATCATACCCAATTGATCAAAGGATTTATGGGTCAGACCACGGCTTTCAGAAAGCAAACTGTGAAATCCAATGTTTTAATCATGGGCGAAAGCAAAGCCCTTGACGAGGCAAGATATATTCATGGGGAATTTGGCAAAGGCATGTGGACATTTCTTGCCGGCCACGATCCTGAAGACTACCAGCATTTTGTGGGTGATCCTGCCACCGATCTTGATTTATTCCCGAACTCTCCGGGGTACAGGTTAATCCTGAATAATGTACTTTTCCCGGCAGCTAAAAAGAAAAAGCAGAAAACTTAAGAACCGAGATTCATCGCTTAATCCACAAAGCTTCTGTAATAATAAGATCTAGTAATTGGAGTTGGAATAGTTCTCCAAAGACGCTCCTTCGGTGGAATAATGGAATTGTGGAATGATGGAAAAATGGAATAATGCTGTTTAATCATTAGTCCTGTATTCCTCACTTTTTAGTGGTGATCTTAGTATTGTCTGATATTTTATTCCGGTTCCAGAACCAGTAAAAAGGCAGGCCGCTTGCGATAAGTGCCAGTCCTATTAAAGCTTCGCGCGGTTTTCCTACGAGAGTAACCAATATCAGTGTAATACAGAAAATGATAAAAAGCGCCGGTACAATCGGATAGCCCCAGGCTTTAACGGGACGGTGGGCATCAGGCATTTTCTTTCTCAATATAAAAACCCCGAGCGTTGTGGCTCCATAAAAAATAAAAGCAGCAAAGATCAGCATGTCTGTTAGTTGGTCGAAACTTCCTGAAAAAACGAGTATTGAAGACCATACAGCCTGAATCAGAATTGCCTTGGATGGGGTGTTATATTTCGGGTGAATGTGGAATGCAGATTTGAAAAACAACCCTTCTCTTGCCATTGCATAGTATAATCTTGGCGGGGCGAGTAAAGTGGCATTGGTACAACCGAAAGTAGTTATCAAAACCAGTACGGCAATGAAAATTCCACCCGTTTCTCCCAGAAATTTTGTGACTACAGCTACAGCCGCAATCGTATTTTGAGACGAATGCACAGAAATCAATTCATCTATTGGCAAAACGTATAGGTAGGTGAAATTAACTGTGACATACAGCAACATGGTAAACAGGACTCCAAGAACAAGCGCCAGAGGCAGGTTCCGGTAAGGATTTTTAATTTCACCACCGATATATCCGGTAGCACTCCAGCCCTCATAAGCCCAGAATGCAGCCAGCATCGCAGCAAAAATACCCTGGATAAATCCTGAAGAAAAGAAAGGGCGATGGACAAATCCGGCAGCAGGTGTATTGAAGTTATGAAGGCTGCCTCCACCAATCGTTAACCCGGAAATAATTATAAGGAAAATACTGATCACTACGATAAGGAGCACGAACTTGCTTAACCCTTCTCCAAATTTCAAACCCCTGTAATTAACGTATGAAAGACCGACGATCAGTAAAACAGTCAGTACTTTAACGCCAAAGTTATCAAACGGAGAAAAAATACCAAGGATCGAGACCTGTGTGAGTGAATCAGGTAAAGTGGGCAATATTATTAATGTATTGAATGAATGTGCAAAAACGTAGGCTATTGATGCCACTGCAGCCGAACGTATCACGGTGAAGGTTGTCCAGCCGAAAATAAAGGCAAAGAATTTATTGTAGATCTTTTTGAAATAGACATATTCACCACCTGAATCGGCAAGTAAACCAGCCACCTCTGCATTGCTCAAAGCTCCGAAAAGAGTAATAATCCCGGCGAGTACCCAGCAGATGATCACCCAGTCGGCCGATAATAATTCTGCTGACATGGGAGCTACTTTTTTGTAAACTCCTGATCCTACCACTGAGCTGACTGTAAGAATAAAAGCTGAAAACAAGCCGAGCGACTGGACCAATTTACCCTGTGATTTTTCCTTTAAACTCATAAACTAATTTAATTTCCATTTCCCTCTAAAAATTCCCATAAGTTCTCTTCGATAAAGAAGTATCTGACTTGCTCCGATCAGTAGAGTAATAAAGACTGCACTGAAATAAATATTCATCTGTAACTTCAGTTTGATTATCTCCGCAATGATTGTCAGTCCTACAATAATAAAAGGGAATATCAGTAATTTGTTTAAATTCCAGTTGATTTTAACTATCGCATGCTGAGCAATATATATTCCAATTACTTGTAAAAACAGAGAAGCCATCATAGCAATAATAGCCCCGTAAGCTTGTAAATAAGGTACCAGCAAATAAAGTAAAACGAGATTAACAGCAAGGACAATTAAATTGATGTATAACAGTATTTTTGTCTTCTTTTCGTAATATACGGGGAGAGAAAGAATTAAATATTGGGTACGGAGAATATAGCTTACCATGACTATCGCAACGTAGCCGGCGGCAAGTTGCAGATCAGTTTTAAAAATGGAGCAATAAACTATAGCAGGAATAATGGCCAGAGCAATGATGATCTGACTTTGAGCCATCAGCAGGTGGGAGAGTTTTTTTATCTCATCCATGTTCTTTTCGATGCCAAGTTTCAGAAGTCTGAACATTTCAGGCTGGGAAGCTCCCTGTAATCCCTGCAGAATGATATCTATTCCCCTGCCAAGTAAAATGGCCTGACCATAAATGCCAAGCATAACAGGTGAACTTTCGAGAAAAAAGCGATCGGCAAAACTGAGGCCCCATACCAGTAAGCTATATTCAAAAAGAGGAAATGCATAAGTGTCAACCGGCTTCATTATTTTGAATTTATAGTGGAACCCGGATTTTTTATAAGTATAGGCAAGGATTGAAATAGACACTATGCTGCTCCCGATGCAGGTTCCATAAACATAACCTACAAAACTCATTTCATAATAATAAACCCCGGCAAGCTGAAAACCTGCTCTCAAAATACCAAGCAGGAAACTCAGAATAAGATATTTTCTTACTTTTTTTTCATTACGGTAGAGTGCAAATGCAGTTAAATTGACTGCACGGTTTATACCGGCAATAATGGCTGCGAAACCATAATTCGGGAAATCCTGCAATTCGGGTTGGGTAAATATTTTTCCAATATAATTCCTGGCTAAAAAAGCGACTGCAAGAATGATAAATCCGCGAAATAAAATGGAATTAAAAATACCCGACACCAAAATATTGAGGCCCTTTTTATCCTCATTATAATCATAATAAAACCGGGCTATCGAACTGCTTGCCGCGAAAGATGCAATAACCAGAGCCAGGGTGATGATGGTCTCCGTAATTTCAATCCTCGAAAAATCTGCTGAAACCAGTTTGCCTTCCCCTTCTATTAAAGGCCTGATCACTAAATTTAATAAAGGGGGTAAAGCTGCGACTGCAGAATACAGAAAGGATAGCTTAAAAAATTCCTTATTGTTAAGATTTGTCGCCAATGCCCGGGAAACTTTTATCGGATTGCAATATTAAGCATTTTCCTTTTGATTCATTTAGAACCATGGAAATTGGTACATTTAAGAGAAGGAATTAAATGAGATTTACAGGTACGGATTAATAAATGACCAGCTTCTTCGTAAAGTATCTATCATCAGCCTCTATCATGACCAGGTAAATACCGGGATTCAAATCTATGGTTTCTATCCGAACCTTGTTTTTTCGTCCTGAAAGAATGGACGTTTGCTGTGAGTTGATTACCCTCCCGGTCAAATCAAAAAGTTGTATCTCGGCCTTCCGGAAATGTTCAGTTTCATATTCCACAACAGTGAATCCTGAGGCCGGATTTGGATATAACAGAATATGGTCTTCAGCGAGTGTAACTTCAGGAACAGCCGGAAGTATCACACCACCTCCGCCGTTTTCAGTTGATAAAATTGTTAGTCCGGCGCCAACAGCTATGCCTTTGTAACCATTAAAGAAATAAATACCCCTAAGGCTGTTCGTTGTCCCTGTATATTGCGGATACCAGGTATTTCCACCGTCAGTGGACTTCAATATCGTTCCGACTTCTCCTGCAATATAGCCGGTATCCGGATTAGGGAACCAGATTTTATTCAGAGGCACAGTCACTCCGGAATTAATGGGGAACAGGGAATCACTTAAGGGATACCTCCTGAGTTTAAATATTTTTCCATCGTATCCGCATATAAAGCCGAGCGTGTCGGTTGGAAAACAGAGGTCATAAAGTGTGACTGAAGTTCCGGTATTTACGTTAGAAATATTTTGACCGCTGTTTTTTATCCGTAGCAGGGTACCGTTCTCACCAGCAGCATAACCATTTTCCTCATCGAAAAAATGCAATGCAAAAAGGTTATTTGCCGTTCCGGTAACCAGTTGCGTCCACATGGTATCAATAGTGGTGGTTTTTATTATCAACCCATCCACTCCGGCTGCATAACCTCGGCTGGAGTCGGGAAAGCAAACGGTGTATAAGTCTAAAGTTACATCGGTGCGGATTGGAATCCATGAATTTCCGGCATCAGTGGTTTTATAAATTTTACCTTTTCTTGCTGAAATGTAACCAATACTGTCAGTTGCAAAGCTGATGTCGGTAGTATAGTGAGGTACAGAGTCAAGTGTAATTTCTGACCACGGTTCTCCGGGTTTGGGTGTTCTGTAAATGAGCGGCTCGTCGGTGAAGGGTGAACCGCCGACGGCAATACCGCTTGAGTCCGGTAAAAAGAGCACAGAACTGAAGGTCTGATAACTGCTTCCGGTGACATTAGTAAAATTTCCGCAGGTAGATGTCCTTTGTACCATCCCAAATTCACCGCAACAAATCACTGTATCGCAAATAGTATCATTATAAAACTGATAAACCGAATTAATGGCAAGTGTTGTCCTTGTAGTGTCCAGGTTCCAAAGTGCACCCCCATCATAAGTATGGATCATGATTCCATCGGCACCTGCAACAAAACCTACTGTGTCGTTATAAAAATGTACGGAATAAAGATCGGTCTTGATGATGGGTGATGAAACATCACTCCAGGTTAATCCGGCGTCGTTTGACCTTAATATAATCCCATCTTTACCGGCGATGTATCCTGTTGACGCTGAAGGAAAATGAACATCATACAATGGATTGGTATAGCTTCCTGTGGGGTTCCAGGTCAATCCAGCATCTGAGGTTCTCAGGATCACACCACTATCGCCGACAATAATACCGGTATCATCAGTCGCAAAATAAATGGAGTACAATGAAAACGGTGTTCCTGATAAGATGAATTGCCAGAACTCTCCTCCGCCGTTAGTTTTTAATATAATACCCTGGTATCCGGCGGCATATCCGTGGTCATCATCGGTAAAATAAACCGAGTGGAGCTTATAATGGGTGAACGATTCGGTTTGATACCAGTTTTCGAAATCATCTGTTTTCAGCATTATTCCATTGTCCCCTACGATATAAGCATGGTTATCGGTCATGAAAACAGAACTCAGGTTTTCCGTTGTGACCGAATCCATCAGTTCCCAGTCCATGCCGAAATTATTGGTCTTAATAATGATGCCATAATCACCGACAGCAAAACCTATGGGAGAAGTGCCATTGAAAGACAGTTCCGTAAGGTGGTTACCCTGGGGCACAGGATGTTCCCAATACCATTGTGAGTAACCCTGAAAATAAATAATAATTATGGTGAGGAGTGTAAAGGGTATTCTCATTTGCACAGATTGCTTTTCTAAAATTGTAACATCTTACAGGGTTCACGCCTGGTGGATTTCCGGGCACAAAATCTTTTGATTATTGATACCTCAAATCCACCCTGGTATTTGCTGGCCAGGCGTTGTTTTGATACATTTATATCATAGGTAAACATGATGGTCATTTTATTGAACTCTATTCCTATACTTGGAATAATATCCCGTCCAAAGCGGTACCATAATCCACCGTAAAGTTTCAATTCCTCAACACCACGAACAAGGTTAGCACCCATGATCAATTCATCGGAACCCATGTGCGCAATATAATAGACTTCAGGTTTTAACAGCACTTTGTCTGATAATTTATGCTGAACTGTTGCATGGGCGATGATTTTTCTTCCCACACGGTTATTACTTGTTCCGAAAAAAGACTCCCGTGGTTTGGTGATGTGGTTTATACTCATACCTGCCTCGTACATCCAATTTTCGTTAACCAGGTGATGAAATGTCATGCCAATATTGAAATCCATATAAAAAATAGAGGTCGAATTATTAAATAATGGATCCTTAGTGCCATTATCGGTGAAAACATAAAGGGTTGAATCCCATTGATCTTCAAAAATCAGGTTTGCTTTATTGACGCTTCTGTTTGTTATTCCCAAACCAACACCAAGGCTTCCATAAATGGAATTGTCAATATTGAAACCCTGACTATAGGCTGAAAATATCATTGCCTGTATCTTTTGCAATGGCGCATCACCTGCATTATCATAAAACAAATGAGTACCCAAACCGATCCATCCGTTTCTCCTCAAAAATTCCGGGTAGAACCGGGTATCGCCCCAGGCTGTGTATGTTTCATAAGGCTTTGTAAAATATGCCTGTTTACGATAATTTACTGCTGCCCTGTAATCGCAGTCATGATTTCCCGTAAATGCAGGATTGATGTAAAGCGGTGTAGCGTACATCTGAGAGTAATGGACGTCCTGTGCTCCGGACTGAGATAATCCGGAGGCAAGCAGAATCATCGCTAGCACAAATTTGAGAGTATATTTCATTTATTACCTAAGTAAAGTGACATTTCCTTTCCGTTCCTCTACACCGCCATCCTGATAAATTACTTTAACATAATAAGTGTAAACGTCCATCTCAAGATCCCTACCTTCGAAAGTTCCATCCCAGCCCTCGCTGCCGTTTGGATCCGTTGATTCGAAAACCAATTTACCATATCGGTCAAAAATTCTGAATGTTACTTGCGCAAAGCCGCTACCTAATAAATAAAGTCGCGGATTTATATCATCCTCTTTATTGGGTGAAAATGCGGTTGGAATTCCAAGCCTGCTCAGAGGATACATATTTACCAGTTTCTCTCCCTGTCCAAAGCATCCATCTAACTCAACCTGAACAAGGTAAAGCGTCGGATCATTCGCTCCCGGAACAGTAATGATCCGGGATGTTGAATCCGATACTGTAGTTTCAGGCAATGAAGACCACTCGTAGGATTCCCCTTCACCGGCATCAATGGTAACCGTTTCCCCAAAATTAAGCCACACATCCTCACCCAGTACTTCTTCGGGTTTCGGAACCGGTTTAACTTCAATCGTTTTCTCTACTGTTGCTACACAACCATTGATCGTATCCTCTACCAGTACATAAATACCTCCGTTCATTGAAGTATCTGCAATGATCTGCTCAGTTATTCCACCAGAGGACCAATAATATTTATATGCATTATTATCAGGAGAAACATACACATTGATAGGATCTCCTTCGCAGAATGGACCATCATCCATGTCTGCCAATGGAGGATAATGCAGTTCAATAACGATATAATCATCTACTGTGCAGCCTTCAAAATATTGCACCTGGATATGATAAATTCCCGGTTCAGTTATGGTATAAGTATCATCACCCGGCAACGGTGATCCCTGCCAAAAGTATTGGGTATAGGTATCCCCGTTAAAGTCACCTGCATCAATTACAAACTCGGTACCCTCGCAGAAACGCTCAGTCCTGCCATTGAATCCGTAAACATATCCCTGTGCATTTTCGAAAATCCATCCTGGTGGCGGATTGGTCGGGTCGGGAAGCGCTTTGCTGTAATCGCCGGCATAAAAATCAACAAAATCATCTACTGCCGATACATTATAAATATCCAGATAATCGCATGAAACATCATAACCCGGCTTATCTTTTTTCAGGTAAGCAAGTTTGGAAGTATTGGTCGAAATAAGGGTTATGCTGCTGCATTGATTTCCCCGGATATAAAGCGAGTCATGTATCGTTTGTGTGGAATCGGACTGGAAAGTAAACCAGTTGCCCTGATACTGGGTATTGCCTCCGCCGGGGAAGAGTATCAATGTATCAAAGTCATTATTGCCGGTAAATTTTCCATCGTCATAAAAAACACAATATTTGATATAATTGGAACCGTTGATTTCACCGTAACGGTTTACAATACATTTGTTGATCAGATGATTTTGATTGATTGAACCGGAAGCCGTGTCAATAATCACAACATTGGTTTTAGATTTCTTATAAATCCCTGAATACTGCCCACGCAGTAAAATGGTATCCGCGATAAAATCTCCTGTTATAATACCCCAAATTTCATTGGCTGAAATAATATTATATTCCACTACATTATTTAAATTGGCAAGGCTATCGGTAAACCCATTAAGGTAAACATTATGGTACTTGAGATAATCACCGTTCTCGGTCATCATGCTGCCTTGCAGAGACTGATTGTAAATATTGGAGTTATGTGCGAAAAGGTTCAGATTGGCGCCATTTACCCTCCAGGCTTTTCCATAGTCATATCGCAGGGTAACATCGGAATTAACCATGTTCAGGGTCCTGTTATTTTTATAAGTTGAATAGAATCCGGCCGTTGACAAGTGATTCCCATTCAAAACCAATGCACCGTGTTCGAGGAAAACACTCCTGAAAATACTATTCGGAGGATCAATAAACATGGTAACATCATCGCCAAGGACAACTTCATCATTTATTCCCTGGAACCGGATATGGTTAAGGAATAAATTACCCCTTGTAGTAATTGTATCGGCAAGAACCAAAGGATCATTGAACTGGTCGAAGAATATAGTTCCCGAATAGGCATAGTTCATCGAGTGGCTTAATTCGAGTGAACCGTAAATGTACAATCCGGAAGTAGTATCACTATTTATAAAAAGTGGATCATACATGGAAGAATTCTTCCAATACATACTGTTGCAATATGCATTTTTCACATCAACTGTCACTGTGTCGCTACCAGTTAAGAAGGAATTATCATCAAAAATTACTGTATTTATTTCTTTAGGTGTACATTGTTCAGGAATAGGCACTCCGCCACTGGTAAATGACCAGTGATTCCAGTCGCCCCAGTTCCCTGTGCCACCGACCCAGTAATAATTCTGGTCTTCGGTCAGTGTAAATGTCCAGTTTGTATTATTTCCCAAATCCACCGAATTTTCAGCGATATATTCATTCCCGTTATAAGGAACCATGTATATATCGCGGATAGAGGCGTATTTGGCTGTAAAATCCGGATAGGTTGGTGAAAGAGCCTGATAGAGAATATAACTTTTTGTACCTATTGAGTCGGATTGTATCCTGATGGTCCCGTCGCAGGCACCCAACATAAGCAGGTCCTTTACAATTATTGTTGTATCGGATTCACCGGAATCCATTACATCATGCTGGAAATAGTATTTTTTAGTAGCCGTAAGTTCAAGCCTTTCCATTTTATTGTTTCCCTTAAACTTTCCATTTCCATAAAGAATGGCTTTATCCCAGACATAATTTTTCAGCATCATGGTCATAAGGCTGTCAGCCTGAAGGTAACCTATTTCATTATAACCAAACATAGCTCCGTTGTCACCCTTGAAATAAGCCGTATCAATCTGCTGGTTGCCTATCAGGGTATCTCCATAGCTTTCAGCGAACAAGAAGTTGGTTGTGAAATTATTACGTATCTTACATCCGTCGGCGCTTACAACTATAACTGAATCCCCGGTAACCGGATCAATATCCCAAACCCTTTTATATGTTAGGGTATCAATAAACCCGGTTCCGACTGCATCACCATACAATACATAGTAATCCACCAGATTATAGCTGTTCTGGCTTTCGCTTATAAGCATTGATTTGATGCCGCTGACATCCGGTGTTGAAAATTCAATATTGTGGTAGTCCACTTCTCCGACATAGGTTCGGATGTTGCAGAATCCCGGAGGCGCTCCCATAGGCGGAGTTATGTCACCCATAGCCCGTATGGTTGATTCACCGAAATCGTATAAAAATACCGAATCTGGCAACCATGCATTCAGCAGCCATGCATTCGCCTGGTACTGGTGTACTACGCAAAGTGTTTTTTCAAGAAAATATATTCCTTTCTGAAGTGTATCGTCAGCAATAAAATTAAGGGTTTCAAGAGTGTCATTCTGCAGTTCGATGCTTCCCATCTTCACGAAGAGCGAATCAAACAGGTTCCATACCTGGCTGTCGAATCTCCATTTTCCGTTCTCACCGTAAAAATAAGTTTGGTTAAGTAAATAATATACTAAATTACTATCATAGGTCCACGTCACATCAATTGTTTCCCATTCATCGTCATCCTCCGATTCAAAATACATATTTCCCCAAAACCAATAGCACATTGCCGGACTTAATTTCAGTGATCCCCACATACGAAATGCGCAGGTGTCAGCGCCTTCCAGGCAAGGATAGTTTGGAACATCATCCGTCCAGGTCATGTCGTTGACAAAAACATTCTTGCGATCTACATAAACTGTGTCTTCAGCCTGAAAACCGGAATTGGCATCGAAGAAAACATCATCCAGTAGGATTGGCGGACATTGATCTCCGGGACCTCCACCTCCACCTGAAACCAGTGACCAGTGAGTCTCATCAAACCAATTTCCCTGTCCACCTACCCAATAAAGTGTTCGCGGTTCCAATTGCGCACCTGGCGCCGGATCAAAATAGAATCCTGTATTATGACCTAAATTAATACCTTTAGTGATGCTGATGGTAGAACCGATATTTTTAATGTCTTTAACTGCAAAGTATTTGAATCCAACCGGTGGTCCGGTATAATCCATCACTGCACTGGTTAATTTTTGTGCCGACTGCAGATAGGTAATGCCAATCAAGCAATCGTCATTATTGGTGACCTCGATAGCATTAATGGTTTGGATATAGGTATTCGTTTCTACGCTTCCCGGATGAATGAGGGAGTCGGCATTCATCAAGTAAGTGAATCCGGTATTCAGAGTTACTTTATTAAAATCGTTATTGCCTTCGAACCATCCGTTGCCGCTGAAAACTGCATGATTGATTTCATTTTTCATTTCCAAATCGGCCCCGACAACACCATCTGTTTTAAAGAACAGATAATCATTGATCTGATGTCGCCCTGCTATAATTCCCTTGGGAACATTAAAGAAAATACTATCCGATTCATTTCCGGGCCCTTTTATAAAACTCGGAAGCCCTAGCCCAAAGTCACTTCCGTTAAAGTCAACTCGGTGGTAAAATGATTCATTGGTTTCAAACTCACCATGGACCATATTGACCCGTGTGTACCAAATATAATTGTCTATCCCTTTTACTGCACAAACTATAGGTCCCATCAATGTGATTGCTCCCTCAAACAGCAGGGTGTCAATCGTGAAGTTACCTTCTATTCCGGGAGTCTTTTTACCGTCAAGAGTTCCGCTACCAAGGAAATGGACCTTTCGGATAATAGACCGGATATCAGTATTTTTAATGGAGCCGTCAACCGGTAAAAAATCAATATCATGATAGGTTACTGTTTCACCTGCAAAATTATTCATATCTCCGCCGATCAGAATATGGCTATTGGTGGCATCGAAATCGAGATTTTCAGCGCTGAGTATCCAACTTCCCACCATTAATATATGACTGTTCTGAAGGTTCACCTTACGGGCTTTATTACCCGACATAATGAAACCTCTGTTAATGATTGTCTGGTTATTGGAATTGAAATATCCGTTTTCATGAATGATGAGGGGATTTGGTTGTGAAGGCTCAACCGGGTTGAGAGTGTCAATGATTGCTTGCCAGTCGGTTGAATCATAAACAAATAAGGTATCCTGCAGGATATATTCACCGCTCCCTTCGAACCAGATGTCGCCGGGGAACCTTGTCCCCGCGCAGGTAATGGTATTTCCGGGTAAATCCGAAGCAAAGTAGATTTTTCCGTAATACTCATTTTTAACTTTGGGATGAAAGGTTATTGACCCGTAAATATTAAAGATTGCATTTAAATTGTTGCCATACATCACAACTGTATCCTGAATATTTACCCAGGTCATGTTTTTACAGTACGGGTTTCCTGAAAGTATGAAAACAGTGTCATAGTCATTCTCAAAGGAATACTGGTTAAAGATGACATTATCTTCGGAATCAGGCACCTCATTCGGTATCTGACCGGAGGCTGTCCGCCAGCTGTTCAGGTCGGACCAGTTACCCTGGCCGCCAACCCAATAATAGTCCTCTGCAAAAATCTGTGAAATGCTGAGGAAAAGTACAAAGAGAAAGAGTAATTTCTTATTTTTCATGATTTCACGATTAGATTAATTTTCAGTACCCAATACAGTAAGACTTCCTTTGTAAACCTTTTTAACATCATGGGGCCCGTAGAAAACCTCGAGCACCCAGAAATAAGTACCGTCGGAAACGTATTTGCCATTTTGTTTGCCATCCCAGCCATCAGGGAAATTATTGGATTCCCAGACTTTTTCGCCCCAACGGTTGAATACGACCATGGTATGATCATTTATACCACTCCATCCTTCAGGAGCCGGCTTGAACATATCGTTATCCCCGTCGCCATTAGGAGTAATGACTTTATAGACTATAACATTATAGATCTCTATCAGAACATCGTCAGAGCTTTTACAGCTATTGGCATCCGTAACTTCTACCATGATCGTGGTATCCGTTATTATGTCTTCATACGAAATTGTATAAGTGTTGCTCGTTCCGGGTATGTTATTCCAAACATAGGTTTCGTAACCACTGCTGACTTCCAGAGTTATACTTTCACCGGGGAAAAGAGTAATGCTTTCTCCCAGAAAAACATTGGGTAATGAGTTTTCCAATACGTCAATGGCCTCAGTGTCCTCGCCGCACAGGTTCTCCATTGTCACCATATAATTGCCTCCCTGGTAAATTTCGATGCTTGGCTGAGTAGAAATTTGGTTGTTATCCAAAAACCAGGCATAAACATAATTGCCTACGGGAGCGGTAAGAACCACGCTATCACCGGTACAGAAACTGTTATCCCCTGTAATGGCCGCAACAGGAATCGGGTATTCCGTGATGTAAACCGAATCTTCGGAAGTACAACCGAAAGTATAATTCACGCTGACACTATACATTCCACCCGTTGTAATATTAATTGATGGAATCCCGTATTCACCCGTACTCCATGTATAAAAATCGAAATCATTACCGGCATTCAGTGAAATTGTAGATCCTGTACACAGATTCAGTGAATCTTCTCCCAGATCCACAATTGATGCTATATCCACATAAACCGAGTCGCCACCCTGACATCCATTGAAATCTGTTACAATTACATAATATAATCCGCTTTGAGTCACGAGAAAGTTCGGCAAGGTTGAATTATCCTGCCAAACATAGGATGAAAATCCTAATGAGGGTTGCAGCGTGACCGATTCGTTATAGCAGAGATTTATATCCTCACCCAAACCCGGATCGGGATATGGCCAGTTACTGATCGTGATCTGATCGGAGGCAGTTCCGCATCCGCTGATGACGTCCAGTGTATATGTTCCCGGCAAACCAACCGTGATATTCGCTGTGGTATCACCTGTTGACCACAGGTAGGAATTATAAACTCCTCCGGGAGACAGGGTGATTTCATCATTGGCACAAATCGTTGTATCATTTCCGATGAACAGGCCAACTGCAGGATCATCAACATACAGGTAAATGGAATCAATATCCGAACATTCCCCGTTGCCAACCTGTACCCAATATGTTCCGGTTTCCCAGGCGGTAAATTGCTGATTTTGGGAGCCGTTTTGCCAGATGTAGGAAAGGAATCCTCCTCCGGGATCAAAAACAATTGTGTCGCCAATGCAAATAGTGGTATCGGATCCAAGATAGACATCTATTATTGAGACATCAACATAAAGTGAATCGCTTCCCATACAGCCTCCAGGCCCGGTAACAAGTACACTGTAAAGGCCCGATTCCGTTACGGTATAAGTAGAATCGCCTGATCCGTCCTGCCAGTAATATCCGATATAACCTCCGCCGGCATTTAATATCAAAGTATCCCCCTCGCAAATAATTACTGAATCATTACCCAGGTCAATATCCGGAGTAGGAAAGACGATGACCTTTACTGAATCTGTAACGGTATCGAGACACATGTCCAATACATTTATCATGAAAGTTGTGGTTGTATCCGGTGAAACGGTAATCGTGTCGTTATTGATCGAAAATCCCTCCCAGTCATAAGTATATGGTGGGATTCCCAGTACCGTATTGACCCATATCTCGATCTGCTGACCCTCACAGATCATCGTATTGGGGCTCGTCTCTGTAAGCATGTCCACATAATCAATGATGATAAATTCGACCGTATCGTATCGCACAATACAGCCGAGCGTGTTTTCGATGATCAGTACAATATTTTCTTCGCCTTCAAGCTCTCCGTCTTTAATAGGCACAATATGAACGGCAACCGAATCCTCGCCTTCTTCAAAGGTAATGCAGTTGTCAATTTCCTCGTAATCATCACCATTTATTGCTGTTCCGCCGATCTCGTAACAGACGGTAATCGGAGCATAATCAGGATTGGGTAAGCGGAAAATAATATCGGCCTCTACACATCCTTCTATCATGTTTTCCGATACTCCAATGGGGTAAGGAACAGTTTCAACCTCGATCTTAGGGCTTTCAAAACTGTTTTCTTCAATAAAAACCCCTGAGTCATAGATTCCGTCTCCGGCATCCGCGATACCGATCAATATGTGGTATTCCTCGCAGGGCACAACAAGAATAAATGCAGTTAAAACAACTGTAAATCCGTCATATTCGAGCGAAAGTCCCCCTGTATTGTCATCATAGTACTGGGAATTTGTACCAGGTCCGGGTGGAATAACGCCGCACGATGAATAGCCGTTGTTCACACTGTTGATCTTTACAGATGTATTGGCAGATCCCGGAACGATGGCAATATTTTTATTCGTATAAAAACCTCCCTGCGGATTGGGTCCCGTGACAAAATATCCGAAGACATCATTATAGGATGAACCCACCCATTCATTGTATTCTTCGGAGCCAAAGACATATTTGAACCTCATGGTATCCGATTCGGGGATAAAATCGAATTCCAGAACAGCCGCATCATAAGTGGTGGAAGTTGTAATGGAATTCAGAACTGCATTACCGGGCATTCCGTTATTCGCGCCTGCACTGCATGAAGAATTCGGACCCGGAATTACATAACCGGCTCCGGATGTCAGGAATATCCCGCTCGCAATACCGAGGTTTGTGGATTGCCCGTTATTAAAAATACCCCGTGAACCATTCGCTCCCTGAAAGGTCACATTATCATAAATAATACCCTCACCGACAATATTTTCAACCATATCAACGGGAGTTACTCCCGGACCCGGCAAAATATTTATCTGGGCATTGGAGCCTAAACTTGTAAAAATCAGGCTTACTAATATAGCCCTATTTAAAAATGGTACAAAATGTTTCACACTTATATCATTTAGTGGTTAATTTATTTACCTGAAAACATCGCTCTTTCAGCGATTTAAAGACACTGCAAAAATACATTACAAAAAAAGACAGGATGTTATACGAAAAAGTTGTCTGTAAATCCTTTAAATTATTAAAAATAATCAACATAACAACCGGACAAATATAAACTAAATTTTATTAACAGTTATCATACAAATATTCAATTTGTTAAATATGTGATAACGGCATCTTAAAAGCGTTAATTTTAGGGGGTTTTGCAAAGCCGGACCTTTTTATTAACCTTTTGTTTTAAACCTGATGTGATATTAACAAAATGTCAGCATCAAAGTTCGATCATTAAAACTTTCATTTGAGAATCGCTCAGAAAACTGTGAGTTTAAAATTAGAGTCCACTTTGAAAAACACTTTTTTAAACCAGCCATCAGGATTTATTTTTTCCAGCTTTTTTAATGCTGGCATTCAATTCGAAACCGATCAAAAGAATAAGTGCATTAAAATATATCCATACCAATACGATGAGCAGGGTTCCGATAGAACCATACAGGGCATTGTAATTTGAAAAGTTACTGACATAAAAATTAAATCCAACGGTCGCTATTACCGTCAGGAAGGTTGCCAGCGAGGAACCGGGAGATATAAACCGGAATTTGCTTGACCGTGCGGGAGCCAGATAATAGATAAATGAAATGGTAAAGAAAAACATAGAAATAAGGATCAGCCATTTCCCGGCTTCCAGTAAATAAACATTCACAATGCTTGAAAAAATATGTTTTTCAACAAGATATTGGAGCAGGAATGTTCCTGTAGCGAGCAAAACTATGGAGATGATAAGAATAATGCTGATGATAAAAAAAAGCAGCAGTGAGATGAGTTTTTGTTTTATCCAGGAACGGGTTTCAAGTGAATGAACAGTAGTGTTGAATCCATCAATGATGCTGTCAAATCCGTTTATTGCAAAAATGAGTGCAAGAACAAATGTTAATGAGAGGAGTTGTCCCCGTGGGCGGAGAATGATGTCATTCATAGTGCTTCTGATTACAGGTTCCGCCTGGTCGGGAATAATGTTATTTATAAAATTCAGAAGCGAATCCTGAAAATCATTTATCGGTATAAAAGGGATAAGTGTAAAAAAAACGATGATCATAGGAAAAATAGCTAAAAAAAAGCTAAAAGCAATGGAAGAAGCCCTCGCCGCTAATGATCCCTCAGAAATTCCATGAAAAAAGAATTTTGCAACATTATAAAGCGGCATCCCGTCAAATCCTGGCACAATAATCCGTTTCGACATAGCCAAAAAATTGAGGACTGGCCGCGATTTTAAAATTTTGAGCTTAATTTGATTTACTGTCTCGGGAATATGAATCATTTCATGAAAACTTTAATCTTTTGCAACCAAACTCAAATCCAGGCTTTTAATCTGGTGGGTCAGTGCTCCGACCGAAATATAATTCACACCTGTTTCAGCAAATGATCGCAGGGTTTCTGAATTTATTCCTCCGGAGGCTTCGGTTTCGTATTTGCCACCAATTAGTTTCACTGCTTCCTTCAAATCGGCAGGAGTAAAATTATCGAGCATAATCCGGTCAACTCCACCAATATTCAGGACTTCCCGGAGTTCATTAAAATTTCTAACCTCAATTTCGATTTTCAGGTTTTTATTGATTTTTTTAAGATATTCATGGGTTGATGCGATGGCCTTTCCAATCCCGCCGGCAAAATCAATATGATTATCTTTGATCATGATCATATCATACAGCCCCATGCGGTGGTTTTCACCTCCTCCCATCCTTACTGCATATTTTTCAAGTTCCCTGAGCAATGGAGTCGTTTTTCTTGTATCAAGCAATTTACAATCGAGGCCGATAAGCAAATCCGATAGTTTACGTGTATGAGTCGCTATACCGCTCATTCGCTGCATAAAATTCAGGGCAAGCCTTTCCGCGGATAGAATAGAAACGGGATTACCTTCAACTTCGAAAACTATGTCTTTTTTGTATATTGCTGTTCCATCGGTAATGAAAATTTTAAAACTGAGGGTTGGATCTGATTTCTGAAAAACTTTTTTCGCAATATTCACTCCTGCCAGAATTCCATTTTCCTTCACTATAAGTTGTGCTTTTCTAAAAGCTTTTGCTGGTATGGTAGCCAGAGAAGTATGATCGCCTTCTCCGATATCTTCCCGGAGTGCTTTTTCAATAATCTCATCAATACGCATGATTGGTATCCTCACGGTTTATTCAACTTCAAATTGCAATTGCCTGATCAGTAATTTATCGGATTCTTTTTTCATTAATACATATACTCGGAAATTTTTAGAAGATGTTTTGTATGTACCTATGATAAACTCCGAACCATCGTTCGAAGAACCCTCATGATTGACTGTAAATGACAACAAAGGGGTTTTTTTAAAGAAATCACGAATGATTTCTTCCGCCTGAATTTTACTATAGGTTCCTGAAATATCATCTACCTCCAGATCAATCGCGGTATTGAAATAGGTTGCAAGCTTTTTGGCATCCATGGTTTTTATAGCTTCACTTACGTTCTTTACAGCATCATCACCCATATAAAAACCTCCAAAAGGATTCAGGTTCATAAATATCACAAGGACTAAGACCGTTAGAGTTTTCATCTTCCTTCTAAATTATTTAATAATAATAAAATCAAGACCATCAATATTATTTCCGTTGAGGAAATTGTTTGACAACAAAAATAAACAAAAGAATTTCATTATTGCAGCGGCATTATTTTCAGTTTGGAAATTACTGTCAGAAAATAACTAAATTTGTCTGGTTGAAAATTCCAAAAAGAAAGTTTTATTAAATAACTTTTACTGATGAACATTGTCATAACCGGAGCCGGTAAGGGTATAGGTTTCGAAACTGCGAAAACCTTTGCCATGGACCCGGGAAACAGGATCGTTGCTATTTCGAGAAATAAGCATTTACTGGAAAATCTCCTGACGGAATGTACAAATCTGAATGCGAAATCTGAAATATTGACCATCCCTTGTGACCTGACTTCTGCTACACTGGTAAAAGAATTACCAGGCAAAATTTTAAAATTTATTTCATCAGCAGATATTCTGATAAATAATGCAGGCCTGCTGATAAATAAACCCTTTGAAGACCTTACCGAAAAAGATTTTGATGAAATTTTCAGCACCAATGTGAAAAGTGTTTTCATTTTAACTCAGGCGCTTCTGCCGTATTTAAACTCTGGCAGTCATATTGTTAATATCGGTAGCATGGGTGGATTTCAGGGCAGTTCAAAATTTTCCGGTTTATCTCTATATAGTGCAAGCAAAGCCGCTTTAGCAGTTTTATCCGAATGCCTTGCCGAAGAATTTAAGGAAAAAGGGATTAAAGTAAATTGCCTTGCCATCGGTTCGGTTCAAACCGAAATGTTTGACCTGGCATTCCCCGGCCATACGGCACAGCTTTCCACCGGCCAAATGGCAGAATTTATTAAAGATTTTGCTTCAACCGGACATCATTTTATGAATGGTAAAATCATTCCTGTTTCATTGAACTCACCTTAATATCTTTAAATATGGAAGAAATTTTCACCGATCGAAATTGCGAATCCGATTCTATTGCGCATAGTGGAATAATAAATAAGCTGGACGAAAGATATTATTAT
Source organism: Bacteroidales bacterium (assembly GCA_020052415.1). Taxonomy (GTDB): domain Bacteria; phylum Bacteroidota; class Bacteroidia; order Bacteroidales; family JAADJA01; genus JAADJA01. Next base: position 162,489 of record JAGVPB010000013.1, on the reverse strand, counting down.
GTTTCCATTATTGCCCAAAAATCCTGTTCTAACTGTTATTCCAAAGGATTATGCAGCATTACAGACCTGAATGATCAGATCATCGAGGTTCCCAGAAAACATAATAACGACCGCAAAGTTGGTGATGAGGTTGAGGTACTTATGAAGAAGTCATTAGGTGTGAGGGCTGTGCTACTCGGTTATATTTTGCCTTTTGTACTTCTTCTCAGCACGCTGATCTTAACTTATGAAATTTCAGAAAGTGAAGGTCTTGCCGGAGCAGCAGCAATTTTTATCCTGATTCCATACTACTTTGTACTTTATGCTTTGAAAGAGCGTTTAAAAAGCACTTTTGTTTTCAGCATCAGATAATAACGGTTGTTTCGATTAGTTTGAGGTTCCTGCTTTTGAGCCATTTAATTTTTCGAAAAGATAAATGTCAGCGGTATTTCATTTTCTCTTTGTCAGAATTTTATACCATTATTTTTTCTCCTGAAATTTAGAACTCTTTTAAACAAAACCCCTAATCATTTCTAAATCAATATATTTCCAATCAAGCCTTTTGTTTGCGCGGATCAAACATCTGGATAAGTAGTTTTATTCCAATCACTTATAAGGGCAATAATTTTATTTCCAAACATTTACTTCATTATTAAATGTTTATATTTTTGCCACCGTTAATTAATTAACAATAGATTTAACAATATAAATACATCATTGTGAATGTTGAATTGATATATTCAGTAGCCACACTTGGTCTGATCGGGTCGGTATCGGCGGTGATCCTTTATTTCGTAGCTCAGAAATTTAAAGTAATAGAGGATCCGAGGATTGACCAGGTGCAGGAAGTTTTACCGTCAGCAAATTGCGGCGGATGCGGGTTTGCAGGTTGCAGGGCATTTGCTGAAGCACTGGTTATGCAGGGAGGTGAAAAAGGCAATCTCGATGGACTCAAATGTCCTGTTGGCGGAAATGATGTCATGGCGCAGGTAGCTGGAATTCTTGGATTGACTGTGGAACAACAGGATCCGGTAATTGCAGTTGTAAGATGCAATGGTTCATTCGCCAATTCACCTAAGAAAGTAATATTCGAGGGAGCTACATCCTGCGTTTTTGCACACAACCTTTTTGCCGGAGAAGGAGGATGCCCTTATGGTTGTTTGGGTTTAGGCGATTGTGTAAAGGTGTGTAATTTTGATGCAATTGATATTGACAAAGCCACAGGATTACCGGTCGTTAATGAAAAATGTGTTGCATGCGGAGCCTGTGTTACAGCCTGCCCGCGTAAAATTATTGAGCTCCGGCCAAAAGGAAAAAAAGACAGAAGAATATTCGTAAGTTGTGTGAACCAGGAAAAAGGTGGTCCGGCTAAAAAGAATTGTGCCGTTGCATGTATCGGTTGTGGTAAATGCGTTAAGGTTTGTGCTTTTGATGCCATTACCCTCTTAAATAACCTGGCTTATATTGATCCGTTAAAATGCAGGCTTTGTCGTAAATGTGCTCCGGAATGCCCTACCGGAGCTATTCATGAATTAAATTTCCCGCAGAAAAAGGAAACTCTAGCTACTGAAATAAATAAGACAGGTTCAAGGAATGAAGCTTTAACAGAAAAAGTAAGCGAACCGGCCATGACCCCGGATAGTAAATCTGGTAACAATAATGGTGGTATCTCAAATGAGACTTAATCATTGTAAAAACATCAATAATTTAATTTGAAAATCACACAGGGATGTTAAAAACATTCAAAACAGGAGGGGTTCATCCTCCGGAAAATAAGATAACTGAAAAACAGGCCATTAAAGTACTGCCTGTCCCGGCAATCGTGTATATTCCTTTTTCACAACATTTGGGAGCTCCTGCAAAAGTACTGGTTGCGAAAGGGGACAAGGTAAAAGCAGGACAACTTATTGCAAAGGGCGAAGCATTTATTTCAGCCAATATTCATTCTTCCGTTTCAGGAAAAGTTCAGAAAATAGATGAGGTTATTGAAACCAGCGGATACAGAAAGCCATCGGTAATTATCGAAGTGGAAGGTGATGTATGGGACGAATCTATTGACCGGAGCGATAGGATCAGCAAAGACATTATCCTTTCGCAGAAAGAGATCATAAAAAGGATTAATGAAATGGGTGTTGTCGGATTGGGTGGCGCTACATTTCCTTCACACGTAAAGCTCATGGTGCCGGAAGGTAAAAAGGCAGAATTGCTGATCATTAATGGCGTCGAATGCGAACCCTATCTTACTTCCGATCACAGGCTGATGCTTGAAAAGGGAGAGGAAATCCTTGTCGGAACACAAATCCTGATGATTGCCCTTGGTGTTTCAAAAGCAATGATCGGAATAGAAAACAATAAACCGGATGCGATCGCACATCTCACTGAACTGGCTAAAAATTTTAATGGCATTCAGGTTCATGGACTTAAAGTCAAGTATCCGCAGGGAGCTGAAAAACAGTTGATCAAGGCTTTGGTGAACAGAGAGGTTCCGTCGGGGAAATTGCCTATTGAGGTTGGTGCTGTTGTCCATAACGCCGGAACGTCCTTTGCCGTCTATGAAGCCGTTCAAAAAAACAAACCGCTTTTTGAAAGGGTTGTTACTATAACAGGTAAGTCTGTAAAAAATCCCGGAAACTTTCTTGTTAGGATCGGCACTCCTGTGTCAGACTTGATCGCAGCTTCAGGCGGCCTGCCAGAGGATACCGGTAAAATTATCGGTGGCGGACCCATGATGGGAAAAGCACTGGTATCACCAGAAGTACCTATTGTAAAAGGAACTTCCGGAATTTTAATCATGAACCGTGAAGAATCCGGCAGGCAGGAATTAAAAAATTGTATCCGTTGCGGGAAATGTATAACGGTATGTCCGATGGGACTTGAACCCTGGCTACTTGAAAAACTTGTTATCAACGAAAATTTCGAAAAAGCAGAGGCTGAAAAGATAGTGGACTGCATGGAATGCGGCTCGTGTCACTATACTTGTCCTTCGAAGCGGCCTCTTTTGGATTATATAAGGTTCGGGAAAGGAAAAGTGTTGCAGATAATCAGGACAAGAAACAAATAAAAGAAGAATTAATGAATTTATTAACAGTTTCAGGTTCCCCACATGTATTTAACGATACATCGGTAAGCAAGATCATGTGGGGAGTCGTAATTGCAATGATACCTGCCACATTGGTATCTTTCTGGTACTTCGGGCTGGGTGGCATAATTATTACCTTGAGTGCAGTAATCTTCTGTGTATTGATTGAATATCTGGTGCAGCGTTATTTATTAAAAGAAGCACCTTCGGTTAAGGACGGTTCCGCTGTGATCACAGGAATTTTATTGGCATTCAATGTTCCCAGCAATCTTCCGGTTTGGGAACTCCTCATCGGGTGTATCGTTGCAATAGCAATAGCAAAGATGTCGTTTGGCGGGCTTGGTAAAAATCCGTTTAATCCGGCATTGATCGGCAGGGTCTTTATGCTGATTTCATTTCCGGTTGACATGACTTCCTGGCCTTTGCCAGTGACAAACCGGATGGTTCTGACAGATGCAGTTACCGGACCCACAACTCTTGGGATATTAAAGGAAGGGCTTGCGAATGGTGAAACTGTATCACAGATTTCCTCACAACTTCCGGCTTACCAGCAAATGTTCATGGGAGATATCGGCGGTTCCCTGGGTGAAGTTTCTGCCCTTGCACTGATCATTGGCGGTTTATTTATGCTTTACAAAAAAATCATTACCTGGCATATCCCTGTTTCGTTTATGCTTTCGGTTTTTATGTTTAGCGGTATTCTTTACCTGACGGATCCGGAGCACTATATTGACCCGGTATTTCATCTGCTGGCCGGAGGGCTGATGCTTGGCGCTATTTTTATGGCAACAGATATGGTGACGTCGCCAATGACCTATAAAGGCATGATCATTTTTGGTACCGGATGCGGCATTCTTACCGTCCTGATCCGTGTGTTCGGCGCCTATCCCGAAGGAGTTTCCTTTGCCATTCTTATCATGAATGCCTGTGTGCCGCTGATCAACAGAGGATTTAAACCTAAACGGTTCGGGGAGGTAGTAAAAAATGGCTAAATTAGATTCGTCATTCAAAAATATGTTATTGTCACTCACGGTCATTTCGATCGGGATGTCGGCAGCGCTGGGATTCGTTTATAATCTCACCAAAGAACCCATAGCAATTGCTCAGAAGCAAAAAGAGGTTCAGGCAATAACAGAAGTGTTGCCGGAATTTGATAACGACCCTACAACATCTGTTAAATCTGTTGCCGGTCTTAGTTATTATATTGCAACCAAACAGGATCAGCTGGTTGGTTATGCGATCAACACTTTTACCGATAAAGGTTTTAGTGGCCGGTTCACACTCATGGTTGGTTTTAAACCCGATGGAACAATTCATAATATAAGTGTACTTGATCAAAGAGAAACTCCCGGGCTTGGAACCAAGATGAAAGAACCCAAATTTAAAGATCAGTTTCCCGGCAAAAATCCGGCGGTGGATAAACTTCGTGTTAAAAAGGACGGAGGCTCAGTTGATGCCATCACGGCGGCGACCATCAGCTCCAGGGCGTTTTGCGATGCCGTTCAGCGGGCCTGGGAGGGTTATATAGCCAATTGCATACAAGATTCAATACCGGTGAAAGCCGGTTCTTTACCAACGGATACAATCAGCCAATCAAAAGGAGGAAATCAATGAGCAACATAAAACATTTTACGAAAGGATTCTTTAAAGAAAATCCGACCTTTGTACTGGTGCTTGGCACTTGTCCTACCCTTGCGGTTACCACGGCAGCGATGAACGGAATCGGAATGGGCCTGGCGACCACTTTCGTGCTGGTTTTCTCAAACCTGTTTGTGGCGTTACTTAAAAATGTCATTCCCGACAAGGTAAGAATAGCAGCTTTCATTGTAGTTATAGCCACGTTTGTCACGATTGTTGACCTGGTGATGAAAGCATATACTCCCGATTTGTACAAGACCCTGGGAATTTTTATACCATTGATTGTAGTCAACTGCATCATACTCGGGAGAGCCGAAGCCTTTGCCCAGAAAAATACGGTTTATAATTCCATACTTGACGGGCTTGGAATGGGTCTTGGTTTTACCCTTGCCATCACACTGATGGGGAGCATAAGGGAAGTTCTCGGCAATGGTTCGATTTTCGATATCCGGCTGATGTCGCAGGAAGCGAAGACAATACTTATTTTTATCCTTCCTCCGGGTGCATTTCTGACTTATGGATACCTGATAGCAATAATGAACAGGATCAAGGCAAGATATAATGTTTAATCAAAATCTGAAGGTTCAACAATTTTAAAAATACAAAATGGAACTCGTTAAAATAATCATTCTCGCCCTTGTAGTCAACAATGTCGTATTGGCCCAGTTCCTGGGTATTTGCCCTTTCCTGGGTGTTTCAAATAAGGTTCAGACCTCTTTGGGAATGGGCGCCGCAGTGATTTTTGTTATGGCATTGGCAAACCTTGTAACTTTTCTCATTCAGTTCTATGTTCTGAACCCGTTGCATATCGAGTTTATGCAAACCATCACATTCATACTTGTCATTGCTTTTCTTGTACAGGTGGTTGAGATTATTCTTAAAAAATCTGCGCCTTCCCTGTACCAGGCTCTGGGTATTTACCTTCCGCTTATTACAACAAATTGTGCAGTGTTGGGGATTGCTATTCTGGCTGTACAAAAAGATTATAATCTTGTGACAAGTGTGGTGTATGCTTCTTCAATAGCAGCAGGATTTACCCTTGCTCTAATACTGATGGCAGGGATTCGCGAACAGCTTGAACTGACGGGCATTCCAAAAGGGATGAAAGGGTTTCCGATTTCACTGATAACGGCAGGTTTGCTTTCGCTGGCGTTTATGGGATTTGCTAATCTGGTGAAGTAGGAAATAAGTCGTTAGTACTGAGTCTTTAGTCTTTGGTCCTCAGTCATTTGACTTAAGACTTAAGACTTGCGACTTTGAAAAGTTTTTTCTTTTTATCATTTCCGGTTTCACAATTCCATATTTATTTTATTTTTACTTCGTAGGAATTTCGGTTTCGGGTTATTTGTTTTGATATTAAGACAATTTATTTCAACGGTATGAAAAGAGTTTTACACGTGTTTTTATTCATTCTTTTCTTTTCCCAGTGGATTTTTTCGCAGGAAAGAACCGTCACGGGAACAGTGACTTCAGCTGAGGACGAAAAATCGCTGCCGGGAGTTTCAGTTTATGTGAAAGGCACGACCACTGGAACTGTAACTGACATTGATGGCTTTTATAAGCTGGCGGGAGTGAATGCGGGATCGGTACTTGTTTTCAGTTTTGTCGGGTACGATCAGCAGGAAATAACAGCTGGTGAAAAAAAGATGATTAATGTGCGGATGTTGGTCAGCACCAAAGAAATTGAGGGGGTCGTCGTAACGGCGCTCGGTATTAAGCGGCAGGAGAGGGAGATTGGCTATACAGCCGAAAAGATCGATGTAGAAGCAATTACGAGGTCAGGAGCCCAAAACCTTGTGAGCGCTATTTCTGGCAGAGCTCCCGGAGTTCAGATTTCACAGGCCGATGGTGTGGAAGGCGGATCTACGCGAATCATTATCCGTGGAAATAATAATATTTCTGCAAATAATCAGCCTCTGTTTGTTGTGGATGGAATTCCGATGGAAAATATTCCCGGTTTAACAGATGTCGGAAGAGGTGTTGACTGGGGTAGTGCAATCAATGACCTGAACATGTATGACATGGAGAACATGACTGTGCTATACGGAGGGAAAGCTACGGCTCTGTATGGCTCACGCGGCGCCAACGGGGTAGTTTACCTTACCAGCAAGAGAGGCACCCGACAAAATGGGATCGGAGTCAATTACAATCTGGAATACAAGATCACGACTCCTTACAGGTTCAGGGAAGTGCAGGATGTTTATGGTGCCGGTGGCCCCATTTCATTTACACCCCCGACGTTTCCGCTCGATACCCTGAACGGCGATACAGTTCTGGGCTACCCCGGGATCTATGAGACTCAGAACCTCATCATAGATACAACAGGAGCAACATCCTCTTCTATCGGCGAATTCGGTTATTACGGCGGAGGTGTGTCGTGGGGACCTGAAATGGGGGGACAAATGGTGAAATGGTGGGACGGCACTATGCGAGCCTATTCACCCTATCCCGATTATCAGCAGATCCCTTACCACGATGGCTATACCGTAACTCACAATATATCTGCTTCCGGAGGAGGAGAAAGAGGAACCATGAGGGTTTCCCTGACCCGACAGGATCATAGCCCGATCATCGACAACAGTGATTTCAACAGGACGACAATCAACACGGGAGTGAATCTGAAGGTTTCGGATAAAGTCAAAGCCGACCTGGTATTTTCCTATGTCAATTTCCACAGGCTGAACAGCCCGATAATAGGCGAAGATGCGAATTCATTCAACAAAGGATTATTGTATTCGTGGCCGACAAGCTACCAGGGAGAGGATAAAGAATATTATGAGCTTCCCGATGGATCACGAAATCCGATGGATAATTACCCCTATAATTATGTGGATAAGTTTCTCTGGTGGAATTACTATAAGAACAATACAACCCTGATCCGTGATAAATATCTTGGAATCCTGACGCTTACATACGATGTGACCTCCTGGTTAAACATTATGGGAAAGGCAGGCAGGGATTACACAATTGATCAGTATGAAACAAAACGTGAACCTACCGATGTGATCGGACTCGAAAACGGTTATTATTCAAATAGTCTGTTTAGAAATGTCGGCGATAATTTCGATCTGATGCTGATGGCCACGAAAGAAAGTTTTCTCAGATCAAAATTCGATTTAATGTTCGCTGCAGGCACAAGCCGGTGGAATCATAATATTTATGGGATCAGCGGGCACTCAGGCACGTGGTATTATCCCAACATGTACACTTTTTTCAACCTTACGGAAAACTCATATTATACAGACGAAAACGGAAATACCGTCTTGCAGTCGGCAGGAAATTCTGCAAGCTCAGTGGTGCCTCAGGAATCGTTTTGGCGGGAGCGGATCAATTCGGTTTATTCGTTTTTCAATATTTCTTATAACAAATACCTTTTCATCGAGCTGACCGGCAGGAACGACTGGTCTTCAACTTTGCCTCCAGGCGAAAACTCCTATTTTTATCCATCAGCCTCCCTGAGTTTTATTGCCTCCGAGGCTTTTCGCTTCAGCGAGAGACTCCCATGGTTCAACTTTTTGAAACTGAGGGGCGGGGCAGCCTTAACCGCGACCGATACCGATCCCTATGTGAAAGACTTTTATTATACTACTGGATTGTTCGGTGGAGAACAAACATCGGGATTACCAGGTACAATACCACCCTTCTTACTGAAACCGCAAGGAGTGAATGCGTATGAAGGAGGTATCAATATGGGATTCTTCGAAAACCGGATAGACTTTTATTTTACATACTATTACAATTATTCCTTTGACCAAATCCTATCCGATCTTCCCGTCCCGGTTTCTTCAGGAGCGCCAACCATTACGATCAACGAAGGTGAACTTACCAACCAGGGATTTGAAATCAAGCTGAATACAGTTCCTTTGCAGAAAAAAAACTTCTTAATTACCTCCGGGATCAATTTTGCGCGTAACCGGAATAAAGTAATAAGTCTGGGAAATTATGCCGATGTCTTCCCTTTGGCTGATATCTGGGGTTTGAACGGACCGGCAATGGCCCTGCACGAAGGAGATGAATATGGCACTATTTACGGGTATGATTATGTTTATGATGCCAATGGTAACCGAATAGTAAATGATGCCGGAACCAAATACCTGGTGACTGACAACCGCGTGCCTGTCGGTAATGCCTCACCGGATTTCATCGCGGGCTGGTCAACCGATTTTAAATATAAAAATCTTCGACTTAGCTTTCTGGTTGATACTAAGTGGGGCGGAGATATCTATTGCGGCTCTTATGTCATTGCTTTGCAAACAGGCCAAAGCCCTGAAACATTGATTGAAAGGGAAGGCGGAGGCTTACCCTACACTGATCCTGATGGCAACACGAGCAATATCGGAGTGATTCTTGAAGGAGTGCATGAAGACGGAACACCTAACACTACAGTGGTACATTATTATTATAAATATCTGCCCAATGCAGGTGGCTGGGGACATTTTCTTTCGACACCCGGTATCATCGAAAACACCTGGGTGAAAATGCGAGAGATTTCATTATCATTTATACTGCCGCAAAAGTGGATTAATAAGTCAAAGGTGTTTCAAAACCTGAGTCTAAATATTACCGGTCGTGACCTGTTTTATTTTTATACAACACTTCCCGACAAGATTAATCCGGAGGGCATCATGGGTGCGGGAAATGCCCAGGGTTTCGAGTGGGCTTCGTATCCCGGAACAAGGTCTTTTGTTTTTGGAATTAATGCATCATTTTAAGGAGGATGAAATATGAAGAATATCAATTTAAGTTTTAAAACATATTTCCTGGTAATACCTTTAATTATTATTCTTGCTTCCTGCACGAAAGATTTCGAGGAAATCAACACGAATCCCCAAGGTTTTACTACAGCCAGTGACGGAAGCCTGTTTAATAATATTATCAGTACCCTTCCCCTGGGGTGGAACGAACAGTTTTACATCAACAATGAAATCCTGTACAAACAAACACAACTTGCTGCGCTGACAAAAGAAGCCTGGAGCAATTACATGCTCGGCACGGAAGAAATCTGGAGTAATTACTACACAGCTTTGCCGGAAATAAGGGAGCTCGAAAAGCGCTTTAATGGCTATGGTGAGGAGGCGGGATATGTTAATATGCGGGCCATGCTGAAAATAGTCCTTGCTTTAAAGACATTTAAAGTAACAGATCTGTTTGGCGACATTCCGTTTTCTAAAGCCGGATACGGATTTCAGAATCTCGAATTGCTCCGGCCTAAGTATGACCACCAGCGCGATATTTATCTTGCTCTGCTCAACGACCTCAAATGGGCTGACGAGAATATTAATGATACAGCAGTTGTGGTTGAACCCTTTACCACATTTATCCAATTCGACAAGCTTTTCAACGGTGATATGACGAAATGGAGAAAGCTTGCCAATTCACTCAGGATGAGGCACGCCATGCGGATGTCAGAAAAGGAACCTGATCTTGCGGGTGAGATTATAATAGATTTGATTGAGAACAACAGACCTGTATTTCTGGGGTATGATTTTCTGACCCCTGTTCTTGAAAGCGCCTGCTTATGGCCTGCAGCAATGGGATTTAAAAATGAAAGTGTGAACTGGTCCTTCCGGGAACACAACAACCTCCGAATGGGATCAAATATCTGGCATCAGTTCTCATACCACGACAGCCTTGACGGCAGCGGTATCTTCGATCCAAGGGCTTATATTTTCTTTGAGACTAACAAGGATAATCAATGGAAGGCGTTTCCGCAAATTCCGGAAGTAAACACTCCTTCGTCAGGCGGCATTCCTTACCAGGGTCACCGCGATAATCCTGCTGCTTTTCAAATCAAGGGTGACTGCAACTATTCACCATTCAATTATTTCCTGATCAGGGACGAAGATTATATGCCCATTATAATTATTACCGGTGCCGAAATTCATTTCCTGAGAGCAGAGGCCTATTTCAGGGGGATAGGAGTGGGTGTTGATCAGGATCAAGCGGATATTGAGTATATGAACGGAATCAATTCATCAGTGGATTGGTGGGCCCAGGTTGCTGAAAATTCAAAACTTCCTTTGTCGGGAATGGCTTTTCCTGATTATGTCACCATTCCATCATCGCTGAATGCCGCTTCCGTTTTGATGAAGTTCGGATCATGGAATGCAACAACAGACGAAGAAAAGCTGATGTATATATACACTCAGTGGATGATTGATTCTTTCAGGCAACCATGGGATGTTTATGCCCTTGTCCGCAGAACCGGTTTAACACCACGGGAGGGTGATCCTGGAAACCATTTCAGATTACCCTATCCTGAATCGGAAAAGGAATACAATACTGAAAACTGGTCTCAAGCTATAGCAAACCAGGGGGGCGAATCACCTGATTTTAAAATCTGGTGGATACCCTGAAACTATTTAAATTAAATTGTCAAATAAACAATGACAATAGCTACATTTGTAATTTAAGAATTCATTTAATAACAATAAATTTTATCGCCATGAAATATTTATACAAAAAGGCTCTGGTAATTTTAATTACCTGTATATTAACGCCGACCGTTTTCATTAATGCTCAATCAAATCAGTATCTTCATTTCGATATGGTGGATGATTTTGTCCAGCTTGTGGATGGCTCCCAATATTTTTCGGGCACCAGCGAGCTTTCTATTACCGGGTGGTTTTATTGCGATGCTCTCGCTTATGGCCAGGGATATATGGGATTCAGAGCAGGTTCGGGGAATGCAGAATTCTATCTGATCCAATTAAATAACGGAGTTATGGAATGCCGCCTCGTAACGACAGCGGGCTTTCACGAGTATGTGGCCCCGGCTAATACGGCAATACCACAGGTTTGGCAGCACATCGCCTGGATTTATGATGGCAGTGCGATCAAGCTGTATGTAAACGGATTCTTTATTGGAAGTTCCCCGGCTTCCGGTGCATTTTCAGGTTCGAATGTCACCTTTGGAATTGGAAAAAGCATTTTGGGTGGATTCAACTTTGTATTTGGAGGCCGGATTGATGAAGTCACAGCATGGAACAAAGCCCTTTCACAAACGGAAATCCAGGATATGATTGACAATGAGCTTACGGGAACCGAAGAAGGACTGCAACTGTATTATAAATTCAACCAGGGAGAACCAGGAGGAAATAACACTGCCATAACCCAGTTAGAATGCGAGATTGGCAGTGGCGAAAGGGATGCCGACCTGATGAATTTTGCCCTGACCGGCGAAACGTCCAACTTTAACGGCACACTCGATCCGGGATTCCAGGCTATTTCATTTCCCCAAATTGCAAATCACCTGATTTCGGATCCTCCGTTTGATATTGACGCAACTGCCACTTCAGGCCTCGATGTGCTTTTTGAAGTGCTTTCAGGCCCAGCAACCATTGTTGGTAATACGGTTACTTTGACCGGAACTGCTGGCGAAGTGATCGTAGAAGCCACTCAGCCGGGAAATACAATATGGGATCCGGCCGAACCTGTTACGAACACATTTATGGTGCTTGATCCTGCTGTACATGTTCCGGAAATTGATGCCCGGCATCCGCTCGAAGGAAATGTTTATGCACCGGTTCTTACTAAAATTCAACTTGCTGCGATTTCCACCATCACGTATCCGGACCTGTTCAATGTCAACTGGGTTAAATTTACCATCAACGGGCAGACGATCACTGCCCAGAATTTTTTCAATAATCATTATACGGCATGGTGGACTCCACCTGCTTATGGAAATTATACACTGACCATTACCTCGGCTAATAATTTCGGAGCGATAGCCACCGAAACGGTTTCATTCACTCTCACACAGTCAGCAACGGACTTGGAGGTTCTTGCAGCAGAAGATGTTTGGCTGAATCCCAATAATGTTACGCAGGTGGTCGAAGCGGAACTTCCTTCGTTTGTCGGTGCCTTTAATCAGGTAAATGCTTTGCTCGAAGTATCCTGTCCTGAAGGTGGCTGTGGCGAATGGGACCGCGTGGCATGGATAGATGCCAAAGGGCATGATGGACGGTGGTTCGAAATTATCAGGTATATCACCCCTTACGGGGTTCCGTGTTCGCATTCCATTGACTTAACGGATTATATTTCAATATTAAATGGTAAGATCAGCTTCCGCTTCAATTGCTCGACGCTTGATAACGGATATCTTTATAAACTGACCTTGTTTTATACAGCCGGAATTCCCGAGTATGTATATAGTTCCGTTTACGAAATATGGAATGAAATATATCCCTTTGGCGATTATGCGAACCTGCAGCCAGTGGAGCCTGCCACCTTCGCTTTCCCTGCCAATGCGGTAGCGTCAACACTCAAGCTTGTTTCGACAGGTCATGGCTGGGGTACGCTCAATACCGGCAATGCTGCGGAATTCTATGAAGCCACTCATCATATCTGGGTGAACAGTGCTCAGACATTCGAGCAGCACAACTGGTACGATTGCAACCCGAATCCCGATGCCTGTCAGCCGCAGAACGGAACCTGGTATTATAATCGTGCTGGCTGGTGTCCGGGCACAATTGCCCAGTGGTTCGATTATAACATGACTCCCTTTGTGGCGATCGGTGATATTGAAATGAGTTATGTTTTTTATGAAAACTATGTTGACTTGTGCCATCCGAACCATCCCGACTGCGTGACTGGGGTGACCTGTACGGATTGTGACGATGGCTTCAACCCGGTTCTCGATGTAGCCTGCAACATAGTTGTTTTTGCTGAGAATCCGATTTTGGTTGGTCAGAGAGATTTCCGGGAGCAAGAGATTTCAATTAAACCCAATCCTTCCAGCGGATTAGTAGAAATTTCAATGAACGGAACTGTGGTAAAGCATGAAACAACTGTTAAAATTCTTGATATGGCCGGCCTTCACCTTGATGAATTTCAATGGGATGGCTGTGCAAAAGTTCTGGACCTTTCATCTTACCCAAAAGGGATGTATATTTTAACTGTAAATGGGATTAATGATACGAAAGTGAATAAGCTGATCATTCAGTAATAATCTGAAATCCCTGTAATAGCGGGTCACGATTTTTTAATCCCGGTTTCTTCATTTGCTATTTGCTCAATGATCTTTTCTGAGGCAGGTTCTCCGAGGTATCGGTGGATAATCCCATGACCGAGGTAAATCAGCGGCGTTATTAGGATCGCGATCAGCAGTTTTACAAAGTAACCTGTTGCCGCAGTATTAATAAAGTCTCCGAAGGAAAGTTTTCCCGGCAACCAAAAGGCAATGCCTGTGACAATAAACGTATCAATGAGTTGTGAAATTACTGTGGATCCTGTTGCTCTCAGCCATATCATTCTGTGGCCGGTTTTTTTACGGATCAGCCAGAAGACAACAACATCAATAAGCTGGGAAGCGAGGAAAGCAGTAATGCTTCCGGCTATGATCCACAGCGACTGGCCAAATACAGCATAAAATTGTTCGTCTTTAACCGGCGATATTCCGGATGCAGGAACTTTCATCCCTACGAAAAGAAGGACAAATGTATAAATGATAAGTAGCGTTGTCAGCAAAGTCAGTCTTCTGACTCCTTTTTTGCCGTAATACTCATTAATCAAATCTGTGGTGAGAAACACGACCGGCCAGGGAATGATCCCTATGCTCATGGTAAAAGGACCAAGCTGGATGAGCTTCCCTCCAATGAGTTCGCCTGCCACGGCATTAGTGATAAAAATGCCTGCAAGGATCGTGAAAAGAATATCGCGTTTGCTAGTCAGCATTTCATTATTTAATCTTTTTTACAAAAGTCAGAAAATTTATAACTACTCAGCCGCAATATTTTACCACATAGACACAATAGATACATAGCCAACCACATAGTTCTGTTTACAAATAACACAGAATTATTTAGATATTTATAATAAAAGCAACTATCCCATTTAGTTAATCTATGTAAAATCTATGTTCCTATGATTCTATGTGGTAAAAAAAATTTGACCAAACCGGACTCCTAATTTTTTTTCTGAGTCACTGTGATCCTGTACTTTTCGATCAACACTTTCGCCATAATGGCATCCCAGATATAATTCGGCGGGCAGTCAAGCAAAGTATTGTCGGGGGAATATGATTCCCAGTAATTATGATTTTTTGAAAGTTGCTCCGTGACTGCAAGTGTCATTTTATCGGCAAGCTGAATGGCGAGATCGTTATAACCGTAGTTCAACAAACCATCAAAAACCATGTAATCCCAAAGCAACCAGACCGGCCCGTTCCATTTGCAGCAGTAATCCACATAGGGGCTGTACCATTCGTCTGCAGCCGACAAAGTTGGAACACCATATTTTCTCCAGAATTTCGTTGAATCGGTTAATGTTTGAATCAACAAATTCGCGCGTTCTTTGTCGGTGGCCTTTGCCCAGAGTGGAAGAAATCCAATGATCTCCTGTCGTTTCAGATCGCGATCCATAAAGAATGAAGAATGGTCTTTCATGTTGATTGAATAATAAAACCTGCTGTTTTCGTCCCACATTTGCTGATTGACAAGTTCAGAGGTTTTATCTGCTTTCTCCATCCAGTCCTTTGCTTCTTTCTTTTTGCCCAACTCCGCTGCCATCTCAGAAAGGCATCTCATTTCTTTAATGATCATCGTGGTCAGATCGAGACATTCGAGTTCATCTGAAATATCTTCCTTGTCCACATCGAGGAAGCGCTCGGCTGAAACCTGGAATACGGCATTGTACCAGTCGCGGACATTCTCAATGATTCCATACGGACCCCATTCATACAAGCCATCCTTGTCCTTATCCCTGTGTTCGAAAAGCCATTGCGTATATTTTACGCCCGATTCGTAAGCTTCTGTCAGGAACTTTTTATCCTTGCTTACCTTGTACAATTCCCAGTTGATCCAGCTAAAGAAAGGAGCAGAGGTTGTGGGTTCGCCATTGTGCGGATAAGCCTGAGCGCCTCTTGGCCCATGCCGGTATGCAATCAACCCGCTGTCGGACTGCTGCTCCATGTAAACCCGCTGTGATTCCAGTGCAGACTCAGGATCGAGATATACATAAGCCATCATGCTTAAAGATTCGTGTAAAACCTGGTGGCCATGGCCCCAGCCCCAAAGCGGATTTCGGGAAAAGACATAGAAATTATGTTTGGTTTCACCGGTTGGTGGCAGCATACAGCTTCTCACCAGGTTGAAAGCGCTAAGGTAAACCAGTTTTTCTTCTTCTGATTTGAAATCTATCCTTGGGATTTTGCCGAATAAACGGATATTATTATCAACAAAAGGCTGAAGTGATGTAGTTCTTAACTCATTTACCTGCTGAACCAGATTCGAAACATCTTCTGTCTGATCCTGTTCACCCCTGAAATACCTGATCGTTTTGGATTCTCCTGGCTTCAATTCGAATTTATAATGTAACGAAACAAAGTCCACATAACCGCTGTCACTGAAATTCAGTGAATCCTGTGTCCGGCTTTCACTGTAGAAATCGGTTTTGATATAGTTATAGAAGTCGTCAGAAGTTCCCAAAAATCCTCCATAAGAATAAGGCATTTCACTACCGGCAAAAAAATCGCGGGTGTCAGTCGGGTAGGGGGCTTTCGCATACAGATTGCTGATGAGCCGCTTTTTGGTTTCGAAGTGATGAGTCACATAACCGTTGTTTTCTTTATCGAACCGGATGATCTGAAGTGAATCGTTTCCCGTCTCAAGAATTGGAAACAACTCGATGGCCTGGTTCGAACCGGAATAGTTTTCAATATTAAGCTGAACCAAAGACAGGGTGGAACTGTAAACAAAAAAACATTCCTGTACGCTGATCCCCTCAAAAAGCTGATATTCCAGGATGGCCATATCGGGAAATGAAGCAATTACCACCGGTTTTGAATAAAACTTTGAAATTTTATCAATAACCAGCTTGTTGATCATCCAGACATTATAAATCCAGCCGGCCTGATCGCTGGAATAACTGATGGGCGAACAACCGGAAAAATAGGCCATCTTGTAAGCCTTGTCGCCGTATAGCCTTGATCGTTCCATGGAAGCGGCATAAGTGGTGAATAACGGATCATTGGTGGAAGCATTGATCTTTAAGTAATGGTCAGTTATTTCAAGATGTTGGGAAAAGGCATGAATTGAAATAAACATATAAAACAGAATAAGTATTAAATTTTTCACCGGATAAAATTATTTGATTAATTGATCATATTCATCATGTGTTCCAATCCAAAACCAAAGCAATCCTGAATCTGATTCCACAGCTAATGCTCTGTGTTTCTTTCCAATGCGAATTGACCAATAGCGCCCCACCTTTTTTAAATTTAGGGAAGGGTACCGAGATTGTTGTTTCAATTTATTGAAATATGACTTTGCTAAATTTTGGACGTTTGATGGTAGTTTGTTATAAGTTTGCCAGAACAATGGACTCGTTAAGTGCTTCATAGCTCCTTAAAATTTCCTCTTTTATAATCTTCGAGTGCTTCGTTGGCAGTGGTATCAAGTTTTCCTGCTTTCACGTCATTAGTAAATTGTTCATCCCATTGTTTCGCATCAAACTTTTCGTACCATGACCTGAATTCTAAAAGTTTTTCAGGCGATAATTGAGAGACAGCTTTTTTAAGTTCCTTAACAGTTATCATTGTTGAATGAATTTTAGAAGAAGAACAAAGTTAGAAAAATTTTAAGTCCATAAAGCAAATCATACAAACATATTATTACTGTGAAAAATCCAGTCATTGATCCGGATTCTAAACTTCATGTGTTTAAAGTTGAGATTCTTCAGATAAATATAGATTTCTTCTCAATAACAGTTCTTGGAACGAGACATCGTCTCAGATTAAGCTGAAACTCACTATGGGGATGGTTTCACAGTTTAATAATTTTCTTTGCAATCACCTCTTCCTTCGTTTTTAGCTGACAATAATATGTTCCTGCCGGCAGGCTTTTGAAATTCCATTGCACACTGTGATTGCCCTTGTATTGGAGTTCATCCAAAAGTGTTTTAACCTCACTCCCGAGATGGTTGAATATGGTTAGGGTAACTGTAGTGTTTTCTTCAAGCTGATAAGCAAATATGGTTAATGCACAACAAGGATTGGGAAAAATAGTAAATCCCCTTTCAAAGTTAATTTCCTGATCGCCAATCACCTCACAGGCATCTTCAACCTCTTGTTGGCTGTTACATCCGGAAGCGTTGTTACTAATTATTATAGTCCCGTTGGGGTTTAGCAGGTTATCGCAAATACTTTGTACTGCGCAAAATGATAAAAGAGTATTATTATAAATGTTCAGGTTGATGATCGAATTTGGATTAATATTTTCCAAACCTGATAAATTTGTGAGGGAAGCATTGTTGATAATATTAAAGTTTACTCCAATGGAAATTAAATTTTCAAACGGTGATAAATCCGTCAACAGAGGATTGTTGTCAATCCAGAATTCTCCTCCGATGCTTGTAATTGCCTGCAACCCGGCTACATTTGCCAGGACGGCGTTGTTACAAAGTCATAAAAACCCTCCGACTGAAGTAATTACATTTAATCCATTTAAGTCGGTAATGTTGTTCCCTTCAATTAGTACAGTTCCCATAATCTCCGTGCACCCCGGATAATTGGTTTGAAAATTATCGATCTGTTCCTGGCTGGTAAATATTATACCTTCAGGCAAGCAGGATTGAGACAATGCGAATGTGTAGCTAATTGCCACCACTGTTAATAAAGGAATTAGTTTTTTCATTTTTAACTTCTTTTTTGTTAGTCTTAATATTTAGTGCATAAAAATATTACAAATAAACATCGAAGTCAAGTAAATATGTGATTTTTCTTTTTGGAATGTTCAAATCCACGGATCAAACCAGTAACCAGTCCGCAATGAGCTGTCGGCAGTCGGCAGCAGCAGCGGCAGTAACAGTGGCAATGGAACTGACTGTGACAGTAACAGAAACAGTAACGGTCGGTCTCGCCAAAGGCGGGAGCAGTCGGCAGTCTGCACCAATTAACCGATTTAACCTTCTATCTTACCCTGAAGCAAATCGTCTTCGGTTCGGTCATTTCCTGTATAGAAAATTTGATCCCCTCCCGTCCAAGGCCTGAGTTTTTAATTCCACCAAAAGGCATTGAATCGAGACGATAATCCGTTGATTCGTTGATCATCACACCTCCGCAGTTTAAATTATACGCAGCCTTCATTGCAAAATTAAAATTATTTGTAAAAATCGCGGCATGTATCCCAAACGGCAGGCTGTTCGATTTTTCAATTGCATCATCTATGTCTGAAACTTTGTGAAGGTTTACAGCCGGCCCGAACACTTCATCCTTATGGATTTTAGCATTTAAAGGTACGTTTTCGAGAACTGTAGGCTCCATGATAGCTCCTTTTCTTTTCCCGCCGCACAGGATGCCTGCACCCATCCCACTTGCTTCTTCAGTCCATTGTTCCACCCGGATAGCTTCTTTTTCAGTTATCATGGGGCCCATATCTGTTTCTTCCAGAAGTTTGTTGCCGGTTTTATATTTTAATGTAAGATCAACAAATTTTTTCCTGAAATTTTCATACACTTCATCATGAATATAAATCCGCTGAACGCCGATACAATTCTGACCTGCTGCCCAGAATGCTCCTGAAACACATGATTCTGCTGCATCATCAACATCAGCATCATTCCAGACAATCACAGGAGAATTGGAACCCAGTTCCATCCCGATCTTCTTTATTCCTGCCATTTGGACAATTCTTTTGCCTGCTTCAAGTCCTCCTGTAAAGGAAACCATCCTTACAATATCATTTTGAATCAGTGCAGAACCCAGTTCATTTCCGCTGCCAGTGATCAACTGTATGCATTCAGGTGGCAAACCTGCTTCAAGCATCGCCTGCACAAGTTTGATAGCCGACAATGGTGTAACGGTCGCCGGTTTCAGAATAACACTGTTTCCGGCTGCAATGGCTGGTCCCAGTTTGTGTGCCACAAGGTTCAGCGGATCGTTGAAAGGAGTAATCGCAAGAACGACCCCGATCGGAAAACGATAGTAATAACCCACCCGGTTCTCACCACCCGGAAAGGAATCGAATGGGATGGTTTCGCCCAATATTCTTTTTGATTCCTCTGATGAAACCATCAATGTATTTACGCATCGTGCCGCTTCTTTACGGGCTTCACGTATGGTTTTGGAACCTTCCTTTGCAATGGTTATGGCAAAATCTTCAAGTTTATTTTTAACGATCTCAGCAGTTTTATATAAAATACCGGCCCTGGCATGAACACTCATTTTCTTTGAAACTTCAAATCCCTTTTGAGCTGCAGACACTGCCTTTCCAGCATCTTCAACGGTTCCTTTTGGGACAAAATCCACCACCGAGTTGTCGTATGGATCATAAACCACAATCTTCTCATCGCGGTCAATCCACTGACCATCAATAAACATTTTCATAGAATTTTTCAATTTAGGTAGCAAACTTATAAAAAGTAAGCGGTATGCATACTCATGCATAATGCCTGAAATAATACATAACCTGAAAATAGTAACAATTGCAGGAGAGCTATGTTTTTCAAACAGGATACATTGCACGAAATCAGAAAAACTGAACGTCAGTCGGAAAGCTGTGAAATGTTTTTAAATCTTTAAAATGCTCCGGTGACCTGTGAGCAAGATCATTTCGTTTTAATAATTTTTATTGACCTGACCTGGCTGCCGGTATTGATCCGGCAATAATACACACCCGCAGGCAGTGCTTTTGCATCCCATTCCATTTGGTGATTACCCTTGGTTTGATTTTCAATTACCTGAAATTCTTTTACCTG
This sequence comes from Bacteroidales bacterium, assembly GCA_020052415.1. GTDB lineage: Bacteria > Bacteroidota > Bacteroidia > Bacteroidales > JAADJA01 > JAADJA01. The sequence goes on along the minus strand of JAGVPB010000013.1, from coordinate 142,100 downwards.
CCCAAGTTGGTTTAAAATTGTTATTTCAACCGGGGAGACATCTTCGGAAATATATTCGATATATATCGAATTATTAAATGGATTGGGATAAACTGAAAATCCCTCATTTAAGGTATTATCAGAAACTCCTATGGTATCGCAAAACGCAGTAATTTCCTCTACATCATCACAGCCGGGTGCATTCTGGTTTATTACAATCGGCCCGTTGGGAAGTTCCAGATAAGCACAGATACATTTAACAGCACAAGTTGAAAGAGTTGCATTATTATGGATGTACAAACCTGTTATGCTGACAGCTGCAATATTATGAATCCCAATAAGGCTTGTAAGTATGGAGTTACCACTTATGATCAGGTCGCCGGCCAGTGAGGTCAGTCCGCTTAATTCCGTCAGGCTGCCCAGGGAGCTATTGCCACTGATATTCAGCAATCCTTCAATAGATGTAAGGTTATTCATACCGGCCAGGCTTACCAGCCCGGAATTTTCTTTAATATAAAACTCGCCTCCGAAATTAAGCAGATTGTCCAGTCCTGACAGATTATTCAGTCCGTTATTATTTTCTATCCTGAGACCTCCGCCGAGAGTTGTCAGGTTATTGAGCCCGGTAAGATTTGCAAGCTGATTGTTGTAATAAAGTCGGATACCTCCATTGACAGCGGTTAAATTTTCAAGTCCGGTCAGGGAAGTAAGGGCAGGGTTTTCCAGTATTTTGAGGTCGTTCTGAAGTACAGTAAATCTCAATCCGTTGAGATTGGTTAAAATTTGGTTTGACCTGATTTCCACTGAGCCTCCGATAAATGAAAGATTTTCGAGTCCTGTAAAACCGGTCAGCGATTTATTTCCACTAATTATTAAATCTACACCGACATAATTCAGACTATCCAATCCGGTTAAATTAACGATCGTATCATTATTATATATAAAAAGTTCAAGTCCCACGGCAGTCAGGTTTTCGAGTCCCTGAGGCGAATGGAGTTTATCATTGTCATAGATCCAAAGGCTTCCGTTAACAGCGGATAAATTTTCCAATCCATGAAGAGTGGTGAGTGAAGAGTTTGATAATATCTTCAGGTTACTCATTAAGGTTGTAAAATGTTCGAGTCCGACAAGGTTGGTAAGTGAATAGTTTGAATTTATTTCCAACTCACCGCCGATATAGATCAAACTATCTATTCCTGTGAGCTCAATAAGATCATTATTTCCGGTAATGGAAAATTTATCTCCGATACTGATAAGGTTAGTCAACCCGGCTAAGTCTGTTAAGGAATCATTATTATACAAAGTAAGATTTTCCCCGATTGCTGTTAATCCTTCCAATCCTGTCAGGCTGGTGAGGCTTTTGTTACCCCTGATCAAAAGGTTGGTATTAATCAAAGATAAATCCTCCAGTCCTGTTAAGCTTAATAACGACATGTTTTCCAGTATGATCAAATCATTTTCCAGTTCGGTAAAACTTCCCAAACCTTCCAAACTGCTAAGAGAATAATTGTAGCTTATTTCAATTTCGCCGTCAACAGAGGCTACTTGTTCTAATCCCGTGAGTGAAATCATTGAGTAATTTCCCGAAACCCTGAGATTACCAGGTATTGCGGTAAGACTATACAATCCATCCAGATTTGGCAGAAGATTATTTAAATTTATTTCCAGGTCCTCGCCAATAGTTGTCAGTTTATTTAATCCCATCAGGCTTGTTAAAGAATCATTATCCTCAATATAAACACTTCCGCCCACGGTATTCAGAGTGTTAAGTTCATTCAGATTGAGGAGACGGACATTCTTGCTTATTACAAGGTCTCCACCAATATCAGCGAGGCCATCAAGTCCTGTCACGTTACCGAGTGTATCATTGCTGTTAATAATAAGGTCCCCGCCTACTGCAGTAAGATTTTCCAGTCCTGAAAGATTATAGAGTGTGTCGTTGCCGGTAATGTTGACCAATCCCATTACAGAAGTCAATACGTCCAATCCGTTGAGATTAGTGATGCTGTCGCCACTGATAATAACATCTCCTTCGATGATCGTGCATCCCGGATAATTGTACTGAAAGCTATCAATTTCCGACTGGAGTGTAAAAATTATACCATCAGGAAGACACCCCTGCGAAAGAACAAGTGTATGGCTGATGATCAGAGATGTGATTAAAAGGATAATTCTTTTCATACCTGGCAATTGTTTTATTAAGTTCATAAAATTAATCCGCGTTATTATAAACGGAATTGAATAAGAAAGGGGCTCCTGTTACATAATTAATTCCAATTATCCGATTCTAACGGAGTGCCTAAAAATACAAAATAATCAATAGTTAGTGCCGACAGTTCAACAGATGAGCATAAATTTCACTGCTGCCCAATTACTGAATTATATACCAAGACAGATTTAAGAATTAAATAGCTGTCAGAGAGGGAATAATTTTTTCACAAATTTTTCCAAAAGAGATTGCTTTGACTCATTGTTGAACGGACTTGAGTAAAGATTCCTCCACCAGCATGCTGAAAAGCTGCTGAAGAGTAAGCCCGTAGCATTTTGCCATTTTCGGGACAATGCTTGCTTCTGTCAGGCCGGGAACGGTGTTAACTTCAAGAAAATAAATGCCATCATCATTGAAAATATAATCGAACCTAACCACACCCTTGCAATTTAGTTTTCCATAAAGAATTGCTGATGTTTCCTGGCATTCGTTATACATCTTGTCAGAAATTTGTGCAGGAACCACCTCTTCGGAAAGGTTGGGTGTGTATTTGGCTTCATAATCAAAATATTCCTTTTTGCTAATTATTTCAGTAACAGGAAGGACAAGTGTTTTGTGATTATACTTGAGAACACCACAGGTTATTTCCCTGCCTTTTATAAATTCTTCTACAAGGATTTCATCATCTTGCTCAAAAGCCTTTACAATAGCTGGCTCCAGTTCTTCCGGCTTATTCACCTTCGACATTCCGACACTCGATCCTCCGTTATTCGGTTTTACAAATACTGGAAGGGAGAGCTGGTTTAAAATATGTCCCGGATCAGCTTGTTCAGGATTTGTTATATAAACAGACTTTGCGGTTCTAACACCAAAATTGCTGATATAATTTTTGCAGAAATACTTGTTAAAGGTTAGGGCGGAGGTCACATGATCACAGGAAGTGTAAGGTATTCCAAGCATATCGAAATAACCCTGCAGCTTACCGTCTTCCCCGGGTGTGCCGTGAATGGCAATAAATACGCAATCGAACCTCACTTTTTCGCCCGGCATCTCAATGGTAAAATCATTTTTATCGATGGGATAAACATTCTGATTTTTGCATTCATACTGCCATTCCTGACCCTTCATTCGGATCGGATAAATTTTATATTTATTGGGATCAATATACTTTTTAACGACATCACCGCTCTGCATTGATATTTCAAATTCACCCGAATCGCCTCCGCTAACAATTGCGATATTTAATTTCTGCATAAAGGAACTATTACATTTTTTAACAACGAACCGGACAAAGTCCTCTGATGGTATATCCGGAACTTAATTTTCAGACAAAAATAAACAGTTTATTGGAACCGGTATTTTTTACTGACCTGATAAGAAAGAGTATATCTTTGTGCACTGAAGCAATAAAGGAAAAGTTTCAAAGTTATTGGATTTATTTACGAAAGAAGAAAGAATTCAGCAGGCGAATGCAAAAATCAAATTCAGCAGGAGGTGGTTTAATTGCCTTTTTTTTCAGTAAAAAATTTGTTTATCATCTTGGTGCGGCAATAGTTTTACTCATTTTACTGTTATTGTTATTATTTAAGTTCATAAATATTTATACCGGCCATGGTGAAGAACTTATTGTCCCTGATTTTCATGGGCGGACAATATCGGAAATAGAATCGGTGGGATATAATGATCAATTTGACTTTTTTGTGATAGATTCAATGTTTGATGAAGTTCACAAAAGCGGGTCTGTCGTTATACAGGATCCGGCAGCAGGTTCAAAAGTGAAAAAGGGACGAAACATCTATGTTACTATTGTAGCCTCCCTGCCCGAAATGGTTCTTATGCCCGACTTGAAAGACCTGACCTTAAGGCAGGCGATCAATATCATCGGTTCGGCAAAGCTTAAAACAGGCAAATTGATCTATGTACCGAGTTTTGATAAAAATGCTGTTTTGGAACAATTTTACAATGGAGATACAATCATGCCCGGCGATACAATTTTAAAGGGTTCAGTGATTGACCTTATGGTTGGATCGGGTGGCAGTCAGTATAAAATCCCTGTTCCTTTTTTAATCGGAAAAACAAGACAGGAAGCGATTCATAATATTAATGCCGCTTCTTTTAATCTTGGACAGGAAGTTTATATTGACAGCATCATGGACGAAACTTCAAGGGTTTATATGCAGGATCCGTTATGGAATTCGGATATTCCCTGCTTCCCGGGCGATTCCATTCATTTATGGTATAAATCGGATGATCTGTTCGATTTTGATGAATATATTGAAACCTTGTCGCAGGATACATTGCAGGCCGACAGTCTTGAATATGACTCTGCGGAGGTATTTTAAAATATGAAAACACTTATTAAATATATTTTAATTTTCCTGATGCCTGTGTCTTCATTCGGACAGGTTTACCTTTCGGGAATAGGATCCAATCCGGTAATAAAAGATTATCTGGAAAAGAATCCTGGTTTACCGGCATGGAAGTCTTCTGTAAAGACCTATCAAAGTATTTACCCGCCATTTAAAGATGATTTTTCTTACAACAGTATTTATCCTGACACTACGAAATGGACTGATATTAATGCCTACATTAATGCCCAATATCCAATTTTCCCTGTGGATTATGGTGTTGCAACTATGGATGTGCTGAATTCCGAAGGAGATATATATTCAAGCGCAAGCACTTTTCCCTTTGTCGCTGATTATCTGACTTCTTATCCTTTACGACTGGATTCCGTATTTGATGAGAACCATAACGGCCTTTGGAAAACAACAGCCGCAGATTCTATTTATCTCAGTTTTTATTACCAGCCACAGGGTCTGGGAGATGTTCCGCTGCCGAATGACTCACTTGTTTTGCAATTCGGACATTATACCGATGATTTAATTTTTTCTTATCTGGACTCCATTAAGGTTTATGGATTTGATTTTATTAACAATCCCGATGAGTTTGCCTTACCCGGGTCTCATATTCAGCCTCCATTAATTTGCGATACGAGCATGTGGTATTTACTGACGGATACTCTTTTCTATAATGACTCTCTCATGATCCCATGTGATTCCGTTTTCGTCAATGAAACTGAATGGGAAAATATCTGGGCTGCGGGCGGGCAGGCTATTGATTCTTTTTTAGTTCAAAATAATGTTTACTTTAAAAGAGTAATGATCCCGGTTACCGATACAGCGTGGTTAAGAAACGATTTTCAGTTCAGGTTTTTCAATTACGGGAGCCTGTCGGTCATCAACAGCTGGAAAAGCAATACCGACCACTGGCATATTGATAAGGTTTATTTGGGGACAGGCAGATCAATGACTGATTTCTATACCGATGAAATCAGGTTTGTCCAGCCGGCGCATTCACTGCTCAGTCCTTATACTTCTATACCGATGTGGCATTACGATCAGGATATGATGGTTGATACGATTACTGTATATGCAAATAATCTCGATTCGACAGGGCATTCATGTACATATACTTATACCGTGCAGGATGAGTCCGGTGAATTTCTGCCCGGATTTAATTACCCCGGTTTTACTGATATAATGGAGCCGTTTGTTAACCTGAACATCAATTCATACAGTCCTTTTGCAAATATCCCGGTCAATAGTTATTTTGATTACCTTGATACTGATTCAGCAAATTACACCGTGAATCATATAATTCTCAATAATGATGAACTGAATGCAGGCGATACAATTCAATCGCTTCAGCGCTTCAGCAATTATTTTGCGTATGATGACGCAACGGCCGAAAGAAGCTATGGCGCGTCGTCAGACAATACAAAAATGGTGGTTCAGTTCAGGACATTGACAACGGATACTTTGAGGGGAGTTCAAATCTATTTCAATAAAGTTCAGGGTGATTATAACCTAAAAAACTTCGATATAGGCGTTTGGTCCGATAATAATGGTAAGCCCGGTACACTTATAGATACGATGGAAAACAAGCGGCCTGTATTTTTAGGTTCAGGTGAGTTCTCAACATACTTATTCAGCGACATCATCAGAATGGGAGTGGATGTATTTTATATCGGGTTGATCCAAAAAAGCAACGACAACCTGAATATAGGATTTGATAAGAATACCAATTCAAGAAGCAGAACTTTTTATAATACCGATGGCCAATGGGTAGATTCACCTTTTGACGGATCGCTGATGATACGGCCTTTATTTGGCAAAGCATTAGCTGACACCGGTGAAACAACGAAAAGCTATCCGTCCGAATTGAAAATTTATCCCAATCCTGCAGGCGATATTCAATTTGTTAATCTTATATTGCCGGGAGATTTCTCCGACCCGGACTATAAAAAATACCTTACGCTGAGGATTTTTGACCTTTACGGCAGGAAGATTTATTCAGCACAGTTTAATGAATTCCTGGATATTTCAGGGCTTGATACAGGTTTTTATATTATAGATATCTTTGATGCTGCTTATACGAGGCATTATACAACTAAAATGCTTGTTGAAAAAAAGTGAAATCCGAACAAAGTAATAAGTAAATATTCAGCAGCGATTGATTTATCCATAAGGCTCATTAACTAACTTCTTAGTACTTAATTCAATCGTTTGGAAATCATTTTTCAACCCTTCATTAGTGGTTAAAACAATTATATGACATCAAAAACAGAGACGGAAAACAACAATTATCAGGACGACGAGCGGGAATTATTTGAACATTTCAGGTTCGAGGTAGATAAAGGCCAGGGATTGCTACGAATTGATAAATTTCTGATGTCAAGGATAATGAATGCCTCCCGAAGTAAGGTACAGATCGCTACCAATGCAGGATACGTGCTGGTTAACGGGAACACGGTTAAACCATCTTATAATATAAAGCCGGATGATGTGATCACTGTGATGATGACACAGCCATTGCGTGAAATAGAATTGATCCCTGAAGATATTCCGCTCGAAATCCTGTTTGAAGACCGGGACCTTATTGTACTTAATAAACCGGCCGGAATGGTGGTGCATCCTGCTTACGGCAATTACCGCGGAACCGTTGTTAATGCACTGATGGGCCATTTCAGAAAAAACAACGGAAGAAATAAAGAAAACACTGTCGGGCCTTATTTGGTACATCGTATTGATAAGGATACATCTGGAGTTATGCTTGTTGCAAAAAATGAAAGATCCCAGGTACTGTTGTCCAGTCAGTTTTTTCAGCATACTATCAATCGGAAATACCAGGCGGTAGTCTGGGGAGATTTAAAAATGAACAGCGGAACCATCACAGGACATATAGGAAGGAGCGCCCGCAACAGAAAAGTCTTTACTGTGTTTCCAAACGGGGATGTTGGTAAGCATGCCATAACGCATTACAAAGTCATTGAGCGCCTTGGCTACGTTACCTTGATCGAATGTGAACTTGAAACCGGCCGAACCCATCAGATAAGGGTTCACATGAAATATATCGGTCATCCGCTTTTTAATGATGAAACTTATGGAGGTAATGAGATACTGAAAGGAACGACTTTTTCGAAATACAAGCAGTTTGTCAGCAATTGCTTTAAAATTTGTCCCCGGCAGGCGCTTCATGCAAAGTCGCTGGGATTTATCCATCCCATCCTTCAATCTTCTTTATATTTTGAATCGAAATTGCCGCCGGATATGGCTGATCTGATTGATAAATGGAGAAATTATGCAGTCCATAAACTGAACAACGAGCACTATTGATAAGATGCATACGGACCGGTTGAATTGGATGATCGTTTGATTCGGTTGAATCGGTTTATTGGGTGAATTGTTGCCGACTGGCTTGTTGAATCTGTTGAATTGGTTGAACTGAGAACTGAGAAATCAGAACGTGAACGGTATAAGTGTATAAGTTGAATCGGTTGAACTGGTTGAATCGGTAAATTCGTGACATTCGTGTAATTCGTGGACTGAAATGGTTGAAATGGTAGATTCGTGACATTCGTATAATTTGTGGACTGAATCAGTTAAAATTTTAATGTAAGCCTGACGCCTCCATTGAGGTTGTATCCGGGCATGGGATCAATAAAAGATGGTTCAATTTTCATAGAAAGGTTTTCATCTACCTCCCAGGTAAACAGGTGGGCATCTACAGTTGCATCAACAATGTTCAGAAGGTACCAGATGCTTGTTAAAATATAGGTCAGGTCACGGTTGCGGCGATAATAATCTTTTTGGTCCCTCAAAACATCTTCCCGGTCGCCATAAAATAGTTCATAATCATTTACCGGTGGTTCGAGGTTACCGGGGTCCAGTAATGTATGGTTATAGGCCGCCCGCCATGCTTTATATTCTTTGTCGTTAAATTGTATGAAATAATAAAACACCCCAAATCCTGCATAAACAACAGGAATTTTCCAGTATTTCTTATTATATGCCTGACCCAGGCCTGGAAGCACCATCGAATAAATGCTTGCTTTTGTCGGATTGTGCTTTTTGACGATTGTATCACTTGTTCTCTTTTTCGAAGACATATTCAAGGTAGAATCCTCACCGGCTGAATTCTGTCCGAGGCCTGCGGTATGAACCAGTATCCAAAATACAAACAATAAATATAGGCCGATACGCGAAAACCAAGTCATTTAATAAATATAAATTGCGAAGGTAAATGTTTTATAAATGAATTTTCTAAATTGACCTTCCTGATAAATCTCTTGCTGAATGGTGGATTGTTAATATATCAATTTGGTTTTCCGAAACGATTTTGTATATAATTCTGTAATTTCCTTGTATCAACTCTCGTATGTTTTGGTCACCGATTTCTGTAACTATTTTGCCAATTTTAAAATGGGATTTTAAAATTTTTGTCCTTGTCCTAATTTTGTTAACATGAAGTTTTGCATAGTGAACTGAATCTCTTGAAATGTAATCTGAAATACTTTTTAAGTCCTCTTTTGCTTGAAAAGTCCAGTTTATTTGAACCATTTTTCAATTTCTTTATCCAACTCTTCTTCAGAAATCACTTCTCCATTTTCTGATTGTTTGTTTCCACGTTCAATTTTATCAATCAAAATCAATCTGTCTATAAGATCGTCAAGTGAAAATTCTTCAGGAAATTTTTCAATTTGTTCCCTTAATTTCGTTTTTGTTAACATTACAAACTTCTTTTAAGAATAAACGCTAATTTACAATTTTATTTAAAACCTCTGTGATAATGCGAAAATAAAATTTTATTATGCCTTACATTTCCAGCAAACTTATTAATCTGTCGAACTCCTCCTCAGATTTGAATGGGATAACGATACTTCCTTTTCCTTTAGTATTCCTTTTGATTTCGACTTCAGTCCCGAAATGTGATTTTAAAACCGTTTTCACCGATAAAAATTTATCGGGCATAGGTGTTGGTAAATTTATTGATAGTGGCCTTGAATTGCCGTTCAGTCCCTTTACAATACGCTCAACTTCCCTTACAGAGAGGCCTTTTACGACGATTGCTTCCAGTATCTGTAATTGAACCTCCTCATTTTCTACGTTAATGATTGCACGCGCGTGCCCCATTGAAATTTTATCTTCCTTCAGGGCGAGCTGAATTTGAGGGGGTAGTTTAAGAAGGCGTATGTAATTGGCGATGGTTGTGCGGTCCTTGCCGATCCTGTCGCTTAATTCCTCGTTTGTAATTTTACATTCTTCTAAAAGGCGTTGATAACTGATTGCAATATCGAGAGAATTAAGGTCTTCACGGTGAATATTCTCGATCAGTGCCATTTCAAGCATTTGCTGGTCATTAGCTACCCTGATAAATGTCGGAATATTCGTCAGCCCGGCAATTTTAGCGGCACGTAATCTTCTTTCACCGGATATTAGCTGGTACTTATCGTATCCTAACTTTCTGACGGTAATAGGTTGAATAATTCCCTGTTCTTTTATGGATTTGGCAAGGTCATTAAGCGATTCCTCTTCAAATTTATTCCTCGGCTGGAATGGATTAGCCTCAATTTTTTCGACTGCAATACTTGCAATTGCTCCCACAACATAATTCCCGGAAATGTCGCTTGATGTAATATCCGTTTCAGGGCTTTCAAGAATTGCGCTTAACCCACGGCCCAAAGCAGATTTCTTAGTTTTCATTTACAATAGAAATTTGTTTATCGGAATTTTTAATTGCTGTAAGGTTGTTTTTTTGAAGTATCTCCCTGGCAAGGTTAAGATAGTTGATGGCGCCGACACTGTCGGCATCATGCATAATTATGGTTTCCCCGAAGCTCGGGGCTTCGCTTAACCGTGTATTGCGGTGTACGATGGTTTCGAACACCATTTGCTGGAAATGAGTCTTAACTTCCTCAACAACCTGCTTTGCAAGTCGCAGGCGCTGATCGTACATCGTAAGCAAAATACCTTCAATATCAAGTTCTGGATTTAACCTGGATTGAACTATTTTAATGGTGTTTAAAAGTTTACCCAATCCCTCCAGCGCAAAGTATTCACACTGAACCGGGATAATCACTGAATCGGCTGCCGTGAGAGAGTTTACCGTGATCAGTCCGAGGGAAGGAGAGCAGTCAATGATGATAAAATCATAGTTATCTTTGATTTTGGCAATGACTTTTCTCAACATTTTTTCCCGGTTCGGAAGGTTTATAATTTCGATTTCAGCACCTACGAGATCTATATGTGCGGGTATAATGTCCAGGTTCGGAGTTTCAGTATTAAGGATTATTTTGGCCGGTTCCACATCATCAATGATGCATTCATAAATGCTTGTGGTAATGTTCCTCGGATCGAATCCCACACCTGAGGTAGCGTTAGCCTGGGGATCAGCGTCAATGATCAGGGTTTTGTATTCCAAAACGGCAAAACTCCCTGCAAGGTTTATGGCAGTTGTTGTTTTGCCCACTCCGCCTTTTTGATTGGCTATCGCAATTACTTTACCCATTTGAACATTTTTTAAATACAAAATCACTTTGCTGAATACGTGCAAAAATACAATATTAACACCCGTTCGGGATAAATAAATATTAACAATTGCCGGCAAACTGTTAATATCCGGAAGTGGTATTCAACATCCGGCAAGCGTGATTACAAGGTTGTATTATTGTTTTTAACGAGGATTGTTCGAGGCTGTCTCAAAAGTCGGGAACCAGGACACATTGAGACTTCGGCGTGAGCTCAGTCGAACGCCTGTCGAAATGTATATTAGGTTGAAAATCAATCATGCTTCGACAGGCTAAGTATGACTGTGGAACCCTAAAATGACTTTTAAGTTAACCTCACAATATTTTCTAATCGTTCAGAACCGTTTGAAGTATAATGTGTGATTTTATGGGCTTCACTCCCGGTATATGAATAGAATAATAGCGCAATAAATATTCGAGCAGTTTATTCCGTTGATCTGCCGGTATGCTGAAAGATTCAGTATCATCGAAAGAAAGAGTGGCGAGTATGGAGAAATACTTACTCAACGGTTCATCCATGTAAAGCAGAGGGTGAAGCGACTGTTTTGTAAAAATACCTTCCTGCAGGTCGAATGCCGGAGCTTCATCAGAGTAATTATTCCTGGGGAAAAATCCAAGATGCCTTGTAAGCTGTACAAGGAACTGAAGGTGAAAACCGGAAAGCCCCTTTTCTTTTAAATCAAGTACCTGAAGGGCGTTGTAAAGAAAATTAAACAGGGCAGGATTGGCCTCCTGTTCGCGAATAACATTGTACAATACCTCATTCAGAAAAATAACAACTGAGCTTTTCCTGATGTCGAAAGGAATGGATTTGAATGGCAATGCAATCTTTAATTCTTTAATATGCTGGATGTCTTTTTTCTCTTTATGGTAAACCACCATATCCACAATTGAAAGATGCTGAAGCTGGGCAGGCCTGATCTGTGACTTCTTACTCCTGATGCCACGGATCATATAGGATTGCAACCCAAAAAGCTCGGTATAGATTTTAACGATGAGGCTGGTCTCTGAATATCTGACCTGGTGAAAAACGATACCTCTTGTGTGATGAAGCATTAGTTAATGAAGAGGATTTTTGTCACAACTTCGTCGGAACCATCATCACTTGCCACAAAAACATAATAAACACCTGTCTGTGCACGCCTTCCGCTTAAGCTATTTCCATCCCAAATAGCCTGGGTACCTTCGGCTCTGCCGCTGTAGATGAGAGTTCCGCTAATATCGGTGATCCTGAAACTGGCATTTTCAGCCAGGCCTCTGATGGCTATCAATCCTGTGTATCCCGGACGAACCGGATTCGGATATGCATATACTTCTCCCGGAGTAAGTTCTATTGGTGTAGATCGTCCTTTATAAGATATGATCCCTTTGGAAGTTCCGATAAAAACTTCACCGTCACCATCAATGGCTAAGCTCGTAATGTTGTCGGAAAACAACGGGCTGTTTTCCTCAGTAAAGTGATGCAACTCTTTCTGACCGTCGGGTGACATCAGAAATACACCGGACCTGTCGGTACCTATCCATTTGTTGTTGTCGCCGTCAACAGCAATTGCAGTAATGGTTTCAAACTCAAAAAGGATGTCGGCCAATCCGGAACCATCGTTGCGGGGTATTAAAATACGCTGGGCATCGAAGTTATAAGTGTTCGAAAAAATGTTACCGGGCGAATAAAAAACAGCTATTCCTTCATCAGTACCAAGCCATATCTCGCCATCATTGTCTTCGGCAATACTGTAAACCTTGTTACCGGGTATGGCTCCATTTCCGGCAACAGAGGATAAAACCTTAACCAGGTCATCACCATTATTTGAAATTGTTCCGTTGTCGTTAAACACAATTAGCGAGTGTTCCGCTCTGACAATAATCCACTTTTGATTATAGGAGTCAATGATAAGTTGCCCTACATCCTGAGAACCTGAAAAGGATCCCAGGTTGAAGGAATACCACGATCCAAGGGAGCTGCCATCGGATATCCTGACGGATAAAATATTATTTGCGTGAGAACTCGTCGCCCAAAGATTGCCTGATGCATCAAATGCAAGTCCACCCACTTTACAAATAGGAGGTCCTTCATTGTTTTTATAGTCTAGGCCGCTGTTTAATGGACTATAGACATTGGTAACAGTATTGTTATTCAGCTCGATTACACCCCTTGACCAGGAGCCCGCAAAAACCTGCGATGTCTTGAAAGGATTAACAGCGGTTACAACTATATCGTAAATGGTATCGAATGCAGCATCAGTCTTTCTGTCGGCCGTATTCCATTCATTATCAGTAAATGTAAATATGCTGCCTGGTTTATAAATATTGCCCCAGCTAAGGTCTCTTCCGCCGGGGACAGCACTGACATTATCTCCGGCAGCCGAAATGCTGAATACATCGGCATTTTTAGGTCCGTTTGGATTTATAAAAGTACATAATCCCTGCGGATCAATTCTTACGAGGCCAAGCTGATGATCAGCGATCCATGTATTGCTCTCATCCAAAATCACATCATAGGGATTGGGACTTGCCTGAAAATTATATGTCCAGATAGAACTAAGCTGGTTTAGTTCCTGATCATATATATTGATATAGTAAAGGTGAATGGCATATAACCGGTTGTTATAAACCTTTAATCCCTTTACATCATCATGAGCAAAAAGCTCTTCGTTCTTTTTCCACTGTGAGTTTTCGTAGTAATAAATCGTGTCCTCGGCAAAAACTTCAGAATACCTGTTAACAAAAATCCGTCCACCGTTAATCGCAATATAATTATAGGTAGCATCGGGAAATGGAAGGCTTAAATCCTTTGACCACGAACCGAAGTAAGCAAGGTTGGGACTGTTGATATCGGCTGAATAAATTCCACTTTCTGTTGCGGCTAAAAAAGAAGTATCGTTATATGTCAGCTCAAAAACATTTAAATGTATGCCATTGGGGCCAATATAATAAGTGTCGGAAATTTCTTCGCTTTCAAGGTTAAGGACAACAATACCGAAACCACACGACAGGTAAGCGAAGTTTTCCCTGAACGTCATGTTATTGATCGTTTTTTCTTCAGGAGTTATGGCTTCACTTTCAATAATATCGCGCATATTGATGATGACATTTCCTTTAATCAGGTCGAGATTTGTGTTGCTGTAAGCAACGATCAGCGTATTATATTCTTTATTATATCCGATTCTTGAAATCCCATTATCACTTAGTCCGGAAATACTTGTAAACCTGTTGATGCTGTTGTCTTCTTTGTTGAAATAAAATAAACTATAAGGTGTTGCACACCAGATTTGCTGGCCGGTGGCTGCGACCGAAACGGTGCTGCTGTATGGCAAATGATCTCTCCACTCACCGATTGCAATTTCCTGTGTAATAGCCGTTGGGCCGAAGCAAATAAAAACAAATAAAACTGAAAGTAATCTGAATTTAATCATGATGGGCTTTTAAAATTATACTATTCATTAACTGTTTTTCAATGCAATTATTATTGTATCAAATACAAAAACTATAAAAATTGGCAACTGATCATTTCCAATCTCCATTAACCTTTATCAGATCAATTAAGGCTTCCACCGCCTCATTTTCAGGAATACCGGCCTGCACAATCTGCTTTCGCCTGTAAAGGGTTATTTTCCCTCTTCCAGCACCTACATAACCATAATCGGCGTCAGCCATTTCGCCGGGGCCGTTTACACAGCAACCCATCACTCCGATCTTTAATCCTTTCAGGTGTGAGGTTTGAGTTTTTATTTTTTTAAGAGTTTCCTGAATGCCGAATAATGTTCTTCCACAAGAGGGACAAGCAACATATTCTGTCCTGGATATGCGCGAGCCGGCCGCCTGCAGAATCCCAAAAGCAATATTATTGATGGTTTGTACATTCAAATTTTGATGAGTGATCAAAATGCCATCAATCAGACCATCCACCAGCAAAAATGAAAAGTCGCAGGCGGCTTGCAAAATAACTTCATTTTCGGGCATATTGAAAAAATTCCGTTGAAGAATTACAGGAATCCGAATCTTATTTTCAAACAGGAAATTGATCATCCGGCGGACTTCATGGATTTTTTGTCCGGAGTTTGTTTTAATGATGAGAAAATTGCCGGGATTTAATTGTGGAATTTTAACAAGCTCCTCAAATGAATCTGCAATCAGCGGTTTGATTCCCTTAGCGGAGATCATCAGTTTCCCATTCTCCATCGAAACGGAGTGAATGGCTTCCTTATCCGGCCGGAATATATAATCAGGCAAAAAATCCTGTGATAAATTATCAGGAAATATATTTGAAACCGGAGCGTCACAAACGATCACCGGTACCTGTTCATTCCCGATTTTATCATAGCCGGCAGTGAGTCTTCTTGAATAGCTGAAAGGATCACCGGCTTTATTTTCAGGTATCGTAAAAATCCTGCGCTTGGCCCCATCATTGAACCGGCTGGCAATGGCTTTTGCGACCGGTATTTCAAATTCCGGATCCTCGGTAAGTGAAACACGGATCGTGTCACCGATTCCTTCTTCAAGTAAAGTACCAATACCTGCTGCCGATTTCATCCTGCCATCCCATGCATCTCCGGCTTCGGTCACTCCCAAATGAACCGGATAATTTTTGCCTTCATCCGTCATTTTTTTTACCAGGAGGCGATTCGCCTGGACCATAACTTTCACATTGCTTGCTTTCATTGATAAAACAATATCCCGAAAGTCTAAATCCTCACAAATCCTTACGAATTCAAGAGCCGATTCCACCATTCCCGCAGGGGTGTCGCCATAGCGAAGCAAAATTCTTTCGGAAAGAGAACCATGATTGCTGCCTATTCGCAATGCAGTTCCATATTGCTTGCAAATCTTAATTAATGGCTTGATCCTTTCACGGATTTTTTCAATTTCCTGAAAATATTCTGAAGTGGAATAAGCGAGCCGGCCCTTTTTCCTGTCCACATAATTTCCAGGATTGATTCTTACTTTTTCAACTAAGCGTGCCGCCACTTCCGCCGCGACAGGATTATAGTGAATATCGGCAATCAGCGGAGTAGTAAATCCTGCTCTTTTTAATTCTTTTTTTATCACGGCAAGGTGCCCGGCTTCTTTTATTCCCTGAGCCGTCAACCGTACATATTCACAGCCGGCTTCAATCATCCTGATTGCCTGAGATACGGTTGCTCCGGTATCGAGAGTATTGGTTGAAGTCATGGATTGGATGCGAACCGGGTTTTTACCTCCGAGAGGTACTTCACCGATCTGTACGATGCGCGATATAAATCCGATGTTTTTCATTAACCTTGCAAAAATAGTGAATAAGGGAATTGTTAAAACGGTTGAATCGGTTGAATCGGTTGAATCAGAGGATTCGTGAAATTCGTGTAATTCGTGGACGGAATTGGTTGAATCAGAGGATTCGTGAAATTCGTGTAATTCGTGGACGGAATTGGTTAAATTGGTTGGGTCAGACTGGCAACCAGCAACCAGTAACCAGCACGGAACTCAGAACACAAAACTCAGAACAATCATCCATTCCATCATTCCCTCATTCCCTCATTCCAATATTCCATTATTCCACCAATCCATCATTCCAATATTCCCTCATTCCCTCATTCCTCACCCAAATCATTTTACTGCCATTACAGTTTCAAAGGCACCATTCCCAATCCGAAATTCAGTGATAACTGGTTGACAATATTTGTGCTTCGATTGTCAGTCACACCAAATGTTTTTCCAAAGGTATATGCAACCACAATGCTATGTGATAGCCTATAGCTGACATTTAAAGTTGACCGGTATTCATAACGCGATTTCGTTGTATGGAGCTCGTAGCCGTCTTCGTCGGTTGTACGTTCAATGGTAGTTGTTTGGTAACGCTGAAGAAATTCGGCAGCAAAGGTTATTTTGTGAGTTTGATAAAAAAGGCCTCCGCCGTAATCCAGATTGCTTGTATTTGTTTCTGTCCCGAAGTCCCTGATATATCTTATTGTTGCCATAGCCCCAAAATCTGACCCGGATAAAGTATATGAAGCAGTTGACCAAATCCCGAATTTTGGTATGGTAGAAAAATTCATATTTCCGTTTGGAAAATCAAGATAAGTGGACGCTGCAACCTCCCAGAAAATACCGGTTTTTCGTGCCTGAACCTTCTGAATCCGGGCTGCCAGTTCGGTAAATTCCTTATCGTTCATTTTTTTGTCCAATTGAGTCAGCATATCCCCGGCAAGAGTAATTGTCGGACGCGCATCAGTCACCTGAGTATTCCATTCATCCTCAGGAATAAATTCCTTAAAGAATTCTTTTGCTTTCGATATTTCATCTTCGACAATTGCCGGTTCCTGGCCAGCCATGCTATTTCGCATTTCCAATTCAATTTTGCTGAAAAAATCATTGTATGTTTCAAAGTTTTCATCCTGCACAGTAAAAAGTACGGCAATTAGTGTTGTATTTGAATAAGAAAGAAAATGGAATTGCTTCACAAGCTTATCAATCGAATCCAGTTTTTCTTTTTCCACTTTCCCCGAAAGTATCAGTGTTCGCGCTCCAAAGCCGACTTTTGTATTAAAAACACTGTCACCAAAACTTTCATTTACAGTACCGAGCGAGAGTGCGAAGTTTTCCAATGGCGCAAATTCGTTTTTAGAAAAGCCTTCATAGCTGAATTCTTTGAATGGATGCGATTTCAGCCAGTAAGGCATCACCTCCAATGCAAAATTCCTCGGAATGGAAAAGTTGCCCTCCTGAACGAAGGAGTTGATCAGTGTAGCTTCCAGTTGGTTGAGTGATTTCGGCCGGGTTATTTCCTGCGGCAGAATTCCCATCAGTGTTATTGCGGGGTAGGATGGGATTCCCAATTCAATGAGTTCTTCTTTTATTGTGGTTTCCTGACCTGAAACGAAAAGCGTTGTGAGTAAAATGACTAACAGGAGTTGAAATTTTGCCATGCTTAGATGTGTTTGATAGTGATCAGGTAAATCACGGTCCCGTTGTCGAAATCCGAGGATCCCGAATAAGATTTAACAGTTTGTGAATTAGCCAGGCTGATCGTAATGGAGGTATGGTTGGTGTGTGGATTGGTATCAGTGATCGTGGCTGTTAATTTCGAATCTTTACCTTTAAGGTACGACCCTTTTCCAATATTAAAATCCTTAAACGGGCCTTTATGATAAGTACCATCCGGAGTGTGAAGCTGGAATCCGGCAAGGTGCTGGTCGTCACCGGCTTTTACTGTAATGAAAACATCAACTGTGGTATTTCCAATAATGTGGTCGAGGTCATCTCTGTAAATTGACATAATATTAATTTTTGTTATTGTTAGATTTAATTGTTGCTTGTTACTTGTCGCTTGTTACTGGTCGCTTGTCGCTCGTTACTGGTCGCTTGTCGCTCGTTACTGGTTTGCATGTGATCAATTACCAATAACCCATTAACAAATACCAGAAGGCCTCAAGCCTTGCCATATCTCAATATTTTAGTAACTTATTTTATTCATTTTTTATTTATCAACCGTCAACCGTCAACCAGTAACCGGTAACCAGTATCCAGTAACCAGTAACCAGTAACCAGTAACCAGTAACCAGAAACCAGTATCCAGAAACCAGAAACCAGAAACCAGAAACCAGTATCCAGTATCCAGTTTTATTGACTTCACAAGTTCTTTTCAACCTTACGATTTAAGGCAGTTCACAAATTTAATAAAAGTATGATTGGAGGTTTAATTTTCGGATAAAATAAATTCATAATGTGGATGTGACATTATAAAAAAACATTCCATTCGGAAAGCCGGCATCATAAAATAACTCTAATTTTGCACAAATTTTAATTCAATTAAAAATATAATAAAATGAAAAGGTTTACATTTTTATCAGTGATTACAGTTAGTTCGGCTATTTTATTATCTTCCTGCGGAGGCGGTGGTACAAAGGAAAGCAGTTCTGCAAATGAAAATACACCGAAGGAAGAAGTTAAAACCGGTGATAACGCTGCCCTGACAGCTCAGTTGCAGCTTGGCGAAAAAATCTATAAGGAAAAATGTATTGTTTGCCATCAGATTGATGCTAAAGGCGTACCCGGCGCTTTTCCTCCGTTGGCGGGTTCCGATTACCTGCTGGCAGATCCGAAAAGAGGCATTGCACAAACTTTAAATGGTTCAAACCTGGAAATGGTGGTCAATGGTGTAACCTATAAGGCTCCGATGACTCCGCAGGTTCAGACCAAAGAGCAGGCCGTTGCTGTGATTAATTACGTTTTAAAGACGTTCAACGGTTATACCGACGATAAATTATTGAAGATGGAAGATGCTGAAGACATTGAAATAAATCCGATTAAACTTTAAAGATTAAGGCCATTAGCTGTTGGCTTTTAGCTCTTGGCTTTTGGCTGTTGGCTTTTGGCCATTGGCTTTTTTATTAAATTACTTATATTATGCATAGACTTGTTTTACTCAATCCTGTTTTTTCAGTGACTCTGATAATCTTATTGATTTCCGGCTTACTTATTTCATGTAATTCCCCGGTCGGGCAGAAGCAAAAAGCTAAAACAAGCGCTGAAGAACCCGGTCGTTTCGGGGAAAAGATAGCGGGTGAAAATGCAATTAGCGGAGAACAGCTTATGGAGATGCTGAAAGATAAAGATTCGGTTTGGGTGACCATGACCTCGAAGATTATTTCGAATTGTCAAAAATCCGGCTGCTGGATGGATCTTGATATTGGAAACGGCCAGGTGATTAAAGTTACTTTTAAGGATTATGCATTCTTCATTCCGCTCGATTCAAAAGGAAAGACTGCGACCGTTGAAGGATTTGCCCGAAAAGAGTATGTATCCGTAGAGTTGCGAAAACATTATGCAGAAGATGCCGGTAAATCACAGGAAGAAATTGATGCCATTACTGAACCTGAAACCACCTTTATGTTTGATGCCGCCGGGGTAATTATAAAAGACTGAGTGACTTTACAGGGAATATCATAATTGCCGGATAAACAATCCCATTATTTTTGCGTTGATTATTCTTACTATGAAACGTGTAATAAATTATCTGCGCGAAAAATGGGGAATAAAGAGTATTTACAGGCTTTGGCTGATTATCTTCATTTTTGCCATTTCGGGAACTACCACTTTGTTCATAAAAGAACCGGTATTTTATCTTTTCAATATTGGTGAACATACAGAAGCCTGGATTAAAACGAGTGTATATATTCTGGCTGTTTTGCCCGGCTATTTCCTGATCCTTATGTTATACGCCATTTTATTAGGAGAACTGGGATTTTTTATTGACTTCGTTAAGAAGACGTTTATGAAAATGAACCTGAAAAGATATCTGAAAAAATCTTCCTGATTTGAAAGATAAATTATCCCGCTCAGTTTCTGTGTTCAATCCAATTCCGGATTATTTGTTTTCCAAATTTAGTCATTATTGATTCTGGGTGAAATTGTATTCCCTTAACATCAAACCGCTTATGCGAAATTGACATAATGGTTCCATCATGTGCTTTACTGGTGATGGTCAGATCATTCGGGAATTGTTCCTCCGATACCGCCCATGAATGGTACAATCCACCTTCGAAACCATCTGGTATATTTTTGAAGAGGTAATCCTCTCTGCTTAAAATTTTTACTTTTTTTGAAACGCCATGATAAACTTTATTCAGGTTAACCAATCCTGAACCGAAAAACTCAGCAATGGCCTGATGGCCGAGGCAAACGCCAAGAATGCTTTTAGTTGAAGAATATAACTCAAGAAACCGGAAAAGATTCGGATAATCCCGAGGCAGACCAGGACCGGGAGAAATTAAAACCTTTTGGAATTCATCAGCCTGCTTCAAATCCAGTCTGTCCGGCTTAACAATTTTATAATCAAAAATGTCGCACTGCTCTGTGATTTGGGCAAGATTATAGGTGAAGGAGTCGTAATTGTCTATGATCAGAACTTTCATTTGCCCGGAATGAATAATTTTACCGTTTCTTATATAAAATGAACGCTGTCAAAGATATTATAAAACAGATGAATGAATACGGGAAGAACCAAATTCCCTTTTTGTTTTTATTCAGCTTCGACAGGAGAGAATCAGAGGTATATACTTCCTCCGGTGCAGCCAGCGATTTAATTTTTTTTGAAATCGGCAGGTTTAGCAATCATACATTTAATAAAAATCATTTTCCCCGAAAAATTGAATTTGACAGGCAACCTGTTTCTTTTATCCAATATCAAAACGCCTTCAAAAAGATTCAGGAACAAATCAGATTGGGTAACACCTATTTACTCAACCTGACCTTTCCAACCCGAATCCATACCAACCTGACCCTGCAGGAAATTTTTACTGCCGGACAATCAAAGTATAAATTACTTTACAAGGACAGGTTCGTCGTATTTTCCCCGGAAATTTTTGTCAATATTAACTGCAATACAATTTCGTCATTTCCTATGAAAGGAACAATTGACGCAGGATTAACGGAGGCACGAATGAGGTTATTGAACGATCCGAAAGAAAAAGCGGAGCATAATACCATTGTTGACCTGATCAGGAACGACCTGAGTATGGTATCGAAAAATGTAAGGGTTGAAACTTTCCGTTACATTGATAAAATTAAAACCCATGACAAGGAATTACTGCAGACAAGCTCAAAAATATCGGGTGATCTGCCACCCGACTGGAAGGAAAACATTGGCAGTATCCTGGTCACTTTGCTTCCGGCCGGTTCGGTGACGGGCGCTCCCAAGAACAAGACCGTTGAAATAATCAAAGAAACCGAGAACTATGACCGGGGATTTTACACAGGCATATTTGGATTTTTCGACGGGCATAACCTGGATTCTGCTGTCATGATCCGTTTCATTGAAAAAACCGGGACTGAACTTGCCTTTAAAAGCGGTGGCGGTATCACTTGTTTCAGCAAATGCATAGCCGAATACCGGGAAATGATTGATAAGGTTTATTTGCCGTTTGATTGACCATTCTGAGACGCAAAGCAAACCCCAGGTTGTGAATTAACCGGAAAAGAAGAATTTATGGATTAAATCATCAGAGTTTTACCCTGGATAATTCAAAAACAAATTCCCTGAGTTAGTTTATACCGCTACGGAACAGGTATGCAAATTTCTAATGATTGTTCCTATCGGCATAACTGCAACTAAGCGAAAAGTGCTTCGCATTTTCACTAAGTTGCAGTATATTTTATTGTAAATGAGATTCCTCTGTCGCTACACTCCATCGGAATGACATGAATGGTTGTGTTGAATGTAGGGGAAAGGTGCGGGCGGTAAAGCTGCCCGCACCTTTCCCTTCCCCAATTCCAATAGACTCACATTCATGTCATTCCGATCCGCCAGCCGGCGGAGAGGAATCCCACTCTTTCTTACAAAGCAATTTTATGAATTAATCGGGTTACAGATTTTTTTTACTTTCCAAAATAAATTTCATCTTAATGTTTTTTGCATTTAAAGATTATTTATACCTTTGAGCGTATCAATACCATAGAAATTATGAAACAAATTACATTACTTCTTTTCATGTGCCTTCCGGCGCTTTTGGTAAATTCACAGGACACTAATTACAATTCTTTTACAGACAAAGTAAATTCCCCGACAAATCTTTCCTCGCAAAATGTCGCGGCACCAGGGATTTATAATGTTCAGTTGAATATCAAAGTTTATCTTGAAGGACCTTATTACAATGGTCAGATGACACCATTTCTCAATGTTCTGGGTTATTTACCCAATGATCAACCCTATAATGTTGATCCCTGGAACTATAATGGAACTGAATCCGTAATTGCTATTCCTTCATTTAGTGTTGTTGATTGGGTACTTGTGGATATATTAAAACAATATGTTGTAGGTGATCAAATCAAGTTCGAACTGATAGGACGCAGAGCGGGTTTCCTTATGAGCAACGGTGATCTCAGAGATATTGATGGTATTAGTTTGCTAACCGTAGAATCAGAAATCAGCAACGGATTTTATACCCGGATACATCACCGCAATCATCTTTCAGTTATTTCAGCAATACCACTTGTCGAATCAGGCGGAGTTTACTCTTATGATTTTGCGTTTTCCGCCGAACAGGCTATGGGTGGCTCACTTTCGCAGAAGCAACTATCACCGACTATTTGGGGTATGATCGCTGCCGATGCAGATGCCAGTGGTCAGATAAACAACCTTGATAAAAATGAAGTATGGCTCCTTCAGGAGAACCTTACCGGATATTTTGCTGGTGATTTCAATATGGATACACAGGTAGATAATGACGACAAAGTTGTTAAGTGGGAACCAAATTCCGGTAAATGCACTTATCCCGTAAAGGATACAATTTTACCCTTATTTATTTGTGGTACCTCGACAGTAATATTCAACGGTTTGGAATATAATACGGTTGAATTTAGTAACAAATGCTGGCTCGACCGTAATTTAGGAGCAACCCAGGTGGCAACCGCATATAATGATGCACTGAGTTTTGGCGATTTATTTCAATGGGGACGATTGATTGATGGACACCAGTTCCGTAACAGTGCAACTACAAACACACTTTCTTTTTCTGATATCCCCGGACATGCTGATTTTATCACTGTAGATGATGATCCTTATGATTGGCGCAGCCCGCAAAACGACAATCTCTGGCAGGAACCCTTAATTGTTAATAATCCCTGCCCGGATGGATGGAAAATTCCTTCCCTGACCGAGTGGCAGGATGCCACTACAGGATGGAATAACAGGGCAGATGCCTTTAACTCACTACTTAAACTTCCGGCCTCAGGCTGGCGAAGTGAAAGTTCCGGAAATATTTCGAATGATGGTTCATGGGGAAATTACTGGACTACAACCGTTAATTCGACCGGAGCGAGAGGAATTTATTTTGATTCCTTTAATTTCAATTCAAATACTTATGCACGGGCTTCAGGCCGGTCAGTTCGTTGTTTGAAAAGTAATTTTGTTCCCAATCAACCTCCAAATATGCCATCTGATCCGGTCCCGGCTAATGGCGAAACAGGGGTACAAACAAATATCAATCTAACATGGGTTTGTACGGATCCCGAAGGTGACGATCTGACTTATAATGTTTATTTTGGAACAAACGAGATACCGCCACTCCTTGCAACCAATGTGGCAGTTAATTCTTATAATCCGGGATTATTGGATTTTAGCACTCAATATTACTGGAAAATTGTTGCTTACGATACTTATGGTGATTCTACCGAAGGTGCGATTTGGCATTTTACCACCTTACCGGAGACCGGATGGGCATGTGGTAACCCATTGCTTGACAACCGTGACGGGCAGTTATATAACACGGTTCAAATTGATCAGCAATGCTGGATGGCTGAAAATCTGAATATTGGAAATTTGATAAACGGAAGTCAAAATCAAAGTGATAACGAAATCATTGAGAAATATTGCTATGATAATAACTCAAGTAACTGCGATACCTACGGTGCTCTATATCAATGGAATGAATTGATGGAATACACAACAATCGAAGGCACCCAGGGAATATGCCCTGTGGGCTGGCATGTTCCTTCTGATTTGGAATGGTATGATATGAGTCATTACCTGGATCCCACTGTCAATAATCCCAATTTACAAGGCTGGCAGGGGACAGATATTGGAACTCAGCTACTTCAGGGTGGAAGTTCAGGATTTGAGGCATTATTGTCAGGACAAAGGGCATGGGATGGATCTGGATTTTTATATTTAAATGAAAGGAGTGTATTTTTTACGTCAACGATTAATCCTTATAATTCACTACATTCGTGGTTCAGAAATCTTTACGCAGGAAATCCACAGATATACAGAAATGGTTGTGAAAAATCTCACGGACTTGCCTTACGATGCATTAAAGATACTTTAGCTGCACCCTGGGATTGTGGTGATCCATATAACGATCCCCGTGACGGGCAGCTTTATAATACCGTACAAATTGATCAACAATGCTGGATGGCTGAAAATATGAACATTGGAACAATGATCAGCGGGAGTCAAAATCAAAGCGACAATGGGATCATTGAAAAATATTGTTATAATGATACTGAAACAAGTTGTGATATTTATGGTGGTCTATACCAGTGGAACGAACTCATGGAATATTCCGAAATTGAAGGCTCACAAGGTATTTGTCCCGAGGGCTGGCATGTGGCCTCTGACTTGGAATGGTACAACATGAGTCATTATTTAGATCCGACAGTTAATAATATTAATTTGCAAAGCTGGCAGGGAACGGATATCGGAACCCAATTACTACAGGGAGGGAGCTCAGGTTTTAATGCTTTATTTTCAGGTGAATACTGGTATGCAACCGGATTTTCCTATCTTGGTGAAAGGAGTTTGTTTTACACGTCAACAATCAATCCGTATAATACGATAGGTTCATGGTTTAGAAGAATGGATCCCGGTAATCCTCAAATATATAAAAATGGAGTCAATAAATTGGCGGCATTTGGTATAAGATGTATAAAGGATGAGTATGGTAACCAACCTCCTTCATCGCCATTCACTCCTCAACCTCCTGATGGCGCAGTAAACCAGCCTATAAATACAACTTTATCATGGTCATGTACCGATCCGGAAAATGATCCTCTGACCTATGACGTTTATTTTGGTACAATAAATCCGCCTCCTATTGTATCTTCAGGTCAAACTAATTCTGATTATAATCCAGGCATTCTGACTTTCTATACCTCTTATTTTTGGAAGATTATTGCTCATGATGACCATGGTAATTTTACTGAAGGTCCGGATTGGTCTTTTATAACCATAAACCAACCGGTATGGGGTTGCGGGGATCCTCTGATTGATGCAAGGGATGGTCAGGCTTATAATACCGTACAAATTGGTGAGCAATGCTGGATGGCTGAAAATCTGAACATTGGAACTGTGATATTGGGTCTAAACGATATGTCAGACGATGGAGTTATTGAAAAATATTGCTATGGCAATAATCCAACTAACTGTGATAACTATGGTGGTTTATACCAATGGAACGAAATGATGGAATATAATACACAACAAGGAACACAGGGTATTTGTCCAATAGGATGGGAAGTACCTACAGATTCAGAATGGTGTACACTAACCCAATTTATTGACCCTACAGTGAATTGTAATACTTCAAATGGATGGAGTGGAACAGATGTTGGACTTAAAATGAAAAATACAACTGGCTGGAATTCAGGCGGTAATGGAACAAATGTTTCCGGATTCACTGCCCTTCCGGGTGGCTACCGAACTCACAATGATAATTTTGACAATTTGGGTTATGCCGCCTATTTTTGGTCTTCTACAGAGAGTAATGCTGAACTTGCGTGGCGCCGGTCATTGAGTTATAATAACAGCAGTATAGGTCGTTACACTTACTATAAAGACACCGGTTTTAGTGTTCGGTGTATCAAAGAATCTTCACCTCCCACCTGGAGTTGTGGTGACCCATTAATTGATACTCGTGACAGTCAGATATACAACACAGTTCAAATAGATCAACTATGTTGGATGGCTGAAAATCTTGATTATGGGACTAAAATCAATGGTAGCCAGAACCAAAGTAATAATGAAATATCGGAAAAGTATTGCTATGATGACATTGAGTCTAATTGTGAAATTTATGGCGGTTTATATCAATGGAATGAACTGATGAATTATTCAAATGAAGAGATGTCTCAAGGTATTTGTCCTGAAGAATGGCACGTACCCTCCGACCTTGAATGGTTCAATATGTGTAATTATTTGGATCCATCAGTAAATAACATTAACTTACAAAACTGGCAGGGAATAGATATTGGAACACAATTACTAGAAGGTGGATCTTCGGGATTTAATGCCTTATTATCTGGACAGTACTGGTTTGAGTCTGGTTATTCTTATCTCGGGGAAAGAAGTTTTCTCTACACTTCGACCATAAATTCTTATAATACTACTGCCTCTTGGTTTAGAAGATTGGATGAAGGAAATCCTCAAATTTATAAAAATGGTGTTAATAAACTTTGCGCGTTTGCAATAAGGTGTGTAAAAGATGACATCATTATTCAGTGGGATTGTGGTGATCCAATAATTGATATCCGTGATGGGCAATCCTATAACACTTTTCAAGTGGATGACCAATGCTGGATGGCAGAGAACTTAAACATTGGAACAATGATTGTTGGAAGTCAAAATCAAAGCAATAATGGGATTATTGAGAAGTACTGCTATGATAACCTATCAAGCAATTGTGAAATATTTGGGTCGCTTTACCAATGGAATGAATTAATGGATTATAATACTCAACAAGGAACCCAAGGAATATGTCCGGAAGGCTGGCACATTCCTACCGATTTAGAGTGGTTTGAAATGAGCCACAATATAGATCCCTCAGTTAATAATCAATTCTTACAGGGATGGCAAGGTACTTATATCGGTAATGTACTTTTCCAGGAAAATATATCAGGGTTCAACGCTATATTATCAGGACAAAGAGCATGGGATGGTTCAGGTTTTTTATTTTTACCTGAAAGGAGCGTATTTTTTACTTCGAGTTTAAATCCAAGCAATACCAATCATGCCTGGTTTAGAATCCTGAATGTTGGCAATCCACAAATCTATAAAAATGGTGGTGAAAAAACTCATGGTTTATCAGTTAGGTGTATAAAGAATTAAATGAATCAATCATTCATTCATTGAAAACATGTAACCTGATAAAAAATAATCATTCTTACCTTCAATCGATTTGCAAGTCGCCGTATTTTTAGTCGTTGGTTAAACGATTTTTCAATTGGATATTTTTGCAATTTTTAAAGCATTTATTTTATTTATGTTTGCATTCTTTCAAAGTTACAAACTATTATAAGTAAACCGGAAACATGGTATTATTTGAAAGTATAAAAATTATTGACCGCCAGCTGCAGAATATTTTTTATCACAATGAACGATTCAACAGATCACGAAGTGAATTATTCGGTGTATCGAGAAAAACCGACCTTGAAGATTTGATCTCCATTCCGGTTGATCTGCCCTCCGGTATAATAAAATGCAGGGTATTCTATAGCCAACAGATCGAAGGAATTGAATTCGATCCATATATTCCACGGAAAATTTCTTCTTTAAAATTAACAGAGAGTGATGATATTGATTACAGTTACAAATACGCGAACCGGACGAAAATAAATGAATTATTCGACCAAAAGGGAAATTGCGATGACGTCCTGATTATAAAGAACGGCATGATAACAGATACCTCATCAGCGAATGTGGCCTTTTGGGATGGCAGTCAATGTTTAACACCTGCAAATCCTTTGCTGAAAGGTACAAAGAGGCAATTATACCTCGACAATAACGTCATTCGGGAAGAAGAATTAAACTTAAGGAATATCAACCAATTCGAATATCTATCACTGATTAACGCAATGATTGATCTGGATCAAATACGTATCAATATTGAAAATATCATGGAGTGAATTCGCGAACATCCTTATAAGTCAAAGAAATTGACGGATTAAAGATTAAAATACAATTTGTTTAATGAAAACGATTATTGTTTATAACAGAAAGAGCACTTTTATACAGTCCGATATAGATATGTTTAAATGTCAGGAATACGGATGGTCGGGGCTGAAGAAGCAAATTCTTTTTTTTCTATTTAACAGATTTGATAATTATATCATTTGGTTCAATGACTACCATGCTTTTATCCCGATAATTTTTAGCCGCATATATTTTGGAAGATCAATACTTATTATTGGAGGTTTTGATGGAATGGGATTGACGATTGACGGAAAACCTTATGGACTTTTTAGTCAAAAATGGTTCCGACGAACTATTGGTAGATTAAGTTATTTATTTTGTCATCGTATCGCTCCAGTGCATTTTTCTTTAATTGAGGGTTTCAATGAATATGGACAGAATCAGATGGGACTTCTTAACTGGTGCAAGATAAATACAAGTAAAGTACATGAAATACCAACCGGTTACAATTCTGAATTTTGGAATCCGGTTTCAATTGAGAGAGATATAGATTTTTTAACTGTTGGGATCGTAAATACAAAGCAGGGTTACCTGAGAAAGGGATTGGACAGGTTTTTAAAAATGGCTGATCTAATGCCTGAATACAAATTTGTAGTAATTGGGATAAATTTGGACAATAATGATGTTCCTGAAATCCCAACTAATCTGGAATTCCACATTAAAATGGACCAGGCAAATATTAAAAAATATATGAATCGTACAAAAGTTTACTGTCAGTTTAGTATAGCTGAAGGATTGCCAAATACCTTACTAGAGGCTATCCTGATGGGTTGTTATCCTTGTGTGACTGCCGTTAATGGAATGGCGGATCTGAAGGTCAATAAAATTTTAATCAGAGATGAAGTAAACCCTGAATATTTGGAAAAATCCCTTAGATCACTGAGTAAAGAAATTTGCTATGAAAACAGGAATTTTGTAATGAATTCCTATTCTCTGGGGAAACGGTCAGAAGCTTTTAAAAAAATCCTGAAATAATATTCTTCGTTAAGCCAGTTAATTATTTAAAGAATCTTGATAAAACCGTTTTTGTTCGAACTATAAATTTTCTGCGGATTATAACCAGTTGTGATAATTTGTTGAGAGTGATGTCTTCATTTTTTTTAAAAGAAATAAAAACGTAGTCTGCCTCTTTACTATAAAGAGAATATGAAATATAGTTGACTAAAATTAAATCGTTAGAGTAAGCACATTTTAGTAACTCATCCGCTCTGAGGGATTGATCTATTATTTGAAGCTTTTCAGGAGAATTAAGCCTGATATAATCCTGAGCTTTTGGGTGAGGTATATGAATCAGAAGTAGTGATTTGCTGTGCATTAGTTTAGAGAGATTTCGAAATAGATCCTGGTGTTGTTCCAAAGGTATATGTTCCAAAACGTCAGGTAAGACAATAAAATCAAACTTTGCAGGATAGCTGAAATCTTTCATATCAGTAATAAAAAATTCAATATTCTTTGAATGAGGTAATCGTATTTTGGCAATATTGATAGACTCATCGCTTATATCCGTTGCGACCAGTTTACCTTCTGTCAGATATTTATAGATTAATCCAGTTAAGGTACCAATACCACATCCAATTTCAAGAACCGAGTTATTTTTTCTTAATCCTGAATTAATTAAATGATTCATTATAGTATAATGTCTTAAATTGATTCCGGTCACTAATTGGTTCTTTGAATAAGTATTGTACCAGCTTTTTACATCGTTAGGAGTTTTCATACAATTCGAATATATATATTATCTAAAATGTTAATTTGATTTATCCCGCTTTCCATATATTATTTATGAGATCATAGCAATAAGTAACCTCAAAAACAAAAGCTTCTTTTTTCTAAAGTATTAATTTTATCTCCAGCATCCCCTTAACTTCATAAGTTGCCAATGCATTTTCAGGTAAATGATCGAAGTTGCAAAATAAACCATCCATACCCACCTGCCTGGCTCCTTCAATATCAACCACCAGGTCGTCGCCAATCATAAGGCTTTCTTCCGGCAGGGCGCCCGCTTTTTTCAAGGCATAAAGAAAGATTTTCTTCTCAGGCTTTTTGGCTCCCGCCTCTTCAGAGGTTGTGATCGTAGTAAAATATTTTTCCAGCTCATTGGACTTTATTTTTATCTCCTGAACCTCATCAAACCCATTGGTGATGATGTGAAGTGTATATTTTTTATGAAGGTATTCCAGCACTTCAATTACATTAGGAAATAAAGCTTTTTTACGCGGGCTGAGGTGAAGGTAATCGCTGGCAAACCTTCCGGCAAAAGCACGGTCATCAATCCCGAATGCAAGCAAAGTGATATGGAAACGGTGGACATTCAGAAACCGTTTTTTGACCTCACCCTTCCTATACTGATCCCAGAGAGCCAAATTGTTTTTCAGGTATAATTTATAAAATTTTTCAAAAGGAGTGACGCCCCTTTCATACAAGCCGAATTTATCAAACAGTTCAAGAAAGGTTTCGCGGGTGCTTAAATCAAAATCGTATAAGGTGCGATCAAGATCAATAAAAATATGTTTATATTTCATAGAAATGAAATGAAAGAGCAAACTTACTAAATATATCGCAACAGGAATAAGGGTATAACTCAAGCAGTGTGTAATACTATAAAATTAATGTTAAAACGAGCAACAAAACAGAGTAACATAATGTTAAACAAAAAAATAAATTTTATGAAAACAATCAGTTTGATCAACAGAAAAATGATGAAGTCGCTTTCCTTAATTGTTATGGTTTTATTTATTGGTACTACAAGTTGTACCAAAGATGAGGATACAGCCGGATCAAATCCTGCACCGGAAATACCACCTTCATCTACATTTGCAATGGATTTCACCGATTTCAGTAACATTGACACAACGGCATATAAAAACAGCCTGACTTATAACAACTGGGGCTGGGCGGCACTGAACGTGGGTGTTTGGAATGCTGTTTTAACCTTAACTTTTGCTATCCCTGTCGCTTCATTTTATGAGTCATTCAATCATGAGGGAGTCTGGAATCCTTCAGAGGGCAAGTGGATATGGTCGTATAACTTTATGGCGGGAGGAGTGGCTCACCTTGCTCAGTTAAAGGCATCACTGGTTACCGAAGGTGTTAAATGGGAAATGTATATTTCAAAAACCAATGCCTTCACTGATTTTCTGTGGTATCACGGCATTTCAAACCTTACCAATACTGAAGGAGAATGGCATCTCAACGAAAATCCCAATAACCCCGGTGAAATCATCCTGATCGAATGGCACAGGAATACCCTGAATAATGAAGCAGATATTAAATATACGAATGTAAAGACTGGCGCACCTGAAAACGGAGGCTATATTTATTACGGTATCAATACCAGCATTCCGTTTGATGCTTACTATCACATCTATGGCGCAAGCGCCGACAATCTTTTAACCATAGAATGGAGCAGGACTAATAAAAACGGCCATTTATCCGATGAAGTGCACTTTGGCGACTCCGACTGGCATTGCTGGGACGAAATGCTCCTGGATATTGTTTGTCCGTGAATTTTCGTATTTAAAATACCCTGCAATTTCCAGCATTTATAAAGCAGGTATAAAAAAGGAACAGGGATGCCGCTAATCTTTAAGACAACGAACCGGCATCCCGATTTTTTTTGTATGAAATAATAAGTGAGAAACAGGGAAATGTTACTTTACCAAACTGATTTTTCTGCTCACAGAACCTTGTTTAGTCCTGACTTCAACAAAATATGTCGCTTCCGAATGTCCGGAGAGATCAACCTCTGCATTTGAATAATCCGCATCATAAGTCGCTTTTTCAAGTATTGGTTTTCCTGTGAAATCATATACTCTTATTTGTAAAATACTATCATCTGCTGAAATAAATATTTTACCGGTTGTTGGATTTGGAAATATTTTAATTGTCTTTCCACCAGAACCTTCAGGAACCGAAGTAGCAACTGTTAATTTTATCTGAAAAGCCGTATTTACTGATAATGGTTGGGTTTTTACATGCACAATACCAAGCTTGTCAGCCGGATCATAAAACCAGCCATCGGAGGCAAGTTGTAATTCTTCAAGAGTAGCATATTCCGTTAGTCCGACATCATTAAGCAGTGCGCCATCCGGTTTGAAATGAAAATGTACTTCGAACAAATTAGAACGGATTTCAGGTTTGCCTTCATAATTACCGGCGCTTTCACCGACATCAATGATAATGTCGCCCCCATTTCCGAAAACCGGTCCTTCCGACTCAATCAAAGTCTTGGCAAAAGCTCCGTTCCTGTGCTCACGCGATATTCCATCATCTTCATACAATTCAAATGAGGAATAGCCATGCGGATAAATATCAAAAGTAACCGGATCTTTGGGAAACTGATTGTCATAAAGCATTTCAGGGTACATCGGTATGATTGCTCCGGCTTTAACAAATACCGGGCATTTGGTAAGATCGGCAGGATAATTATCCAGTATCAGCGAACCATCATAAACAGTTCCATTCCAGTAATCAATCCATTTACCGGCAGGAAAGTAAATGCTGTCGCGTTCCATGGCTGCCTTATAAACGGGAGTGACCAGGAGCCATTCTCCGCTCATAAACTGGTACTGAGTTGTTTTGTCGAGGTAAAAAGGATCGTCAGGAAATTCCAGGATCATCGCTCTGACCACCGGTGTACCTGTTTCGTAGGATTCATTGCAATAAGTATAGAGATAAGGAGTCAGCCGCAATTTCAGTTTCAGATAGTTCCGGTTGATGTCCATGATGGTTGTTCCATAGTTCCAGGGATGTTTGTCGCTGGTTGCCCAGCCCGACATGCAATATGTAACCGGGATAAAGGTTTTCCATTGCAGATCACGGACATAAGTAGTTCCGCTTCCTCCAAAAATCCCGTCCACATCGCTGGAAGCATAATTAAAGCCCGATAAACCCGATCCGATAAATGTCGGAATATGGAAACGGATATATTCATAGCTACCGGATTGGTCTCCACTCCAGACCACGGAATATCTCTGTGTTCCCGCCCAGCCGCATACTGACCAAATAAAAGCCCGGTCGTTGCAATTGGTTTCAATTCCATCATAAGCTGCCTTGCAGGCATTCAAAGCATTCAGGTAACCCGATCCCACCCATGCCACATCGAGCTTGCATGCCCTTGTGCCGGCGGTTCCGACCTCCCAGGCAATCTGGCTGACGCCATTCTCAGTCCACAATCCTGTCCAAAATCCCCTTTCATGAAGTTCACTTACAACAGTCGGAAGATCGGTATAACCACAGCCATAACCGTCATTCGGAAGTATCCAGCCGCCGGGAAGGTCATTTTCGCGATAGGGATCGGCAACCAGTTCAATAACATCCATGGTGGTCTGTCCGTTCAGGTTGTAGCAATCGGCATCGCCAAGCTCAAGCCCCCAGCGGGGTATAAGCGATGGTCGTCCGGTGAGTTCGGTATATCCGTTTAAAATTTCTTTAAGCGAAGGCCCATAGAAATAAAAACAGTCGAAACGGCTTTCCTGGTGTGCAGTTCCTGAATATTCGTTACCTGTGAAATCATATTCTCCCGGCGAAAAAGTATTTCTGAAGGCGCCAAAACCGGCAGTACTCATGTAAAACGGAACGGGATTCGGAACGGCTCCGTCATCCCAGTTTTCCGTTTCCTTCGAGATTTTTATTTTATTTCCCTTGTGTGAAAAATATCCGTTTTGCATTCCTCCGCCAAAGAAATATTCATTTTCAACTGTTTCAAGATATTGAAATGTCCGGGTTCCCCAGTCGAGTCCCTGATATTCGTTCCAGATCAAGGTTTGATTATCGTTTTGATAAAGGGCAAACTTCAGGGGAGTTTTATAAGCCCGTAAAACAAGTTCGCCGGTCGAAACTTTATAATAACTTCCTTCATCCGACCAGGTGATGTCAATAAGTGGATAAGTGTAACTTACAACAATATTATTTCCTGCCGGGTTCGAAAAATTTCCATTGGGTCCCAGCCAGATTCGGAACATATCGTCCTTGTAAAAGATCACCCTTACCTTGGCTGTTCCACACGTGATTAAGGCTGTACAGGTGTCCACAGCAAATGATGTGATGTTGCCGATAACGGTTGAAACGCTTACCAGCATTTTTGTCAGGGTGTCGTTTTGAAGGTTTTCATCGTTCGGAAGGGAAGTAAAAAATTTAAAGTTGTACGAACCGGAAGTGTTCAGGTTCACAGGAGCAAATTCCACATCAATAGTCTGATTTGATAGGAGAGGAGTTGTCGCGGCAGGTATGATAACGGTTTCCTGAAGGATTCCATCCAGTGAGTAGGCGACATTAAAATCTTCGGTAATGTTCTCAAATCCGAAATTCTTTACCCTAACTATCAATGGCTCTGACCACGAGTAGTTATCAGGCGAGTTTTCAGGAGCAACAAGCTTGGTTATACCCGCATCATGGTCAGTATCAATATAATAAACTGCGCCGTAAATTGTTCCGTTCAGTGTTCCTTTCGAGTCGTAACAGGTGGTTCCACTTCCCTCATCGAACTTGTAATAGTGCTGAAGGTTTGAGTAGTTCGGATGAGAAGGTTCCACAGGTTGCCCGGCATATTGAAGAATAATGGCATCACTGAGAACCATATTCCAAATCCTAAGCTCATCTATTTTAGCTTTCAGAGAGGCATCATTGGTATTCTTGCTGATCCATTTCATCGGGAAATTAATCGAAGCGTTCACTGAACTATTCAATATGCCGTTGATGTAGAGTTTTGAAGTCGTTCCATTATTGGTAATTGCCAGGGGAATCCATTGCCCGATTGGACAGATATAATTGAAATACCAGTCCATGACACCTGCTTGTGTAAATCCGACTTTATTCCCAAACCATTGTTCGAGACGAATGCCGCTGTTTCCATCCGTGCTTGTAAGAAGGTGCTGATAGTTGTCGGTTTCATTCTTATTGACCATCACCTCTAAAGTCCATGGAGGGGTAAGGTCCGACCCGTTAAGCGCAACATAATCGCCTTCGCCGTTGAAATCTAGGGAGTATTGGGAATGGAGGGTGTAAGATAAGGAGATAAACAGCACAATGAACAAAAATTTATAAAGGGACTGAATATTTTTCATGTCACAATTTTTAAAGGAGTAAAGTTAAAGATAATTTTAGTGGTACAGCGGATCTTTATACTTTTCTATAAAAGCAAGGATGCTACAAAAAATTTTAGATCCAACTGTTTGTAAAAGTTTAAAACCTACTTGCTATTGCAACCCGGCAACAATTTTCGCAGTTATTATAAATGGCATTGGAAATTCAACAAAAACTTTCCAGGTGTGGTCTCAACCTTTCTTCTTTCGTTTAACTTTAAGTTATTGATTTCGTTTTTACTTCTTCCCATGTATAACCCACGTCAGCGCCACTTTTTAAATCATGAGAAATTTGATCGAGTTCAGCTAAGTCTGAAAGATGAAATGATTTATGGCTGATTTACTGGATTTTACAATTTTTTATAAAATATTTTCTAAAAAAACTTGACTTTGCTATATTAATTGTTGTATCATTGTAATATCAATTTAATATCATTTTAAATTTAAAAAAATATGAAAACAGAAAAAGACTTTAAAGCAAAATCGGGCTATTTGGCTCTATTCATTGAGTTTGTTTTAATTATTGCAACGGTTCTTACATTGATTTTTATTCCTTCAATTCCTATCAAGGTAGGGGCAGCTATAATTTTGTTTGTTGCCGTTTTTTGTATCGGAGGCTTTGCTATCGTCAATCCTAACGAATCAAGTGTTCTGGTGCTATTTGGCGCATATAAAGGAACGATTAAAGAAAATGGATTCTGGTGGATTAACCCATTTTTTACACGGAAGAAAATCTCCCTTCGTGCCCGAAATCTTAACAGCGAGCCGATAAAAGTCAATGACAAGATCGGTAACCCGGTAATGATCGGAGTGGTACTGGTTTGGAAAGTTGAAAATACTTTCAAGGCTGCATTTGAGGTCAATGATTACGAACATTTTGTAACCATTCAGAGTGAGGCCGCAGTTCGAAAGCTTGCCGGTGAATATCCTTATGACAACCTCGAGGCTGAAGACGCTAAAATAACTCTGCGTGGCGGAGCTGAAGACGTAAACAAAATGCTGGAGGGCGAAATAACTGAAAGGCTTGCCATTGCCGGTATAAAAGTAATCGAAGCAAGGATCAATTACCTGGCTTATGCTTCTGAGATTGCAAACGCAATGTTGAGACGTCAGCAGGCGACTGCCGTTGTTGCTGCACGGTTTAAAATAGTTGAAGGCGCTGTGAGCATGGTAGAAATGGCTCTTGATAGTTTGTCGAAAAAGAATATCGTTGATCTGGATGAAGAAAAAAAGGCTTCTATGGTCAGCAACCTGATGGTGGTTCTTTGCTCGGATAAGGATGCAACTCCGGTTGTCAATACAGGTACATTATACCATTAAGAATTAAAAGGGATTCACATGGAAAAGCAATTTTATCATGAGGAACAAAAAGTTAAACCAGGTATCGCCTGGCTGATCATGTTTCCGGTTTTGGCTCTAATCAATATAATCTTCGGAATTGGATTGTATCAGCAGCTTTCACTTGGAAAGCCCTGGGGTGATGAGCCTATGTCGGACAATAATCTGATCCTTATTACCATTGCCTTAAACCTGGGAATTATTGGTGTATTACTTCTCATGCTCGAAGCTAAAATGATTACTGAGATCAGGGAGCCGGGTTTTTATTACCGCTATCTTCCTTTTATTTTCAAGGAAAGAAAAATCAGCCGTGAAGAAATTGAACGATATGAAGTAAGGCAATATAAGCCCATCAGGGAATATGGTGGCTGGGGATTCCGGCAAAGATCTCGGAGGTTACGTAAAGCAGGCCTCGCTTACAATGTAAGCGGAAATATAGGATTACAACTTTATCTGAAAAACGGTACAAGGATACTGTTCGGAACTCAGCGAAAAGAAGCGATTGATACAGCGATGAAAAAAATGATGGTCGGGGGAGGTTAAATGGTTAAATTGTTAAATGGTTGAATTGTTAAATTGCTGAATTGTTTAATTGTAGAAATGATGGAATGAATTGGGGACTGGTCTCAAATTTTTATGCAAACCTGAATAAAATGGAAATTGGATTTTAGTTCGATGACAATAGATAACTATAAAGAGAAAATTTAGTGACTTATTTAATATGTCAAAAAAGAAACCATTTGTATTGAGGGTTGATCCTGAAGTGCTGGCAGCTATTGAAAAATGGGCCGCGGATGAATTCCGGAGCGTGAACGGCCAACTGGAGTGGCTCATTCAAAAGGCGCTGAGGGAGACGGACCGATTGAACAAGGATAAAAATTCTGATGATCAACATATTCAAAGTTGATTAAATGTCATAATTTTGAAACCAAAATTCAAATATTCAATTTCAATAAAAATTAAGTTATGGCTAAACAAGTTTCAGTTACAAGCACCAAAAAGGAAATTCTCGATGCATACAATCAAATGATTGAACAAATCGCGAAAAAGGATGACGAACCCGTTAAGGAGCAAACTAAATCAAAGACAGAAAAGATAATCCAGGAAGTAGGTAGTCTATCGGTTGAATTGATAATACAAAACATTGCGGGTTTAAAAACAAGCATTACCGGGGCTTTAGATAAACTGGAAAACCAAATGGTGACTTCTTTTAAAGAACTTCAAAAAGTCCAGGAAACAATCCATGTTGAAAAAGATAACCTGGCGGAGATGTATAATATCACTGCAAATGCTCACTCACTGGCAGCTTTAATTGCAGCCCAGAAAGAAAAAAAGGAAGCATTTGAAAAGGAAATTGAAACTACCAGCTTAATGTGGGAAAGTGAAAAGAAACTCTTTGAAAAAGAAAGCAAAGAAAATAAAGAACTTGGAAATAAAGAGCGTAAGCGTGAAGAGGAAGAGTATTTGTACGAGCTTAAACTTAAAAGAAAAAAAGAACAGGATATTTATGAGGAAAAGAAAAACCAGCAGGAAAAAGAACTGGCCGGTAAAAAAACTGCTTTTGAAAAAGAAATAATAGAACGTGAAATAAAATTAAAAGATAGTGAAGCTGAATTAGCCGAATTAAGAAAGAAAAGCACGGAATTTCCAAAGTTATTGGAATCAGAAGTTTCAAAAGCAATAAAACTTACAACAGAGAATCTTAAATTGCAATTTGATTTTGAGAAACAATTAAACAATGCTAAAGAGAACGGTGAATCAGTTCTCAAGGATCAGATAATAGAATCGCTGAAAGAAAAAATTAAAGATCAGGAAACATTAATTAAACAGCTTACTCAAAAAGTAAATGTATCTGAAGATAGCGTTAAACAAATTGCCCTTAAAGCTCTTGATTCATCATCTAAAGAGAGAGTAATTACCCACGAAAAGCAAACGGAGAAGAAAGATTAGTTCAGATAAAACTCATTTTATTTCATCCCATTTACCACTTTTTTTGGCTTTCTCAATTTGATCAAAGCCGGCGTTTTCCATTTTACCTTCTGCAATGAGCTTTTCAACTCTTTTCTTATTTAATTCCGACCAGTTGCTATTGTTTTTTCTGGGTGTGAATTTTTGCATATACCGTTCTTCATCGAGTTTTTTTGTCAGGCTGTCAATCCATCCAAAGCATAATGCCTCTTCCACAGCCTCAGCATAGGTCATGGTTGGTTTACCGGTATGTTTTTTAAAATATATAACCCATATACCTTTGGCGGATGAATGATTCTTTTCGAGCCATGAGCGCCACTTTGCCCTGTCAGTAAAGGATTTTTGAGGATTGTCAGCTTGCATATCCGATAGTTTATTTTTTCTGTAAAATGTGGAGTTCAAAAATAATAAACATTAAAATGTTTCCATACTTTTGTGCACCACGAAAACAAATATTTTCGTACATTGTTTTACGGAGAGTTGCCGGAGCGGTCGAACGGGGCAGTCTCGAAAACTGTTGATCTGCATTGCGGATCCGAGGGTTCGAATCCCTCACTCTCCGCTTAACGTATAACATTCATTTCGCTTGTACCGGTATTCATCAGGTTGGATTTGTGTTTGTCTGATCTTGTGATAAAAAATGGGTTATGAAGAAAACATTTTTTCCTTTTTTCCCGGCAGTTTTATCGCTCCTGTTTATTTACCCTGCTTTAATTCATTCACAGGATACCTCTAAGGAATTTGATAAGGATTATATTACTGCCATCATGTACAGAGTTAATCAGCATCAAAAGGAAAATGCTGGAGGGTCTGAAAACCGGAACTGGAAAAGAGGTACATGGTTTACCGGAATCATGGCATTTTATCAGGCCACAGGAGATACCGATCTTTTGAACCAGGCTATAAACTGGGCGGAGGAAAATGAATGGCGGATTGGCAATGAATTGATTTATCCGGCTAACAGGCTGACTTGCGCCCAGACTTATTTTGAAATCTTTTATGTGAAACATGATTCTTCTATGATCAGGAAAGCCGGAGTATATATGGATTCACAACTGTTGCGAACCGAACCTGCGTATTTGAGCGGCTGGGATTATATTGATGCACTCTATGTTGGAGCACCGGCTTACGCCATGTTGGGGAAAATCACCGGTGAAAAGAAATACATTGATTTTATGAACCGGATTTTCACGGAAACTAAAGAACAGCTTTACGATAAATCGGAGAGTCTTTTCTACCGTGACAATGAAGCCCGTTTTATTGAAAAAAGTAAAAATGGTAAAAAAGTGCTGTGGTCACGGGGCAACGGTTGGGCTATAGCCAGCCTTCCGCGAATTCTGAGACATCTGCCAAAAAGCAATTCTTATTACAACCATTATGCTGAACTGTTAAAAGAAATGGCTGCATCACTTGCAAAACGGCAGGGAAGTGACGGTTTGTGGAGAAGCAATCTTGCAGATCAGGATGAGTATCCCATGCCTGAATCAAGCGGAACAGCTTTCTTTACCTATGCAATGGCCTGGGGAATAAATAATGGCTTACTCGATCCCGGTATTTATATTCCCGTAGTTCACAAAGCATGGAAAGGTTTATGTAATGTGGTAAACGAGCAAGGTAAGGTTTGCTGGGGACAACTTGTTGCCCGTGGACCGGGAAAAGTTGCCGAAGAAGATTCGGATGAATATGTAACGGGAGCTTTCCTGCTTGCCGGGAGTGAGATGCTGAAGCTTGCGGAGCAATGAGTATTTAGACTTGAGACAATGAGTAATTAGATATTAGATATAAGAAATTTGATATTAGAACTCAGAACCCGGAACTACAGGCTTGAGAATTTAAACTTGAGACTTTAGACTTTAGATTAATTTTTAAGATTTTCATTGGCGAAATCCCTGATCTTTTGGTATAAATATATCCTGTCCTTTCCTCTGACATTATGCTCGTGTCCGGGATATACAAAATACTCAACCTGTTTCCCTTCATCAACGCACTTTTTTATAAATGAAAGGCTGTTTTGCCACACAACAGTTTCATCCACTGTTCCATGAAAGATCAGGAGCTTATCCTGTAGTTGTGACGCATAATTCAGAAGGCAGGCATTTTTATATCCTTCCGGATTTTCTTTAGGTGTATCCATGTACCGTTCACCATACATCACTTCATAATATTTCCAGTCAATAACCGGTCCGCCTGCTGTTGCAGATTTAAAAACACCGGGATTTTTCAGCATCAGCGAAAGAGACAAAAATCCGCCATAGCTCCAGCCATCCAGCCCGATCCTGTCAGCATCAACAAAATCAAGTGATTTTAAATAATCAACTCCCTTCATCTGATCTGCGACCTCAACAGTGCCCAGTTTCCTGAATACTGCCTGTTCAAACTCAAGGCCGCGGTGCGCGGTTCCCCGGTTATCCATAGTAAAAACTACATAACCCTGCTGAGCCATATAATTCTGAAAAATTCCCGCAGCCCCAAGCCAGGAATCGTTCACTAACTGAGAATGCGGTCCGCCATAAACATAAAAAAAGACCGGATACTTTTTTGATGAGTCAAAATCAGCAGGTTTTATCAGGCGGCAGTAAAGCTCAGTACTGTCATCCGAAAAAATTGAAAAGACATTGGTCGTTCCGAGTTTGTAGTCGCTTAAAGGATCAATATTTTTCTGCAAAATTCTGATAAGATTGCCATTTGAATTATAGAGCTTGTATTCCTTTGCAATTTCCAGACTCGAATATGAATCAATGATGTATTGCCCGGAATAACTGATAACGGCATTATGTGTCCCGTGATCTTTACTAATCCTTGAAATTTTCCCTGTTTTTAATTCAACCGAATAAATATTTTGTTGTATCGGACTGTCTTTTGTCGCAAGAAAATAAACAAATTTTTCTTTTACATCTGTAGCAAGATAATCGGTAACAACCCACTCTCCGGCGGTCAATTGCTGGATCATGTGACCGCTTGTACTGTACAAATACAGGTGCTGAAATTCGTCTCGTTCGCTAAACCATATAAACTGGTTTGGGCGGCTATCTAAAAAATACATCGGATGTTCCGGTTCAACATAATTTTTATCCTGCTCCTCAAAAAGTGTATAAACCAATTCGCCTGTCGAAATACTGTACTTATTTAAAGTAAGATGATTTTGCTCCCGGTTTAATAGACCGATATAAATGTATGCTTCCGACGGATCCCAGGTCACACTGGTCAGGTATTGATCCCTTGGGTCACCGGTTCTTATAAATTGTGTTGTCCGTGATTTAAAATCAAATATACCTAAAGTAACCTGCTCACTTGTCATTCCAGCCATCGGATATTTGATATTTTTGACCTCCGCCTCTCTTGCTTCTATGTCAACCAACGGATAATCGGCTACCATAGTTTCATCCTTACGGTAAAAGGCAAGGAAATTACCTTCGGGCGACCAGAATGTTCCTTTGTTAATTCCAAATTCGTTTCGGTGAACAATTTGTCCATACACAATTCCTTTATTATCTTCTTTGGTCACCTGTATTTGCTCATTATTATTGGAAACATAAAGATTATTTTCAAGTGTGTAGGCAATCATGTTGTTTTTATCGCAGATGTCAATGTTCCCTGCTCCATCATAATAATAGTTGATGTAAGTGAGATTCCCTGATGTAATGTTATAAAGGAAGAGCTTATTTTTTTCAAAGAACCTTATCCTGAATTCATCAATGAATTGTATGTCGGGAAACCTTTTTAACGAATCAAGGTCAATATCGGCGAATCCGGTATTCAAATCATCAAGTGTTACAAGCGTATCCGTCGCACCTGAAACAGCTGAACATTTTAACAACATATTATTTTTCACAAAAGAATAGTTGTCACTTTCTTTTATCCATTTTAACTGTCGCATCGTTTTTGGTAAAATTTCAGGGTTCATATATACGGCATCCTGAAGGGTGAGCATCTTCTCCTGCGATGCTGCGAAAAAATGGAACAAGAGTCCAGTGATAACTAACGGATAAAATAAATTCGTGATTTTCATAAAACATCTGAATTTGAACAATGCAAAATAAGGGAAAATAAATATAGCTGAATTCCGGATAAAAGAAAATGCTAAATTTTTTCTGTGAATGACTACGGTTCAGAAAGATAAAGCGACGGCTGCAATCTGTTCGAGAAGAGAATACTTTACTTCGATTGCATTGCCAACCACGATAATATCAGCGCCAGCCTTAAATCTGTCGGATGCAGCCTGCGGAGTTCTTATACCACCTCCGATGACCAAAGGAACAGATATATTTGCTTTTACCTTTTCGATCATGCTCACAGGAATCGGATTCATTGCTCCGCTGCCACCATCCATGTAGATCAGTTTTAATCCTAACATTTCGCCTGCCATGGCAGTGGAAACAGCAATTTCGTCTTTGTCGTTAGGAATGGGAATAGAATTGCTCATGTAAGAGGCCGTTGTTGGACGGCCACTTTCAATGATCATATAACCGGTCGGCAGAATTTCAAGTTTGCTTTTCCTGAGATAAGGAGCAGCGGCCACATGCTTTCCAATCAGCAATTCCGGATTTCTGCCTGAGATCAGGGATAACAATAATATTCCATCGGCAAAGGGGTTGATCTGCATGATATCACCAGGGAAAATTATAACAGGGATATTGCAGTTATCTTTTATCACCCTGATTGTGTTTTCAAGGTTGTCGTCGGATAAAAGACTTCCGCCCACAAAAAAATAGGAAACCATTGACTTCCCTGCTATTGCGGCAAGATCAATCAATTGTCGTGAATTGTACTTGTCAGGATCAACAAGAACAGCGAATTGCTTTTTATTTTCGGACAAGGAAGTGTAAAGGCCCATAAACAAAACTCCAAAATTGAATTGCAAAGATAGTAATGTTGTAAAAATATAAAAGTTATACTGTCAATAAAAAAGGTTTTGAATGAAAATTTATCCATTACAAAACCTTTTATCCGATTAATTCAATAATATTCAGCTATTCCTGTGAAGCAAGAAAGCGCTCAGCCTCAATGGCAGCCATACAACCTGTTCCGGCTGCCGTAACTGCCTGCCGGAAAACATGATCCTGAACATCGCCTGCGGCAAACACACCCGGAATGTTTGTAGCTGTAGAATCGGGTTTGGTGATCAGATAACCCACATCATTCATTTCCAGCTGGCCGGTGAATAGTTCGGTGTTGGGTTTATGGCCGATTGCCACAAAAAATCCATCAATGCTGATTGTTTTTTCTTCACCTGTTTTTACATTTTGAACAATGACTCCGGTTACTTTTTTTGCAAAACCTTCAGTGACGCCGATAATTTCTTTGGGAACATGATTCCATACGGTTTCAATATTCGGAGTGTTCATAACCCGGTGCTGCATTGCTTTTGAAGCACGCAATTCGTCTCTGCGGTGGATCAGATATATTTTACTGCAAAGT
This sequence comes from Bacteroidales bacterium, assembly GCA_020052415.1. Taxonomy (GTDB): domain Bacteria; phylum Bacteroidota; class Bacteroidia; order Bacteroidales; family JAADJA01; genus JAADJA01. The sequence continues at coordinate 97,797 of JAGVPB010000013.1, read as the reverse complement.
TTGGCAAGATAAGTGGCTTCTTCAGCGGCAGTGTCGCCGCCGCCTACCACTGCGACCACCTTACCCTTGTAAAAATATCCGTCGCAGGTAGCGCAAGCTGAAACTCCATAACCGTTATATTCCGATTCAGAAGGCAATCCCATCCATTTGGCAGTTGCCCCTGTTGCAATGATGACTGTTTCAGCGAGAATGGTTTTTCCATCATCTGCTTTGGCTTTAAACGGCCGCGAAGACAAATCTATTTCAGTGATCAGTCCCCAGCGGATGTCGGTGTTGAATCGCTCCGCCTGTTTTTTAAAATCCTCCATCATTTGCGGACCCATTGTACCATCCGGATATCCCGGATAGTTTTCAACCTCTGTTGTGGTGGTTAACTGACCGCCGGGCTGGAGTCCCTGGTACATCAAGGGTTTAAGATCGGCGCGTGCGGCATAAATAGCGGCGGTATAACCGGCCGGGCCTGATCCGATAATGAGGCATTGGGTTTTTTCTGTAGAATTTTCAGTCATGTTATCTTGTGTATTATTTATTCTCCTGATAATTTATATGCAACGGAACAGCGTCGGGCTTGTCGAAAATTATGCCAATGATTGATAAGCTTATTTTCAGATACTTAATTAGAAGCTAAATTATATATTCTATGACAAACTGACTTAATTAAGTAAAATTTTCTTGTCTTGTAATATTGTTTTTATCTTTGCCGGTCAATTTCGGGGTGTGGCGCAGCCCGGTTAGCGTGCTTGACTGGGGGTCAAGAGGTCGCGAGTTCAAATCTCGCCACCCCGACAAAAAAGGAGATAGAACTAAAATTATCTCCTTTTATTTTTTAAGATGTACTCCACTTATATTATTTTTTCAGAATCTACTGATCGTTATTATGTTGGTTCAACACAAAATGTTGACGAGAGGTTAAGACGACATAATTCAGACCATTCCAAATCAACGAAAGGAAAAGGCCCATGGAGGTTAATTAAAACATTTACTTTTAATACAAGAGCGGAGGCAATGGAGTTTGAGAAAAAAATCAAGAAGAGAGGGATAAGGAGATTTTTGGAGGAAATGGCGCAGCCAGGTTAGCGTGTCCCGCCTGGGCGGGAAGGTCGTCCTGCTCAAAGCGGGACCAACCCGACAAAAACAAAAAGACCGTTCACGAAATGAGTGGTCTTTTTTTATTTGGTGCAATTTGATATAAAATTTAATTATTTGATTATTCAATAATCTTTTACTTATCCTCCGTTAACTTATAAAGTTAATAAACCATTTCATCCAATTGCTTTTCTAATGAGGTGTCGGCTTTGGGAATTACTGATTTGTTGGATTTTGTAGTTAATCATTTCAGTTTTTTAATTTCTTTTTGGGGTGGTAAAAAATTTTCGCCTGTTACAACATTTTTTCCTGATTTACTTTCTAATTCAATACGGGCATTTTTAGCTACTTCACCGCCTTTTTTACCTGACTGTGCATTTTGATGTAACCCTTTTGCTTCTACTGTTTCGGCTATTTGCCTTGTGGACAGTTCGGCAAGTGCCGTAAAAATTAGTTCCGCTTCGCTCATGTGGTCTCTCAGGTTTTGTGATTTTAAACCTTTTAAATCTTTGTGTTTTTTTACAGTTAGTCCTGTCCACTCCTGATGTATAATATTGGTAAGTAATGCAAACTCATCTTTTTCTTTTACGCCAGAATCTTTCCAATAATCGGTGAGTTTATTTCGTGTTTCCTGCCCTGTCATTCTCTGTTGTATCCACTTTTCATTACGACCTAATTTTTGCCAATTTCCCCTTGCCCTGTCAAGGCTTTGTTCAGGGTTGGCAATTTCCTGCATGCGCTCATAGCCTGTTTTTGCCAACCATTGCTTTAAAGGTTCTGCTTTGGGTGAGGGGATAGATTGGATTATGCGAAGCAAACCTTGCACATCAGCACAATCCGTTTCATATTTTTTTCCATCAGAAGATTCCAATTTCAGTTGTCGACAAATTGTCGATAACTCAATACCAGATAGTTTTTCCCGTTTCTTCATCCGATACCAGTAATCTTTTGGGTCGGGGCTATTGGTTAATATTAATACTACATCCACCACAGAAAAATACCATTTTTCTTCCGTTTCGTCCCATACAGAACGAACTTGTCTGTTCTCAAATATTTTTATACTGCTCATATTTTTATTATTTATTTTCAATAATAGCGATTTCTTCTACCGTCAACCCATAAAGCTCATAATCCATCTGGTCAATTACGTTTCTCATTGCATTGGTACCGATATTTTGGTCTTGCTCTATTTTCCGCAGGGTAAGTTTCATGACACTATTTTTTCATTGTCAAAGCCATAGGTAACATCAACAAAAATGGAAAAGAACCGTCATAATTAAGATTCAGGTAATTGCTGCCTATATTGAGATTTTTATAATAGGACTTTAGTCTTGTCTGGTATAGCTTTTCAGAAGGAACAAACCATGCTTTGGTACCCAGTTTTTTAACCAAAAACCATTTTTCCAGCAATCTTGCGGATCTGCCATTGCCATCAGCAAAAGGATGTATTTTGACGAATACTAAATGAATCATTGATGCAAAATAGAAAACCTCTGAAGTGGTCAGTTCTCTTTTCCTCAATATTGAAATATCGTTGAACAATTTTTTCGTTTCTTCAACCACAATGGATGTTGGCGCACCAGTATAAATTTTTACTCCACTACTAAAAATGAATACCTCCCTATCTCTTATTTTCCCACGATATTTTGCATCAGAAATAATAGTATTGGACAAAGTAGCTTGAGCTTTCATAAAATTAGAGAAATTCAATTCTGATTTACGGGCAAATTCGTAAGCGCTAATCAGGTCATCAATTTCCCTGAATGATTTACTTTTTGTATTCATTCCGGTAGTGGAATATTTCAGGTAAGTATCAAAGTCAATGAAATTCCCTTCAATCATTGATGAATAAACCGAAGCCATTGATGCAGCATAACCAAAGGTATCATTGTTAAATGTTTGCTCTTTTATTTTATTGAAGTGCCTGGAAATGGTTATTGGCTGTCTTTTTTTGTAATTATCCAGGAAGGTAGATTTTACTAATTCTGTTCTCATAATCCAAAGAATTAAATTTGTTCAAAAACTAATTCTATTACATTTCAAAAATACATCATTTATGAACGAAAAATAAAGCCCGGTCGCCCAGGCTTTTATAATCAATTGTATATATTCAACGGGAAATCTATAGCACTGGCCCTGCAACTACAAGCCGCTTACCTTCTTCATTGTCGGTATATTGAACGAAATTCTTAATAAATAAAGCTGCAAGTTCATTGGCTTTTTTATTCCATTCTGCGGGATCACTGTAAGTGTCGCGCGGGTCAAGAATTTTTGGATCCACACCAGGCAGAGATGTCGGAACTTCAAAGTTAAATACAGGGATGGTTTTCGTTTCTGCCCTGTCAATAGAACCGTCAAGAATTGCATCAATAATTCCGCGGGTATCTTTAATTGAAATCCGCTTTCCTGTTCCGTTCCAACCTGTATTTACGAGGTATGCCTTTGCCCCATGTGCCTCCATTTTCCTGACCAGTTCCTGGCCGTATTTTGTGGGATGCAGTGTAAGGAAAGCGGCGCCAAAGCAAGCTGAAAATGTGGGCTGCGGTTGGTTGATTCCTCGCTCTGTCCCGGCCAGCTTAGCTGTAAAGCCTGAGAGAAAATGATATTTGGTCTGATCCGGTGTCAGTTTCGAAACGGGGGGCATTACACCATAAGCATCAGCAGTGAGAAAAATTACTTTTTTTGCATGGCCACCTTTTGAAACCGGTTTCACAATGTTATCTATATGATAAATCGGATAAGAAACCCGGGTATTTTGAGTGACAGATGCATCGTTAAAATCGATTTTTCCGTTTTTATCTACCGTCACATTTTCGAGGAGTGCATCTTTTTTGATTGCTTTGTAAATATCCGGTTCACTTTCCTTGTCGAGGTTGATGCACTTGGCATAGCATCCGCCTTCAAAATTGAAAATACCATCATCGTCCCAGCCATGCTCATCATCTCCTATCAATGCACGCTTGGGATCGGTTGATAGTGTGGTTTTCCCTGTTCCCGACAATCCGAAGAAAATAGCTGTATCACCATCTTTACCTACATTAGCAGAACAATGCATGGAGGCAATTCCCTTCAGTGGTAAAAAATAATTCATAATTGAAAAAATACCTTTCTTCATTTCTCCTCCATACCAGCTGCCGCCGATAACGGCTTTGCCTTCGGTCAGGTTAAAGATCACAAATACCTCCGAATTCAATGGCATACCATCAGTCCGTTTCATTGTTTTCCATTCAGGATTTGTAGTTTTAGCAGCATTCAATACAATAAATCCGGGTTTAAAAGTCTCCAGTTCCTTTTCAGAAGGCCGTATGAACATATTCTTTACAAAATGAGCCTGCCATGCTACCTCCATGATAAACCTTACACCAATTCTGGTATCGAGGTTCGTACCCGCGTATCCATCAACAACATACAATTTTTTATTCGACAACTGACCGGCTCCAAGATTATAGCAATGCTTCCAAACCTCTGCGTCAACGGGCTTGTTATCCGATCTGTTTGAGGGATGCGCCCACCAAACATTATCTTTCGTTGTTTCATCCAAAACGATGTATTTATCTTTTGGTGAACGGCCGGTAAAAATCCCGGTCATCACATTCACTGCTCCTAACTCTGAAAGCTGTCCTTTTTCATAGCCATTCAGATTATTATCCATTTCATGCTCATACAAAACTTCAAAATCCGGATTATAAAAAATTTCTTTCGGGTCAGTAATTCCATAACTTTTTAAATCGGTACGAATTTTTTCGATGTTGATTGCCATAGTTCTTGTTTTATGATATTGTTAATTGCACCATATAAGGATTAGCACCGGCAAAATTAATAAAAAATGAGAATGGCAAAAATAAGTTATAGAAAAACTGTGCTTGAAACAGATAGATATTGGTGGATATCTTCAAAGCAAGGAACCATGAACTTTAAACTTTGAACTGTGAACTGTGAACACTGAAGTATGTGATTTATTTCATAGCCGTCACCGATATCTCCACATGCATTTTCTTTGGCAGGGCTGCAACCTGTACTGTTTCGCGGGCCGGGTACGGTTCTTTAAGATAGGAAGAATAAATTGTGTTAATGATATTGAAATTATTAAGGTCGGTGGTAAAGATCGTGGTTTTCATTATGTTTGACCAATCAAGTCCTGCTTCGGCAAGAATTGAATGTATATTACTCATCACCCTGTGAACCTCGGCTTCAATAGTCAATGTATCTGCTGCTCCTGTTTGTGGATCAATTGCGATCTGACCCGATACAAAAAGCATATTGTTTTTCATTAATGCATGGCTGTAAGGCCCGATGGGTTTCGGTGCTTCCGGCGGTGATATTACTTTTAATTCCTGTCCGGTTATCAATATTGAACTCACAATTATTATCAGTAAAAACAGGTATTGTTTCATGGTGATGTATGCTTTATTCTTAAATTTAGACTGATTTGGCTATTTGGTTAATTGCCCTGACCAGTTTATCCAGGTCGGAAGTCAATGTATAAACATGGGGTGTAACGCGCACACCAGACATATTTTCCCATTCAATACCCGTAGTATGTATCCGGAAATCATTGAAAAGCCTGGCAACGAAATCACCCGGCTTCAAACCATCTATGGAAACCAGGCCGATGACACAACCGAATCGCGGATCAAAGGAAGTATGAATATGCACCTTCGGCAGATCCTTTACCTTTTCCATCCAGTAATTTTTCAGATAATGAAGCCTTTCCTGCTTTCGTTTCGATCCAATTACATTGTGGAAATCGAGAGCGCTGCCGATGGCCATTTCTGTCGGAAAAGATCTTGTACCCAACCGTTCAAACTTCATTATCTTGTCCGATAAAGGTTCGTCGTCAGGGTACCAGAGTGAACTAATCTTTTCCTGATTTACATAAAGCAATCCTGCACCAAAGGGTGCGCACAACCACTTGTGAAGACTGGTAGCGAAATAATCGCAATGGAGGTCAGGTATCTTAAAATCAAGCAAAGCGAATGTATGAGCGCCGTCAACAACTACTTCAATGCCTCTTTGGTGTGCAATATCAGCTAACCTGCGAACCGGCAGTATCTGTCCTATCCAGTTGATGATATGGGTCAGATTTACAACTCTGGTTTTTTCAGTAAAAGCATCGGCATAAGATTTTACCAGGTAGTCTTCATCCTCCGACGGAAGATCGAGGTTTACCCATTTCAGCACAATGCCGTCACGTTTTTCACGCATCTTCCAGGAGGTCATCACATTCGGGTAGTCCTGTTTTGCGAGGACAACTTCATCTCCGGCCTTCAGGTTCAGGCCAAAAATAACTGCATTGATGGCTTCAGTCGTATTGCGGTCAATGGCGATCTCTTCCGGTAAACAACCGGCAAATTCAGCCATGTCAGCATGAAGCGCAGTTCTTCCCTGGTCGAGTATTTGCCACATATAATACGATGGGGCCTCGTTTGAAATCTGGTGAAAACGGAAAAAAGCGTCCTGTACAATTTTTGGCTGCGGACTCACACCACCATTGTTGAGGTTGATTACATTTGGACTGGTGGTAAAGGACTGCTGAACCCAGCCCCAAAAATCTGTTTCATCCATAAATGCCGCTTCCTCAGGTGTAAGCATCTTCGGTGAGTTTAAATCATTTGCACTAAGGGGATTTATCAATCCCGTAATACCAGTGGCGCCAACAACAAGGCCCATTTTTTCAAGAAAATTTCTTCGGTTCATCGCCATAACATTGAGTTTTAAGACCGGATAAAGATATAAACATTTTATTTATAAATTCGCCACCTGTATTATTAAAGTAAAAAAAGCAGAAACCACAGGAAAATAATAATCGTAAACAGATTTTATATTTCCTGTGACTCAATGATTAATTTTAGGAGGTAAATATGGCAATTCCAACTTCACGAACTAAAGAAGCATCCCGGATCATATTAGACGGGGAAAAATGCAAAGGATGCGGGCTATGTGTTGACGTTTGCAAGGACTTCAGTCTGGTTATTAAAGATGGTAAAGTCGCCGAATCTGACAATCCCTTTTTCGGATGTATAGGTTGCGGCCACTGCATGGCAGTATGTCCCAATGGCGCCATAATCATTGAAGGACGATTTACTTCAGAGGCTGATCTGTTTGCCATTCCTGACAAAGATAATGCTTCAAGTTATGAATCTATTTTAACTCTTTTTCAGCGCCGACGCAGTATCCGCGAGTTTAAGGATAAAGCCGTCGAACAGGAATTGATTGACAAGGTAATTGAAGCTGCAAAAACAGCGCCCATGGGACTTCCGCCTTCCGACGTAGGAATCGTTGTATTTAACAGCAGGGAGAAACTTGACCGGTTTGCAAAAGATTACTGTGAATCCCTGAAAAGTATAAAATGGTTTGTCTCGAACTGGTTTCTTACGATCATGAGGCCTTTCTGGGGAAAAGCCGGCGATGAAATGTTTCGTGGATTTTTGAGGCCGCTGGTTCTTAAATACATCAGTGAAATAGAGGAAGGCCGCAACCTGGTAACCTACGACGCTCCCGCTGGAATTTATTTTTATGGTTCGCAATATTGCGATCCTGCCGATCCTCTTATTGCCGCCACTTACGCTATGACTGCTGCCGAATCGCTTGGATTGGGAACCTGTATGCTCGGCGGGGTCCATCCTTTTATCCAGTATGGAAAAGCTGCGCTTAAATTAAGGGAAAAATACGGAATTAAATTTAAAAGCCGTGAAGGACTTATTGTCGTCATGGGATATCCCCGTGTGAAATACCAGAAAGGGATAAAGCGGACATTTGCCAACATTTTTATGGTGAATTAATCCGGCTCTTCTATCCGATTTTTTTCATCCGATGACTTTAAGTCATCGGTTGAATTTTTAGATACCAACATGACTGAACAATCATGCTATACGTGTTGTTTATTTGGTTAAATAACTTTAAAATGTTTAACCATGAGAAAAAATATTTCCGTATTGTCGTTGATTGTTATTTTGTTTTGCATGCACATTCCGACGAATCTTAATGCAACAAAATGGATTGTTAATGTTCAAAGTTTTTCATTTACCCCTTCAAGCCTTCCTAATGTTCATCTTGGAGATACCATTCGCTGGGTTTGGATCAATGGTTCTCATACAACTACTACCACTGCTCCCAATATTCCTCCCGGTGCAACAATCTGGAGTAGCCCAATTACTTCTGCCGTTCCTTCATTTGAATATATACCGGCGGTTACCGGTACTTACAACTACTGGTGTATTCCCCATCAGGGCATGGGCATGGTAGGTTCTTTTGTTGTATCACTGCCGCCCGGATTTGCCTTTAATCTGAAAATATTCCTTGAAGGACCGTTCGATGGCGCTGCAATGGGAACCTCACTTTCAGGAAAGGGATTGCTCCCGTTGGATCAGCCGTTTGGGCCGGCCTTACCGTATTATGGTAATAACAGCCCTTCATGGTATTACACTGGCACAGAGGTGGTTGATGCCCTTCCGGCTGATGTTGTTGACTGGGTTCTTGTTGAACTGAGAGATGCACCGAACGGAGCTTCAGCAACGGGTGCAACCATGTTTGCACGGAAAGCACTCTTTTTAAAGCCCGATGGATCTATTGTTGATCTTAACGGATCAAGTACTCCATCGGTAAATGTGAGTGTAACACAGGGATTGTTTGCAGTTATTTATCACCGGAATCACGTTGCTGTGATGAATGCAAATCCAATTACTGGCAGTGGAGGCGTTTACAATTTTGATTTTACGACAAGCTCTGCTAATTTTTATGGTGGAACCACCGGCTGCAAGGAACTGGCTCCTGGTGTATGGGGAATGATTGCCTCCGACGGAAATGCAGATAACCAGGTGAATGATTTTGATAAAATAGATGTTTGGGCTACAGAAGCAGGATTGTCGGGTTATCTTGGCAGTGATTTTTCAGTTGAATCCGAATCCAATAATGTGGATAAAAACACTTACTGGCTGCCTAATCTGGGGAAAAGCTCGAAGGTACCCTGACCTGGTTGTGAATGTGGTTTGGGATAAGTGTAATGTAGATGAACAAGCAGGAGTCAAACGGATAAATTAACGGATGCTGGTTGCTTGGTACTTGTTGCTGGTTAATGCATATTGCCGATGTTCTGAGTTTTGAGTTCTGGGTTCACTGTTCACATCTCACTGTTCACAGTTCACTTTCCTATTCTATATATCTCACAATTTAGTCTGGCTTATGCAATAAGGTTTAATTATTGAATAATGATCCTCTGTGTTTTGGTATCCGTTGCACCGATCAACTGTACAAAATAAATTCCTCCGGGTAAATCGCTTACACTGATTTCAACAACGGTTATTTCTTCCGAACCTGAAATGCTTGTCTGGTAAACTTTTTCTCCTGTGATATTCATGAGCTGAATATTTATCGTACTGTTCTGAGATTCCGGCAATTCAATAGTGATTTTATCTGATGCAGGATTAGGATATATCCTGAAATTTCCGGTTCCTTTCAGGTTATCGTTTATATCTGTCAACACGCAGGTATAGTTTGCGTCCCAGCCTTCGCTGGTAACGCTGGAGTTGGTAGAGAATGCGATGAACATCTTGCCGCTTGTGGAGGTTACCGGCTCCGGCATATTACCACTGTACGAACCGGAGTATTCTGCCAGCAATTCCTGAGATTCGAAATCATATATCCTCACTTTATCGCTTGTATTCTCGGTGCTGAATGATGTAAAATTCAGGGTCACTGATTGTGCCTGCGGAGGTATGATCTTCCACATGCAAACGGAACTGTTGTGGTAATTGAATGTACCGCTTCCGTCGGTAAGTGAACCTGATGCTCCTTCAAGAACAACTACACCCTTGCAATAATCAGGCGTATGCGCCGCGAATTCAGCAAGCCAGCCTGTTGCTGTTCCTGAGCCATCGGATTCGAATACAACCAGCATTTCATTTCCTGTGGTTGTTAAAGTCGCCGGAATTGAACTGCCTGAAAATTCGCCTAACAGATTATCCTGAATGGTCGCTCCATCATAAATCCTGACTTTGTCATTGGATTCAGTATCAAATTTTTTAAATGTAATGGTGATGCTGCTGATCGAGTCTCCGCCTGTTTGCGGAGTGAACAGCCATGAACAGCTTGCATTGTTGTTGTAGTTTTCGACCGGACCGCTGCCATCTTCAAATGAACCGCTGATGTTGGTGAAAGTGTGATCGCCAGTGCAATAATAGGGATAACTGGTTTCGGGGTAAGTATCGAATACCGCTCCCTGTCCGCTGTTAAATCCGCCCACAGTCAGTAAGGTATAATATCCGTCAGAGGAACCGCTCCAGCCGAAATTAAAATGGAAATAATCATCCTGGTAACCATCGCAAACAAAGGCATGTCCTCCTGCACTGCTGTACCCTGAATAGTACATTGGCCATGAATTGTCCAGATTGTCCTGCAGCATGTTTATCCATTCCGAATTGGAATGTGAGTTCTTTGAGGAAAAATAACAATCCGGGGAATAGTTGAAGTAGTTGATTAATGCCGGGGGCACATCATCACTATATGCGCCGGAACCATTCGGGCCGTACATCATATCTACGGCTATGCCGCAATGATATTGCAATTCGGCAATAGGACCTACGTTATCATGGTCAATTGAATTCTGCATCCCTTCCCACTGATAGGTGGTAGCTCCGAAATTTGCTGTCAGGCTGCCGTAAGGTGGGTAATAGTAAGTATGTGAACCGGTTCCCTGTAAAGGATATCTCCAGTAGTACATTACCTGGGCCATTGCAGTAGCCACGCATCCGGCATAAACATGGCCACCCGATCCGTCAGGATCAGCAGGGCAATAATAATTATACGGGTAGGACTGGTTCCATTTGCTTGGGATCAGAGGCTCTACCGATTTTGAGCCTGTTGATTTTACCTGGGATCCGAAATTACCGTCCAGATAATAGTCCCACAGATCACCAGTCTCCGGCGTTTGCTGAATATTATTTTCTTTAATATAAATGACAGCATCGCTGTAAGTCTGCATAAAATTCCGGTAGGAATCCGGCTGATCGTTATAGCCGTAAAATCCATCGAGTGAATAACCCAGCACCGGAGGCATCACGTCCTCAGCCGAAACTATTGCAAATCCCTTTTCCGAAAAGGTAAATACATAATAGAAATTGACAGCATCTCTGCTTTTGGTCAGGACATCTCTTACAGATAAATTAACAGGATTGAAACCATTGCTGTAAATCATTGCCTTTTCAATGAAGAAATTTTGGGCAATAATTTGAGCTTTGTCAACATTTACCTGGGCAGAAAAGGCAGCTGAGACAAACAAAACGGATAAAATCAGAGCTTGTAATTTTTTCAGGATCATAACATGAAATTTAGAATTAACTGCAAACATAAACAATAGGAATGAAAAAAAGGTTGCATTGAGAATAAATGTGAAATCAAAACGCTTTTGGTCTGAAATCATCCTGATTGATAACGGATGCACTGCTTCCGGTGGCTCTGATTACAAAAAATCCCCGGGTTTCCGACATGGTGTCGCTTTTGCCTTCGGCTGTAATAAAGGCAACTGCTCCATATACGGTCATGTTTTTATATTCCGGCAGAATTCATAGGAATAAAAATCTTTATCTGATTCGTTCCAGGCTTAACTCAGTAAGATTTTCATTTCCCCGTAAGGGACGGATAATATATTTATAATAATACTCTCCATAGTTCAAAGTATATTGTTCGTGAGGCCTGGCGCCCCAGCTATCATCACCACCAACGCCGGTTTGCCCGTAATCGAGATTAAGAGACACAAAATCACGTTTGATAAGATCATTGGTGTGCCTGTAATTTTTCTTAATTCCCTGGTCAAGATCATCTGTTGCGTAATTGAGTGCAGAAAAACATACAAACGGTTCACCAATAAACATCAGCCCTTTCCCTTTTTCATTTTGCAGTGCGATCCAGCGGGTGTCAGTCCTGTATCCGTTTTCCTGTGGACGTATATACGGGAAGTATTGCTGCTCCACGCTGCTTTCATAGAGTCCGACGAAAGCCGCTGTTTTACGGTCGCAATAATTTTCCTGTGGCCCGCGGCCATACCAGGTTACCTTTGAAAATTGTCCGGGGATTTCCATTTTCGTTCCATACCGCTGCATCTCAGGCATTTCGTATTCCTTTTCGATGATGGTCGCATTAAAACCACCTGCAACATTCGTAATCATATCATTTTTAGAGGTAGAAAAATCTAATGAAACCAGCAATCCTTCCTTGATATTGGCAGATGTTGCAATTTCTTCACCGTTTAAAGCTCTTGCCCATAACCGAAATCCATCAAATTCCCCGATAAAAAACCTGTCTTCTCCTTCCCAGCCTCCGATAAAGGTTTCGCTGCTGATATCGAGAGGCACTACATTGGTAAGCGATTTTTCTTCAACCAACTGACCTGATGAATAAAGCTTCAGGTTCTTTTGACTAACGCTGTAAACAATCGTCAAATAATAGTTTCTGGCGGGTTCAAAGGTATAATCGAAATAAACATAGTCCGTTCCGTCAATGAAAAAACAGAGCCTTCCGTTCCTGAATTCGAGGTGGAGCGTGCCCGATTGCCAATGGCTGTTTTCCCATATTGCATTCTTTTTGGAAAATTTATCGGCTTTAATTCCAACCTGCAGGGTGAACTCCGGCAAAGGTTCTTTTCCGAGCGGGGGTAAACCAAGCAGGATGGGTTCATTCTCTGTGAAGCTGATGGCTGTTCGTCCTGGATATTTCTTAAAATATTCTCTTTTTCGCTCCTTTGCGGGTTCGGGAATAAAATGATTTTCAACCTCAATGTCGCCGTTACCGAAAATGCTGTAAAGTGTCAGGTTTTTTGCTTTCACCTTTTCCATAGCATACACGACTTCAATCTGAACTTCGTCATTGCCGGACTTCAGAACCGAGACTTTTTCGGGTTGTTTTTGTTTGCTTTCTTCTTTCCATACGGCGCACCTTGTTTCCATGCCATTTCCGAAATCGTTGTCCGTTGGGGCCCTCCAGAAATTGACCTGTGGTCCGTTATTTATTAATTCCTCACCATAAAACAGGTAGGATGTGATCCTGCCGAAATCTTTATCGAATGTGATTTTAAAATTATTACCCGAAATAGATAGAAGTGTTTCGTTTTCAGCGACTTTCAGAGACGACAGATTATCTGATATTATGGGCATTTTGGTTCGTTCGCCGGGAAGAGATAATTGTTCGGAAGCAATTGTATATCCTTTTGGAATCAGATCCTTTTCTTTATTCGTAATGAAACTCAGGTTCAGAAAATATTCCTTACCCGGTTCCAGGCTTGATGCTGAAACAGGAAGGGTCAGTGTTAAGTTTGTTTGCGCGAAAATGCCAGGCAATCCTGATGTTCCGGAATTCATTATCTTTCCTTCTGCGATCAGATCCCATTTCAAATCAATAAAATCGAGGGTCTGAAAGAAATACCTGTTTTCAATCCTGATTGTACCTTTCGGCAAATCCAGAGGAAATGCTTTGATGTTTTGATAAACCTTTTTTACTTCCGTCAAAGCAGGGTGGGGAGTACGGTCGGCAGAAACCAGTCCGTTGCAGCAAAAATTACCATCAGAAGGTACATCGGGTGGACCGAAATCACCGCCATAAGCAAAATATTCTGTTCCTTTTTCATCCTTCTTTAACAAACCCTCATCAACCCAGTCCCATATACAGCCACCCTGAAGCTGATCATATTTTTCAATCACATCCCAGTAATCCTGAAGGTTACCGGTGCTGTTGCCCATGGAGTGAGAATATTCGCATAAGATCAACGGACGCGTTTGTATTTGGCCGGCATATTTTTCAAGATATTCTATTGAAGCGTACATGGGGCAATAGATATCTGTGTTTGGACCCAAAAGTGCACGTTCGTAATGTATCGGCCTGTTAGGATCACGCTGATGAATCCATTCATAACAAGCAGTGAAATTTATTCCGTCGCCTGCCTCATTACCCATTGACCAGATGATGACCGAAGGATGGTTTTTATCTCGCTCCACCATTCTTTGTACACGATCGACATGGATATCTTTCCAAAGGGAATCTTTTGCAAGACTTTCGGCTCCATATCCCATTCCATGAGATTCGATGTTGGATTCATCAATAATGTACAGCCCATACCGGTCGCACAGGTCGTACCAGTAAGGATCGTTAGGATAGTGGCAGGTTCGCACAGTATTGATATTGTTTTGCTTCATCAGGGTAATATCCCTGAGCATAGATTCTCTGGATATAACATGGCCTGTCACAGGATCATGTTCATGCCTGTTGACACCCTTTAGTAAAACCGCTTTCCCGTTGACCAGTAACTGGCCCCCTTTTATTTCTGAGGATCTGAATCCGACATTTTGCCTGATGGCCTCGGTTACAATGCCTTGCTTGTCCTTCAGTAAAAGTATCAGGTTGTATAGCGTTGGCATCTCTGCCGACCAGCATTTCACCCCGGGAATTATGCCGTTGAGTTGAACACCAGTGGTTCCGGAAAAATTAAATTCTACAGTTTTGGCAGCCTGCAATACCACCTTACCGGCATCATCAGTCAGGATTATCTCCACGGTGCGAAAAGGTGTTTTTTCAGTCGAAGACAGGTTTTCCACAAATATCCTCATGTCAAACATACCATCCTGATAATCTTTACTTAATCCTGTGTAAGCAAAAAAGTCACTGATATGGATTTCGGGTGTCGCAAATAAAAACACATCTCTTTCAATCCCGCTTATTCGCCAGAAATCCTGGCATTCAAGGTAGGAACCATCCGACCAGCGGTAAACCTGTAGCGCGATAATATTTTCTCCCTCTTTTAAATACTGGGTAATATTCCATTCGGCGGGTGTTTTGCTGTCTTCGCTATAACCTATTTTTTGGCCATTGATCCAGATAAAATAAGCCGATTTTACAGCACCGAAATGAATGAACACCTGTTTTCCTGTCCAATTCCCCGGAATTGTAAAAGTCTTCCGGTAAGAACCCACCGGATTGAAATCATGAGGTACATGAGGTGGGTCAGGTTGGTAGGTCCATTCATAATCCTGGTTTACATAAATGGGATATCCATATCCATTCAATTCCCAGTTTGCCGGAACAGGTATAGAATCCCAATTTTTATCATCGAAATCCGGGGCAAAAAAATCCATTGGACGGTCAGCCGGGTTTTGAACCCAGTCGAATTTCCAGGAGCCATTAAGGGACATATACAATGCAGATTTTTCGTCCGCCAGTTTTTCTGCACTTGTCTTGTCAGGAAAAGGTACGAACCATGCATGTGGCTTCACTTTATTCTGTTCGAAGATTTTTGGATTTTCCAGTTCAGATGGAAATTCAACCTGTCCAAGGGCAATTTGCAATAGGAAAAATTGAAAAATAATAAGTAATTGTTTCATGGATTTAAAGCTCAAAATTATATGCAATGCCTATCCCGAGGTGGATATTTTTAATGGGAATTGCAATTTCCTTTTCGATGGTGGTAAAAGTTTCTTCTTCCGGATTCCAGATTATCTCATCTATAATTTCAAAAGTAGGTTTGGTATTTGCGTATTCGGCTATAAACCGGATCACATACCCGCTTTTAAATGCATACCTGATGCCTCCTCCAATGGAATATCCCAATGCGGGGAAGGGTTTGTCCTCAACTTTCCTGGAAAAGGTATTGGTTTCAGGATAATTGATTAGAATGCTTTGAGTTGGTTTCCAAACCAGACTTAATCCGGCCATTGCGCGAAGGTCGAAGTTAAATTTCCCTAAAGGATATGTAAAATTGGGTCCGATAAAAAAATTCAAATATTTCCAAACCCCATAATCGAGATTGATGCTATCCAAAGGAAAATTATCAGGTTCAGGATAATTTATAATAAATGAATTTTTCAGGTCATCCATATATTTTTGCTCATCAGGATTATTGCTTGCAAATGTCACGGTAGCTCCGATTCCCATATAATCATCCGGGAACCAGGCAGCATCAAATGAAAACATAAATCCGTTATTGGCATAGCCGTTTGTGGAATCACTGAAATTATTTTCAGAAAAATTTCCCTGAGGCAAGGCTCCGCCAACGCATAATCCCAAAAAATTATAATCCTGTCCTTTTATTCCGGATATCAGGAAAATCAGTAAAGCGCCAAGTAAAATATTTGTCCTCTTCATTTTGTGGTTATTTTTTCGGGGTAAAGATACAATTATTAGCCTGGCGAAACCATGGAAAGCAATAAGAGGTACAGATTTTCTGAAAATCTGAAGATTTAGAAAAGGAAGGGGTTTGTGGTTTAAAATGTAACTATTTCCCGGCCAAATGGTGACAGTGCAACTACAGCAAGTTTAATATGTTGCTTTCCGAAGGGTATTCCTATTATAGTGATGAACAGGAGAATTCCAAAGATTGTATGTGTAATAGCGATCCAGATTCCTCCCGTTAAAAGCCACAGGATATTCATCACTGTAAAGACACAGCCGGTATGTTTCGTGCTAACCACTGTTGTCCTGCCAAAGGGCCAGAGGGCAAGAGAAGCGAGTTTAAGGGTTTGAAAGCTGAACGGAATCCCGATAATTGTTATCATTAAAAGAATGCTGCTGATAAAATATTCAATTGAAATGATCAGTCCACCGAATACAAGCCATATTATGTTCCCTGAAAATCTCATTTTTAGTCTGTTGTATTGAGTCGTTAGTCTTTAGTTTTCATTATTTCAATATTTCTTCACATTCAATTAAAAGTACTTTGCAAACAATAATTATCTATGTTTGTTTATCGGTTTAAATTCTAATTTATGTCAATATTTATTCCTTATCTTCATATCATCGCCATCATGGTTTTGATGGGCTCTTTAATTTCTGAACACCTTATCCTGAAACCGGAAATGAACCCGAAGCAAATTAAATCGCTTGCCACTTTAGATTTTATTTATGGGATGGCAGCCGTTCTTGTTTTGATAACCGGATTGCTGCGTTGGTTCGTATATGGAAGGGGAGCTGCTTATTATCTGAGCAACCCATTGTTTCATACCAAGCTTACTCTGTTTGTTATAATGGCGATCCTGTCTGTTTTCCCGACCATTAAATTTTTAAAATGGCGAAAAGAGGTAAATAGCGGAACAGCACCCGGTGTTGACGAAAAATCAGTAAAGAGACTTTTAATGTTAATCCGTATCGAGATTTTAATTGTAGTAATAATACCTTTTTTGGCTGTGATGATTGCAAGGGGATATGGGGTGTAAGTTTGACATCAGTTTTTATTTTAATAGTTCTTCGTGTTAAGCGATGTTATTCCATTTCAAAACATTAAAGATTTTTTTATTGAGAATTTAATTTTTTCTTGTTTCAAACAAGAATTGGTATATATTTGCACCCTCAAAATTTCAAGGTAGTTCTTATTATATTGGGAGTTTAGGTCAGCTAATTCAGAGCATCCCGCTTAGAGCGGGAGGGTCACTGGTAAGCTGAATAAGAAAAATTAAACGGGGAGTTTAGCTCAGCTGGTTCAGAGCATCTGCCTTACAAGCAGAGGGTCACTGGTTCGAATCCAGTAACTCCCACCCAGGGAGATGAATGCTATAATACGGCAGCAAATTTAAATAGCTGCCATTAATTAGTTTAATGTCATAATGGAAGAATTGGTATTTAAATATTTCTAGTGCGAACAAAAAAGAGAGAATCCAGATCAGTCAGCGACTGATTTGGATTCTCCCATATCCACAAAAGATCAATGGACATTTGAGATTAATTTTACCAAATGTACCTTTTTTCGGTGCTTTTCGCAAAAAATATCCGCAATTATTTTACGTCAGTTTAAATTATCATATCTGTTAGGGTCAGTTGTGCATATCTGTTTTGAAGGACTTCCTTATAATCAGTTTTCATTTCGTCTGAAAGAAAAGATTTATCAATCCATTCGATAGCCGTTGGCTTGTTATTTATCATTCTATTGAATACTCCCCGTGTTTGTTTATCTGTTAATTGGAGCCCTTTTGCCAATTTTTCAAAATGAGCCTTCTTTAATTTTTTCTTCCTGCCATCCAACATTAGAGCAAGTTCTTCGGTGTCTTCCCGTAAAATAATAGCCACATTCAATAAATCGTATGCCGGAGCCAAAACCCAACCAGACGAACCTTCGATCAATGAGAAATTTTTAAGGTGCATATCATTATTCCCGGTTAAAAAACTAAACACAGATAACTCGAAAAAGAAAAGCTTATCCAGCAAGGTATTATTTGAATATGCGTGTATTGCCTTCCCCACCTTCTCCATCGAACTTTTATACTTATCAAATGCTTCCGTGATCTGAAACATATCCAGCATGTGAATTTTCCGGCCACTTTCAGTGCGATCAACTCTTTTGGTGATGTACGACAATTCTCCGGATGCCAGACGGATCAGGCTTGACGGCACAACCCTAATTCCAAATGCTTCCGCTATCCGCATGGTTACATGTTCATTTTCCGGCATTTCCCGAAATTTAGCAGAAGGTGGTTTAAAAATGTATTGTCCCCCAGGTGCACCTACCACCGTTAATCGGGTGTCTGAGTTTTCCTGAGTATCCTTCACCACAGACATGGATAATTTGGCCTGAACACCAGGAACAGCTATGCTTCGTTCCACAACTTCTTTAGCCAGTACCGCCATTTGATCTATCGAATACAGTATTTTTGGGGGTGTGGAGGTCTCAAAGAATTCCATACAACACTTCTCATGAAAATCACTTTCACCATCAATTAATTTATAACAATATAAACACTTATTATCCATTTTCTTCGTGAATTGGTACTACACGTACAGCTCCAATGCAGTTCTGACAACACGCCAACAACAGACCCATGCGGTCATTTTTATTTATTTTCCAGTTTTTAGACGCGATCTCTAATAACCAACCTTCAGGAATCAAACCATCAAAAAATGGAAACAGTCGCTTTTCAGTATATGGGTGCTTAGTGACTGGCATTGTAAATGTGATGAACTCTTTTGGATGCTCATTCACAAAGTTCAGGTCATACTGAAATACAAATTCCCCATCATTAGTTTCTGTAATAATGCCTGCAAAATGTTCTTTATAATATACCCTGCCTTTTCTCATTCAGCTAATTCTTTACTATTTATTGGAACTAACTCATGTCCGAACATGCGCAACACCAGGTTTACTTTATTCATATTTAGGTTTGTTTTGCCTTGTTCAATTTTACGTATTACGGTTAGCGCCACTCCGGCTCTATCTGCAAACTCTTTCTGAGTCAGATTCACCTCTTTTCTGCGTTCCTTTACAAATTCTGCAAGTCGTTTCATTATATGTTTTTAAATATAATCCAATGCAAAAATAGCAAATTATATGTTATTAGATATAATTTAAGTAAAACGATTAAAATGATATGCCCTGGCATATAAAAACAGAGTTAATCTGTAAACACAGATTATGACTTTTTTCGGTGCTTTACGCAAAAAATATCTGAAAATATTTTTCAATAATTTAAATTATCATAATATTTATATTTCTGTTTTGACATGAATCTATTTATAGAAACTTGGAGAAGAAAGGCACGAACGAAAAAAACCTCAAAGTGTGTGAGATTGAGCGGAGCAATTGGTAAATGTTGAAAATCCCGACCTGGCGGGGCCGCTGCTACATGTAAATAGTACAATGAGGTATAGAAGAAATTGGACTATATTGAATGTGCAAGCGGTGTTTCAAGCAGAGGGTCACTGGTTCGAATCCGGTAACTCCCACTAAAGATCCAAAGGTTGCATAAATTTTATGTGTGACCTTTTCTATTTTCAAAACTCTAAATTATTATAACACCATCCTCAAGAATTAAAAAAATTATGCTTGTTAATACATAGTTTATTAGAATCGTTGATTCCAATATTATTCAGCGTTCTCGATTATTTTAAAATTAATTCTTTTTAGGAGGGTAATCTCACCGTTTCAATATTCATCCTGAAAATCAAAATATCTTCGGATATTTCGCAGGATTTGCTTCATGCATGATGTTATAGACAGCGTCAAAAACATCCTCTGCATTGGGGTTCGAAAAATAATCGCCATCGGTACTGTAAGCAGCGCGGTGCTCTTTAGCGGTTACAGTCCGGGGCTCGGCATCCAGAAAATAGTAACCTTTTTGCTCTTCCAATACTTTTTGCATCATGTATGCTGTTGCCCCTCCTGATACATCTTCGTCGAAAAATACGATCTTATTTGTCTTCTTTAAAGATTCGACGATGGAATGGCCGATATCGAATGGCAGTAAGGTTTGTACATCAATTAACTCACAGGAAATAGAAAACTCCCTGAGCTGTTTTACTGCATCCTGAGCAATCCTCACACAAGAGCCATAAGTAACAATAGTAATATCGGAACCTTCATCCATAATTTCCGGAATCCCGACCGGTGTGTTGAATTCACCAATATTGGCAGGCAATTTTTCTTTCAGCCGGTAGCCGTTAAGGGGTTCTATGATCAGAGCCGGATCATCCGATTCAAGAAAGAGATTATAGAAACCGGCCGCACGGGTCATATCCCTTGGTACACAAATATAAATGCCACGGATTGAATTGATGACCATGCTTAACGGCGAACCTGCATGCCAGATTCCTTCGAGCCTGTGCCCCCGTGTGCTGATGATCAGCGGGGCCTTCTGTCCGCCTTTGGTACGGTATTGTAAAGTTGCCAGGTCATCCGACATCGCCTGTAATCCATATAAAAGATAATCGAAATACTGAATTTCGGCTATCGGCCGGAATCCCCTCATTGCCAGACCAATTCCCTGTCCGATAATGCTTGCTTCTCTGATCCCGGTATCGGTTATCCTCAATTCTCCGTATTTTTCCTGGATTCCTTCATAGGTTTGATTCACACCGCCGATTTTACCTACGTCTTCGCCGAAAACGGTAAGCATTGGGTATTTGCCGAAGAGATAGTCAAAATTATCACGAAGAACAACCCTTCCAGCCACCCAGGAAGAATCTATAGTGATCTCCGGTTTTACTGCTTTGATCTTTATCGCCGACCTGGGTGTATCGCTGTACAGGTAAGTGTTGTAGCGTTCAAAGTCATCCTTCATCTCGACATCGAGCCACCGGGTGACATTTTTTTTAAGTGAGTTGTTCGGATTACTGCACTGATCGCAGATCAGCCTCAGGATTTTTCTGCCTGAGGAAATGATGTCCTTCCGAATGGGTTCACCAACCATCTTCAATTCTTTTTTGATGGCATCTATTTTATCCGTCATTGCACAATTGCAGGTTGTGATGTCCACCATATTGATAAAATCTTTGCTTTTCTGTTTAAGAGGTCCATTATAATTCAACCATGCATTTTGTCTGGCTTCTTTAGCCCTTGTCAATGCTTTCTCTTCAATGTTATCGAGAGTTTTTGCATTCGTAATTTTTTCTTTTAAAATCCATTCCCGCATTTTCCTGATGCCGTCAAATTCGGTTTCCCATGCAAGTCGCCCGGCTGGCTTGTATCTTTCGTGAGAACCTGATGTAGAATGCCCCTGTGGCTGTGTAAGTTCGGTGATATGGAAGATAACCGGAACGTGTTCCTTCCGGCATTTTAAGATTCCATCGTAATACATTTTACAAAGGGTCGGATAATCCCAGCCTTTTGCCTTATAAATATAGAATCCGTTTACCTTTCCGTCTTTTTTAAAACCGCTGAGCGCCTCAGAAATGCTGCCTTTGACCGTTTGATAATCCCTTGGGACCGAGATTCCATAACCATCATCCCAGATGGATATTGCCATGGGAACCTGGAGTACGCCGGCGGCATTCAGGACTTCAAAGAAATATCCTTCTGAAGTGGAGGCATCGCCAATGGTTCCGAAAGCCACTTCATTGCCTTTGTTGCTGAATTTTTTAATATCTTTAAGGGCTTTGTTGTTGCGATATAGCTTCGAGGCAAGCGCCAGCCCGAGCAGCCGAAGCATGTGCCCTGCAGTTGGGGATATATCGGCTGAACAATTTTTGAGTTTAGTGAGGTCGAGCCAGTTACCGTTTTTATCAATGGTTTTTGTAGCAAAGTGGTTGTTCATGAGCCTTCCGGCTGTTTGTGGATTAAAATTCTCATCGGTATCGCCGTATAGCTGGGCAAAATATTCTTCAAGAGACATTAGCCCGGCGGCAAACATGAAAGTCTGATCACGATAATAACCTGCCCGCCAGTCGCCTTTCTTAAAAACCTTTGCCATAGCCAACTGTGGAATTTCTTTTCCGTCACCGAAAATACCGAATTTGGCTTTGCCGGTAAGCGCTTCCTTCCTTCCCAACAGGCTTACCTGCCGGCTTTCGTTTGCGATCCGGTAGTCATTCAGAACTTCATCTCTGTAATCTTTACTTATGGATTTTGCTTTTGCCATACAATAACCGAGTTATGGAACAAAAATAGTGAAAATGGCAGACAGGGCATTCAAATCTCTTTAGTTAAACAAAGTAAACACGATGAAATTAATTTACGATCAATATGGGTAACAAATTAAAAAAGCTAAAGTTCTCTGATCAGTGCAGAAAAAAGCCTGATGATATCCTTCTCGGCAATTGCTGCGGTTGAAAGAATGTCGTTGATATTGATCGGTTGAAGGTGGTCAGGATCACATTCGTCTGTGATCACTGAAACTGCTGCACAGGGTAGTCCGGAATGGTTAGCCACGATCACTTCCGGAACGGTGGACATGCCTACAACGTCGGCTCCGGTATTTCTTAAGAAACGGTATTCGGCACGGGTTTCAAGATTGGGGCCATGAACCGCAACATAAACTCCTTTATGCAGAATAATTCCTGATTCCTCTGCAATCCTGACTAATTTCCCATTCAGAAATTCGGAGTAAGGACAACTCATATCCGTAAATCGCGGTCCCAGGTTGTTGTGATTGATACCAATGAGCGGACTGCCTCCCAACAGGTTAATATGGTCATCAATCAGCATCAGCGAGCCTTTCTTAAAGCTGAGATTCAGAGCACCGCCGGCATTGGAAATCAGCAGGTATTTTATTCCCAGCGCTTTCATTAATCTTACCGGGAAAGTAATTTGCTGCAGGGTATATCCTTCATAAAAATGAAACCTGCCCTGCATGGCAAGCACATTTTTACCGTCCATTTTGCCGTAAATGAGATTTCCTTTATGAAACTCCACTGTTGAGATAGGGAAGTGCGGAATCTCGCTGTATCCGATGTTTCTTTCGATTGCAATTTCATCAACAAGCTTTCCCAGCCCGGTTCCGAGGATAATTCCGATTTCGGATTGAATGATTCCCTTGTCGTGAAGGTAGTTTACAGTTTCTTTAATTTGTTGTATCATAAAATTCTTTTCATTTATGTTTTACCACATAGGCACATAGAGCACATGAGAGTTTCACATAGGTTTAATTCTTTTCTATTGTGTCCTATGTGTCTAATGTGGTAAATCAGTATTACGACTAAATTTTTTATTTTCAAGACACAAACCACAAACATAGTTAATATCTTTACGGTTTAAAAATAATTATAAAAACTACAAAATGAAAACTCAGTTATCGCTTATATCCCTTTTAATTCCTGTGCTTGCTTTATCTTATACCGGCGAAGTGGTGAAGTCTTATGACAGCCCCGGCCATTACCCCACGGGTCTTACTTTTGACGGTAATAACCTCTGGATGGCAGATTACCAAACCGACCTGTTGTATTGTATTGATCCGCAGAACGGCAAAGTGCTCCGGACCATTCCTGCACCGGCATATTGGCCTGAAGGCCTGGCCTGGGATGGAGAATTTCTGTGGTGTACGGATGTAAAGGGCGGAATTCCTCTTTCGGAAAATTATAAAGGTAAAATTTACAATCTCGATCCGAAAGACGGCACTGTCCTGAAAATCATCGAAGCGCCAACCTCAACTCCGCGGGGACTGGCATGGGATGGAAAATATTTATGGTGCGTTGACAGTGATGCATCGGAAGTCATCCAGTTTAGTTCTGAGGATGGCACTACCATCAGGTCCTTTACTTCCCCTTCTTCCGATCCGAGAGGACTTGCTTTTGACGGTAAATACCTCTGGATTTCCGATCGCGGTAAGGATGAAATTTATATGGTAGATCCAATTACTGGTCTCGTAATTTTAATTACAGATACACCGGGTGAATTTACCACAGGATTGGCTTATGGCGGCCAAAATCTTTGGGCGGTGGATTATCAGCAGGATAAGTTGTATCAGCTTAAAATCAGGGATGAAGAGAAATTCAGGACTTACAATTCTCATAATGCAAAAATCACGTACATGCATCAGGTAACCAACTTCGGACCCGGAGTCATACGGAGCGCAGATGTTCATATTGCCATTCCGAAAGACCGTCCGAACCAGGATATTATTGGCGAGTCCACTTTTCAACCGGGTTACACTGATGTAATTAAGGACAAGTGGGGTCAGGAAACCGCTCATTTTCATTTTGAAAATATTGCCCCCGGCTCAAAAGTGGAATGTGTGATGACTACCCATGCGGTAATCAGCGAAATTCGATATTTTATTTATCCCGACCAGGTGGGACCTCTTGAAGAAATCCCGGCAGAAATAAAAAGCCGGTATCTGGAAAACAACGACAAGTATCAGTTCGGCCACCCTGTAATCCAAAACGCTGTGAAGGAGGCGGTAGGAGAGGAGGCCAATCCTTACCAGATCGCGAGGAAGATTTTCGATTATCTCCGGGGAAAGTTATTTTACGAAATGGTTGGCGGCTGGAACACTGCCCCGACTGTGCTGGCGAGGGGAAACGGTTCCTGTTCGGAATATGCTTTTGTATATATTTCGATGTGCAGGGCAGCCGGACTTCCTGCCCGGTATGTCGGTTCGGTTGTGGTTCGGGGCGATTATGCTTCGATGGATGATGTTTTTCATCGCTGGGTCGAAGTTTATCTCCCGAATTATGGCTGGGTTCCTGTTGATCCTTCGGGAGGCGACCAGGATTGGCCGCGCGACCAGGCAAATTACATCGGCCACCTTTCGCACCGATACCTGATAACAACTGAAAGCGGCGGCGGTTCGGAAACCATGGGTTGGACATACAATTCCAATGAATTCCTGACAACCGATCCAAAAACATACATTGTTTCAGATCATTTTGCTGAATGGGAGCCGGAGGATGAGCAATGATTTCAGCAAACAAATAAGTGCAATCATATTTCACGTTAATTTTGCCTTAAATAATTTCAAATGAATTTATTTTTAGCTTCCGTATTAATTTTCTTCATCATGCTGCTGGGTTTAATTCCCTTTTTCCTCATTTATCCTTTTTCCGATTTAATGTTTTGGATCCTTTACGGTATCGTCGGATACCGGAAGAAAGTGGTGAGGGATAATCTTTCGCAGTGTTTTCCGAACCTCCAAAAGAAAGACCTTAACCGGCTCGTGAGGTTGTCTTATAAAAATCTTACCGATGTCGTTGTGGAAGGCATAAAGGGTTTTACCATGACCCGGAAGCAAATTCAACAGCGCCACAAGGTTCTTAATCCTGAAATTATCGATCCCTATAAAGCTGCCGGAAAAAGTATAATAACCCTTCCATCGCACTATGGAAACTGGGAATGGGGGAGTTTATCCCCCGGATTGTTTATCCGGGATTTTAGGATTATTGCCTTCTACAAACCATTGACCAATCCTTATGCCGATCGTTTTATGCGACAAAACCGATCGCGGACGGGTACTGTACTTGCGTCCATTTATAAAACAACCGGTACATTCGAGAGCCTCCGGAATGAAATGACAGCTTACATCATGGCAGCCGATCAAAGTCCATCCAATTCCAAAAATGCGATCTGGGTTGACTTTCTGGGGAGGAAGACTGCTTTTCTTCATGGACCTGAAAAGCATGCGACCAGGTATAATATTCCGGTTTTTTTTGTGGATATTCAGAGGGTTAAGCGGGGTTATTTTACGCTTGAATTATCTTTAATTGCTGAAAATCCTTCTGAACTCGAACGTGGCGAAATTACCCGACGCTATGCACGCAAGCTGGAAGAAGCGATAATCAAAAAACCGGAAAACTGGCTGTGGTCGCACAGGAGGTGGAAGCTGAAGGCGTGAGAATAGTTCAAGGTTTCAGGTTTAATGTTTCAGGTTGGGTGTCATAGCGATTTTGAATCATGAGGTCATCAACATAACCAGCAACCCGTAACCAGCCACCAGCCACCAGCCACCAGCCACCAGCCACCAGCCACCAGCAACCAGTAACCAGCAACTAATACATCGCTTCTATTTCAGCCTTATACTTTTCGGAAATGACCCTTCTCCTGAATTTTAAGGTGCTCGTCATTGAGTTGTTTTCTATGCTGAAAGGTTCGTGCAAAAGTGTGAATTTAACAACCTTCTCGAATGATGATAGCTCGCTTTGCAAACGATTGATACGGTTTTCAATGAGGTCCCTGATTTCTTTTAATGACACAAGGTGTTCATCCGAGTTAAAGGTGAGTCCCAGTGTACCGGCATATTCTTTCAATTGAGCAATTACTGGGACAATCAGCGCTGTAACATATTTTCTGTTATCGCCAATAGTAATGACCTGTTCGATATAAGTATCCTGAGCCAATAATAGCTCTATTTTCTGAGGGGAAACATACTTACCTACCGATGTTTTGAATAAATCTTTAATTCTGTCGGTCATTACAAGGTTGCCGGCTTCCGAAAAGTGACCCTCATCACCGGTATGGTACCAGCCATCTGTTAGTACTTTTGCTGTTTCATCAGGTTTCTTATAATATCCTTTGAAAACCGTATTGCCTTTGACCAGGATTTCACTCTGATCACCGGTCATCACTTCAATTTCTGGCATTGGAGTACCGCAGGATTCAAGTTCATAAACATCGGATTTGTAACAGGATACGGTTGCAGTGGTCTCTGTAGCACCGTAGCCGAAATTAATAAACAAACCAGTGGCATGAAAAAAATTAAGCAGTTCAGGCCTGATGGCAGCACCTGAACATGGCATCATCCGGATATGACCGCCGAATATAACTCTTAATTTCCTGAGCACAAGCTTATCAGCGATTTTTCGTTTGAGATGCAGTGAAAATGGCACTGTTGCTGATTTTCTGCGGTATCCGGAGTATTTATATCCAACCGCAAGCGACCAGTCAAATATCTTCTTTTTGACTGAAGGCCATTTGTTATATTCGGCAACAATCCCTTCGTGCGTTTTTTCAAAAAAGCGGGGAACCGTGCACATCAATGTGGGTTTCGCAACCGGCAGCACCTCAATTACTTCTCTTGGATTTTCAAGGAATACATTCACAGCACCGCAGTGAAGGATATAATACGACCAGGTGCGCTCAAAAATATGGCTGAGCGGAAGGAAGCACATCGAAACATCCTTGTCCGTGACATCAAGGCGCTGGTCATGGATGCCGAAACAAAACATGAAATTGTCGTGGCCGAGCATGACACCTTTGGGTTCACCCGTAGTTCCTGAAGTATAAAGGATGGTTGCCAGATCATCCGGTTGCACTTCATCCAGTACTTTTAAAAACTTCGTGCGATTATCTTCATTATTTCCGGATGAAATGAAATCATCCCATCGCATACAGCGAGGATCGGTAATCTGTGCTTCCGGGTCAAAGACAACCACATTTTTCAGGCTTGTTGAATGATCCAGAACCCACACCGCTTTTTCAAGCTGTTCAATGTTACCGGCAAACATCAATTCCATATCAGTCTCATCAACAATATATTTAACCTGTTCTTTGGTTGCAGTTCCGAAAAATGGAACAACGACGGCTCTCACACCCAGAATGCCATAATCCGTGATGCTCCATTCGGGACGGTTATTACTGAATATGCCGATGTTGGATTTGAATCCGTACCCTTTAGCAAGCAAAGCCAGCGATACTTTTTCAGTTTCATAAACCAGTTCATTCCAGCTCATTGACTTATAATCAGTTTCTTTGCCGCTTTTGAATCTGTAAACTTCCCGTGCACCATATTGTTTTGCACGTTCTCTGAGCATGTGTACGATGTGCTGTTTCATTTTATTCCGGTATAAATTAGTAATTCAATATTTGCAGGACTTGAATAATTTGTTATTTTTTGGGAACATTAAAAGATGACCTTCAAGAACCCGGGGAATATTGTTGCATATTTGAATAGTCAAAAATACATACTTTTTGTTAATGCATTTTTTTTGGATTGAATGGTATAAAGGTAAAATTTAGATATTGATATTTGCTAAAACAACGCAGTATAAAAAATATTTGTTTGAAATTACAACATCTTTTTGTTTTTGATCACAACAATTTTTTATCTTTGTCGCTAATGAATGAAAAGCGATATTAAAATGAGCACAAAACTGACGCAAAAAGAAATTGGTCATAGAATAGCAGAACTTCGCAAAATTAAGGGACTGTCACAGGTAGATTTGGCTAAAAGAGTCAGGTTACCCCGACCGTCACTGGCTCAAATTGAGCTTGGAAACAGAAGCGTAACAGTCCCGGAGTTGCAGATGTTTTCACTTGCCCTGGGATTTTCTTTGGATGATTTTGTTTCGAAAGATTTTCGTGGTGGACAGGAAAAAGAAGCAAAGGAAGAGGTAAAAACCAAAAAGCCTGATGAACGTATTTCAGTTCCTGCTTTGCAGGTCAAAAAGTTTAAAAATGTGATTTTATATATTCTTGAACGGTGTGCAGGCAAACCGAATATGGGTGAAACGGTACTTTACAAACTACTGTATTTTTCCGATTTCAATTATTATGAGTTATATGAAGAGCAATTGACGGGAGCAAAATATCGCAAGTTGCCTTATGGACCTGTTCCGCAAAGGCTGGATACAATAATTAATCAGATGATTGATAAAGGTCAGCTGAAAAGGGTTAAAACGGAGTATCACGGTTATCCCCAAACCCGCTACCTGCCTTTGGTAAAAGCAGATTTAACCGAATTGAAGGCAAGTGAAAAAGAAGTCATTGATAAAGTGGTTGAGCAAATGAGCGATTGGAGTGCTGCTGCAATCAGCAATTATTCTCATAATGATATGCCCTGGCGGGCTTCAAAAGACGGAGAAGAAATTAATTATGAATTGGCTTATTACCGGGAACCCCCTTTTTCTGTTAGAAATTATGGGGAAGAAATGGCAGAACTATGACATTTGATGAACTGGGAGAGTTTAAAAAGGATCTAAAGCTCCTTTTAAAAAAATACAGGACGCTTAATGATGACCTGGATGTTGTAAAAAAAGTTTTGGAAGTATTGCCTGATGAAAGACCACCATTCAGTTTTCGTATTGATGGATTGGGATTGGAAACGTGCGTAATAAAAGTGAAAAAGATTGCCTGCAGAGCATTGAAAGGGCGGGGTGTCAATTCGGGATTACGGTTGGTTTACGCATATTTTAAGCAGGAGCAACAAATTACTTTCGTTGAACTTTACCATAAGAATGATAAGGAGATTGAGGACAGGCAAAGGATATTTGAGCATTTTAATTATTGATCTTTGGTTAATCGGATATACGGCAAAGCCAGTGCGTATGTTAATCCGAAAACATATATCTTAGATTTTTAATCCTTTCTTAATGGTCAGGATTTTCATAGGATTGGTATGTAAATAAATCCGGAGAAGCAGCCGTTGTATCGTGTTATTGCCCTGGTTTAAATCCTATCCGGGTCCGGTTCTTAAATTTAAGTTCTTCATGTTTGACTTTTTCAAACTGATTAAGGTATTCAAAAATGAGTTCTATTTTTTTATCCTGTTCAATATCATTTCTTTTTAACTCTTCTAACTTTTGCAAAATGTCACTATGTGTTAGAGCTATCCTGCGCATTTTACTGAACAGCCGAATAATTTGTATATTTACCTTGATTGCCCTTTCACTATTTAAAACTGTCGATAATTGTGCCACGCCATCTTCCGTAAAAGCATAAGGTGCATAACGAAGTCCTTTTTTATCATTGTTGGAGGTGACAAATTGGCTCCTCCAATCTTGAAACTCCTGTCCTGTTAACTCGAACATGAAGTCTTCAGGAAAACGTACCATGTTTCTTTTTACTTGTCTTTTTAAATATTTCGTTTCTACTCCGTAAAGTTCCGCTAAATCCCTGTCCAACATAACTTTTACACCTCTGATTACATATATTTTATTCATTACCACTTCATCAGGGATTGCAATTCTTTTTATTGATTCGTTCATATTTTCTTGTTTATCAGTCGCAAAAATATTATTTCTTTCTTTTGGTTTGCAGTTTAGTCCATAGGTTGAATTATTTATATGTAAAAAGGCAAGGATACAAAGATGAGCAAAAGGAGGGATTATCCCGCACACCGGCCTGTTTATAAATTCAAAGGAGTCAAGGATATTCAAGCTACGCTTTCAAATTCTGTATGTTTATTTGATAGGATTTGCTTTATGTGTAATTTAAGAATGGCCCAGGTCATGCTAACACACAAGGCAGGGTTGGAAGACTTGAACCAGTGGGTAAAAGGTTGCTAATAGCAAATCGTAGCAAGTTTTTGTAAACAGGCAGTTGATCATAAGGTTCCATTTTTTAAAAAAATTTTACGTCTCCGGCGAAATATAATAAATTTCAAATATCGGATTTTCAATCCTGAAGGCAACGAACACTACGACCGCCTACCTTACCGCCGAAGTCACGGCTTACATTGGCGGAATTATATCTCAGAACCCGGAACCACGCGCTGCTGGTAAAGCCCTCCGTAGAAGACCACCAGTAACCGTAGCCGCCAATGTCGTAGAATGCCCCACTGTTGTCGCGGCGGCCGCCCGGAAGGGCTGTAAAACCGAATGTGTTTGTCCCATTACCACCTGAATTCCAGCCTGTTGTGCTTTTCATTTTAGTTCCAACAACCTGTCCGCTCCATCCTGTTGAATTACAATTTACCATCGGGTCAATAAATTGGGTTAGTGTACACCATTCTGCATCAGTGGGTATATGCCAACCTGAAGGACAAATTCCTTGAACACCGGGCGTGGTGCTGTACTGCATCATCTCATTCCACTGGTATAACCCTCCGTAGGTTGCGCAATTTGCCGCATTGTCACCATAACAATACTTTTCTTTCTGGCTATTGTTTGTCTGGTTACCGCTTCCGTTTATCATCGTACCCACGTTAAGATTTTCCTTAAACCAGCACTGGGAGCCTATTTGCACTGTGTTGTAGGTTTGGCCTTCGTAGGGTACTGTGGGTGTACCGGGGCAGGGAATTCCTTCCAATATTTCAAAAGTATAGGTTTGATTACTTAGTGGGGCATCTTCAATTACATCACTTCCATTGATCAAAACAGGTGTTTTTGCGTAAGCGATAAATCGCAGGATATCGCCCAATGAAAATCCGAAATCGGTAATTTCTTTGTTGGACTTATAATCGGATGTTACAGTCTCTTTTCCTGCATAGAAAAGGGAACAATAATCGGCAAGCCGGCTGCTTAAACTGAACATCTTTAAGGATTTAGTCGCACCTCTCACCGTTGCAGTCATAAAATAAATATTTTCGTTTCCCGGGAAAAAAGTAAACAAATGATAGCCGCTTTCCAGTATATTTTTATATTCAACTACCTTTTGCCCCAATGGATTGAAGACAATTACCTGTAAAAAATCTTCTAAAGGTAAATATATACTGAATGTGGTTTTTGCAGAGAAAGGATTCGGGTAATTCCGGCCAACCTCAAAAATAGTGACAGACGATGAAGGATTTTCATTCACCCCTGTCGCATAGTCCAATATCAGGACACTATCCGGCCAATAAAGCAGGGTATCCCCGCCCTGTGTCAGATTCTCGATTAAAATACTATCCAGCGGAACATATTGTCCATAATAGTTAGCGGTAAAGGTTAGTTCCATCACAGGCTTTTGTCCATAAGCCGAACTCAAATGCAATAAAACTAATTGAAAAGAAGCAGCAAGCAGATAAATTATTCTATTTGTTTTCATGATAATCTCAGTTTAAATTTGAGGTAGTAAATTTAGGAAAATAATTGATTCAAATTTAAAAATGCTTATTGTATAATTTTCAAAATGTTAAATCTCTATCTTTGCCATCCACAAGAGTTCAGTTCATTGTTTTCAGTTATAGTTCCTGAACCTTACACTGAAAGCTTGATTCAATAATCACAAATCAAAATATAGAAATGACATTCGATCTTGAAATGATAAAAAGGCTTTATGCTATAATTCCTGAAAGGATAGAAGCAGCCCGTAAAGTTGCCGGAAGGCCCCTTACACTTACTGAAAAGATTTTGTATTCTCATCTTGCGGTTGGTGATGCCGGTGTGAGTTTCGAAAGGGGAAAATCGTATGTGGATTTCAATCCCGACCGGGTCGCCATGCAGGATGCAACGGCACAAATGGCATTGCTTCAGTTTATGCAGGCCGGAAGAAATACGGTTGCAGTTCCTTCTACAGTTCATTGCGACCACCTGATACAGGCGAAGTCAGGAGCCAAGTCGGACCTCGAAACAGCGATAAATATAAACAGGGAAGTTTATGATTTTCTTTCTTCAGTTTCGAATAAATATGGCATCGGATTCTGGAAACCCGGGGCGGGCATTATTCACCAGGTTATCCTTGAAAATTATGCTTTTCCGGGAGGGATGATGATCGGAACCGATTCGCATACGGTAAATGCCGGCGGGCTTGGAATGATTGCCATCGGCGTTGGCGGAGCGGATGCTGTGGATGTAATGGCGGGTATGCCCTGGGAGCTTAAATTCCCGAAACTCATCGGAGTAAAGCTAACCGGAAAGCTGAGCGGCTGGACATCCTCAAAGGATGTAATATTAAAAGTGGCCGGAATTCTTACAGTAAAAGGAGGAACAGGCGCTATCCTCGAATATTTTGGGGAAGGAGCTGAAAGCTTATCCTGTACGGGAAAAGGAACAATCTGCAATATGGGAGCTGAAATAGGAGCGACAACTTCCATTTTTGGCTATGATAAAAAGATGGCTGAATACCTGAAAGGAACAGGAAGATCAGATGTGGCAAATGAAGCAGATAAAATAGCACAACATCTTAATGGCGATCAGGAAGTTTATATTCATCCTGAAAAATATTTCGACCAGGTCATTGAGATCAACCTGTCGGAGTTGGAACCATACATCAACGGACCCTTTACGCCTGATCTTGCAACGCCGGTTTCGGAATTTGCCAAAGCAGTCAAAGAAAACGGCTGGCCTCAAAAATTAGAAGTGGGATTGATCGGTTCATGCACCAACAGCAGTTATGAAGATATTACCCGCGCAGCCTCGGTTGCACAACAGGCTTTGGATAAAAACCTGAAAGTGAAATCTGGATTTACTGTAACTCCAGGTTCAGAGCAGGTGAGATATACCGTTGAGAGAGACGGTTACCTGAATATTTTTGAAAAAATCGGCGGAGTCGTACTTGCCAATGCCTGTGGCCCATGCATCGGGCAGTGGGCGCGACACAATGCCGATAAGCAGGAAAAAAATTCGATCATGACCTCCTTTAACCGGAATTTTGCGAAACGAAATGATGGTAATCCCAATACTCATGGCTTTGTTGCATCTCCTGAAATCGTCACCGCTTTTGCTATTGCCGGTGACCTGGCCTTTAATCCCTTAACCGATTACCTCGTGAATGAGCGCGGTGAAAAAGTAAAATTGGATGAACCTCAGGGTATAGAAATGCCTGTGAATGGTTTTGCCGTTGAGGATAACGGTTATGAGGCTCCTTCAAAGGACGGGAGTATAATAGAGGTTGTTGTCCAACAGGATTCCGAACGGCTCCAGTTGCTTAGTCCATTTCCGGCATGGGATGGGAAAGATATCAAAGGTTTAAAATTATTGATTAAAGCCAAAGGCAAATGCACTACCGACCACATTTCAATGGCCGGCCCCTGGCTCAGATTCAGAGGGCACCTCGATAATATTTCAGACAATATGTTGATTGGCGCAGTCAATTCTTTTAATGAAAAGATCAATAACGTTAAAAACGCAATTACGGGTAATTATGAACCGGTCCCGGCAACCGCAAGGGCTTATAAAGCAAAAGGATACAGTTCGGTTGTCATCGGCGATGAAAACTACGGTGAAGGTTCATCCCGCGAACATGCGGCTATGGAACCCCGGCATTTGGGCGTTAAAGTAGTTCTTGTAAAATCATTCGCAAGAATACACGAAACCAACCTCAAAAAGCAGGGAATGCTTGCATTGACTTTTGCCGACAAGGAAGATTATTATAAAGTTAGAGAGGATGACACTATTGATATACTTGGACTGGAGTCATTTTCCCCGTTAAAGACATTTACTGTTATTTTGAATCACAAGGATGGGACGAATGAAAAAATCCCTGCAAATCATACCTATAATGAAAATCAGTTTGAATGGTTTAAGGCAGGAAGCGCTTTAAATCTGATCAAATTGCAAAATCAGCAGTCAGGTCGAAAAATAAATTAATGAGAATTTGTCAAATAATGTCACCCTTTCTGGGTTATTTTCCTTCTAATAATTTGATATCTATAATAATATCAGCCTTTCAGGCTTTAAAAATCCCGAAGGGATGATAGTATTATAGAAAATATTTACAATTGTTTAATAAAAACCCCGAAGGGGTGATACAGAACTATAACAGGTTGCTTAACTTAATGACATTGGACTAGCGATACCGGGAAATTGAAATTAGCCCGTAGTTACGATATAAATTTTCGAGAGTCAGAAGTGTAAATAAATATATTTTTGCAATAGCATACCGTTATTAAACTATTTCGGAATTATATCATGGGAACGTTTAAACCATTTGTATTCAGCCTGCCGATAATCCTACTTGTTGTTGCGTTCACAAGCTGCAAAGAAAAGAACACTAATGCAAGTGGAATGGCGGTTCAAAAGCCGGTAAATGTAAACGGGGTTGTTGTGATGCCAAAAGAAATAGAAAACAAAATTTACACAACAGGTTCCATATTGGCAAACGAAGAAATTGAGATCAGGAGTGAAGTATCTGGCAGAGTTGTTAAAATAAACTTTACCGAAGGAGGCTGGGTGAACAGGGGCGATCTGCTGGTCAAGATCAATGATGTGGATTTGCAGGCTCAATTAAAAAAATTGCTTCTTGAAGTATCTCTTTCAAAAGAGGATGTTTACAGGAAAACTAAACTTCTGGAACTTGATGCCATCAGCCAGGAAGAAATGGACATTGCAAAAAACCAGCTTGGAGTAATACAAGCAGATATTGAACTGGTCGGATCTCAGATAGCAAAAACAGAAATATTTGCTCCTTTCAGCGGACAAATCGGATTGAGATATGTAAGCCCTGGTGGATTTGCTACGCCTTCCATGCTTATCGCAAGACTGATGGAAGTTGACCCGGTAAAAATTGAATTTGCTGTTCCCGAAAAATATCTTGGCAAAATCAAAAACGGCACTGAAGTATTTTTTCAAACAGATAGTTATGACAGTACTTTTACAGGAATAGTTTATGCTGTTGATCCAAAGATAGATCCTTCCACACGCTCGCTTTCTATCAGGGCAAGGTGTCAAAACAAAGAAAAACTTATTTTCCCGGGGTCATTTGCAAAGGTTGAGATCGTCATTGAGAAATTAACCGATGCCCTTATCATACCGTCAGAAGCTATTATTCCCGATATCAGGGGTGAAAAAGTCTATGTGCGTGAAAACGGTATGGTAAAGATTGTTTATATAACGACAGGGATTCGTGGCGAAAGGGAAGTTCAGGTCAGTGCAGGGCTTCAGCCCGGCGATACTGTGATTACGACCGGGTTATTGCAACTCCGTGAAAATATGAAGGTTGATGTTGGTGTAAAGTAATGATAAAGTTTAAAGCGACATTTAGGTGAATATTTCCTCAACAAGTATAAATCGGCCGGTTTTAGCGACGGTCATTTCGATTGTCCTGGTGCTGTTCGGGATCATCGGATATACTTTTCTTGGCGTCAGGGAATTTCCAAGCGTGGATCCGCCTGTGGTCACAGTATCTACAAATTACGTCGGTGCAAATGCAGATGTCATAGAAGCGCAGATTACCGAACCGCTCGAAGAATCCATCAACGGAATTGCCGGGATAAGGTCATTGAGTTCCGTTAGCAGTGACGGCAGAAGTACCATTACCGTGGAATTCGAGCTCGGAGTTGATATGGAAGCGGCGGCAAATGATGTCAGGGACAGGGTTTCGAGAGCAACACGCAATCTCCCGCAGGATACCGATCCACCGGTTGTCATCAAGTCGGATGCGGATGCGGGTCCTATTGTTGCGCTGACCATTCAAAGTGACTCACGGAATTTGATGGAGCTGACCGATTTTGCAATCAATGTATTTAAAGAACGGCTTCAGACAATAAAAGGAGTAAGTGAAATCAGGATATGGGGCGAGAAAAAATATTCTATGAAACTCCTGCTTGATCCTTCAAAATTAGCAAGTTATAAACTGACTCCAGAGGATATACGCCAGGCTCTCAATCGTGAAAATGTTGAACTTCCGACCGGGCGAATTGAAGGTTACGGAACCGAGCTCACTATTAGGACCAGCGGCAGGCTTACCACACCCGAAGAGTTTAATAATATGATCATCCGTGAAGATAATGGCGTATTGGTCAGGATGAGAGATGTAGGTGAGGCCAAACTGTTACCTGAAAATGAGAGGAGTATTCTCAGGGGGAAAGACTTGCTTCCGATGGTCGGTGTGGTTCTTACTCCCCAACCGGGAGCCAACCAGATTGCGATCGCTGATGAATTTTATAAAAGGGTTGACCAGATTAAAAATGAATTACCTGCGGATATCAAGCTGGGAATGGCCATTGATACCACCATCAGCATTCGCAATGCCATAACGGAGGTTCAGGATACCATTTTAATTGCCTTTGTCCTTGTCGTCCTTGTGATATTTGTATTCCTGCGAAACTGGCGAACGACGTTGATCCCGGTAATTGCCATCCCTATTTCTCTGATCAGCACTTTTTTTATCATGTACGTCGCCGGTTTCTCCATCAATATTCTTACCCTGCTGGGAATCGTTCTGGCGACCGGGCTCGTAGTTGATGATGCCATTGTTGTACTTGAAAATATTTACCATAAGGTAGAGTCGGGAATGAACCCGGTAGAAGCCGGCCACAAGGGTTCGAAGGAAATTTATTTTGCAATCCTTTCGACGACAATTACACTGGCTTCTGTGTTCCTGCCAATTATATTTTTAAAGGGGCTTACCGGACGGCTGTTCCGCGAATTCGGAATCGTCGTAGCAGGTGCCGTATTAATTTCAGCTCTTGTTTCACTTACACTCACACCAATGATGAGTTCGAGAATGCTGAAAAAAAGTAAATCTCACAGCCGTATTTTCAGGATCACCGAACAATGGATCAACGACCTCATTGCCGGTTATAACCGGACATTAAGAAGTTTTGTAAATCATCGGTGGATTTCATTTGTCATCATTGCGATCTCAGCCGGAATCATAGCCGGACTGGGTTATTTGCTGCCTTCGGAACTGGCTCCCCTTGAAGACAAGGGCCGCCTGTCTGTGATTTCTTCAGCTCCTGAAGGAGTGTCTTTTGAACTCATGGACGAATATATGTTACAGCTTCAGAGAATCGCTGATACAATTCCTGAACGAATGGCAATGCTGAGCGTAACTTCTCCGGGGTTCGGGGCTTCCAGTTCGGTGAACAGCGGTTTTATCAGGATTACTTTTACGGAACCCGGCGAGCGGGAACGATCTCAACAGGAGATCGCAGACGAATTAAGTGCTGTATTCAGAAAATACAATTTTGCAAGGACTTATGTTACTCAGGAACAAACCATCGGAGGAGGAAGGAGTTCCGGACTTCCAGTGCAATTTGTATTGCAGGCACCTGATTTTGAAAAGTTGAAAAGCAAACTTCCGGCTTTTATGGAAGAAGCCCAATCGAGTCCTCTGTTTCAAATCATTGACCTGAACCTGAAATTTAATAAACCGGAAATATCCATTAAGATTGACCGCGAAAAAGCCCGTGCATTAGGTGTTACTGTGAGAGATGTCGCCGAAAGCCTACAACTATATTTCAGCGGGCAGCGATTTGGATATTTTATCCTGAACAGCAAGCAATATCAGGTAATCGGGCAGGCTCAGAGAGAAGATCGCAACAAACCACTTGACCTGAGTTCGATCTATTTAAGCAATAACCGGGGTGAAATGATTCAACTCGACAACCTGGTAACAATGGTGGAACAGAATAATCCTCCGCAGCTTTACAGGTATAACCGTTATGTTTCGGCCACTGTTTCGGCACAACCATCGTCCGGAGTGACGCTTGGCCAGGGAATTGACGAAATGAAAAGAATTGCAAAGAAAACACTTGATGAAACTTTCTCAACTGACCTTGCGGGAACTTCAAAAGAATTTGCCGACAGCTCTGGAAGCCTTGTTTTCGCTTTTCTGCTTGCATTGGTATTGATTTATCTGGTTCTGGCCGCCCAATTCGAAAGTTACCGTGATCCGCTCATCATCATGTTTACGGTTCCGCTTGCACTTGCGGGAGCAGTATTGTCGTTATGGCTTTTTGGTCAAACCATTAATATTTTCAGTCAGATTGGAGTGATCATCCTTATTGGGATCGTCACCAAGAACGGAATTCTGATTGTTGAGTTTGCCAATCAGCGGAAAGCCGCCGGATTAAACAAGACGGATGCAGTAATTGACGCAGCTACCCGGAGGCTCAGACCCATTCTGATGACCAGTCTTGCGACTGCTCTGGGCGCATTACCCATAGCACTTGCCCTTGGAGCTTCCTCCAAAAGCCGCATCCCGATGGGTATTGCAATTATCGGAGGCTTGATTTTCTCGCTGATGCTTACTTTATATATTATTCCGGCGCTTTATACATACCTGACCGGCAAAAAAGTGAAAATGAATCTTAATCCCGAATCCTTAGCGGAAAGTAAAAACGAATGATAAAAAGGACAGTAACCATATTTTTTCTCTCAATAACATTCCTGATTGCTGCTGCACAGGATACAGTTAGTCTTTTTCAGGCCATTGAGATCGGTTTGGAAAATAATTATTCAATAAAACTCCAGCGAAATTACCAGCAGGTAGCTGACAATAACAATTCTGTTGGAAATGCCGGGTTCCTTCCGGCAGTTGACCTTGAGGCGTCGCCGAACAGGTCAATAAGCACCGCACATTCAAAATACATATCCGGCACTGAAAAAGATGTATCAAACGCAGTGAATAACTCATTTACAGCCGGACTTGAACTCACCTGGACAATATTCGATGGGTTCAGCATGTTCGCGGATAAAAAAATGCTGGAGGTTCTCGAACAAATGGGTGAAACTCAGGTAAGGCTTACGGTTGAGAATACATTGAATACTATTATTCTCACCTATTTTGGGATTGTTCAGGAGAAGAAATTAGTACAGGTATTATATGAGGCGGTCGGGCTTTCAATGGAACGGAAAAAACTTGCGGCTGCAAAAATATCAATAGGCGCAGGTTCTAAACTTATGCTTCTGCAATCTTCCGTTGATCTGAACGCAGATAGTGCAAGATTGTTAAATGAACTCACCACACTTGCAAACCTGAAAGCCGATTTGAACCATTTACTTGGCAGGAATCCTGAAACAGGTTATGAAGTTTTGGATTTACTTGAGATAAATGGAAATCTGATATTTGAAGATTTGCTTTCAAAACTGCAATCCCAGAATGCCGAACTTTTAATCGCCCGCAATAACCAGGAAATAGCCGGTTTGGCTTTATATGATACCCGCTCTGATCGCTATCCGAAACTTGATCTGGACGCAGCATATAATTTCAACCTGTCAAATTCACAAAGCGGATTCCTTGAATACAACAGGGCATACGGTCCGAACCTCGGTCTGACGTTATCATAC
This sequence comes from Bacteroidales bacterium, assembly GCA_020052415.1. Classification (GTDB taxonomy): domain Bacteria; phylum Bacteroidota; class Bacteroidia; order Bacteroidales; family JAADJA01; genus JAADJA01. Next base: position 57,954 of record JAGVPB010000013.1, on the reverse strand, counting down.
AACCTGTTCAATGGATTTAATACAAACCGGAACATTAAAAATGCAAAAATTGAAGTCAGTTCATCGGAAATCCAGTTAAATGATACTCAATTAGGCATTCGCACACAACTATATAAAACCTTCCAGGAGTATAAACTGAACCTTGACATTATTCAATTGGAAACCTCAAACTGTGAGGTTGCACGTGAAAACGTTGAAGTAGCGATTGAAAAATATAAGTTAGGTGCCATCAGTGATTTTGAATTGCGCGAAATTCAGAACAAGTATATTGATGCACAGTATCAGTTGCTTCTTTCACAATTCCGGGCAAAACAGGCAGAAACCGAATTGTTAAGGATGAGCGGGGAACTAAATAAGATTTTCGTTTATAAGTAAGGAATGATGGAATACTGGAATACTGGAATGATGGAATATTGGAATGATGGAATGGTGGAATGATGGAATGGTGGATAACATTTTAATCAGCATTTTTCATCTAATCCAATCCCTACCAAAAGATTAGGCTGATATAGAGTAGCTATTTGAGCAAAAGGTTAATTTCCTATTCCGAATAAAAAAGTATCATTCTGTCAATTGCCTTCTTACAGACAGGACAAAACTCATCACCTTTGAAAGTATTCATTAAACAATCATGTGAAGGGCGATAAACACCTTTGGAAGCATAACCACCGCCCTCAAAAACTCCAGTAATGGAAAAGAATTTTTTTTCTGAAGGCGTGGGAACCGGTGTTTCTTTATCCAGCATATTTTTCCATTTAACCGAAAAATTCACCAGGGTGGTCAGGTTGGGTTCCCAGGGCTCCACATCAACGGGATAAAAATCATTGTAGGAAACATCGTCCATATAATATTCATCAGCAAGTCCGGCAAATCCATGCCCGAACTCGTGAACAAATATCTTTGCCGCATGCAGGTTGCTGTTCACACTCACAGAATAATAATTGTAAATAGCTCCGCCCCCGTATTTAGTAGAATTTACAAGAATGTAAATCTGATCATAAGGCGCATTGGCTGCCAGATCGCGGACACTTTTATTATTATAGGTCATGCAGTAACGTTCGCTATCGAAGGTATAAAATGAAGTTCCCATGAGTGTTTGCCTCCAGGTGGTATCGGCCGGAACATCGCTTCCTGATTCGGGAGACGGTGCCAGAATTCCGCGAATATTGAATTTGTCCTTGTGACTGGAATAAGGTTCAAATGTAAAAAGAGTCTCAGCAAATCTATTACAATCACTTATGAATGTCCCAAGTTCAGATTCATTGTATCCTTCCGGAAGGATTACAATATCTGCCTTTTTATCCGTTGTTCCCGAAATAAATACATCAAATGCTGAATAAGCAAGCCGGTTCTCATGCTTAATAAAATAGTCAAAGGGATTATAATCGTACTGAAATTTTTCTTTCATCTCACCACTTCTCTCACGGCAATAAAGAATAACTTTTGCTTCGTTTTTTGGTAGGGGAATGACTACTGATTCGCTAAAACTTCTTTTAACCAATTTGGCTTCATCGGTGGTCTGCCATTCACCGAACAGGGTGCTGTATCCCCGTGAATATATCAACTCATTGGAGGTACGGTCGAAAACCTTAACATAGCATTGGCCGTAGTTAAAGGTATCAATGAGATTGATATGCGATCCGCCCCAGAATGGTTCGAGGATTGCTTCATCGAAAAAGTATTCATCACTCTGGTAATCACCGGCCCGTGTGTAATCAATTCGTAATGTTTTATTAATAAAATAATCATCAAACGCGGCGTTTAGCGAAAAAGAAATAAAAACCAGTAAAAACAGTAATAATTTATTCATATCATTTATTGTTTTAAGATCGTGAAATTATAAAATTCATTTTAATCATTAAAAATTGAGTCCACTCCGAAAAGTATTGTGGAACGTCATTGCGAAGGCGGAGCCTGAAGCAATCTCTTGATCTATGATACATACAGATTGCTTCACTACGTTCGCAATGACGAGAATGACTTTTTGGAGTGGACTCAAAATTCCCGACTGAATTATTCCATTTTCGTAATTTATTCTCCTGAATCATAGAGAAAATTTTTAGTCACAAACTTTCTACCGGATAACCAACACACTAACTACCTAATTCACAGATTTGTTTAAAATGGCATGATCTTGGCGCAACAATTTCATAATTATTTTTCATTAGCGTAGAGGGTAAAGTCCGCCGGAATTTTTCGACGGACTTTAATTTTATTATTTAAAAAACCTGTCGTTAAAATTAACAAGGTACAGCAGTTTTGTGGCTCTCGTAAAAGCCGTATATAACCACCTCAGATATTCCCTGTTGATTTGATCTTCCGTAATGTAACCCTGATCTATGAACACACGCTCCCATTGCCCGCCCTGCGTCTTGTGGCAGGTTAACGAATAAGCAAATTTAACCTGAAGTGCATTGTAATAAGGATTGTTTTTGACTTTTTCTACCCTGACACGTTTTGAAGGAATTTCCTCATAATCCTTCATTACCTCCTCATATAAACATTGATGATCCTGACGTGGAAGGGAAGGGCCATCAACCATAATCGTATCGAGTAAAATCTTGACAGAGAGGTCGTTTTCTTCAGGATAATCCATCAACCGGATGACAATAGTGGCAAACCGGAAGCCATATAATTCCTCATACTTTTCTATCCGCATGATCTGGACTATATCTCCGTTTGCCAGAAAACCCGGTTTGGATTCTTTAGTGACCCAGAAATAATTATTCTTTACGATCATCAGGTAATCACCGGTTGCAATTTCATTTTCAAGATAAAGGATGCGTTTCCTTATTTCCTGGTTAAAAATATTTGCCCTTTTGTTTGAACGCGTAATGACTACGGTTTCTTCAGCTCCTGAATTTGAATAAGATTCATTGAGGATGTCTTCGAGTTCGGTACCGTTTATTCTTATTAAATCCGGATAGCTCCCTAATTCAATAACAGCCTCAGGTTTATTTTCCAGAATGTTTTTCCGGAGGTTTGTGGCATTTGCGAGTATTCCGGATTCGAGTGATTGCCTGACGACTTCCTTTAATTCGAATGTATCAATTTGAAAATGATACGTATTTTTAAGATATTCAAGGTTCAGTGCCGGACTTTCATCAATACCTACAGGTGGAAGCTGCGCAGTATCACCAATCAGCACCAGGTTGCAGTTTTCACCACTGTAAACATAACTTACCAAATCGTCCAGAAGATTACGGATAGAAAACAAGCTGAAATCAGGTGAGACCGAATCATCCGGAATCATTGATGCCTCATCCACCATAAAAATTGTATTTTTATGCTTATTCACTGATAAAACAAGCCTTACAGCACCATCATAACCCGTTGATAAAAAATAGATTTTTTTATGGATGGTAAATGCCTTTTTGCCCGAGTAGGATGATAAAACTTTTGCCGCCCTGCCTGTCGGAGCCAGTAATACCGATTCTCTTCCTATTGCCGGGAGGCTCTTAACAAAAGAACTTACCACAGTCGTCTTTCCTGTTCCGGCATAGCCTTTCAGAATAAATAATTCACGACCTGAGGAATGAATCATGAAATCCGATAAAACATGAATCAGGCTGTTTTGCGTTTCGGTAGGAGCGTACGGGAAATCCTGAAGGATGAGGTTTGCAAAATGCTTACTGTCCATAGGATGTTGTTTTTCAGATTTCTGTTTTTCAAAATGTCGGTTAAAGGATCAGAAAGGATAACCTATTCCCAGATTGTACCAGGGATTCAGCCAATTCCTGTTCTTACCGATTATCCACCTGCTTCCTTCAGAGTAAGCCGGATCTTTTATTCGTTGGGCAATGTCCACCCGGAAAAGGAAGTAACTAAAATCAAGCCTGATACCGAATCCAACGTCCATTGCAAGTTCTTTAGCGAAATTCCCGAAGGTAAACTTACCTCCGGGAAAGGTCTCATTTTCAGAAAGGAACCAGATATTACCGATATCATAAAATAGTCCTCCCTCAAAAACTTTATAAATATTGAACCTGTATTCAAAGTTACCTTCCAGCATTACATCACCAACACGTTCGATATCAGGATTTGTATTCTCGTAGGATCCGGGTCCAAGGAACCGGAGCGGCCAGGCACGCATACCATTGGCGCCTCCTCCATAAAATCCTTTTTCAAAGGGTATATCAATTGAATTCGCATAAGGAACAGCAACTCCGGCAGCCACCCTGACGACAATGCTGTGCTTCTTATTCAAGTTCAGATAATATCTGAAATCATAGTCATTTTTAACATACTGTGAATACCTGATCCCAAAAATAGTTTTGTAGCCTTCCGGAAGTGTATGATTTCCTGCTACATTATTAATTAATCCCAGCAGATTACCGGCGATCTCAATATTCCCTCTGAAATAGAGATATTTGCCTAATTTATTTATATCCTGATTGTTGTAAATATAACTGTATTTCGATCCGACAATGAGGTGGTCCTTATATTGGTTTTTGTATCTTTCCGACTCATTTGCAAGTATTGAATCAAAACCGGGTGTTGTTGTTACTTTAACGAAGTTAATATCTGCAGGATATAATATATGGCTTTTAAACTTTGTTTCCGACCACAGATACCCAAATGAAAAATTGGTAATTGTTCTCTGATAATCCAGCCTGTCCTGTAAATAATAGCCGATGTTCAGGGTTGTGGTTGGTCTGAAGTACCGCGAAAAAATATCCTGGCTTATGGGCGCCAGAAACTGCGGAAAGTTAAGATTCGCTTCAATTCCTGTTTCATAAGTATTAAAAAAAAGCAATTTTCTTTCCTGCACCCCCTGGGTTGTTCCTCCTTCCTGTGCTTCCAACGCTCCTTTTAGCTTAATAAAGAACACCTCTCCACCCCTGAAAAGGTTCTTATTCTGATAAACCAGATAGCCTCCTATCCCCAAATCACCTCCTGAATTGGTTCCCTGTGCTTCGATGGAATAAGAATGGACAGGAAAACGGATAAGCTGTACCGTGCAATCAAGATAATTCTTTTGTGGCAGGTTCTTTCGTGTAGTATTGCTTTCTTTGAAGTTAATATCCACATATTTGAAAATCCTTAGATTACTCAGCTTTTTATAGGATTGCTGGGCATCTGTGGCATTATACTTTCTATCCTTTTCCACAAACATTGACCGCATGAGCAGTTTGGGTTTGATTTTCATGGGTGGCGTATAAACAAAAATGTAATCATGAGGAACCGCATCACCACGACGCTCCAGGTGTTCCACAAGAGTGTCGAAAACCAAAGTATCAGGCTGAAAAGTTTTATTACCCGGATGGATAAAGACGTCATTTATATAATATACCTTGTGCTTTTCTTCATGCAGAGGAGTATTTATATCAGAAGAAGGAACTGTAACATTTTTGATCACTACTACAATATCCATTAACTTATTGTTCAAAGCGCTGTCAACTTCATAATATACATAATCCCTGTTGAACCCAAAATACCCGTTATCGTTCAGCAATTTGGCAATCCTCATTCGTTCCTGATCAAGATTGAATGTATTAAAAATAGATGCCTTCTTTAAAAGTGATTGCGCAGTATCGGAAAGCACAATTATTTTTATTTCCTCATCTTTGATAGCGTAAGCAATATCCCTTAACCTATAAGGATCTGAGAGATTCACGATATAGGTCACTTTCCTCGCTTTCTTTTTCCTGTATTTAATATCATGGCTGACATTTGAACCAAAGTAACCGATGTTGTTCAAATATTTCATCATCTGATCCTCTGATTCAGTTATGAGGGGTACATCAAGCACTACCGGAGGTTCTCCCCATTTCCGGTTTATACCATTGATCCACAATTTTACAGGGAATATTTTCAGGAACCGGTTATTTGGCTTTTGATGTATCAGGCTTTCCAGGTCACCTGATGAAACCTCTTTTGCCGGGTTGATTATTTCAACTTTGTTTTTTACAAGCAAAAATTGGTCTTCCTGCACGTTTCGCGTCGTGCGGCAGGCGCTTATTACCAGAATCAACAGAATCAGCCGGAAGAAAAAACAAATTACTTTCAATCGCAATAAATTAGCATTTGATATTGTACAAAATTAATAGGAAAGAAATAGAACCTGACTTCTCAGTCAGATTTTTGTTATCATTTTGTTGTTAATTCTATTTGCTTAATTTTGCCTCCGGAATTCTTTCCTAATTTGTCAGGGTCAAAAAGGATCAAACGAATCTTCATTTTTAAAACAACATTCAGGAATTGCGGATTAAAATCAAATTAATATAATGCCTCTAACAAGACTAAGAAATATCGGAATCGCTGCACATATAGATGCAGGAAAAACTACAGTAACTGAACGCATACTTTTTTTTACAGGAACTACAAGGAAAATGGGAGAAGTCCATGACGGGCAGGCTACCATGGATTTTATGAAACAGGAACAGGAGAGGGGTATTACCATCGCCAGCGCCGCGATCACCTGTGCATGGAAAGGCTCTCAAATCAATATCATTGATACTCCCGGACATGTTGATTTTACTGTCGAAGTCGAACGCTCTCTACGGGTTATTGATGGAATGGTCGCACTGTTTTGTGCAGTCGGAGGAGTAGAACCCCAGAGTGAAACGGTTTGGAACCAGGCAGACCGTTACCGTGTACCGCGCATTGCTTTTATAAATAAAATGGATAGAACCGGTGCCGATTTCACGGAAGTGGTTACACAAATGAATAAATACCTCGATGCGAATGCACTTCCCTTTCAACTGCCCATGGGCGCTGAAGAGGATTTTGCAGGAGTTATTGATGTAATAAGCAGAAAAGCCTATACATTCAGGGAACTGGAGCAGATTGAAATAGAAATCCCGGCTGTTTACAAAAGTAAAGCCGAGGAAGCAAGATATTCAATCGTCGAAAAATTAGCAGAATTTGACGATGAGATCATGGGTCTTTTTCTTGAAGACAAGGAGGTTTCTGAAGTCCTTTTAAAAAAGACAGCAAGGTATGCCACCTTAAAATTGCTCATCACACCGGTTTTTACAGGAGCTGCATACAAAAATAAAGGGGTACAGTTGTTATTGGATGCCGTCATTAGCTACCTTCCATCGCCCATTGATATCGGAGCGGTCGTTGGTACTGATGTGAATGATCCTGAAAAGACGCATACACGTCATCCTTCTTCCCACGATCCTTTTTCAGCGCTTGCTTTTAAGCTGATCCACGATCCGTTTGTCGGCCAGCAGACTTTTATCCGGATATTTTCCGGTTCGCTGAAAAGCGGAATGCCCATTATTAACTCAACAAAGGATAAACAGGAGCGCATCGGAAGAATTTACAAAATACATGCAAAAGACCGCGAGGAAGTTAAGGAAGCCGGTCCGGGCGATATCGTAGCTTTAATCGGCATGAAGTTTACAAAAACCGGTGATACTTTGTGTGAACCCGGCCATCGCCTTTACCTTGAATCTATCCATATTCCTCCGACTGTGATCGAACTGAAAATATTACCGATGAAGCGCAAGGATCAGGAAAAATTAGGAGAAGCCCTGGGCAAACTTGCAAACGAAGATCCATCCTTCACGGTGCGTTTTGATGATGAAACAGAAGAGACCATCATTTCAGGGATGGGTGAACTCCACCTTGAGATCATCGTTGACAGGCTCAAACATGAATTTGATGTGGAGGTTGAAGTTGGCGAGCCTGCTGTTGCCTTCAGAGAAACCATTACAAGCGAGGTTGAGAGCAATTACAAACATTCCAAGCAGACGGGAGGAAAAGGCCAGTTTGCTCAAACCGTCATCCGGATTGAGCCCAACGAGGGAAATGGTTACGAATTTATTGACAAGATCAAGGGAGGAGCCATTCCGAATGAATATATTCCTTCCGTCAATAAGGGTATTGTTAAGACTCTGGATAGAGGAGTTTTGGCCGGATTTCCGATCGTGGATGTTAAAGTGGTTTTATTGGACGGGGGATTTCATCCCGTTGATTCTTCCGATATGGCATTCCAGACCTGCGCCTCCATCTGTTTTAAAAACGGATTTCTTAAAGCCAATCCCATTCTTCTCGAACCGGTAATGAAAATCGAGATCAATACACCGGATGATTATATCGGGAATATCGTTGGTGACCTGAATAAGCGAAGGGGAAAAATTGAATCTATGCGAAGGCACAGAAAAGGCGCCCAGAAAGTCAACGGCTTTGTACCCCTGATGGAAATGTTCGGCTATGCAACCCAGCTTCGAAATATTTCCAGCGGAAGAGCTAACTATTCTATGGAGTTTTATAAATACCTGCCACTAACGAAAAGCATACAAGAGGAGGTAATTAAAAAGCTGGCGGTGAAGAAGGAACGGTGATTTTATCATAAGTCAGTCCTGAGAAGATAGGTGTCAGAAATGAGAAACCGAACTTTGAACAATGAACATTGAGTCCACTCCGAAAAGTAAAAATTACGCCACAAAAGCTCTAAAACACAAAATTTCACCAAAACTTTTCGTTGATTTTCAAACTTTTGTGGGATTTAGAGATTTTGTGTTTTGGTGGCATTCTTCATCTTGTCCTTTTTCCGAGTGGACTCATAATTGAACTCAAAACACAGAGTAATTTCTATAAGAAGCTTTGTATTGCAAGCCGGTATGAATTTAATCCGAATCCAATGATGCTTCCTTTTGCATTAGGAGCTATTAATGACTTTTGCCGGAACTCCTCACGTGTCGCAACATTTGAAATATGTACTTCAACCACAGGCGTGGAAATGGCTTTAACAGCATCGGCAATGGCTACGGAGGTGTGGGTGTAGCCCCCCGCATTCAAAATAATTCCATCAGAAATAAAACCAACTTCATGTAATTTATTGATGATCTCCCCCTCAATATTACTTTGGAAATAACTGATTCCGATCTCCGGATAGGAGGTTTTAAGTTCCTCGAGGTAGAGATCAAATGATACTGAACCATAAATTGAAGTTTCACGTGTTCCCAAAAGGTTTAGGTTGGGGCCGTTGATGATGCATAATTCCATGTTAATTTGTTTCTCTGTAAATAAATTCAAAGATAGATTTTTTATATTTGTCCTTATGTTTACTTTTTCAAAAGATTTTCCTCAGGCAATAAAGGATTACGAAACTTTTTTGTGGAAACAATATCCGCAAAAGGCTGTTTTGAAACTCGCCGGTGACAGATATAAGCTTACCGGTACCGAACGGGCGATGCTTTACAGGGGAGTTACAACTTTTGATAAAGCTGTCCGGAGACGTTCAAAACTAACAAATCTCAATGCTTTAAAAGGTGAAGTGCTGCATATTGATGCCTTCAACCAGCTGCTGACCATAAGCAGTTATCTCCATGGCAAGCCGGTCTTTATAAGTTTTGACGGCTGTTTACGCGATGCATCTGAGATTCATGGAAAATCCATTAGCCCATTACTCCCAATGAGGGCAGTGGAAATTATTATTTCCTTCCTGCTTACCACCGGAATCGAAGGCGCCAAACTGATCTTCGATACACAGATAAATGGCCATGAGCTTTTTATGGAGAAACTCAATAAAGCCTTACCGGATTTCAAACTTAACCCGGAATTAGTAAGCTCTGAAAATACGGACAGCGAATTGATTAAACTGACCAAAGGTATTATTTGCACATCAGACTCAGTTATAATTGAAAGGACGCCGTTGAAAGTATTTGACCTGGCACGTTCAACACTCGAATACCATTTTTGGCCGAAATTTATTGATATGAATAATTTGGCCGCAGATACTCAAATATAATTTTAATCTGTGAAAACCTGTGTAATCTGTGGCAATATGTTTTATCTTTGTGTCGTCGATTCAAACAGGGGTGCCCTGAAAGATTTTAGAAGTTAGATGTTAGATGTTAGATGCCAGACAGTAGATTTAAAGTTTAACATTCATTTTCTGAAATCTGCGGGCTGAGAACATACTCTTTGCTTGTATTCAATGAGCAGTAACCTGATCCGGGTAATGCCGGCGTAGGGAAACAAAAAATCAAACAAAGTATGGCAATTCCCTATTTGATGACTTAAAGTCATTGTATCATTAAATTTTATTGCCATGAAACGACAAAAATTAATTTCTGCATGGATTGCAATTCTTTTTGTAATCGCACCGCAAATGGTTTTTCCTCAATTCACCCTTTCAGGAAAAATTTCGGACAAGACAAGCAATAAGCCACTGCCCGGTGCAAACATCGTAGTCCAGAACTCACGATTTTCAACCATTTCGGCTTCTGATGGGACTTATGTAATTTCGGGACTGAAGCAGGGCGAATATCAGCTCAGGATTTCTTATATCGGGTACAAAACATTATCACAGAAGGTGGAAATCATCAACAACGCGAACTTAGATTTTGTATTGGAGTACAGCCCGGTGATAAGCGATGAGGTGATCGTTCAATCTACCCGTGTTCATGAAAAAACACCTTCCACCTTTACATCTTTGGAAAATAAAGATATTGAACGGCAAAACACCGGACAGGATCTTCCTTTTATTCTGCAAATCACCCCTTCGGTAGTCACAACCTCCGATGCCGGCGCCGGCGTGGGTTACACAGGCATCAGGATCAGGGGAACCGACATCACAAGGATCAATGTGACGATGAACGGAGTGCCGGTGAATGATGCTGAATCGCAGGATGTTTTCTTCGTTGATCTTCCTGATCTTGCATCTTCGGTTGATAACATCCAGATACAGCGCGGCGTGGGTACATCCACCAATGGTGCTGCGGCCTTTGGAGCAAGCATTAATATTCAGACGACAAAACTGAATTCGGATCCTTATGCCGGGATAAACAGTGGAATTGGTTCCTACAATACCTTTAAGAACACGCTTCAGTTTGGATCAGGACTCATTAACAGCAAGTGGGCTTTCGACGGAAGGCTTTCGGCAATTGAATCTGATGGTTATATAGATCGCGGCTGGAGTGACCTAAAGTCGTTCTATGTTTCGGGTGGTTATTTTAGTGAGAAAACAATTCTGAAAGCCATTGTTACTTCCGGAAGGGAACAAACTTACCAGTCATGGAACGGGGTGCCAAGTGTCAGGATCAATAACGATACTGCTGGAATGATGCGATATGAGGAGCATAACCTTTATGCCCACGAAGAAACTCTTCATATGCTCCAATCGGATAATCGTACGTTTAACTTATATACTTATGCAAATCAAACCGACAATTATCAGCAGGATTACTACCAACTACATTTTGCACATCAGTTCGGTATGGCTCTGAACCTTACTTCGGCTTTATTTTATACCAAAGGAAAAGGATATTATGAAAGTTTTAACTATGGGGAGGATTTTGCTGATTACGGTTTAAATGATGTCATTATAGGTTCGGACACAATTACAAGTACAAACCTGATCAATCAGAAATGGTTAGACAATGATTTTTATGGATTGAATGTTGCCCTCAATTATTCCCGGAATAAAATCAATGCAACCTTGGGCGGAGGATGGAATTCCTATAAAGGCGACCACTACGGCTACATCATCTGGGTGGAACACGGCAGCTACAGTTTTATTGACAAACCCTGGTACGAAAGTACCGGCAAAAAGACCGATTATAATGTTTATGCCAAAGCAAATTACCAACTCACCAAACTGTTGAACCTTTATGCTGACGTGCAGTTGCGGAATATAGATTATTCCATCGAAGGAACCCATGACGACCTTCGCGATCTGACACAGGAACATACATTTACTTTTTTCAACCCCAAAGGAGGTGTGTTTTTCACACTCGATAAAAGCAACAGTTTGTATGTATCGGTTGCCATTGCTCACCGGGAGCCTAATCGGTCGGCTTATCGGGATGCAGATCCTGGGCAACAGATAAGCGCAGAACAGCTTATTGATTTTGAGTCAGGTTATATATTTCAAAGTAAAAACATCAGCCTTGAAGCAAACTACTATTACATGAAATACCGCGATCAGCTGGTTCTGACTGGAAAAATCAACAATGTAGGCGATCCTATCCTAATGAATGTTCCTAAGAGCTACCGGACAGGCATTGAACTAAGCGGTGGAATACAAATTCTAAAACAGCTCCGGTGGGACATGAATCTAACCCTTAGCCAAAATAAGATCATTGACTTTGTGGCCTACACTGATAACTGGGATACATGGCCGGAACAAAACATTGATACTTTGGGTACTACCGACATTTCTTTTTCACCCGAAATCATCGGAGGCAGCAATCTTACATGGGAACCCCTGAAGGCTTTAAAGGTAAGTTTACAATCGAAGTACGTCGGAAGTCAATTCATAGATAATACTTCAAACGTTGACCGCAGTCTCGATCCTTATTTTATTAACGATTTAAAATTTTATTATACCATAAAAACGGGTGTTATCCGGCAAATTGACCTCATGCTCAGCCTGAACAATATCTTTAATTTGGAATATGAATCCAATGCATGGGTTTATCGGTACTATACCGGCAACCAGGAAAATAAGATGGACGGATATTTCCCTCAGGCGAAGTTTAATTTTATGGCAGGGGTGAGTTTGAAGTTTTAATTGCGTAACTGGCACCAGTCCTGCTTACCCACAGACTTTTGCTGGAAGACTGGCGCCAGACGGAAAACTTACATTATCAATGTGCTAATTTTATATAGGGATAGGATAAGATTTTGTCATCTGCAGTTAATAAAGGAACTCCGATAATATTTGAGGTAGCAACAATTATCTGGTCTGCAGGGTCTTTATGAAAATCACCTTTTAAGCGAGTTGACTGAATAATGATTTCATTTGATAATTCTACTTTGTTTATACCGGGATATTTCAGGGCTTTATCAAGCCAGTCATCAATAGAAATACTCAATTTCAGTCTGTTATATTCCACCAACTTGGCGACTTCCCAAACCGAAATAACACTGATAAACAATCCCGAATCAATAGCTTTATTTAAAATTTCCAGTTGCTGTGGCTTTAAATCACCTGATTTATTTACCCACCAAACCCAGATATGTGTATCCAGTAAAATCAATTTATCACCTCCCAATCTTTTTCTGCGACAGCAGGCTTAAATGGATCAATGTATTCAATTACTGTTCCTGTAAGATTTTTCGCAGAAGATTGTTTTTTCTTTTTACTTCCAGTTGGAATAACGATCACTTCGATCTCCTGGCCTTCCTGCAATGGTAAATTATCAAACCATGCTTGAATATCCTTATTATACTGTGTATGAGTTTTATATGCTTCCATTATTAAAAGTTTAGCGATACAAAGTTACAAAAAGCAAGATAATAACAGGCGTGATGATCCTTTCAAAATATCAGGTAAATTGACCTTATGCTCGGCCTGAACAACATTTTTAATGTGGAATACGAATCCAAAGCCTGAGTATATCGCTATTTTTATGATAATACAGAATACGAAATGAACGGCTATTTCCCGCAGGCGTAGTTTAATTTTATGGGAGGGGTGAGTTTGAAGTTTTAATTAATCAGATTGAAATATTCTATCCAGGGAAAAAATAACTATTTGAACTCTTTCTTGAGTTTATTTGGATCTTGCCTTGAATCAAAAATTGCGATTATTTCGATGGATGAAACTATATAGCGATAATAAAGCGTGTTTTATTTGGTGACGGCACATTTATGCAGGCCTTTCAGAGAAGAGGTTTTTGGAGAACTTTCCGGATTATTTTGGATAATTTGCAAAGCATGATCTAACTTTTCAATAAATTCATTTTTGACTGACATGGACCATTCCGTCTCAAGAAAAAGAAGTAAGTTTTCAAGTTTTGTTTTGGCTCTTTTTGATAAAACTACTTTTCTTATCATTTCCTGTGCTTCTTCATGACAGCCTCATATGGATATATCTCACCCCTTTCCAACTCATCTATACCTTTTTGGATTTCTTCCTTCTCATTGGCAGTCAGAGTATTCCAGAAATCTTTTTCCTTAATAAATAAACTTTTAATTTTTTGAAGTATTGATGGATTCTCAGTATCGAGCACCATTTTCATGATTTCCAATTTTTCAGCCTGAATATTCATTTCAAATTTATTTTATGCAAAATTAATAAAAGAACATAATTGTTTGTTCATATTAACCGTGAGATTGAATTTAATAAAGTTGAAATGCCTGACTATATGCAAAAAACATGAAAAACAAGATGAATAATTATTCACCGCAGGCAAAATTCAATTTTATGGCTGGGGTGAGTTTGAAGTTTTAATTTATCGCCCGGCATCAGTCTCGCTTTCCCGCATGCCGTGAATGAAAGAATGCACCAGAGCAGATAGATCATTTTTCAGGCAGCAGCCTGAAAGGATAGGTTCGACTAAGGCAGAGCCTGAGCCGAACAAGGTGATGAACCTGGATCGTGAAACCTAATCCTGCAATGGACCAACTACCTCGAGCAATTCCGGCAAATCCATCCCCAGGTTCTTAAGGTGTTCTATCTTGGGAACGCCATTCTTTGTCCAGCCGCGCCTCTGATAAACTGCATCGAGAAGCTTTTCATAACGGTCTTCGCGGTATTTGCGTGTAATGGCCAGTTTCTCTACAGTTGATTTTCCCACCGGATCAACACCAATAATCTCCTTCATCTGCTTGTCGTATCTTTCGGCTCTCGATTCATATTCTTCAGCAGTCACAGGGCCGGCAGCCCGATAAGGTTGTGCATCATGTTTCCGAAGTCCGTAACCTCTTCGAATGCTGAATATCCTCTGGAAATTATAAACCCTTTCAGACATGCGGATCAGCTCCTTCTTATCAAATTCTTTTCCGGTAACGGCTTTATATATGGTCACATAATTATCTACATGCTCCGGAACCTTGGCTGGCTCATCGGTCTGCGCGTTGTTTTCAGGTTCCACGTCATTCCATGGTAGCTTGCATAGTCCCATCAACCCGAACCAGGTTCGGAACATGGGAAAATAATGAAGCGCTTCGGCTTTCTTTTCGAAAGTCGGTATCTGGTTGTTCACCATGTCCATAAAGATTAGCCAGGCTTCATCGTGCTGGGGGCCTTTATTGGTCATGGCATAACCACCCTGCTGAGCCAGTGATTCTTTGGAAACATATTGCGAATATTCGAGTCCCTTGTTTTCCATACCTATATCCTGCATGAACTGAGGATCGCCCCAGCCTTTTTCAGCAAAGATTTTTTTCATCATGCGAACACCTTTTCCGGCGATCAACCCGAAACCTTCACCACGTGCGAGCTGGTGAAGCAGTTCCATAGCAGCATCTGCATTTCCGAAATTCAGCTTCAAACCTCCGGTGCGTTCTTCGTTCAGAATACCGTTTTCAAAACATTCCATAATAAAACCCATGGTAGTTCCCCAGGTAATCGTACAAATCCCATAAGTGTCACAATAAAAATTGGTTTCGATGGTAAAGTCAGGATTGAAAATACCCATGATAGAACCAAGGGAAGATGTGGATTCATATTCAGGGCCGTCAACGATTACCTTTGAGCCTTTATACGGGCCGGTTCTGAGCTCATAGTTGTCAATACCTTTTGCACACGACATATTGCATCCGATCCAGCAACCATCAGGAATCCCTTGAGTAAACCTCGACTTCCAGACATTGGCGTGGATTTTATCGGCATCTTTATGGCTTCCGAACTTGAAATTATTAACCGGAAGAAGATCATAGTCGTTCATAATGTTGGTGAGGTGAGCTGTTCCGATTGCCCGCATCTGGCACTGACTGTCGTCGAGCTCACGCATTTCCTTGTTGAATTTCTTACCTCTTTCGATGATGGAATCGAGATCAACAACATTATTCAGGTTGCCCTTAACGCCGGGAATTTTAACAACCAATGCCTTGATCTTTTTATCTCTGAAAACCGTCCCGATTCCTCCGCGACCTGCCTGCTTCAGCCTGACAAGCTTGCGCTTGGGGTCATAAAAACTGAAGTTCAGCATTCCGATCAATGAATGATCTGCTGCGATACCTGCCGAAACAACAGCAACATTTTTCTTATCTTTTTCTTCATCCGAAAACATCTCGTGCAGGTTCTCGGCAAGGAGGTGGCTGTTAACAGGTTCCAGGGGGGCATCAAAGATCTCTACCTTATGGTTGATCCCGTCAATAAAGATGATCACATCATTTAAGGCTTTACCCTGAATTTCGAGAGCATCGAAACCTGCAAACTTCAGGAAAGGACCAAAATGTCCTCCGACATTACTGTCAATCGGAATATCGGTTTGAGGTGAAATTGAAACGCAGATAGCCTTGCCTGTCCCCGAATACTGAGTGATCCCGCCAACCGGCCCTGAAGAAATATTGATCTCATTTTCCGGATCGTTCCAGCAGGTATTGTGTTTTGTTGCATCCCACAGAAGCCTGAGTCCATAACCCTTACCTCCGATAAATTTTTCCTTCATCAGGGGAGGTACGTCCTTCGCACCAACCTCATTTCTGCTCAGGTTAATATATAATATTTTATCTGTATAGCCCTTGTCGAGGGGTTTCCATTCATAGCTCCATTGCTTAAGAACTGTGTGAGCTTTCTTCATTTCCATTACATCTGTCATGTCTCTGTATTTTATCTTTCAATTATCGTTAATGAATTCACAAAAATAAATTTTAATGACAAATCTCCAAATTAAAATGTTGAAAAATGATTTTTTATCATAACACATATTGATAATTATATATTTTTGTTTCAGTTTGAGTCTCACTTAAACCTTACTTCAATGACATTCAGGGAAATTAGGAGTATTCTTAAAAAAAAGACCGTCGGAATAGCAGGTGCGGGCGGGTTGGGTTCCAACTGTGCTGTTGCACTTGCACGTGTCGGCATAGGTAAAATAATTGTCTGTGACTTCGATGTTATTACTAAGGATAACCTCAACAGACAATACTATTTTCACGAACAATTGGGCCAAAAGAAGGTTTTTGCGCTTGAAGAAAATATCCTGTTCATAAATCCTGCGGTAAAAGTTGAACCTCATGTTATAAAGCTCAATCCCGAATCTATCAGAACGATTTTCAAAAAATGTGATGTAATCGTTGAAGCTTTCGACAGGGCCGACATGAAGCAAATGATTATTGAAACAGTACTTGGCTATTTTCCAAATACCCCGCTGGTTGCCGGATTGGGTATGGCAGGCTGGGGAGACAGTAATTCAATAGGTATGCGAAAAATTGATAATCTTTATATTTGCGGAGACGAAAAAAGTGAAATAGCAGAACAACTACCGCCCTTGGCTCCAAGAGTTGGAATTGTTGCACACATGCAGGCAAATACAGTAATGGAAATTTTATTAAGCAATTAAAAATAAAATGAAAATAACTCTCAATAATAATCCCGAAACAGTAGATGCAGAACATCTTACCTTACAGGAGCTTATCGAATATAAAAATTTTACATTCAGACTGCTGGTGACAAAAGTTAATGGCAGCTTAATAAAAAAAGAAGACCGTATCATTACCGAAGTGAGGGATGGCGACAATGTCGCTGTAATACACCTGATCAGCGGGGGATAATATTGGGTTCATGGTTCAAGGTTCCATGTTTAAAAGATTTTTGTTAGTGGATAATTATTCTCTCATAGTAAACATGATTTCCACTTTTGATCTTTGCAATATATAATCCGGCCGGTTGATTTGAAAGGTCAACTGTGACATTTTCCGGGAGACTAAAAATCTGTCGGAAAATTTCAATCCCGTTGGTCGTAAAAACAATAATTTCATACACTTCGTTCCTGACCTTCCCGGCTTTCAATTGAAAAGTACCAGATGAAGGATTTGGATAAAATTCAATTGAATTTAATGGTTCCTGTTCATTTATACCTAGTGTGCTCTGCACTACAGGAAAAATAGCCAGTGCAACATTCAACCCCCATGAGTTTGCCGCATCACTAAAGCTGTACCATTGGTTGGTATTCCATAATTCCCAGGCTGTACCTGGATTCGTGTCCCCATCGGTATTTGACCAAACCACCAGGGTATCGCCTGCAGTTGTGGGAAGCATAAAACCTGCATAGAAAGAAGTTGCGATTTGAACAGGTGGATTAATTTCAACATAAGTCATTACCTGGTTATTAATATCATTTTTGATGGTGTTGAGCGGCATGTTAACACCTGACAATTTGCTTCCCGGTGATCCGCCGGCTCCTGAATTATTCCAAAGGGCTATTTCAATATTGGGATTTGCTCCTGTTGCATAAGCAAATTCGATCAAAACACCCGTTATGTATTGATCCTGTTCATTTGAAAAGAAGTTTGCCTTGGCAAGATCGCCATATTCATTATTTCCTGAAACATACGCATTCAAATTGGTAATATAGATGGCATAAGTACCGGCAAGGGGAAAATTTAATGTGTCAGTCTCAACAGAAGATTCTTCAACTGAAATATAATCCTCTTTAAATTCGGTGTCGCTTATTGAATCATTACCAACGACCAAAGTTACATCATAATTACCTACGTTATTATATGTAACCACAGGATTTTGAAGGTTTGAAGTTGCGGGATTGCCACCTTCAAAAGTCCAATCCCACGATGTTGGATTTCCAGTTGAAAAATCCTGAAAAGTAATGGTCTGACCCGGTTGAATTGTAACATCACTGGCTGAAAATTCAGCATTCAGCGACTCATCATAACTAACTACCGGGAAAATGGCCTGTCCTATATTAAGCCCCCATGAATCATTGCTTGACATTGGACTCCATGCGCCTGTACTCCACATCTCCCATCCAATACCGGGATTGGTATCACCATCTGTATTCGACCAGATGGCAAGTGTGTCGCCAGTTGCAGTTGGCAGAACAACTCCGGCATAAAAGGAAGTGGTCATTATTACCGGTGGATTAAAAGGCACATAAGTCATTACCTGGTTTGTAACATCGTTTTTGATGGTATTCAGACTGACCGAAGCAGTCGCAATCTTTACACCCGGCGAATTACCCGTACCGGTATTATCCCAAATTGCAACTTCAACAGGCGGATTACCTCCAACCGCATGAGCAAAATCAAAAAGAATTCCATTAACCTGGTATTCCAGGTTTGCTTCAAAATAATCTGCCTTTGCAAGGTCACCATATTCATTGTTGCCTGTAACATATCCACCCTGCCCGGAAATATATAATGCGTAAGTCCCTTCCAGTGGAAAATGCAAGGTATCTGAGGTCGAAATTAATTGCTTTTCGTCAGTTGACTTCGGGGCTTCTGAAGGAACAGCAATCTTATGGTTATGAGTCAGGACAGCTCTTCCCGTACCTGTTTTAACTGCTTCATTTTTAAGATTTCTGTTTTGAACCGGTGAGAATGCCCTTTTACTCGGGCGATTTTCTGCCTGTCCGTATAAAAATGACGATCCGGTAATTAACCAGACAACAAGCAAACTTAAAGGTATATTTTTCATTGATATATAATTTAGAGTTGTAAAAATAGAATTAATCTGAGCTATCAGGAAATATATTTTTTTTATTTTTGAGGATATATTTTCAGTTTATGCCCGCACTTCTTAATGAATACGGCAGGATTACCCGCAAACACTACAACATTCTGTTTATGTCGTGGGCCGGATGGGTCTTCGACTTTTATGACCTGATCCTTTATACTTTCCTTATGGGTTCCATTAAAGCCGAGCTTAACCTGACCGATGTGGAAATCTCACTTGTTCTTGGTGCAAGTCTTGCAGCTACGGCAGTGGGTGGTATAATTTTCGGTTATTTATCGGATCGTTTCGGAAGGAAAAGGGTACTTCAATGGACAATATTAACTTATAGCCTTGGTACATTCCTGTGCGGATTTTCTTATAACCTTTGGTTTTTACTTGTCTTTCGCATTATTACCGGTCTTGGTGTGGGAGGAGAATGGGGAACAGGTCAGACTTATATCGGTGAAACCTTCCCGGCTAAGGTACGAGGGCGTTTTGGGGCTTTCATGCAAACCGGAGCGCCTTTGGGAATAGCGCTTGCCTCCCTTGTCGGTGGCTATATAACTCCCATCATTGGCTGGAGAGCCAGTTTTTTTATTTCAATACTGCCGGCCATCCTTGTGCTTTTTATAAGAAAGAACATGCAGGAATCCGATGTTTGGCTGGAACGGAAAAAGCTTATCAACGAAGGCAAGCTCACTACCGATCAGATCAGGAAAGAAAATAAGAATAAATTTACTTTGCTTTTCACATCCGAATACCGGAAGATTTTCATTTTATGCCTTGTTCTGGCTATTTTCGACATGTCGGCTTACTGGTTCACCTATTCATGGATGCCGGGTTATTTGCATCGTGAAAGGGCCTTCACTATGGCAAAATCAACAGAATTCATGCTGATTACACAATTAGGAGGATTTTTAGGTTACTTCTCATTCGGATTTGTGGCAGACTGGCTGGGAAGGAGGCCAGCCTATTCCATCTATTCGGTTTTCATGGCCATCGGCCTTTTAATGATCACCACTTTCTGGAATCACATCGTGGCGCATAATTACCTGATCCTCGTTTTTATGTTCACTGTTGGTTTTGGAACCGGAATGTTCGGAGGATATGGGCCTTTGTTTGCAGAACTTTTTCCGACAAAAATACGTGGAACTGCAATGGGAACAGCTTTTAATCTGGCGAGGGGGATACAGTTCTTTACTCCTGTTATCATTGCTGTTGTAGCTACAGGTTATGGTTTGAGCGGCGGTATTTCCATCGCAGTTCTTTTCGCACTCCTTACCGGGGCGTGGATTTGGACATTACCAGAAACTAAAGGAAAAAGGATCAATATTTTATGATCCTGCAAAATCTCGTGTTGGGTGGAGATGATATTTTCTGACTTCAATTCCTCCAAAAAGCAATTAAATCATATCTTCGCAAACGCAAATAAGGCACAATAAATATGTTTTATCTTATTGAATGAAAAAAGATTACGGTTCGGATAAGCTGAGTGCAATAAATGCCAGGTTCGAAGCTCAGAAAATAGCTTTCGGCCCGATCATGTTCCAGGCGGCTCGCTTGCTAAGGGATCTTGGCATACTTAGAGAAATGAATCTGGCAAGGGAAAAAGGAATGAAACCAGGTGAGATTGCTTCAAAATTAAACCTGTCGCTTTATTCGGTTAAAGTCCTTCTGGATGCGGGATTGAGTATGGGACTGGTGAAAATGAAAAACGAAATTTTTTTCCTGACAAAGACCGGTTTTTTTGTTCTTTCTGATGAACTGACAAATGTCAATTTTGATTTTGTCCATGATGTTTGTTACAAGGGATTTTTTCATCTTGAAGAAGCAGTTAAAACAGGCAAACCTGCCGGACTTAAGGAATTTGGCGACTGGGAAACGATCTATCCCTACCTTATGTCGCTACCCGAAAAGGCAAAAAAAAGCTGGTTTGATTTTGATCATTTTTATTCAGATGTGATGTTCCCCGAAGTGTTGCCGGTAGTCTTTAAGGAAGATGTAAAAAAATTGCTGGATATTGGCGGAAACACTGGAAAATTTGCAATGCAGTGTATTGGCTTTTCAGATGTTGTACAGGTAACCATTATGGATCTTCCCGGCCAGTTGAAAAAAGCAACCGAAAACATTAAGGTTAAGGGGTATCAGGATCGAATTCATACTTATTCACTGAATTTACTGGATCATTCTCTGCCATTCCCATCCGGGTTTGATGCTATCTGGATGAGCCAGCTATTGGATTGTTTTTCAGAGGAACAGATCATCAGTATTCTCAAAAGAGCATATCAGTGCATGAGCAAAAATTCTTTTTTATATATTCTTGAACTCTTTTGGGACAGGCAGCAGTATGAGGTATCGTCTTATGTTCTGAACGCGACTTCCTTATATTTTACCTGTCTTGCAAATGGCAACAGCAGGATGTATCACTCGGAAGATTTGATAAACCTGATAAAACAGTCTGGTTTTGAAATTGTTGAAGAGTATAATAATTTGGGCATAAGCCATACACTCGTCAAGTGCAGGAAGAGATAGATGTTTCAGGTTTCAGGTTTCATCTCGCCGTAGGCGAGACAGGTTGGTTGCTTGTTGCTTGTTACTGGTTGCTTGTTGCTGGTTACTGGTTGCTTGTTGCTGGTTGTGTGTTCTCAATATTCAGTTTTCAGTTCTCTGTTCTCAAGTCACAAGTCTCAAGTCACAGTTCTCAAGTCTAAATACTAAATACTCAACACTAAACATGCCCCCAAAAGTATATGTCACCGGCTGCGGGATGATTTCGGCGATAGGCAATACCTTCGCGGAGATGGAAGAATCGGTTCTGACCGGTAAATCAGGAATCGGAGATATCACCTTGCTCGAAACCGGATACAGGAATCAGTTGGTTGCAGGCGAGATAAAACATACGGATGAGGAGCTTGCTGAAATGGCTGGAATTTCATTTGGGCCGGGATTAACACGTACGACCCTGCTGGGAATAATCGCTGCTAAAGAAGCATTGCATCAGTCACGATTAAAAGACCCTGCCACTCTCGCTTTTATCTCCGGAACAACTGTTGGTGGAATGGTGGCGACCGAAAAATATTACAACGATTTTCTAACCAATGATACAAAGAATGAGTTCATAGAGTCGCATGACTGCGGTGATAGTACAGAAAGGATTGCAGAATTTCTTGGCATTAAGGGATATTTGTCAACTATAAACACGGCCTGTTCAAGCTCAGCTAATGCCATTATGCTTGCAACCCGCCTAATTAAAAGCGGGCGAATAGAAAGGGCTGTCGCGGGTGGAACGGATGCCTTATCGAAATTTACACTAAATGGATTCAACACCCTGATGATCGTGGATCAGAATTTATGCAAACCATTCGACGAAAACAGAAATGGCCTGAACCTAGGAGAAGGAGCCGGATTTCTGGTTCTTGAATCGGAAAAGGTGATCGGGGAGAAAGAAATTTTATGTGAAATCACCGGGTATGGAAATGCTAACGATGCTCATCACCAAACAGCTTTATCACCGGATGGACGAGGTGCATTTTTGTCAATGAAGGCAGCCCTCGATAAGGGAGGATTGGAACCCGGTCAGATTGACTACATCAATGCTCACGGCACTGCAACTCAAAACAATGATCTTTCAGAAGGTAAAGCTATTGAAAGACTTTTCCAATCGCGGATCCCTTATGTGAGTTCAACGAAATCCATGACAGGACATTTGCTGGGAGCCGCCGGAGCTATTGAAGCCGGCATTTCAATCATTGCTATGAAAAACGGCTGTATTCCGCCAAATTTAAATTTCTCTGCAAAAATGAAAGAGCTGAGCTATTCCCCGGTCATAGAAATGATCAGGGAAATCAGCATCCGGCACATTATGTCGAACTCATTTGGGTTCGGAGGTAACAACACAACCCTTATCTTTTCAAAAGCATGAAAGTTTTCATCAATGGAATCGGGAATATTTCACCTCAGAAAACCTGGGATAATAATTTGTTTTTAGATGAAGTAATTGAATCAGATTCAAATTGTCTTCGCTGTACCGAACCCGGAGATTATGAAAAATTGATTGATCCGAAACTTTTGCGGAGGATGAGCAGGATCATCAGGATGAGCTATTCATCTGCGCGTATTTGCCTTGATGATGCAGGGATTGCAGCCCCCGATGCCATCATTACCGGGTCGGGCATGGGCTGCCTCGAAGATACGGAAAAGTTTTTACTGTCCATTTATGAAAACGATGAAAAATTTTTACCACCCACTCCATTCATCCAGTCCACACATAATACAATCGGCGCACAGATAGCCCTGATGCTGCAATGCACGAATTATAACGTGACTTATTCACAACGGGGGATCTCGTTTGAAAATGCCATGACAGATGCATTATTGCTTTTGAATGAGCCTACATATAGGCACATTCTTGTGGGAGGTTTTGATGAAATGACTGATAATCAAATGATTTTATACAACAGGTTGAATTATTATAAGAAAGTACCAATCAACAATTTAGGTCTTTTAAATTCAGGAACACCAGGGACTATTGCCGGTGAAGGCAATACATTTTTTATACTGAGTTCGGAAAAGAATGAAAGGAGCTATGCTGCCCTTTCCGGCATAACTACCTTTAATAATCATGTTGATGCGGATTCGGTTTCTGAAAACATAACCAACTTTCTAACTTCGCATAACCTTACCTTCAGTGAAATTGATCTCTTCGTTGCCGGGTACAACGGTGATGCGAACTCCGACAAGATTTACTATGAAATTTCAAAAAGGCATTTCTCAGCGTCACCGGTTGCAGCGTTCAAACATCTTTGCGGAGAATATCATACGGCTTCGGCATTTGCCCTATGGATGGCAGCCAATATCCTGAAAAAAGATCATATTCCGGAGGCCGTGCGCTTCAACCCGGCTCCTGCCCGTTCAATAAAAAATATTTTGATCTACAACCACTACCGGAATAAAAACCATTCGCTGATGCTGCTTTCCTCCTGCCAGTGATGAACTAATGATTGAAGCCGCTCCAATCTGTGTCATCTGTGAAATCTGTGTCCATTTATAATACCGAAGTGATTTATGTAATAGTCCAGACGTTAAATCAGCCAGGCAAACAGGACTATAACATAAATCTACACGGCATTAACCAAAGTAAGAAATTCCGTTACATCCTAACGGACTATACAGAATTTCACTTTGGTATAATTTCCGGGTACTACACTTTAATGTTTCAATATTATTCAAATCCTCCTTACTTTTACCTTTCGAAATAAATTGAAAATTATGAGATCAACCGGGAATGTTCCGTGGGTGCCGCCAGCAGGTTTGTTCAGTATTATAAAAGGATTGAGGACATTCTTCAGGAAAATGCAGAATGTTTTTATTCCTCCGACAGTCGAGGTCTTTGAAAAAGCTCAGCAAATATGGATTGCGAAAGCACTTGGCGTTGCCTGCGAACTTAATCTTGCCGACATCCTGAAAACGGGACCAAAAACGATTGAAGAAATTGCGAACGAGAGTCATACACATCCGCAATCTCTTTGCAGGCTTTTGAGGGCATTGGCAGGAGAAGGAATTTTTAAGGAATTGCCGGGCAAAATTTTTACGAACACCCGGCTTTCCCTGGCGCTGACCAGCGATCCAGGATCAATGAAATATATGATACAGCATCAAATGAACGAAACGAACTGGAATATCATCGGAAAGCTGAACTTTAGTATTGCAACCGGGCAAAGTGCGGCCAGAGAAGTTTTGGGCACCGATATTTTTGACCATCTTTCAAAAAATACGGAAAAGAATGAATTGTACAACAAGGCTATGACAAATACATCGGTATTATCAAGCACGGCAATACTTTCAGCATATTCATTCAGGGATTTAAAATGTGTCGTTGACATTGGTGGTGGTGAAGGGCATCTGCTGGCTAATATTTTGAAAAAGAACAGGCATCTCCGGGGAATACTTTTTGACTTTCCGCATGTGGTAAAGAATGCCGGGGCTACCTTTGACCAATTAGGTACCGGAAACAGGGTACAGATAGTTTCGGGTAATTTTTTTGAAACCATCCCAGCCGGCGGCGATACCTATATCATGAAAAACATCCTTCACGCCTTTGATGATACTACTTGTATCAAATTGCTGAAAAACATCCGAAGCAGCATGAATGACAGGGTCAGGCTGCTGATTATTGAAACTGTGATCAGCGAAAACAACAAACCTGAATTCGGAAAGTTGTTCGACCTGCAGATGCTTCTTGGAACCGAGGGTGGTAAAGAACGGACACGAAAGGAGTTTCAATACATTATTAAGGAATCCGGATTCCGATTAAAAAAGGTAATTCCAACTGTGTCGCCATTTTCGATAGTGGAAGCGGTGAAGGATGCCTGAAAGCGGAATATTTTGCCACATCCTCCTGCCACAGACCCAGTTGGGCATAGTCTCTGGTTATGTCCAATTATGTAATCCTGTAAATTTCCTTTCGATGCCCCACTGTAACTACAATAATTAAAAGAGCTTTATCTCTGATCTCGTAAATTATCCTGTAATCTCCCTGCCTGATCCTATAAGCATTTCTGCCTTTCAGTTTTATTGAGCCATTCGGCCGGGGGTCATTTGCCAGCGATTTAATTTTATTTTTAATAAGGTAGTAATCTGTTTCAGGAATTCGTTTCAGATATTTAATTACTAAACGTTCAACAACGATTTGGTACAGCACTATTGGATTTTTTTGCTACTGAAGTAATTTTCAACCTCCTCAAAGGCAATTTGAGCTTCTATAGGATCAGACTTTTTCGATTTGGCAGCATCATAAGCCTTAATATCCTCAAGTTCTTCCCATGCCTCAATCAGCTTATTGTAATCTTTAACAGGAACTACTACGCTTATCTTTTTTCCTTTTTTGTCAGTGATATATTGTTGTTGCGACATATTTTTTATCTGAAAACCATGCAAAGGTAAAATAAAATTTCTTTAAAATTAGAGATAAATTCATTACCTAAGGACTTGTGAGAGGAAGTTGCCGACTTTGTTGAATTTTTGAAAAAAAATCCAAAACAAAATCAAACCCCGTCTGGCGCCAGTCTTCCAGCCACGGCAAGCGGGTAAGAGAGACTGGTGCCGAGCTTACAGCTAAAACTTCAAACTCACACCAGCCATAAAAAAGAATGATGATTAGTGGATTCCGGTAAACCAACCCAACTGGCGCCAGTCTTCAAGCTAAGGCAAGTGGGTAAGCAGGACTGGTGCCTTGTATAAAATCTAAAACTTCAACCTCACCCCGGCCATAAAATTTAACTTAGCCTGCGGGAAATAGCCGTTTATTAATAACAGATGTAAAATACAAGCAAGAATTTAAGTAATTTTGTTAAAAAAATATGGTTGACTGGACTTTACATATCGAATCGGACCCCGGCAAATTGTTCGGAAAGCCCGTAATAGCTCACACCCGAATCCCGGTGGATTTGATACTTGAGAAACTCGCCGCAGGTGATTCGGTGGTGGATTTATTGAATGCCTATCCTAATCTGAAAGAAGAAGACATCGTTGCCTGCCTTTTATTTGCAGCCGACTCGGTAAAGAATGAACTGCTTTTATCCAATGCTTCCTGAAATGAAACTTTTGGCCGATGAAAGTGTTGATTTCGGAATCATTACAGGGTTGAGGCAAAACGGATTTGAGGTAATTTCGGTTTTAGAAGATTTCTCAGGATTAACAGATACTGAGGTCTTAAAAATTGCCACGGATTATAAATGCCTTCTCATAACTGAAGACAAAGACTTTGGAGAGTTAACCTTTCGGTTAAAGCTTAAACATTACGGTATATTACTGATTCGGTTAAGTGATTTGAGCAGACAATATCGTGTTGAAACAGCTATTAGAACGATACAGAGTCACTTTGATAAGCTGAATAACAATTTTACTGTTTTGAACAAAAAAGGGCTAAGAATAAAAAAATCGCACCTGATAAAATAAATCAATTAATAAAATTTTTTACCTGTAAATTTCCTTTCGATTGCCGCCGGTACTCCGAAATGAGCAAGTGCAGAAACAAGGTTGGCCCAAGGCTTACTGCTGAAATATTTAACTGAGTGTGATGAGACTGATCTTACTGTTTGCTAATTCCCAAATATATAAGCAGTTGTTACTAATTTTTCCGTCACCTTTTGATTAAAAACAAAAACTCCCGTATTTTTGCCTTGTTAATGTTGTTGACTTTAAAAGAGAAGTTGTTAATGAATTGCTAATACCTGCAAGCTGATGAAAGAAAAAGATTTATATGTGGATTTTAAGTCGCAGCAGTCGGTTTATTATGTCGAAAAACCGGATGAATCTTATGGTCCGGTAGTCAGTGGTTCTTTCCTTTCCAAATATTACCTCGATGATTTTTATGAAAAAATGAATAAGCAGGAGCAGGTGCTGAGGGAAAAACTTAAAGTCGGAGAAATCAGCCCGGTATATTATTATTGCATTGTTCGTGAGTTTGGAGAAGGTGACCTTGCATCAAGGGTTGGTGTTAGTCTCAGGAAGCTCAGGAAACATTATAAAATGGAAAACTTTACAAAGATAAAATTGTCATTGCTAAAAAAATATGCGGATGCTTTCGACATTCCGGTTGCCAATATGTTTCAGCTTTTTATGGCCCGCCTGGAAAACAGGGATAAGTTGAATATAGAACATGGTGAAACAGCAAACCCCTACTTTGTAATTTCAAAAATTGAAGCAAAACAGGAATGAAAGAAATAACATTTGAACACCGGATGGCGGCGCATTGCGAAACCGGAACTGTTACGGCATTGCTTAATTATGGAGGACTCGACATCACAGAGCCCATGGTTTTTGGTATCGCCAGTGGCATTTTTTTCGGGTATTTTGAATCATCTAACTTCTCCTTCCCAACTTTCATTGTTCGTAATAAGCCCGGTTCGATACGGAAAAACATTTCCAAAAGGCTGGGGGTCAAATTCCACGAACAGAAATTCAGTGATCCTTTAAAAGGTGAAAGAGTTCTGAATGAACTTATTTCAAATGGAATTCCAACAGCAGCCCAGGTGGATTTTTATTACATGGATTACATGCCGGAGTACCAGAGAGTACACATCAATGTGCATTTCGTAAATGTGATCGGTAAAAATGAAACTGCCTACCTCGTGAGTGACAGTTACTATCCGAAAAAATCCGAATTGAAAATCGGAACCCTTAACAAAGCACGATTTGCCGGAGGATTTATGGCGCCTAAAGGATTTTTATTCTATCCGCTTGCTATTCCATCTGAGATTAATTTTGAAAAAGCCATCATTACCGGAATAAAAAAAGCCTCTTATAATATGCTGAAGCTGCCTGTTCCTTTTATCGGGATCAAAGGCATGAGAAAATTTGCCCGGAAAGTCAAAGGCTGGCCCAACATTGCAAGAGATATTGATCATCTTTCGCATGAAATAATGCGGATAAATATACTGCTTGAAGATCAGGGAACGGGTGGTGCAGGATTCAGATACCTTTATGCTACCTTCCTGCAGCAGGTGGCAGCAAAGCTTAACGAAAACAGCCTTAAAGACATGTCGAAAAGGATGATGCTTATTGGTGATAATTGGAGAAACATTTCGTATTTTGCAGCCAAGTCCGGAAAAAACAGGGATCTTGGACCGGAAAGGCTTAATGAGCTTAGTGAGATGATCAATGCAAGAGCCGATGAGGAACAACAATTCTTCAGCGATCTTGCAAAGCTGGTTAAATAATTTAATTCAGATGAAAATGGATGTAATCAATTCAGCAGAACTGAAAAAAGATATAAAACTATTAATCCTTGAAACCCTCAATATTAAGAATATACAGCCAGACAGCATTGATGAAGCCGTTCCTCTTTTTTCGAAGGAAAATATTTTGAACCTTGATTCAATAGATGGGATCGAGTTGATCATGGCGATCCAGAAAAAATATGATGTCAGGATAGGCGATCAGAATTTAGCGCGAAATGTACTTGAATCCATTAATACTATTGCTGATTTTGTTGTGACGGAATCGAATAAAAAATTGTAATCATCCTAAGGATTTTATACTGCACACGGGATAAATTATTACAAAATGAAAAATGAGGAAATAAGGGAAATAAGGGATATAAGGAATATAAGGGCCTGCCCATCCGTATTTCCCCTATATTCCCTATACCTTTGTACCAATTTGCAGAATGTACGGTTTTATCCCGTTTATGGTATAATTGGCAATATTAATCATTCGATCATAGTAAAAATTTCATGAAGCACTCTTACATGCTTGCCGGGACCAGTTTCGGAGTTATGATGAAACTATTAATAAGGAATGGGATTTCCATCAAACCCCGGCTGCTTGTCAGAACACTTTTCCTTTTACAAAATGGTATTTGGGCATCTATATTTAAGCGCATGGAGCGGCAGAAATTTGAAACTCAATTGCAAAACTTTCCGGTCCCGGATGATCCGATCATCATTATAGGCCATTGGCGGACTGGAAGCACATTTCTGCACCAGCTGCTTAATCTTGATGAAAATCTTGTTGCTCCGACGGTATTTCATGTTTCATTACCCGATAGTTTCCTGGTTTCAAAAAAATATTACCAACCTGTTATGTCGGCAATGATAAGCTCCCGGCGCCCGATGGACAATGTTAAACTCGGTATAGATGAGCCCCAGGAAGATGAGTATGCGATTTTTAAATTAACGCTTGATTCACCCCTGAAAGATATAATTTTTCCAAAGACAAATACATATTTTCTCAAGCGATACAACAATTTTGAACCTGCTGACAAGATAACCTGGCAAACGGCTATAATGAATTTTTGCCGAAAACTTGCCTTTGAATCGAAAAAAAGAATAGTACTGAAGAATCCCTTTCATTCTTTGAGGATTCAATTGCTGAGAGAAGTATTTCCCAGTGCCCGGTTCATTCACATTCACCGGCATCCTTACCGGGTAGTTCCCTCAACCATACACATGTGGAACATTGTTGCGACACAAAATATGCTCAATGGTAAGTGGATAAATCCGGGGGTTGAAGATGTTGCAATAGTTCTGGACAGGATGCTTACTAAAATCAGGACAGACCTTGCTGTGTTACCCGATGGGATTTTTTGTGAGGTTGACTTTGAGGACCTTGAAACTGATCCCATAAATGAACTGAAAAAAATATATCGTGCCATCGGATTGAAATATTCCAGTCAGTTCGAACAGAAAGTAAGGCAATTTCTTACCGAACTGAGTGATTACCGTAAGAACAGCTATTCGATTACCAATGATGAAAAAGCAATAATAAGATCCAAACTGGCCGCACATTTTTATCACTACAAATACTCACGCTGACTAAAATTAAAACTATGAAGTTCCAACTGATATACCCGAAGTGGGAAAAACTACCGGAACAAACCCAGTTTAATCTGCCGCCTCACGGGCCTATTGTATTTGCTGCTGCATTGCCCGATTATGTTGAAGTTGAATTCATTGATGAAAATGTTCAGAAGCTTAATTTCGATGAAACGGCTGAATTTGTCGGCATATCAATGATGCTTACCTCACAGATTAAAAGAGGCTGGGAAATTGCTGATGAATACCGCAAAAGAGGTTTAAAAGTAATTTTTGGCGGAATTTCCACTATGCTTCATGCTGAAGAAACACTTGAACATGCCGACAGCATCTTCCTCGGAGAGGCCGAAGGCAGAATGGAGGAAGTTTTTAACGATTTTAAAAATAACCGGTTGAAAAAAGTTTACAATTACCTTCCCTATCCACCTGATATCGGGCTGATTGGTCCTGCAAGAAGGGACATTCTTCAAAAGGAATTGTATTATCACAAAGGTGTTCAAATGCTCGATCTGTTTCATGCTTCCAGAGGATGCAGGTTCAGTTGTTATCCTTGTGCTGTTTCGTATTTGGGAGGCAGGAAATTTCGCCCAAGGCCATTTGATAAAGTTGCTGAAGAGTTGGATAAAATGGAGAACAACCGGATGTTTGTCGTTGATAATTCACTGGCACAGGATACGGAATGGGAAAAAGAACTTTTCAGGACGATGATACCATTTAAGAAGAAATGGTGCAGCCATACCATCGAGGATAAGCCCGAGGTACTTGACCTTGCAGCACAGGCAGGAGCGTGGTATGTTTACCAGGCAATTTTCGATACTTCGAACTTTATCAAGGACCGTATCAAACGGTATCACGATCATGGAATTGCAGTTGAGGGAACCATCCTTTTAGGAATGGATAATCAAACAGAAGATGACCTCAAACGTTTGATTGATTTTTTACTGGAGATTGACCTTGATCTTGCGGAATTTACTGTCATGACGCCTTTCCCGCATACCAAGGCCTGGGATGATCTGATTAAAGAAAAGAGAATATTCAATTTTGACTGGAATGATTACAATGCTGGCAAGGTTGTATTTCAACCCAAACACATGACTTCTGAGAGATTACAAAGCCTTTATCATTTTGCATGGAATGAATTTTACCGGAATGAAAGTCAGGAGCAAAAAATGTTCAAGCTGCTGATGAAGGTGATAGAGAAAGAGATGACCGACGGGACTTACCGTTCACCGAAAAAGGAACTTATTGATCAAAGTTTTGGAAAAGATATTAGAAGATAGCAGCAGCGGCAGCGGCAGTAGCAGGGGCAGTGGCAGCGGCCGTGGCAGCGGCAGTGGCAGTGGCAGCGGCAGGAGTAATAGTAGGAGTAGGTGCAGGTGCAGGAAAATGAAATACAAAATATAATAATCACTAATTTTTACATAATGAATGGCGGTTACAAAAGTCTGAAGGTTTATCAACTTGCTTATCAATTAGCAATGGAGATTTTCGAACTTTCTAAAAAGTTTCCAAAGGAAGAAACTTACTCTTTGACTGATCAAATCAGGAGATCATCAAGATCGGTATGTACAAATATTGCTGAAGCTTATAGAAAAAGAAGATATCCTAAGCATTTTACCAGCAAAATAACGGATGCTGATGGAGAAGCAAGTGAATCATTGGTTTGGATTGATTTTGCGAAAGACTGCAAATATATTACTGAGGACATTAAAATATCATTGACGACAAGATATGAGGAGGTAGGAAAGATGTTGGGTAAAATGGCAGATAATCCTGAAAAATTCCTACCCAAATAATGGAAATCTCCGATTACATTTCTAAACTGCTACTGCCGCTGCTACTGCCACTTATGATTTTTTTTTCGAATTAATCACTATTGCATGATTTCTCACTCACAATACATTGACCAGATTTACCACTTCAAAGGCGCCTGGGATGTACCATCCTTTTGCGGTCTTAAAATCATTGAAAAAATAGACAAAACTATTGTTATTGCCACAGAATTGTACGACTCCAATCCGGGAAGCTCGGTTACAAGCCGTGTTGATAAGTTAGCTACGGAACTGATTAATAAATATAATATTAATCATGAAAAATTGATTTTCATTGAGCACAACCCCGACCGGAAATCAAGCCTGGAGTTTTTTAAGGAAACCTTCGATAGAGTAAATTTTGAGTGGGATGGAACAAAACTAATGAACCCGTCGTGGGAAAGATTATCATTAGAAAAGGTAAATGATCTTATTAATTTACACTAATAATATGAGTTATGAATCATTTGAAGAACATACATCCTGGTGAGATATTGCTTGAGGAGTTTTTAAATCCAATGAAAATTTCAGCTTACCGGTTGTCGGCTGATATTAATATTCCGCAAACCAGAATAAGCAAGATTATAAAGGGGAAAAGAAGAATAACCGCAGATACCGCTTTGAGGCTTGGCAATTATTTTGGCAATTCTGCGAAATTTTGGCTTGGACTTCAGAACGATTTTGATTTAGAGGAAGTATTTTCAGATAAACCAGAATTTTATAAATCAATCAGGAAAGCCAAAATTAAAGTTGCCTAAAATCAATTTTTTAGAATCAGGTGTTGTGGATTTTGAATCTTTTCCCGGTTAAAACAGGTTTTTACATCCAATATTTACTATTTTCGCTAAATGCTATACTCAGTTCAAAAAAGTGTTTTTCTTATATTCATTTCGATTTTATCCGCAACGGTTACATTGCAGTGTCAAACTGGTTTCTTTCAGATCATCAAAGGAATAGTCGTAGATAAAACCTCCCAGGTTCCTTTGGCTGGAGCTAATGTTATCCTGGTTAATTCTGATCCTTTAAATGGCACAGTTACCGACCTAAGTGGAAATTTCGTCCTGAAAAATGTGCCGTCAGGACGGCAAAGTCTGAGAGTAAGCTTTATTGGTTATCAATCCACCGATCTTACTGACCTGATTGTATCAAGTGCAAAAGAAACGGTTCTAAAGATTGAGCTTGAAGAAAATATTTATACAGCAGGCGAGGTCACAATCAGCAGTGAAATCCGGAAGGATAAACCATTGAACCTTATGGCGCTGGTGAGTGCCCGTTCATTCACCATCGAGGAAACCGATAAATATGCAGGCAGCTATGGTGATCCCGCCCGAATGGCAGCCAACTACGCCGGAGTACTGTCGTCGCGCGATAACAGGAATGATATCATAATCAGAGGCAATTCGTCCATGGGTCTTCAGTATCGAATGGATGGAATCGAGATTGCCAATCCGAATCATTTCGGAGCACTCGGAACTACAGGTGGGCCTATTTCAGTGATAAATACAAATCTTCTCACCAATTCCGATTTTCTGACCGGAGCCTTTCCGGCAGAATATGGAAATGCGCTTGCCGGAATTTTCGACCTCAAAATGCGAACGGGAAATACTGAGCGTCGTGAATACTGGACGCAGATGGGTTTCAATGGACTTGAATTCGGGACAGAGGGCCCGGTTTCAAGAAAAAGCGGGTCGTCTTACCTTGCAGCTTACAGATACTCGTTTGTAGATATCCTTGAAAAGCTTGGTGTCGAGCTGGATGAAAGCGCCAAATACCAGGATCTTTCTATTAAGCTGAATTTCCCAACAAAGAACGCCGGAACATTCAGCCTGATTGGAATTGGAGGCACCAGCCGGATTAAAATCCTTGATTCCGAATCCGACCAGGAAGACTGGACATTTGAAACACATGGTGAAGATATCAATACCGGTTCAGCCGTCCTCTCTTTCGGAATTTCTAATCAATATTTTTTTAATGAATCCACCCGCATCAAAACCGATCTCTCTTTTGTCGGCTCCAATGTCTCTACTCAAATTGATACTTTCGGTCTAACATCACCTGAAAAATTCAACTGGGCGGGTGAAAAATCCACTGAATTAAAATATACCATCACCAGTTCATTAAAGAAGAAAATTGATGCAAAAAATAACTTCGCATTCGGGATAACAGGAGATAAGTACGATGTAGATTATTCCGACAGCACTTTTTTTAAAGGAAATTACCGCATTGAAACGGATAGCAGGGATTTATTCAGCCTCCTGAGAGCATATAGCCAGTGGGAACGAAGATATATCTACAGGCTTACCAGTTACCTTGGATTGAATTTTCAATACCTGACCCTTAACTCTTCAGTATCTTTAGAACCAAGGGCCGGACTTTTGTGGGAGATCAGCCCTTTACAAACTTTCAATTTCGGAATGGGTATGCACAGCCAGATGCAGCCCCGGATGATGTATTATGTAGAATCACTGGATACTGATGGGAAATCTGTTCTTTCGAACCGCCAACTTGATTTTTCAAAGAGCCTTCATTTTGTTCTGGGTTACAATTTCCTTATAGCTGAGAACCTCAGGTTAAAAGCCGAAACTTATTACCAGCATTTATACAATATCCCGGTTTCGGAAAGCATTCCTCAATATTCTATCCTGAACGAAGGTACCCAATACTTTGTTGATCGCCAGGACAGCCTGGTTAATAATGGAACAGGCACCAACTACGGGCTTGAACTGACACTGGAAAAATTTTTTGACCGAAATTATTATTTCCTGTTTACCGGTTCGCTTTTCCAATCGAAGTATAAAGGTTATGATGGAACCGAAAGAAGCACTTCTTTTAATTGCAATTATATTTTGAATGGTGTTGCCGGTTATGAGCTGCCTCTTGGAAAACGTAAAAACCGGATTCTGATCCTGGGATTACGAATGACGTGGGCGGGTGGCCGGCCTTATGTTCCCTTTGATCAGCAGGCAACTGTTACAAATAGAGAAGTTGTTTACGACTGGAACAGGGCTTATCAGGAAAAATATGAAGACTACCTTAGAGGCAGCTTCAGGTTCGGAATAAGGAGAAACGAAAAAGGATTCAACATGCAATTTTATATTGACCTTCAATACCGTGCTAATTATACCTATGTCTATCTTTACAGGATTGATATCGTTACCGGTGAGATCGTTAAGACTTATAAGATGGGATTTTACCCATTGGGCGTTTGGAGGATTCAGTTTTAAAAGTGAGCAATTACAGAAAAATTGCTATCATTGTATTGTTGAATCTTTATTGAAAAAATAAGATGTCTAAAAATAAAACAAGTGAAATATGAAAAATTTAAGTCTGTTATTTTTTGTATTGCTGCTCGCAGGTATTAATAATGTTTCAGCACAAAAGATCAAACTGGAATCAGGTAAAATTGATTTTTTCAAAGGAGTGTCCGAATTAAAAGTCGAATACAACTACAACGATGTCAGTGTCGGGAAATTTGCTAAAGAAGCTGATTACATTGTTCAGAAAAAAGCTGATTACAATCTGAGAGAGCCCGGCAGCGGTGAACGGTGGGAAACCGCATGGTTTGCCGATCGATCCGAAAGGTATGCTCCCCGTTTTGAAGAAGAGATGAACCTTCAATTTATTAAGAGAGGTGTCAGTTGTAAGGTCGGACAAGACTTACAAGCAACCTATACTGTAATATTTAAAACTACTTTTATCGAACCCGGATTCAATGTAGGAGTAGCCCGCAAAAATGCCTATATCAATGGTGAAGCCATTTTCGTCGAATCGGCCAATCACGATAAGATACTGGCTAAAGTCAGCATCGAAAATTCACCCGGCAGAGATGCATTTGGCGCTGATTATGATACCGGATTGAGGATTCAGGAAGCTTATGCCAAAGCAGGGAAAGAGCTGGTTTACTTCATCTGGAAGAATTATTTGCAATAAAATATCAATCTTTATTTCATTCTGATGAACCCGAAGTTTTTCTACTTTCGCTGAAAAATCAGTTCATTGTTAAATTATAATTTCAGGAAATGAAAAAGTTATTTGCAATTGCGTTTATGATTGGACTGGGTTCAATAATCTGGTCATGTACCAACAAGGTTAATGTTGAAGAACAGAACTCACCGGCAGTAGAAATCATTGGAAAACCTGATATCCAGGTCACTTCTGATCTTATGACACCTGAAGTCCTGTGGTCTTTTGGCAGGGTCAGCGGAAATGAAGTATCACCTGACGGTAAAACCGTCCTTTATGGCGTTACTTATTATTCTATCGAGGAAAATAAAGGTAACCGCGAATTATTTACGATCAATGTGAATGGTGGTGATCCCATTCAGATTACCAGGTCGCCAAAAAGTGAGTTTAATGAAACCTGGAGGCCAGATGGAAAGAAAATCGGATTCCTTTCTGCCGAAAGCGGTTCCGTGCAGCTTTGGGAAATGAATCCGGATGGTTCGGGCAGAACTCAGATTTCCAATATAGAAGACGGTATAACAGGCTTCAAATATTCTCCTGACCAAACAAAAATACTTTACACCAGGGATCTCCCTATAAAAAACAAATTTGACCATTTATACAAGGGATTGCCTAAAGCTTCAGGTCGTATCAATGATGATCTGATGTACCGCCACTGGGATCATTGGGTTGATACTTACAGCCATGTATTTTATGCCTATTATGATGGAAATACGATTTCCAATAGCAAGGACATCCTCGAAGGTGAGCCGTTCGAAGCTCCTTTATCGCCTTTTGGCGGTATTGAGCAGGTGGACTGGAGCAGCGATAGCAAAATGATCGCATACACATGCAAAAAACTCCTTGGAAAAGCCGCATCGTTATCCACCAACTCCGATATTTACCTGTTTAATATCGAAACCGGCGAAACAAAAAATATGACTGAAGGCATGATGGGATTTGATGTTGGTCCGTTGTTCTCACCTGACGGCAATTATATGGCCTGGCAGAGCATGGAACGCGATGGTTTTGAATCCGATAAAGACCGTCTGTTTGTGATGAATCTCAAAACCTCGGAGAAAATCTATGCCACCAAAGATTTTGATCAGAATGCCGGCAGCCTGATCTGGTCGGCTGACAGCAAGGCAATATACTTTACAAGCGACTGGCATGGAACATTTCAGATATACAGATACAGCACCGAAAGCGGGAAAATTGATAAGCTTACTGAAGGATTGCATGACTATACAGCGGTTGTACCCGCAGGCGACAAACTTGTTGCCACACGGGAAACCATGTCCTTCCCAACCGAATTGTTTATTGTAAATCCTTCTGATGGCTCTGCACAACAGCTTACGTTCACAAATAAAGATCTGCTCGAAAAAATTACAATGGGAAAGGTTGAAGAAAGATGGATGAAAACAAAAGACAATGAGGATATGCTTACCATGATCATTTATCCGCCGCATTTTGACCCGGGTAAAAAATATCCAGCTTTGCTCTATTGCAAAGGTGGCCCGCAGGGACCACTTAGCCAGGATTTCCATTATCGCTGGAATTACCAGATCATGGCTGCTAATGGTTATATCATCGTTGCTCCCAACAGGCGGGGTGTGTCAGGTTTCGGACAGGCATGGCAGGAACAGATCAGCGGCGACTATCATGGAAAAAGTATGGATGACTACCTTGTGGCTATAGATGAAATGGCGAAAGAACCTTTTGTGGATAAAGACCATTTGGGAGCTGTAGGGGCAAGCGCCGGCGGCTGGGCTGTCTATTATCTAGCCGGCAATCACAACAAAAGATTTAAAGCTTTCATAGCTCACGACGGGATATTTAATGAAGAAGCACAATACCTTGAAACAGAAGAAATGTGGTTCGAGAACTGGGATAAGGGTGGTTCCTTTTGGGATAAAAACAATAAAACAGCCGTAGAGGCTTATGCTCATTCACCACATAAATACATTGAAAAATGGGATACTCCCATCCTTGTAATTCACAGTGAAAACGACTATCGTGTTGTTTTTACGCAGGGCATGACAGCTTTCAATGCAGCGAAACTCAGAGACCTCCAGGCTGAATTCCTCTATTTTCCTGATGAAAACCATTGGGTGCTCAAACCTCAGAACGGAATCCTCTGGCAGAGGACTTATTTCGATTGGTTGGACAAATGGTTGAAATAGTTTTGGGTTCAGGGTTCCGGGTTCCAGGTTCAGAGTTTCGGATTTTAGTTCTGACCCGGAACTCTGAAATCTAAACTCAGAACTTCTATAATTCATTATGATTTTCAACAATAATGTAGTTAAATGGTTTGCCCGCATACTTGGCGGTGTAGCGGTAGTTTTTTTCGGAGTATTCTACATCGGCGGAGGAATACCGGATTTAGTAAAAGAAGCTGACAGTCATTTGCGATCAATGATGATCCTGATGTCCTTTGCAGTACTTGGGTACATTTTTTCTTTGTTCCGTGAAAAGGAAGGTGGCTGGATATTGGCATTCAGTGGTTTTGTAATAGGTCTGACCATGTTTTATAACAGCGGGATGAAAGATATCTTATTCGCCTTGGTATTTTCTGTCCCATTTCTTATTTCGGGTTTGTTGTTTGTTTATGCTGCCGGAAAGGGTGATAAATAATTAGTTTGCATAAATAACATCGGTATTAATCAGTCTTACCAAAAATTTTCGGAGAAGGTACTTTTTGCAAGGTCTTGTTTAAAAACGCCTGATTCCTTAAAGGAATAAGGTAATAAGGTGAGAGTCCCGCGGGTTCCTACTATTACTAAAGTTTAAATCATTTCAAAAATAAGGTTTAAATAACCCTCAAGAATAAAATGAAGTTATGATATAACGAAATAACCTTATTTTGCTCTTTTGCTAACCTTAGTATAAAACACCCTATAAAATGCAAATACCTTATTACCTTATTTCACATTGCGAACTTAAGGTAAGCTGAATTGGGATTTCCATGAACTGATTTAACGCCTATTAGCCACAGTAGTCTTGTCGTTCAGATTTAAATTTTTCCATTATACCACAGGTAATGGAGTGCTCTCATTGCATTTATACAATGATTTCCCCAATGGTGATTATATCCAAATTCTAACTGCCATAATGCGTCTTCAATTGATTCATCTGTTCCAATCTCGTCAATTTTATATAGTTCTTCTTTTAAGTCAGTGTAAATGGCGGAGAAATCATCAACGAGCCAACCTTGGCTTGCTTCTTTTTCAGTTATTTTCCAACCTTGTCCTGGCTTCCCGTTTTCTTCAGTATAGGTTGGGTTGAAAACTTCCCAATAGAAACAGTCTTTTCCGAGTTTGGAAATCAAGTTCTGATTCTGTTTGTTTAAATGGTCTTTATTAATATCTGGAAACTCACTTTGTTCTCCTGAGAATTTAAGTTCAACAGTTTCTAGTTTCAAACCTGTCTGATAAAGTTGAGCTAACGCTTTATGAGCTTCCTTATAAAAAGTCTCTTGGTTTATTTCAACATTTTCCAAAAGTGCTAAAAACTGTCGAGCAGCTTTCAAAAAGTCAATCGTTGATTCCTTATTCAGCAATTCATTTATTTCATACGACAGTTCTTTCATTGTCTTTTCATATTACGGCT
Source organism: Bacteroidales bacterium (assembly GCA_020052415.1). GTDB lineage: Bacteria > Bacteroidota > Bacteroidia > Bacteroidales > JAADJA01 > JAADJA01. The sequence continues at coordinate 17,974 of JAGVPB010000013.1, read as the reverse complement.
AACTAATGCAATAATCCATAAGTCACTTACAAAATTGGACGTTATTAAATATCGAATGGATTAAAGACACCTAAGGCGTATGTCCATTATTTTATAATTTATACAAATCTCCATTCAGATATTTTAATCCTGAATCAATAATGACTGTTACGATTCTTTTACCTGCCCCTAAAATCCTTGCCCTTTGAATTGCCGCCCAAACATTTGCTCCGGAGGTTATTCCTCCAAAAATCCCTTCCATCGTGGCTAATTTTCGAGTGGTGTCATAAGCATCATCATCTTTAACGGCTATGATTTCATCTGCGAGGTCCAACCTGCATATCGAAGGTACAAATCCGGATCCTATTCCCTCCAGTCTGTGAGTTCCGGAAATATCACCACCCGAAAGTGCACGAACATTAAAAGGTTCAATAGCGATACACCGTATATGTGGAATCTCGCTTTTAAGCACTTCCGAATTTCCGGAAAAGCATCCGCCGGTACCAACTCCCATTATAAACTCATCAACGTTATGTCCAAGAACATTTATAATTTCTCTTGCCATATTATGATATGCTTTCCTGTTGTCAACGTTATTAAACTGGTCGGTCCAGTAAGTATTTGGCGACTTGCTTAGTTCTCTCGCCCTTTCAATCAGGGAGTCAATGAGTTTCGCGGTTATTTTACCATTTTCACTTGGAATTATTTCGAGCTTAGCCCCAAAAGCCCGCATTGTCTGAAGTTTTTCTTTGGCAAAAGCATCCGAAGATACAAAATGTGCTTTGTAGCCTTTATTTGCACAAACCATTGCCAAGGAACTTCCCGTACTTCCTCCTGTGTATTCAACCACACTTCCTCCGGACCTGAGCTCACCTCTCCGTTCGGCCCCTTCAATCATCGAAAGCGCCATTCGGTCCTTCATGCTTCCGGTTGGATTTCCGCCTTCGTACTTCACATAAATTTCAGCGCAGTCCGGCTCCGACAACCTCTCTAATTTTAATAAAGGTGTATTTCCTATTGCATTCATCTTTTTAATTTTATTTCAGTTCCACTCTTCAATTTCTTTCCCGATCCAATCATTTTCAACAAATTTAATAATTTTATTATATGTACGACAATCATTAGTGTGTATTTTATTTTGCCAGAGAGGATTCTGTCCTGAGATTTTTATTAAAACCAAAATTTGCCTGAAAGCTCCGAACAAAACTTTAACAGAAGTGTTAGTTTTGTTGACTCATTTTATGAAGGTTCAGAAAAGCATAAGCGTTTACCTGTTGCTGGTATTGTTCTTTAGCCCTGGAATCCACCGGCTATTGCATGAACACCATCCGCATGACCGTATTATCAAATGCGGCCCGAACCAAATAAGGTTTGACGAAATATGCGTCGTTTGCGACTTCACGATATCGCTTTTCAATAATAGTACCACCACACTTTTGCCTGGTAAATTTGTTTATGCAGAAAAAACCACTTTACCTGTTACCGCCGAATTTATTACTAAACAAGACTTTTCTGCAATTTCATTACGTGCACCTCCTGCAGCATAATTTTAATTACAAAACCAGAAGATCGGGGAGGTTTTTATTAACTAAACATACGTAATGAAATGAAAAAGATAATGATATTTATCCTGGTAATATTATATTACCTGGAAATTTCAGCACAAAACCAGATTCACGGTATAATTTCCGATTTGAATGGAGCACCGCTTGCCGGTGCAAACATTTTTGTCCCTGAATCACAAAAAGGAACTGTTGCGGATACCAATGGATGGTACCGGTTAACCAACTTAGGAAATGGAAAGCTAAAAGTTCAGTTTTCTTTCCTGGGTTTCACAAGCCGGATTGAAACCATTGACCTGAACAATTCTCCGATTGAATTAAATGTCGTGCTTGAACCATCACCAATTGAAACGGAAGGAATCGTTGTTTCGGGCGGATATAATTCAACCCAGCATGAGAATGCTGTCAAGATTGATATTCTAAGGCTGAATAACCTGAACATATCGGGCTCTCCCAATTTTACGGAAATCCTTACAAAAATTCCGGGAGTGGATATGATCTCCAAAGGGCCGGGAGTTTCAAAGCCCGTGATACGAGGCCTTTCGATGAACGACATCCTGGTGTTGAACAATGGTGTGCGGTTCGAAAATTACCAGTATTCCGATCATCATCCGCTGGGTATCAGTGAATCGGGCGTAGATGACATTGAGATCATCAAAGGTCCTGCATCACTGCTGTACGGCTCTGATGCCATTGGAGGAGTTATTAATTTTCTGAAGGAGAAACCAGCTCCGGTTGGTCAGATTGCCGGCGATTATCATCTTCAGCTTTTTTCGAACACTATGGGAATACAAAATGATTTTGGAATTAAAGGCGCTTCAAAAAATTTTTATGGCGGATTAAGGGTAGCCGCGTCTTCCCATTCAGATTTTTTGGAGGGAGGTGGCCGGTTTGTACCGAATTCAAGATTCAACGAGCAGTCGTTGAGCTCCAATACAGGTTATTCCAACAAATTCGGAACTTTTAAATTATTTTACGATTACAACGATCAAATGCCGGGACTTTCGGAAGAGGAAGCAGTAGTCGAAGTCACCGAAAGGGACAGGAAAAATGAAGTGTGGTACCAGCAGTTCCGCAATCATCTGATCTCTTCACAAAATAAGATTTTTGCCGGGAATTATAAAGTGGAAGTCAATGCTGCCTACCAAAATACGACCCTGATTCATTTTGGAGAAAAAGATGTCACTGAGATTGAAATGGCTCTTGGTACATTCACATATGAGGCCAGGCTGCATTTCCCTTCCGGTAAAAATTCGGAATATATCATCGGATTCCAGGGATTGAACCAGAACAACAAAAATCTCCACAACAGGGAAACTAAGCTTTTGCCGGATGCAACAACAGATAATTATTCGCTTATGGGATTGCTGCAATATACTTTTTTCGGAAAGTTGAGAACACAGGCCGGGATGCGTTATGACTTTAAATCCATCGAAACTCTGGCGGCAGGACTGCCTGAAAACGAGGATTACCGCGCATCTCTGAACAGGGAATACGGAAGTTTCAGCGGATCGGCAGGTGCAACATACAATTTATCTGATGATCTTTTGTTCAGGAGTAATTTTTCAGCGGCTTACCGGACTCCGAACCTGGCTGAACTTACTTCAAACGGAATGCATGAAACCCGCTATGAGCTCGGCAATCCGGATCTGATCCCGCAAAATGCCTATGAAACTGATGTAAGTGTGCATTATCACACCCATTATATTACCATTGACCTTGCTTTGTTTTACAATAAAATTGACAATTATATTTTCATTGCTCCGACAAGCGATACGACTTTATCGGGTGATGAAATTTTCAAATACCTGCAATCCGATGCCTTGCTTTATGGGGGAGAGGCAGGATTCCATCTTCATCCGCGACCCATCGAATGGCTGCATTTTGAAACAACCTTTGCCTCAGTGACCGGGGAGCGGGATAATGGAGACAATTTACCTTTCATTCCTTCGGGCAAGCTGAATTTTGAGTTGAGGGCAGAAAAGGGAAAACTGGCATTTTTCAGGAATACTTTTATAAGAATAAGTTCCTCGTCTGCTTTCGATCAGAATCATCCTTCGACTGAAGAAGAGCGAACTCCGGGTTATTCTCTTTTCAATGCAGGGATCGGCGCCGGTTTTAAAGTCGCAAAACAGCTTGTTTCTTTCGGATTTAGTGTAAATAATATTTTCGATACGAAATACATTGACCATTTATCTACATTAAGAGAGGTTGGTTATTTTAATCCGGGCAGGAACATTTCCCTGAACCTGAAAATTCCTTTTGGGATAAAAAACGAAGGACTGAATTAGAGGTTTGAAGTTTGAGTCTCCTCCGAAAAGTAAATATTATGCCACAAAAGCTCTAAAACACAAAATTGCACCAAAACTTTTGGTTGATTCTCAAACTTTTGTGGGATTTAGAGATTTTGTGTTTTGGTGGCATTCTTCATCTTATCATTTTTCGGAGTGGACTCAAGTTTAGTAAGTTCATTATTCCACATAAGGAACGCTTTTGTCACATCATTCTAATCCTGATTTACAGCTTCGGAAGGAATCAGGGAATTAAGTAATTTTACCGCCCTGAAAATAACTACCAAACATGGAAATTAAAAATATCACCATTATTGGAGGCGGAACAATAGGAACAGCGCTGGGAAACACGCTTGCCAAAAAGCACGAAAATGAAATCCTGATCTTATCTATCGAAAAAGAGGTTATTAACTCGATCAATGAAACACGGTATAATGCAAAATATTTTCCAAACATTAAGCTAAGCAAATATTTAAAAGCGACCGCAGAGGAAAATATTTTATCACAGTCGGATGCGGTCTTCCTTGCAATCCCTTCCATAGTTACGGTGGATTATGTCATGAAGCTGAGTAAATACCTTAAGCCCGGCACCATACTTCTAAACATGGCAAAAGGATTTAGCAGGGATCATAAAACTATTACCGAAAGCCTCGAATCGAAATTGTCCAATCCCGTTTGTTCATTCAAGGGTCCTACTTTTGCAAGAGAACTGATCAACAACCTCCCGACGGCCTTCACGATCGGATCAAAAGACAAATCACATTTCACCCTGTTTAAAAAGCTTTTTGAAGACACACCCATCCATATAGATTTTACAACTGATGTACAGGGAGTGGAATTACTAAGCATACTGAAAAACATTTATGCCATAGCCACCGGTATTGTTGATGCGCATTTCAGCTCGCCGAACCTGAGATTTCTTTTCCTTACAAAGGCATTCAATGAAATGAAAGACATCCTGATAAAATACGGCGGCAAAGAAGATACCATGTTCAAATATTGCGGTTATGGTGATTTTTGCCTTACGGCTCTTAACGATCTGAGCCGGAACAGGACTCTCGGGCTTTTGATAGGAAAAGGATTTTTTACAAACAACATCTCCGACAAGGTAGTCCTGGAAGGGAAAATTGCTGTGGGTGTGTTCTGTGAAGAAATCTCGAAATCAAAATCCATCTCAGGCAAATACCCTATTATCGCTGAATTATACAGGGTTTTTAATGAAGATTATGACATTTCGAAGTTTGTGAACCGGGTGATCAATCACAATTAGCTGATCATATCATCCAATATTTCCGCAAGTTTTTTGGTCAGGTTTCTCCGGGTGTATTTTGAAATATCTTTGCTTTCAGACTTCAGTTTGGCTTGTTTGTAAAGTAAATAATAATTCTTTATTGCAGTTTTAATGCTTTTTAAATCCTGCTGATCCACGGAAATTCCGCTATTTGTTTCCGAAATGATACCCGCAGCATCACCGGCAACTGGACCAACGCACAGCACAGGGCGGCCCGATGAAATATATTCAAAAATTTTACCTGTAGTCACCATTTTAGCATTCGGTGTATTGTTGATGATCAGCAGCAATACCTGGGCAGCCTGCTGGATTTTTATTACTTTGGTATGAGGCAGGTAAGGAATCATCGAAGTGTAATTCTCAAGGCGATATTTGGCCAGCATTTCCCTTACGGAAAAGTCAACTGCTCCGATAAGCTTGATTTCCAGATTTTCCGCGAGATCCTTTTCCTCCAGAAGTAACTCATCAAGCGCTTTCCAAAGATTTTCGGGATTTCTTGACGGGACCATCGAGCCGATGTGAGCCAGGCTGAACTTAATGTCAGGAACAACATCATTCGGGAGTTGGATTTCATTGTCGAATCCGTTGGTTATCACATCATATTGCCTGCCCGCAACAGATTGGAAATCACGCGACATGCCTTCACTTACGACAACAATTTTATCGGCTTTACTTAGTACTTCTTTTTCAAGCCGGTGATGTTTTTTATCACTTTTTTTACTCAACATCAGGTTGCTGTAGAAATCAATGTTCGTCCACGGATCCCGAAAATCAGCCAGCCAGGGAAGGCGAAGTTTTTCATGAATGGCCATCGCAATCAGGTGCATGCTGTGCGGAGGGCCGGTAGAAACAATTGCATCCACAGGATTATTTTTGAGCCATTCTGAAAGATATTTTACCGAAGGTTTAATCCAGAATTTTCTTGCATCAGGTATAAAGAAGTTTCCTCTTATCCAGACAGAAATTTTTTCGGTCAGGGAAGGATTTTTCTTTTCTGATAAAAAGCCGGCTTTAATTCCATTATCTTTTTTCCGCCCGACAAATCTTTTGTAGGCTGTATATGGTTCCCAAATTTTGGTTTTAAGAACAGTCAACCCCGATGGAATATCCTGTTCAAGCGAATTGTCAACATCAGGCCATTCCGGATTTTCGGGTGTGTAAACTATGGGTTCCCAGCCAAAATTCCGCAGGTATTTAACGAACTTAAGCCAGCGCTGAACACCGGCTCCACCTCCGGGAGGCCAGTAATAAGTTATGACCAGTACTTTCCTCATTCACTCTTTTTGAAATAATTTCTTATTTCATAAAATCCGTAACCCAAAACAAGAAGAATTACAAGCAAGGAAGAAGCAAAGGAAACCTTTTCCCCAATCTTATAAGCCTTTGGTTCGAACCTGAATTCAACCAGATGTTTTCCTGCAGGCACTATCATTGCCCTCAATACATAATTTGCCCTGAAATGCGGTGTCTGTGTTCCGTCAATATAGGCATTCCAGCCTTTATCATAATAAATTTCGGAAAAGACCGTAAGCTGGTCTTTATGAGTATTTACCTGGTATTTAAGATGGTTTGGCTTATAATCTATCAGTTTAATAAGTGCAGTGGAATCATGTACAGGGTTAAACTCTTTTATTATTGCTTTGAACCGTTCATCAATTATGGCCGTTTTTTCCGGATCGAAATCGGTCAATGCATTCAATTCTTCATCCGCATTTTTTACAAACTTTATTTCCTCTGCAAACCATGCATTTCCTGAAGCCTGTACATTTGGGTAAACGGTGGGTTGCTTTTTATCATCGGGTTGAATGATATAACGGGTGTTCAACATATTCAGGACATTAATGTTGAATTTCCCTTTGATATGGTGATCATATAATTCCTGGTACCTTCTGAGCTTAGCTCCATGGTACCCGCCAATGGACTTATGAAAATATGATGTAGAAGCATCTGCAAACGGATCAACCATCAGATTCAGAACCCTGAAATCGGGATCAGGATCTTTTAAGATCAGTTCATCCGCTTTGGTTTTTTGGTAGGGACGCTCCACTTTTGCTTTTGATATAAAGTTATCCTTGTTCAGGTATCTTTTATTTACTGACCACATATCAATCAAAATAAGAACTGCAAGCAGTGCGATTACATATTGCTTTTTAAGGCGGTTGGCCATATATGCCCATATCACAACAGTTGCTAATAAAACAAATACAAATGACCTGAATGCATCAGCTCTCAGAATGGCCTGTCTTGCAATTTCAACATTGGCATAAAACTCAGTGATCTGTGAAGCATATTCAGGATTAGATTTTTTTTGCTGAGCAATGCTCATGATTTCATTGTCGCTTAAAAAATTAAAAAAAGCTGTCGGAATCAATGCAAATAACAAAGTGATCAGGGCGACTATTCCAAAAGAAAGATAGTAAGGATTTACCTTGTATTGGGATATTTTTATTTTCTGTTTTATTCCCACCGGCTCGCTGATTACTTTATTCAAAGCTAATAAAGCCAGCAACGGAATCGTGAATTCTGCAATGACCATGATCATCGAAACAGCCCTGAATTTATTATATGCCGGGAAATAATCGAGGAAAAAATCCGAAAGGCCCATAAAGTTTTTTCCCCAGGCAAGCATAACGGAAAGTATGGTACCTACCAATAACCACCACTTAAGTCGTCCCTTTATTATGAACAATCCATACACAAACAGCAGTATGATTATGGACCCTGCATATACCGGTCCTGAAGTAAAAGGCTGATCGCCCCAATAGTGGTTCGCGTTATTTGCAACAGCATCCTTATACTGATCATCAACATTCTTAAGGTAATAATCATTATCCCCGATGAGTCCGGTAGCGCCGCCCTTTACATCGGGCACCAGCAAAGAAAAGGATTCTGCAATCCCATAGCTCCACTGAACTGCATAGTCTTTATCCAAACCTGACGTCCGGTTTGTCTGAGCTGTAGTCAGTTCTGATTTTCCCCTTATGGTTTCTTTTCCGTATTCCCATGTTGCCCAAAGATTGGTAACGCTGGTCAAAACAGCAATACAACCGGCAGCTATAACAATCACCGATGCTTTAATAAAGGATGGAATCCCGTTTGTCCGGATTGCAGAAATGAATTCAGCGATACCGAAAATCAACAGCAACATCAACAAATAATATGTTATCTGAGGATGGCCTGCCTGAATTTCAAGTCCTAAAAATAACAGCGTAAGAATACCTCCGGCAAGATATTTTCCCCTGTACGTCAGAATAATGCCTGCCAAAACAGGAGCCATATATCCGATGGCATGAGCTTTTGAATTATGTCCGGCTTCGAGAATAATGAAGAAATATGATGAAAATCCATAAGCAATTGCTCCTGCAACGCTTAGCCAGGGATCAATCCGCATTACAATCAGAAGTAAATAAAATCCTAGCATGTACAGAAATACATATCCTGCAGGATGTGGCAGTCCCAACCGTATGATCTGATCAATGTACTGCAAAAGGTTCCCTTTATACTCCACGGATATTTGATATGCAGGCATCCCACCAAACATGGAATTAGTCCAAAGCGCCTCTTCTCCGGTCTTCGCCCTGAAATCAGCTATTTCTTTGCTCACTCCTTTATGGCGGGTAATATCATCCTGTTTCAGTTTTAATCCTTCAAGCAACGGATATAAATAAGCCAGTGAAATGAATACAAAAAGGATCACGGCTGTAATCCATGGAATGGCTTGTTTGACTGGTAAATTTTTCATGTTTGTGGTAATTAGTAACTACTTTTCATCTATTTCTTCATAGTCAATATATTCCCCCAGATTATCCTGATTCCTGATCTTTTTTGAGGGATGGTCAACCCTGATATCACCTTTTTTACTGCCGGATTGTGAATAAGGATTTTGAGAATTTTCGATGGCTTTTCTGATAAAATATTTAGCCAGTACAGGCAACACATAACGCGCAATAATTTTGATTAGGTAGTAAACCAGGATAATGATTAGAATTGTTCTGAGGAGTTGCATGACAAATTATTAACTAAATTGTAAACGCTTATGCTTGCTTCCTGTTGCCGGAAAAACCTTCGGGCAAAATTATGATAATTCTTTATACTGAAATCCATTGGTACAAAACGAAAAAGGAGATAAATTATTTACCTCCTTTTGCTTTATCTATGCGGATTTATACCTGATTGCAGGTTATTTCCTGTCGTTATTTTCGTCTGATACTGTAAGTTTCCTACGTCCTTTTGCTCTTCTGCTGGCCAATACCTTACGGCCGTTTTTTGTGGCCATTCTTGCTCTGAATCCATGTTTATTGGACCGTTTTCTCCTTGATGGTTGAAATGTTCTCTTCATTTTCTACTAAAAATTTGGGACGGCAAAAATAGGTCTTTTTTTTTATCCGGCAAATAATTTCAAAAATAATTTCATTTATGATTCCGGTTGTCTTAAGAATATGCTAATATTTTTTGGTAATTGTTATTAACCGTTTGATTGAGCAATATATATTATCTTTATTTTTGTTTAAAATCTTTGCTGTGGAACATTTAAAGAAAGAGGAATTCAGGATCAACGAAATCTCAAAAAAAATCGTTAAGGAGATTGCTCCTGAAAAAATCATTTTATTCGGTTCTTATGCGAATGGCACTCCTACTGAAGACAGCGACATTGACCTTATCATTGTCAATAAAACAACCATGCCGAAGAACAAACGTGGAATTGAAATCCGGCGTCTCTTTTACAGGCAACTCATACCATTAGATATAAAGGTTTACACACCGCAGGAGTTTAATCATGAACTAAGTAACCGATTTTCATTTCTTTATTCAGCTATGAAGAATAGCATTGTGTTGTATGAACGATAAAATAGATGTCATTAGGCTTTGGATCGAGAAAGCAGACCATGACCTGGGCACTGCCGAACTGATTTACAGGCATATTCCGAAATACAGGGAAACTATCGCATTTCATTGCCAGCAGGCAGTTGAAAAATACCTTAAAGGCTATTTAATTTTCAATGATCTTACAGTAAAAAGAACACACGATCTTGTATTGTTGCTCGGTATGATTTCGCAGACCGAAACAATACCCGATGAACTTTTTGATCAGGCTGCTGAACTGCTGGATTATTCTGTTGAGGTGAGGTATCCCGATACAATTATCGATTTAACCAATGAGGATGTTGAACGGGCCATTTCTATAGGCAGGTATTTTCGGGAGGTTTTAGTTTCTAAAATGAATTTGGGTATGGTCCAGGATTTATTATAATTTACTTGAAAGCCACAAGTCGCGCCAACGCTAAGGCCAAGGCTGGAAGACTTGCCGTAGCGAAGGTATGGGAAGTATAAATGAAGTTTTCTTTGAAATATAGTCTGAGACTATCAAATTTAGATTCGGCGTAGTCAGAGACTACCCCGAACGAGGGATTTAAAAGATCAAGTTTGAATAAATTTTAAAGCATGATTGAAGATAGCAACGGAATTAATGTTGAAAAAATCGTAAAACATTGGATTGATACTTCTGAAGATGATTTTCGCACAATGCAGGCTTTATATACTTCCGGATCATACGGATGGGCATTGTTTTTAGGACATCTGTCAATTGAAAAATTGCTCAAAGCTATTTACGTCAACAAATACGGGAAACATGCACCTTTTATTCATAATCTTTACCGGCTGTCGGAATTATGTAATATCGAAATGACCAGGGAACAGTCGGATTGGTTCGATAAAATTTCATCCTTTAACATAAATGCACGTTATGATGATTATAAAAGAGAGTTTTATTCTCTGTGCACTCCCGACTTTACAAAAGAATGGATTAATAAAATTGAAACATTACGCTCATGGATAAAACTGATGCTTTAGCAATTGCTCAGAAATATGCGGGAGCTTTGAAAGACAATTTTGATCTGGTCAAAGTAATTCTCTTTGGTTCCTACGCAAGAGGAAATTATACCGATGACAGCGATATTGACATTGCTGTGGTACTTAACGATTATCCCAATTTACTCGACATACAACTGGAATTAATGCGGGTCCGCAGGAATATTGACAGCCGTATCGAGCCACACCCATTCCGGGAAAAGGACTTTGACATGTCAAATCCTCTGGTAAATGAAATCGTTAAATACGGTAAAGAGATAAAGATAAACGCAGTTTGAAACAGGCTCCTGGCGGGTATTTTTTCGTCCCATCCTAAGTTGGCGTAAGTCTGAAGCCAGGCATGGGGAGACTTAACTTAACGAGGGATTTTAGATTTATGAGATATGATGTATGATTTGAAAGATAGGTTAGAAATGCCACAAGTCGCGCCAAGGCTAAGGCTTGGGTTGGAAGACATGCCGCAGCGGAGATTTGGAAAGGGAAAGAGGAGGTTGACGTAAATGTTTGCCTGGGTTTTGTTTTAGAATACGGTAAGATTAAACTGTGTCAACTTTTAATATGTAAATTTGTACTTCATCTAAATAATACACAATGACAGAAATAAAGGATATTTTAAAGCTCAGTGTTGAAGAGCGTCTTCACCTGGTTCAAACCATCTGGGATAGTATTTCAGGGGAAGCTGAGGAGGCTGCGATTAGCGATGGACATAAGGCGATACTGAATGAACGCCTCGACTCCTACACGAATAATCCCGGGAATAATGTGAGTTGGGAAGAAGTTAAAGAGAAGGTTTGAGGATTTTAGATATATGAGTTATGATATTTGATTTGTGATTTGAAAGAGTGGTTGACAATGCCACAAGTCTCGCCAACACTAAGGCAAAGGCTGGAAGACTTGCGGCAAAAGTACCGGAAAAGCTTATCACAATTAGTGACAACGTTCGAGTTAAAATTATGAATGAAATAATCAGCACAAAAGAATTAATAACCCGGATTTTTCATATCAGGGGTGCTAAAGTGATGCTTGATTTTCACCTTGCGACTTTGTATGAAGTAGAAACAAGGGTTTTAAAGCAGCAGGTAAAAAGAAACATTGACCGTTTTCCTGAAGATTTTATGTTTCAACTCTCTGAAGTTGAGTGGAAGGAGCTTATCACAAATTGTGATAACCTTGGCTCTGTAAAATTTTCGCCTGCAACACCTTTCGCCTTTACAGAACAGGGTGTTGCCATGCTCAGTGGTGTGTTGCGCAGCAAAAGAGCTGTGCAGGTAAATATTTCCATTATGCGGGCTTTTGTCCGAATGCGGCAATTAATGGAGGAAAACAAAGAGTTAAAGAAGAAACTGGACGAAATGGAAAGCAAATACGACAAGCAGTTCAGGGTGGTTTTTGAAGCCCTTCGTGAATTAATAGAAAAGAAAAAAGAACCTCTGAAGCCGGTTGGGTATAAAATTTATGATAAATGATTTTAAATGTTGGATAGGAATAGAGTGGCTTTGAGTGAAAAGCCACAGGTCGCACCAACGCTAAAGCCAAGGCTGATGGACATGCTGCGGTAAAGGCTTAGGCAAGAAGGTTTTCGGAAGCGGTGGAATAAAAAATGATTGATTAAAACTAAATAATATGATTCGTGAATATTCTAAGAAAAATAGTTATGGTGGGAAAACTTATGAAATTAGATTTGATATAAGCTTTCCGACTTATATTTATGAAACAGGTCCAAATAATTATTTGGTAGAATTTAAGGAAAATTTTATCATATTCAAAAAGACTCATTTTTCATATAATAGGCAGGGCAATCTCCGAGAAGTAATGATTGAAACTATGAATAAAGTATACCTATGGTTTCAAAATAATAAAAAATATAACTGGGGTATAGATAAAAGAGATAATGTTATTAATAATATCAATAGACATTTTGAAATCCAAAAATATTAGAAAATGAACTGGTTGATTGTTATAATTATTGTTGCAGTTATCTCTGGTATTATTGGTTATTTTAAATCACCAAAGAAGGAGGACGCAGCAAAAAATGCTTTAAGTAGTGCTGTTTCAGGTGGTGTGGGTTGCGGGTTTATAATTCTTCAAATATTCCTTTGGGGTTTAGGAATTTTCATTTTAATATACTTATTTCTATGGTTATTTAGTTGAAATTTTTATATTATTTAAAAAATTATAGTCAAATAATACACATTTTATGGAATCAATTGAACAAAAATGGTTGTCAGTTTTCGATGATTTAAGGTTTAAAGATATGAAGGAAGAAACTTCAAGCCCTAATGAAATAATAACTAATTTTTTACTTAAAGATAAGATTAATCTTGAGTCGTTTACGGCTAATCTCTTGTATCTTCAAACGTCGATGCCACAATTTTATATGGGCGAATACATACCAACAAAGAGTGCTTATTTATTGCTTACATCTTCAAACTTATATCCAAAATGGTTTACTGCTGCATATCCAGATGTATTGCGATGGATCGAAATTAAGATTGAGGAATCTGAAGATAATTTTTTTAAAATTACCGAAACAACTGATGAATATTATAGCAATGAATCTAATTTTATCAATTACAAATTTGACTTAAAAATACTTAGTACAATATGTAAAAATTATTTAATTGAAAATAATCAATTCGAATGCGCAAATACTCAAATTAAAAATGAAACATTAACAGGCAGTTCATGGGGAGATAGTTTTATGAGTAATAAAACTAAGGCACTTTTTTTAGTTGATGAGGGTGATGTCGCTCTAATTAATAATGAACTTGATAAAGCAATAAGTAATTATAATAGAGCTATCGAGTATTATCCTGAAGCAAAAGCATTTTACAAAAGAGGAGATATATATTTCCGCAAACAACTCTATGAAGAAGCAGTAAAAGATTTTAATTCTGCAATTAAATTAGATCATTCATTAGCGATTGCATATTTTGCCCGTGGAATTATTAGATTAGATTTTTTAGATTTATTTAGTGAGGGGTGTTCAGATATTAAAAAGGCAGGTGAACTAGGTGTAGTGGAAGCAGTTGAATTATATAAGAACCTTTCACAATAAAAATAATTCAGAAATATTACAGAAATAAATAAAAATATGCTCTCGTTTATAACCTTAACTTGTAAACATTTTAATGTTATTATTTAGAATTACATAATTTTCTTTAAATATCCATATCTTGTGAAATAAATTACAAAACAAATAGTCAATATCTGAATTTAAATTACACTTCAGCTTTCGATGGTATCAAATCAATATTAATTTCCCTCAAATAATCCTTTTCCTTATCTTTGGAGCTATCATAACTGAAAGAATTTGAAAGTATAATAGGATTTTTATGGAAAAGCAAAATGCGATTAAATTATTTGACAGCAAAAAGGTGCGAGTGCATTGGGATGATGAGAATGAGAAATGGTATTTTTCAATTGTAGATGTGGTTGAAATTCTTACGGATAGTCCGAATGCCAACAATTATTGGAAAGTTCTAAAGCATAGGTTAAAAAAAGAAGGAAGTGAGTTGGTTACAAATTGTAACCAACTGAAAATGCTTTCTTCTGATGGTAAATATTATAAAACCGATGTTGCTGATACGGAACAGTTATTACGGTTGATCCAATCCATTCCATCCCCGAAAGCCGAACCTTTCAAACTTTGGCTTGCAAAGGTAGGTTCTGAACGTATTGACGAGATTGAAGATCCTGAAAAAGGAAAATCTCAGGGACAATATGACCATCGTGATGTGATTTCTTCTTCTTCAGAATTTATCAATTCTATGCATAGCACATCAAAATATTATTTAGTCTTTTTTATGTGACCCAAACCGGAAAGATTTTTTTGTGTAATATTGCACCCCTGAAAATCGCTGTATTAAAATACAGACTATCAATATAATTAAGTTCAAAAAAGTTAAATTTTATTATTATGACCAATAAACACGTCTATACTTTTGGGAATAAAAAGGCCGAAGGTAATGCAGGAATGAAAAACCTGCTGGGAGGTAAAGGCGCCAATCTCGCCGAGATGAATCTTATCGGTGTTCCGGTTCCGCCGGGTTTTACAATTACAACTGAAGTTTGCACACTTTACTACAAAGAAGGCCGGGATAAGGTTGTAAAACTGATCAGGCCACAGGTGGAAGAAGCTGTTAAAAATATTGAAAAGATAATGGGCGCCAAATTCGGCGACAAAACCAATCCTTGCCTGCTTTCAGTTCGTTCCGGTGCCAGGGCTTCCATGCCCGGTATGATGGATACTGTGTTAAACCTCGGTTTGAATGATACTGCTGTAAAAGGAATTGCAAAAAAGTCGGGGAATGAACGTTTTGCCTGGGATTCGTACCGCCGCTTCGTCCAGATGTTCGGTGATGTGGTTCTCGACATGAAGCCTGCTTCAAAAGAAGATATTGATCCGTTTGAAGAGATCATTGATGAATTGAAAGCCGGGAAAGGCGTTTCGCTTGATACTCAACTTGACACAAAAGATTTAAAGGAACTGGTAAAACGATTCAAATCAGCAGTAAAGAAAAAGACAGGGAAAGATTTCCCGGAAGATCCATGGGAACAATTATGGGGTTCGATCATGGCGGTATTCGGAAGCTGGATGAACGACCGGGCTATTTATTACAGGAAGCTTAACGGTATCCCTGATGAATGGGGAACAGCAGTCAATGTTCAGGCTATGGTATTCGGAAATATGGGAGAAGATTCAGGAACAGGCGTGGCTTTTACAAGAGACGCCGGAACCGGTGAAGATATTTTTAACGGGGAGTACCTGATCAATGCACAGGGTGAAGATGTGGTGGCCGGTATCCGCACGCCCCAGCAGATCACCAAAGAAGGATCGGTCAGGTGGGCAAAATTGGCTAATGTTACCGAAAAAGAACGTAAAGCTGTATATCCGTCCCTTGAGGAGGTGATGCCAAGAGTTTACAGCGAACTTAATACCATACAGCAAAAACTGGAGGATCATTACAAGGATATGCAGGACCTCGAGTTTACCATACAGGACGGAAAACTGTGGCTTTTGCAAACCCGCAATGGCAAACGTACAGGAGCAGCCATGGTTAAAATTGCCATGGATATGCTGAAGCAGGATAAAATTGATAAGAAAACAGCATTGATGCGCGTTGAACCCAATAAACTGGATGAATTGTTGCACCCGGTGTTTGATAAGGATGCAATTAAAAAAGCAAAAGTGATTGCCAAAGGATTGCCGGCATCACCCGGAGCCGCAACCGGTCAGATTGTTTTCCATGCTGATGAAGCGGAAGAATGGGCTGCTAAAGGTTCGAAAGTCATCCTGGTTCGTATCGAAACCTCACCTGAGGACTTGAAAGGTATGAACGTGGCAGAAGGTATTTTAACTGCACGGGGAGGAATGACTTCTCATGCTGCTGTCGTGGCACGCGGCATGGGTAAATGCTGTGTCTCAGGTGCAGGATCAATTAAAGTTGACTATAAGGCCAGAACTCTGACTTGTGATGGCGTCACCTTTAAAGAAGGAGACTGGATTTCATTGAATGGCTCGGAAGGTGAAGTGTATCAGGGAAAAATTCTGACTAAAGATCCCGCTATGAGCGGTGATTTCGGTGACCTTATGAAACTGGCGGATAAAACTGCCGATATGAAAGTAAGAACGAATGCAGATACGCCGCTCGATGCAAAAGTGGCAAGGGAATTTGGGGCCATAGGCATCGGGTTATGCCGGACTGAGCACATGTTTTTTGGTGAAGATAAAATTCAGGCAATGCGCGAAATGATCCTTGCTGATGATATTGATGGCAGGAAAAAAGCTTTGAAAAAATTGTTGCCGATCCAGCGAAAAGACTTTGAAGGAATTTTTGAAGCCATGCGTGATCTTCCGGTAACCATTCGCTTGCTCGATCCGCCTTTGCACGAATTTGTTCCTCATGAAGAAAAAGAACAAAAGGAAATGGCGGCTCTTATGGGCATCACATTGAAGGAAGTGAAGGATAAAATTGCAAGCCTTGCTGAATTTAATCCAATGTTGGGACACCGTGGCTGCCGTTTGGGAAATACCTATCCTGAGATTTCCGAAACTCAAACACGAGCTATTATAGAGGCTGCTCTGAACCTGAAGAAAAAAGGCATCAGGGCGGTTCCTGAAATAATGATCCCTTTAACTGGAACTTTAGCTGAGATGAAGATGCAGGAAGACATTGTGAGGTCAACGGCTGATGTAGTGTTTAAAGAGAAAAAAGACCGTATTGATTTCCTGGTAGGAACCATGATTGAAGTTCCGAGAGCGGCACTTGTGGCTGATGAAATAGCCAGGTCTGCTGAATTCTTTTCCTTTGGCACAAATGATTTGACCCAGATGACCTTCGGATATTCGAGGGATGATGCCGGAAAATTCCTGCCCGTTTACCTGAAAAAAAATATATTGAAGGTAGATCCTTTCCAGTCGCTTGACCAGGAAGGAGTGGGACAGTTGATTAAGATGGCTGTGAAGAGAGGAAGGAAAACCCGTCCGAACATTAAGCTCGGCATTTGCGGCGAGCACGGTGGTGATCCGGCTTCGGTCGAATTTTGTTACAGGGTCGGACTTGACTATGTGAGCTGCTCACCTTACAGGGTTCCGATTGCACGATTGGCGGCTGCTCAGGCTGTCATCAGAAAGAAGATGGAAAAGAAAGCTAAGAAAGCTGCAAAGAAAACTAAGAAGCCGAAATAAATAGTGGTTTGATAAAAGTTGAGAGGCTGTCGGTATTGGAACCGGCGGTCTTTTTTTGTCGTATTTGGCTTAGGTAGTCACCAATAATCAGCAAGCGATGGAATAGGATCTGGAAAAAGGAAATTTCAAATTATTGCTTCAGGTACAGGCGGAGGCGGGCATTTAAAAGCACGAAACTGGTATTAAGCACTAAATGGATATTCCGGAGCATACTGACCCCCATAAATCGGCTTTGTAAATAAAAAATTCAGCCGGTCATTTACATGACATTCCGGCGGATGCTGACCCCCTT
>JAGVPB010000063.1 GCA_020052415.1 Bacteroidales bacterium | reverse complement strand
TTTAAGGTTTCAAGTTGCTGGTTAACGGGGTGACAGCTACCTATCTTCAATTAAAATTGATATATAAAAGAGACCTCATGAGATGTGGGGTCTTTTTTTTAGGTAAAAGGGGATAGAGAAAATAAGTAGCAGCGGCAGCGGCAGTGAAAGCAGCAGTAGCAGCGGCAGTGGCAATAGCAGTCGGCAACGAGCAGCCAGTAACAAGTAACCAGTGACCAGTTGCAGTAGCAGCAGAAGTTGCAATAGCTGTATTCAGCCGACAACCCGAAACCTTAAATTTATAAGTTCATGTTAAGAAATATTTTTAGTAACTTCGCCTTTCTATTCTAAAAAATACTGTTATGAAAAAGATCGTCTTTGCTTTTTTCCTCAGCTCGTTTGTAACGGCCTTATCCTACGAACAAATTTACATGGATTTGCAGGATAACATGCAAATTCCAAGCTTTTCCTGGGTCATCATTAATCCCGGAAATTATACTATTCCCGATACGGGTAATGACGGAATTATTCAGATCAACAACAAGGACAGCATTAGGATTGATGGTTCCGGTGTAAATGTGGATGGTACAAATTACCAGGGATATATGATTAAGATCACCAATTCTTCCTACATACGGATAGAGAATTTCGATGCCGTAAGCCACTATTATTATGCAATTCATGTGATGAATTCAGATCATATTCTGATTGATGGAAATGATTTTTCATACAATAAAGTTGACTCCACCGGCTGGATTTCTGTTTGGACAAATTATCAGCAAGCGCTTGGTGGTGGTGTCATGATGTACCAGACACAAAATGCCTCTGTAACAAATAATATTATGAGGTGGCAAAATGACGGCGTTGCACTTTATGAATGTGATAGTATCTGGGTTATAGATAACAACTTCGCCTGGAATACCTCCTACGGAATCAGGATGTATTTTACCGATAATTGTACAATCACCGATAATGTGGCATCCCATATCAACCGTCCCTATACCAATCCCAGTGATTGCGCTGCTATTTTGCTGATCGTTTCAAATAATAATATTGTTACCTACAACGACTTCTCTTACTCAGGCGATGGCATTTTCCTCGGTCAGTACCAATATTCACAAATTGTTAACAATAACTATTTTGCTTATAATGAATGTTCTTATTCACCTCACAATGCCATAGAAGCCACTTTTGCCGATGGAAATATTTATGAATACAACAATTGCAACTACAGCCATTATGGGTTGTGGCTCGGATATTCCTTTAACAGCATCGTAAGCAATAATGAGATCATTGGAAATCAATATTCAGGGATTGCCATTGACAGGGGATTCAATAACCTGATTACCGATAATGAGATAAGCGAAAATCCTACCGGAATTGAACTTTGGGAAGGTGGTGTAATTCCGCCTTATCAAAATCAGTTTTCTCATGATTATTTTATTCTTAATAATAACTTTGAAGGCAATAAAGTAGCCATTTCACTCATTGCAACTGAACACAGCATTATTACCGGTAATCAGTTTCCAAACAACAGGAATGGAATTTACATTTCAGGAATTGCTGAAGAGGATACTATTTCAGCAAATACCTTTAGGAACACCACTTTTTATCACGTTGAAAATAAAGCTACATCCGATATTTATGCTGTAATGAACAACTTTATTATTAATGACGAAACCATTCTTGCATGTAAAATTTATGATAAAAATGATAATCTAACTTATGGTGAAGTCATTTGGAATCCTTATGTTCCGGGCACAGATCCTGTTTTTCAGACGCAATACCCGGCTGATATGTCAGAACCTGATGCAGTTTGGTATGCATATCCCGAAGCATGCGGGGGTTATGGGCTTTCCCTTCCGACATTGGTGGAATGGGATTATAACCAAAAATTGTTCGGTCAGGCTTCGGTTCACATACCGACCGGAAACGGCTGGGATATTGGTTCTATGTATCGTCCTGCCGGAGACTCCATTGCCTCCTGGAGTGTTTTGGAAGAAGACACACTTACCTTCTGGTTGAAATCAATTAACAATACCGGGTATGGATTCCAGTTTTGCCATGTTATTGTCGGGAACAATTGCGGAGGATATTATAAATACACCGCATCTGCTGCAGTAATCCTTAACCCTACTATAGGACAATGGAAGCGTATTGATATTCCGCTTGCAGGAGGAAGTCCCTGGGCAAGGTCAATCATCGGTAATATTTCATTTGATGATTTAAATTACGTTGAAATTCATGCCGATACCTGGGACTTTGGGTTTGAACTCTGGATTGACGGGCTAACCTTTAACACATTGTTTACCGGGATGGAACAGAATGAACTTAGCGGAAATGGCTTTTCTAATATTTTTCCCAATCCCGTTCATTCAAATGCAAATATTGAATTCAATCTCACAGATGCAAGCCGGGTCAATTTAAGTGTATTAGACATACATGGCCGTACTATTCGTACTATTGTTGAGGGAAATATGAAGGAAGGTAATCATTCAATACAACTGGATACGGGTGATTACGGGGAAGGTGTTTATTTTTATAAAATTACCACCGATTTATCCAATAAAATAAGGAGATTTATTATTACAAAATAATTTGGATTAATCACCTTAATGAAAAAATCAAACCAGGAGATAGAAAGGAAATTCCTTGTTAAAAATGAGAACTTTAAGAAATTGACAACCGGAGTTTTAATTCAGCAGGGATTTTTAAGTTCTGTAAAGGAAAGAACCGTTAGAATCAGGATTGCAGAACAGAAGGCTTTTCTGACGGTTAAAGGAATTTCAAAAGGAGCTTCCAGAACCGAGTTTGAATATGATATTCCATTTGAAGATGCTCTGGTAATCCTGGAAGAATTATGTGAAAAGCCTTTGATTTCTAAATACAGGTACACCATACCCTGGGGAGATTTGTTCCTGGAAGTGGATGAGTTTTTGGGCGAGAATAAAGGATTGATCATTGCTGAAATCGAGTTGCAGTATGAAAACCAGCCTTTCGAATTGCCTGATTGGATCGGAAAGGATGTAACTGACGATCCCAAATATTATAATTCCAACCTGGTGAAGTTTCCCTATTCTGTGTGGGAATAATATTCAGTGGTGTTAAAAAACTGTTAAATTCCGGCAAACGGATACCTAAAAATATTTTTCATATTACTTTTGTTAAACCTGAAAAAATTCAGGACAGTTATATGAAATTATTTTTACCTGTTATACTTTCATTTTTTGTCAGTTTCGCTATAAGTCAAACGGAGAATCTGATCGTTGACAATGCAAATATCTGGAGTACTGTTGATATTCATTGCCTGCCGAACGGAACCAGCTACTCCACTTACTATATTAAGTTTGAAGGCGATTCAATAATCGAAGGGTTCACCTATCAGAAAGTGAAGCGCTGCAATGAAGAAGATCAGCTTATCTGGAATGATTACGGATTTATCAGGGAAGATGCTGAACACAGGGTCTTTTTGAGACCTCCTGATTACTATGAGGGACTGATCTATGATTTCGGAGTTGAAACAGGTGATACTTTACAAGCAAGAAATATTTATTTGAACAATGATACTTTACATTTTGTTGTTATAAATGTTGATTCCGTTCTTTTACTTGATGGCTACAAAAAGAGGGTAATACTTTACGAATACCTGAACGAGAAGGAAGAAGTATGGATTGAGGGACTGGGAAGTTATTTTGGGATACTGAACAGTTGTAACAATTCCTATGGCAGCGCCTGCGGGGTTTATGAAGCACTCTGTTATGAGAATAATGGAGTTATGATTTATGAAAATCCTGCTTATACTACCTGCTACTACACTGTTCTTGTCGGTTCAGGATTGACTTTTGATGAAAGTATTAAAATTTATCCGAATCCTGCAAATGGGTTTGTTACGGTTGAGGTTCCGTATGAAATAATCGGGGAAATTGAAATTTTTGATTTAAACGGCAAAAAAATTTTTAAAAAAATGTTCTCAGATAAAAAAGTTTCTTTAAATTTGCAGCATGTGGATAAAGGAATATATACAGTAAAATTAAATGATTTTATTTTTTCTTATCCTCCCTACAAATTAATAGTTGATTAATTTTTTCATAATTCGATTCTTTTGGGTTTGGCGGAGTCCACTTAAGTGGGCTCCGTTTTTTCTTTTATTCTGTTGACTTCCTGCCTTCCCAAATATCCTATTTTTGCAAGGAAAACAACTCAACAGATATGCTTACCAGTATTAAGAACGGGTATCAGTCAGCCCTTGAACACAACGAAAAATTACTTCAACATTCTCTCCGGTTAAGTAAATTAGTTTCTTTATTGCGTCTGGCGACCTTTATATTTGCAGCTATATTGGCTCTGGTTTTTGCCAAAAATGGTTCACCGGCTGGAGTTACAATATCACTTTTCGCAGGCATTGCAATTTTTATCCTTTTGATCAGGATACATTCCAAAATACTAACCGATAAAAAATTCCTGGAGTCCAAAATAAAAATCAACAGAAATGAACTTGATACGCTGGATGGAAAATTTTCGTGCTTTGAAAACGGTATGGAATTTATTGATCCGGGTCACCCTTTTACCCTGGATCTGGATATTTTCGGAGAAGGTTCACTGTTTCAGATGCTGAACAGAACATCCACAAATACCGGCAGGGATAACCTTGCATTCAAGTTGAAAAAGCTTTGTCTGGAACCCGAAATCATTAAAAGGAACCAGGACGCAATCGCAGAATTAAAGGAGAAAATGGATTGGCGGCAGGATTTTCAGGCAACAGGTATGGTGTACGAAGATAAAAAGTCAGATAAGGAAAGGATATTGAACTGGCTACAATTACCGGCATTGTTTAATCATTTCATTTTTTTATTACTGCTGGTCATCATTCCTGTACTGACAATAATGATGATTTTATTTACTTTCCTCGGTATAATCTCAGGAATGCAATTTATTTTCTATTTAGCAATTCCCCTGGGCATTTCAGGGGCCTTTGCTATAAGAATAAACAGGAGACATTTCCAGGTAAGCAAAACATCAGAAATGCTTACTAAATTTGCATTACTGGTAAAAAAAATTGAAACACTCACGGTAATTTCGCCGCGACTGGCCGAACTCAAACATAAAGTAAAGAGCGATGCGTGTTCTGCCTCGAAAAGCTTAAAATCATTATCATCCATCCTGACGGCTTTGGATAACCGCCTGAACTTTGTTTCCTGGACAATCTTCAATGGATTGCTGCTTTGGGATATTCTTCAAATGAAGCGCCTCGAAAACTGGCAAAAATTACACAGGCAAGAAGTTGCAAACTGGTTTGAAACTATAGCTGAATTTGATGTATTGGTATGTTTTGCTAATTTTTGTTATAATAATCCGCAATTCTGCTTTCCTGAGATTGTCACATACGAGAACATCATTAAGGCTGAAGGGCTGGGTCATCCTATGATCCCTGGGAAATTACGGGTTGACAACCCGGCGGATATTAAGAAAGGTCAGTTTCTCATCATAACCGGAGCAAATATGGCGGGTAAAAGCACATATCTCAGAACCGTAGGTGTGAATTTGGTCCTGGCAACGTGCGGTGCTCCTGTTTGCGCAACATCATTCCGGTTCAAACCGGTGGATCTTTATACAAGCATTCACACCGCAGATTCCTTGCACAAAAATGAATCTTATTTTTATTCGGAGCTTAAACGGTTGAAGGCGATCATTGAAGAATTGAAAAGGGGAGTTGAATTGTTTATCATTCTGGATGAAATTTTAAAAGGAACTAATTCGAGGGATAAACATGCTGGTTCCGAGGCTTTGCTGAGACAACTGGTTCAGTTTAAAACCGCTGGTATTGTGGCTACTCATGATGTATCGCTCGGTTCGTTACAGGATACTTTTCCAGAACACATCTGCAACCGCTGCTTTGAAGTTGACATCGAGAACGACCGCTTAGCCTTCGATTACAGGCTCAGAGAAGGGGTTTCGAAAAATATGAATGCCACGTTGCTAATGAGGGAAATGGGGATTACGGTGTAGGGAAGAAACAAGATAAAAAGTAAAAGTAAAAAGAAAAAAGGCTGCCCTGATCAGACAGCCTTATGATGATCTATCATGTCGGCAAAGCTATTTATGATATTTTAATTTCCCTTGCCGGCTTGGGTTTCACTTCTTCCTTTTTAGGAATTGTGATGAATAGTATCCCATCATTATATTTGGCAGAAATCTTTTCTCCATCCACAAGGTTTTCATCAAGTGAAAATGAACGCTGAAAAGCCTGATAGCTGAATTCCTTCCTTGAATAATTGTTTTCATTTTCCTTTTTTTCTTCATTGTGTTCGGAAGAAATTACAAGCTGGCCTTTTTCGAGATTAACGCGGAAATCATTTTTAGTCAAACCCGGAGCGGCAACTTCGATGATGAAATCGTCATGAGTTTCCCTGATATTCACAGCAGGAAGCGTGGTATTTGTGCTGGAGAAATTGAATGAATTCCAGTCCATCAGGTCTCTTGAAAAAAAGTTATCAATCAGAGACGGCAAGGATGGACGATACATGTCGGATCTTTTTAGAATGTTCATTATTTGGTCCTCCTTTACTTTAAATTAAACAATCAATTTGAACTCAATTTTTAATTTCTGAAATTTCCGGATTTCAAAAATTATACCTGAGGAGGATTAAGATGGTAGTGAATTTATAAATTTCTGAAAATGAGAACAAAAAGGAAAATTAAAACAGGCAGTGAATTGAAATTTTGACAGTTTAAAATGACGGCGGAATGACATTTTGTTATTTTATTACCAATCACCGGATTGTTTACTAAAGCATTATTTAAATGCGGATTCATCAATTTACATCAATGTACAATTTGTCAAGAACCGGCTGCTCCTCAACAGACAACTATATTCCTACCATTCTTGTCATTTGAACAGTTTTTATGAATATCTTTACGACTCAACTTTTTGAAAAAATGAAAAATATATTAATCAGTTCAGCAATTGCATTATTCTTTGTAAGTACTGGCCTTGCACAGCATCAGAATGTGATGATCAGTTCTTCGAATGAACCGGAGGAACCCTCGATTTATGTCAGCCCTGGCAATACGGATCAGTTGATAGGCGGAGCCAATATCAATAATGTTTATCATTCGGAAGACGGAGGGTATAGCTGGAACGCAGGTATTCTTACTTCACCATCGAATGGTGTTTGGGGCGATCCCTGTTGCATTGTTGATACTGCCGGGAATTATTATTTTTTCCACCTGGCCTGGCCCCCAGCCGGAAACTGGATTGACAGAATTGTTTGTCAAAAATCTACAGATGGAGGTTTAACCTGGAACGATGGTTCTTATATGGGTTTGAACGGAACCAAGGCCCAGGATAAGGAATGGGCAGTGGTGGATTGGACCAACAACAATATTTATGTGACCTGGACACAGTTTGACGATTACGGTAGTTCGAACCCGAATGACAAAAGCAGCATTCTGTTTTCAAAATCTCTGGATGCGGGGGAAAACTGGAGCCCGGCAGTAAAGGTAAATGAAGTTGACGGCGATTGCATTGACAGTGATAATACTACTGAGGGTGCGGTTCCTGCCGTGGGTCCAAACGGAGAAATCTATGTGGCGTGGGCAGGTCCTGAAGGCCTTGTTTTCGATCGCTCTACCGATCAGGGCGAAACCTGGCTGGCTGAGGATATTTTTGTAGATCCTTTCCCGACCGGCTGGGATTATGGTATTCCGGGTATCAGCCGTTGTAATGGTTTGCCAGTAACGGTTTGTGATCTGAGCGGCGGGCCTTATCACGGGAATATTTATATCAACTGGTCGGATCAGCGCAACGGAGAAAATGATACTGATGTCTGGCTTGCCAAATCAACCGATGGCGGAAATACCTGGGTGACCCCGATCAGGGTAAATGATGATCCGGCAGGAAAACAGCAATTTTTCACATGGATGGCTATTGACCAGGTTACCGGATATCTCTGGTTTGTTTTTTACGACCGCAGAAATTACGAAGACGAGAATACCGATGTTTACATGGCTGTTTCCACAGATGGCGGAGAAACCTTCATCAATTTTAAGATCAGCGAAGATCCTTTTCTTCCCTGGTCGGGTGTATTCTTTGGGGATTATAATAATGTTTCGGCGTATAATAATGTGGTCAGGCCGATTTGGACTAGACTGCAGGATGGAAGTCTCAGTGTATGGACAGCGATCGTAGATACAGCAGCAGTATTAAGTACCGGTATAAGCGAACCGGAACAAATACCATTTGCATCTCTCGAGCCTAATTACCCGAACCCTTTCATGCAGAGCACGGTAATCTCGTTTAAATTATTGCAGCCTGAAAGAATAACTCTTAAAGTTTATGATCTTTTAGGTGTGGAGATCACTACCCTTATCAGCAATGAAGACAGGTTGCCGGGCAAGTATGTAGAACATTTTGATGCCCATAACTATAATTTATCTCCCGGGGTTTATTATTTCGCGCTGACAGGTAATGGAATAAACCTGAAGCATAAAATGATGCTTGTGAAATAAGAGCCCTCATCCGGAAATTCATGTGAAGGATTTAAGAATTAGGATTTAGGATTTGATTTACCTCTGCACACTTCGACACCTGCGCAAACGCACACATCCCTCCTGATGCAGGGCTCAGTGTGACCAGGTACACAGTTGCCGGTCACCCTGAGGAAGGGACTTTAGCAAGGGATGTGTGAAGCAGTCCCTGTCTCGAAGGGTGAACCGGATTTTTGATACAGGAATTAGTTTTATCGGAGTTGTATTTTTATAATGACAGGAAGATGATCTGAATGCTGAAATTCTAAATCAAATGTTCTAACTTCCATTACCTCAACATTTGGAGATACAAGGAAGAAATCGAGGAGTGAGCAGGTTGTTTTGTCTTTATCAAATGGTTGGTTCACATCACGGTTGGTCGGAAGGGTTTCGTCATAGATCCATTGCCAGTCATTTGGCATGAGGTCAGGATTTACAGGCCGTTCAGTCCGTACTTTATATTCTTTGATTTTAATTAGATCCAGTCCCGGCGGATTCTGATTCCAGTCGCCACCAATGATTACATAATTGCTTTTCTTATATTCTTCCATTGCAAGGGATTTTATCAGTTTCAATTCCTCATTCCGTAAAGCATCCGCATCATCATAAGCCGAATTATGGATATTGAACAATACAAGTTCATGCCCATCATCAACAATATATTTTGAAAGCAGGATACAGCGGCGAAGCATGAATAATCGCTTAGGCCAGGGATATGAACCTGGAGACGAAATCCGAAAAGATTCGACAGGATTATATTTTGAAGAAGTTATCAGCCCGGATTTGACTTTTCCCATGGGATCCAGCACTGGTAACGGAACATATCCCGATTTGTAATTAATGGCTGTTGTATAAGAGTAATTATTCAGTGACTTATTGATATATTCCGATTGATCGAGGTTATAGCTTCTTACAGAATTAAAATCCACTTCCTGAAGCATGATAAAATCAAGGTTATCCTGTTTGGTTATAAATTCCCGGATGCTCTTAATATACTGCTGGTTTTGCGTTTCATCGGGTCTGACCATTTTACCTCCTTCATAAAAAAAGTCCATTTCCGCGCCTAATCCTGCATAGCCAATATTCCACGAAAGAATGTTCAGTTCTGCATCCGGCAAAATCCGGTCAAGGCCTTTCCGAACGGTTTGCAGCTTTAAAACCGGATCAGGGTGAAAGGCTGTAACTGAAGAATAAATAACTACTCCCAAAGCATAAAGCAATACAATAGCCGATATGCAAATGATGCAGACGATAACAAGTTTAAGTGCCATTTTCACGGTTTGAAATTTATTCTAAAAATACTAAATTTTAATTCATATTTTTGCCTGAATAATACTATAAAAAACATCATGCCTATATTAGGATCAATCATAAAGAAAGCTTACGAACTAAGGAATTTTCCATTGGATCAGAAAAAGAAGAAGCAAACCGATCCTTATAAAATACAGGAAAAAGTACTGAAAAAATTAATTCGCAAAGCGCAGTTTACTGCATTTGGCGAGTATTATGATTTTACCGATGTGATACATGAAAAAGATATTGTAAAGGCATTTCAGAAAAGAGTTCCCGTATTTGACTATAATGCAATGTTCCGGAAATGGTGGTTCAGGGCACTGAATGGGGAAGCCTTTGTTGCCTGGCCGGGGAGGGTGAAATATTTTGCACTTACCTCCGGAACATCCGAAGCTTCGAGCAAGCATATTCCGGTGACCGGCGATATGATCCGCGCCATCAGGAAGGCAAGCATCAGACAGTTGGTTTCAACGGTTAAATCTTCCTTACCGCTTGAATTTTATGAAAAGGGCTTTCTTATGATCGGCGGCAGTACTCATTTACAATATAACGGAACCTATTATGAAGGCGACCTTTCAGGTATTTCGGCCGGGAACCTTCCTTTCTGGTTTCAGCACTTTTACAAGCCGGGAAAGCGTATCTCGCGCGAAAGGGACTGGTCAACCAAGCTGGATGAAATCATCAAGAATGCGAAAGACTGGGACATTGGGGTAATCGTCGGTGTGCCGGCCTGGATACAGATCATTCTTGAAAAGATCATTGATCATTACGGATTGAAATCCATTCATGATATATGGCCCAATTTATCGGTATATGTTCACAGCGGCGTTTCTTTCGGTCCTTATGGCAAAAGTTTTGAAAAGCTCTTTGGTAAAAAGGTTTATTTTCAGGAATCTTATCTTGCATCGGAAGGATATATTGCCTACACCGATGGATTCGATGCAAAGGGAATGAAAATGATCCTCGACAATGATATTTTCTTCGAATTCATTCCGTTTACCGACGATAATTTCGACCCGGAAGGTAATCTGACAAGTAATCCGGAAGTTCTTACCATTAAAAATGTTGAAGAAAATAAAGAATATGCACTGTTGATTACAACATGTTCAGGATCGTGGAGGTATTTGATAGGAGATGTGGTACGGTTCACAAGCAGGGAAAAAAGTGAGGTGATAATTACCGGCAGGACAAAGCATTTCCTCAGTATCTGTGGTGAGCACCTTTCCATCGAAAACATGACCCGCGCCATTGAGATGCTTGAAAATGAAATGAATGTCGAAATCAGGGAATTCACCGTTGCCGGAATTGAATACGAAAGTATGTTTGCCCATCAATGGTATCTTGGCTGTGATGGTGAAATAGATTCGCAAATTGCTCAGAAAAAGCTGGATGGTTACCTGAAAGTTTTGAACGACGATTACCGGGTGGAAAGGATTGAAGCCATCAGGGAGGTGTTTGTAGAGGTTTTGCCTTCTAAAGTGTTTTCCGACTGGATGAAACTCAAAGGAAAAGAGGGTGGGGCAAATAAATTTCCCCGTGTTTTGAAAAAGGCCCTTCATCTGCAGTGGCAGGAATACCTTACAGCTTACATCAATAATAATAAAATCCCAACAGATAGATAAATAAATGAGCCCATTTTTGCAGGGAATAATAGTAGGATTGACTTTTGCCGTTTTGCTTGGCCCCGCATTTTTTGCCCTCATTCAAACCGGAATACACCGTGGTTTTCGATCCGGAGCCTTTCTGGCGCTCGGTATTTTCTTCAGCGACCTGACAGCTTTATTTTTAGCCTATTTTGGATCCATACAGTTTTTAGGGACTGATCCCCGTGAAAATACCATTTTCAGTATTATCGGCGGTATCATCCTGATCATTTTCGGAACTTTTACGGTTATCAGGAAAGTTGAGAATCCGAATGCTGAAAGCAAGGGAAGTGAGATTAATAAGGAGAGTAAACCTTATGTTTATATTATAAAAGGATTTTTCCTGAATGCTGCCAACCCGGGAATGTGGTTTATCTGGATCACAGTAGTGGTTTCTTTAAGCGCCAAATTCGGTGTGAACAATAAGTCGCTGTATTTCTTTCTGATCGGAATACTGGGAACCATCTTTGGAACCGACCTGATCAAATGTTTTGTTTCGAACCAGATAAAGCATTATCTCAATATTCACATCATGATCTGGATGAACAGGATCGTCGGAATAATTTTGATAGGCTTCGGGACTTACCTCATCATCAATATCCTCGTTGATCTTGAAACGATGCTTCGCATTTCACGCGAGCTTTTTAAGAAGAACGCTTAGTTGTCTGGACCCTGGGTGAAATTTAGCTAAAAGAGAATAGGGGAAATAGGGGATATAAGGGAAATAAAGGAAATAGGGAGAATACTGGAAATAATGGAAATAAGGGCTGTTTCCTATATACCCATATACCCTTATACCCAAATACCTCCGGGCCATTTTACAGAAAGTAAAGTTTAATCCCGTTTATTGTACTACAAAAAATCTATAGGCCGCCTTAGAAGCTCCGCTGGCTGTATCCCTGAACATCAAGTTTGTAATTGATCCCGACGTAGATTCCGCCCCACAGGTTTTTTGAAGCCGTGTATTCGCCATCGAGGTTTTTAATCTGGTAAGGTACGGCATTGATTTCCATCAGGCCATAATGCCCCCTGATGCCTCCGCTGATATAAAGGAGATCGGAAAGATGGACATCAGCTCCGATATCTATTACAAGGCTGAAATCGGTTTTCTCATATCTTTCAGTAATATCTGATGCGCCGGGTTGGAAAGATTCTCCTTCAAGATTTAATTGTGATGGGAAAGCTGCGAGGTCAGAGGAATATTTTTTTCCATCTCTTGTATAATCCTGGTTGGCTCCGAGTAAAATACCAACCTGAGGTCCGGCCATAAACCTGAATTTGGTTCCTCCTGAGCCAAAAGCATATTTGAAAAACAGGGGAATATTTAAATACCGGAGGTCAATGTCTCTTAATGCCTTGTATTCTGTGCCTCCGATCTTTTGATCTCCATCGTATTTCTGTCCCTGCAAAGAGTATTGCAATTCTGTTATAACCGATATACTTTCAGTGAAGTTATACCCCAGGTTAAGGCTACCGGCATATCCGATCTTTGGAGCGTAATCCACTTCAGGCTCACCATAAAAACTTTGATTAATGATCCAAACCGTGGTAAACGCGCCGCCTACACCCAGGATTATTTCTTTTCCCTTTTGAGCCTGCGTATTAAGCGAAACAAGGATTACCAAACCCACTACTATTACTAAGATCTTTTTCATATTATTACATTTTATAGTTTTATCAAAAACGATGATTAAAGCATTTATACAATCCCTTACATTGAAGGTTGCAATTGTTAAATACAAGTATTGCAAAAATAGCAAAGAAAATAAAGTAAGTAATCCTTTATTTCTAAAAGTGACAAATTTCCTGGCATTAAATTATTAATGATTTTTTTAAAATATCGAAGAGGGGCATAATAATTTTGTATAAATTTACAAGCAATTTGAAGCCGTTAACTAATGAAAGAATTGAATATGAAAAAATTTAAATCTAAATTAGTTATTTTCATACGCCATACCTCACTATTAATTCCTTTGCTCGTACTTTCCTTTTCTACTGGCGACAATAAAAGCTATTACAGCATCCCACTTGCTGCCTGGAGCGTTACAGCAGGCGATATTGACCAGGATGGCGATAACGACATTATTGTCGGTCATAATTATAGCTCACAGAATTGGAGTGGCGTATCAATAACTATAAATTATGGTAATGGAATAATGTCGTTTAATGATTCTGTATTTATTTATGGTGGACAGTCAAATATCTTATTAGAAAATTTAAATTCAGGATTAAATAAAGAAATCGTGTGTAATCACATAGATACAATAAACGATAATACATTCATAGCGATCATTGAAGATTATAATTTAAATGATATTTCATATTTTAATTTGAATACAGATGAAAGCATTGGATACAGAACTGTAGGAGATATTAATGGTGATGGTTTTACGGATATAATTTTTGCTTCACACATTGGGCAATTTTGGGGTATAATTTACAACGATGAATTCGGGAATTTTTCCTTACCCGAGTATCATAACGTAAGTGATTACTACCCTTCTGCAATTGCATGTGGTGACTTGAATGAAGACTGTAGAGATGATATTGTGATCTGCGGACAAAATACTGAGGTATATTTCAGTTATCCACAGGGATACCAATGTCTGGTGTTGGAAACTTATAATTTTAAAGAGGGAGTCTCAATAGAAGATTTCGACCTGGATGGAGATAATGATATATTAACTGTTGTAGGTATTCCAGTTGCGAATGTGACTAGTCTTATAATGTATGAAAACCATGGAAATAATTTATTTGATACCATTAATGAATTTTATTTCCAACCCATGTCGGATAGGTTCTTCGTTACCGATTTTGACAATGATAACCTGCAGGATATTTTATTTCAATTATCCAATAAAACTGGCTTTATAATCTACTATAACCAAGGTGATTTTCAGCTTTCTGATTCGCAATTCGTATCACTGCCGCCTTCAAATCCTCAAGAAGCATGGCGAAATTGCTGTAGTGCTGACATTGACGGGAATGGTTACAACGATATAATAGCCGTGAAAACCTTAAATGTTTATTTGCCCGATAACCTGTCAATACTTTTCAACGATGGACAAGGGAATTTCGTAGAGGATCCAATAACAGGTAATGAAATTCCAAATTCAGAAATCCAAGAGCCAAATATAACTTGCTACCCTAATCCATTTAATGGGTCAACCTGTATCAATTACATACTTGATAATAAAGCAACAGTTATCGTTTATTTATTCGATTATTCCGGAAAGCCTATCATGTCATTCGATTATGGGACTATGGATAAAGGATCGTACTTTTTTAAATTCTCCTCCTATGGTTTATCTTCGGGTATTTATATTTTCAGTCTTGAAGTAAATGGTAACATTTGCGATTCGAAGAAAATGACACTGATGAAATAATATAAAGGCGTATGGTTACTCAAAAAAGAGGCTGTCTCAAAAGTCATTTTTTACCTCAATGGTCATGTTGAGCCTGTCGAAACATGATTGATTTACAGAATGATACACATTTCGACAAGC
>JAGVPB010000092.1 GCA_020052415.1 Bacteroidales bacterium | reverse complement strand
GTTATTTCCCGATATTAACAGCAATACAACAACAACTAATATTATTAATTTCAATTAAGAAAAGTAATTTCGTGGTCTAAAAAATGGGGAGTAGAATAATATTATTACAAAAAATTGAAGAATTAACCCTCTATATAATAAAGCAGGATGAAAGAATTAAATATTTGGAAAATCAAATAAATAAATAGAATCATGAAACCTAAGGTTCGCCAACCTATTGAAGGATTATTTAACTGGTTAATCGAAAAAACAGATTTTCAAAGAGCGAGCAAGGTGCGGTCAACTAAAGGACTTCTTGTACATGTGTTTGGTAAATTAGCGGCCGCATTTATTTACTTAATTTTTAACCCTTGATTCGCATTAATAACTTAAAAAGAAATTGATATGAAAAAATCTATTGATGTTTCCTTTATCATTCTGTTTTTTGGATTTCTACTTATTTTTAATACAAAAAAAGAAGTAAGTGGCCAATCAATTTCCGGCAATGAATATTTTAGACTATTATATGATGGGCGTGATGATTTTGACAATTTAATCGAAGTTCAATTTATTGATCCTCAAACAAAATCTGTTTATAAAACCGTAAACATGGCTTCACTGAATCCATTTAATCACCTTAAGTTTGAGTTAAGGGACAGAACCTCGTATGCAACATTCAAAAATTATAATCAATACAAAATACAAAATGTCAGGTTGAAAGACCTTGAAATTCCCGAAGGTAAGCTTGTATTTAATAAGTATTTCGATGAGAATGCGTGGATTAATGAGGTGACTTTACTTTCTTACCATTCTTGGGAGTTAATTGACTCTACTTTAGTTCTCAATTTTGAAGCTTGGATTGGAAATGATGACGCCATAGCAGCTAGTTCTATATTTTATATTTACGATCAATTTGGTAATTTGCTTGATGAAATTAATTCAATGAGTTATAATTGTAATGAATTTACAATAACTAGTGACAGAAAATTCTTCTTTTGCACCTTTGGTGGAAATGATAGTGAAATTGGATATTTTGATAGTTTAGGATATTTGATATATTCTGTTGTACAAAAGAAAATTATTTATGAAGAAAAATTTGACTCAGGTTATGAAGACATTGGTGTTCGTCATCATGGAAATATAGTTGAAATTGGCCTTGTTTATCCAGATTCAGAAGATAAAATATACTATAATTTAAACAAGGGACTCAAATATAAAATATCACTTCCAGATAAAGTAGTCTTTAGTATTAGAAAAACCACTGACTATGGAATAATAGCGATAAATAACAATGTCAATGATACGCTCTTTTTCGAAAGTGATTTTAGAAAGGAGGAAATAAAATGAAAAATAACATACAGTATTTTTTTCAACTCAACGAACAAGTTTTAAGCGTTTGTGGTTAGTGCAGATGATTTGTACCGGATTAACTTACGCGGAAAAATCTTTACTTTTGGCTTAGGAGTACAAAACAAAATTTAAATGAGCAAGCAAGGCACAAGCCAGAAGCGTATAAAGGAAGGCACACAAGACTTGCGCCGGTGGATGCCTTAACATTCACGGGGTGACTATATTGTCCGGCATATAAGTCACCCCGTGAATAAAAATAAGGATTACTGAATAACTATTTTCCTTGTTATATCCTGCCCGCGGGAACTCAGTTTAATAAAGTAAATTCCTTTGGAAAGATGGCTAAGATCGAGGTTTATTGCCATGTTATTCCGGCTTTCGGCCTTATTTGTAAATACCACTTCGTTCATCAGGTTTAAAACCGTTATTTGAACTTCCGGAGCATCGTTGATAAAGCCGAGAGAGATAAAGCCGTTCGATGGATTGGGATAAACAGTTAATCCGGAATCACCGGTTTCATCAATACCTGTATCTAAAACAATGGAAATAACATAAGAGGTCGGCAAGCAATTGTATCCGCAAACAATCAACTGGGCTTCACCGGCAGCAGGAAAGGCTGTTTCAAAATTGATCAGCGCCACACCGGAAGCATCGGTTTTTGCAGTTCCATATAATACACCATCCATCAGAATGGTGCAGCTAAAGTTCTCCACCGGATTGCCGCCACTCGTAACCGTCACTGAAGCAGACGCAGCGGTGATCAGGATTTCGCTTTCATAAGCAGTTTCAATTGAAACAGGCTCAGCCGTCCATAAAGACAGTGTCGGGTCGCCAAGGATATTGATATCGTAGAAATTCCAGCGCAATGCGCCCTCTTCCCATTGTCCCGGAGCTGTAACCCAGGGAGCAGTTTGAATCTTGGCTTCAGCGAAAGCTGCGCCGATGTGATTTATTTTTTCGTGATACATGGCATCCACCATTTCACGGTGTAAATGAGCCGCAGGGCCTTCGGTCTGTCCCTCATTGAACCAGCCATACCTTGAATTTCCCACCACTGCAACAGCGAAATTGTCAATAGAAGCCATTTTTTCCATGATGCAGTCGCTGTCGTCGAAAGCTCCGCAAATACAGCCATGAGAATGAAAAATCGTATAATTGTGGTCAACACCGTTAGCTCCATAATAATTTCCATTGGTGATATCGGAATTGCTCATATAGGCTACATAGTTGGAGTTGGCATGTCCTACATGATGAACATATTGCTTCCCGGTATTGATGGCTGTAATTAAATCATTGGCTCCCCAGGATTGGTTTTCTTCATAGAGTTTCATGAAGTTATAGGTTTCGGGTATTCCATAAGTTTCGTAGCCATTATCTGTGCGATGGCCGATCAACAGTTCGAGGTAGTCGGAGCCCCAGGTTTCGGGATCTCCGTACAACCATTCGCCTGCAAAGAGGGCATTGTTAAACTCGCCCAATACCGGACTGTTTTGGTAGAAAATGGTTTTATGAAGCATGGCGTTCAGTTCGGTTATATTGCTGAACGAAAAACGTCCGACAGCAACTTCGGGCAACAGGTCATCCTCGCCCGGTTCACCCCAATAGCTATCGCCGTCGGTGTTCCAGTTGCCATCCAGGGCCGAGTAATAAAGATCGGCCGGGATATTATTATCTTCATATCCGCTACCCGACACTGCATAACAATAAAAACCCCTGTATGGAACATGCTCAACATCGCCTCCCAATAACACATATTCTACACTGTGATCCTGGTATTCCTGTATGATATAATTCCTGATCTTGTCCTGGAGGTCCTGTCCGGTTCCGCCGGTATTAATAGTTTCTCTTGAAACGACCTGTGTTTTTATGCCTCTTTCAAGATAAACAGCAATCAATTCATCAAAATTACCTGCAAACTGTGATGGTGTGATGATCAGTAACTGATAATCGTCATTGGTCTTTGGAGCCGCAGGATATTGATAAATCATTTCCGGGTTCTGAGCATAAGCATTCACTTTATCCAAAATACCTGAACTTTGTTTAAGATTATTCAATGCAATGGCTGATTGATCCGAAGGCTCAGTGGTGACTTTTATCGTCACTTTCCTGTAAACCGAAACAATGCCTGTCACCGGATTGTATTTTACCGGAGTAAATGTTGACAAGGCAAAAGCATAGCCGTTCAGATGGCTTGTGATAAGCTCACCTGTTGGAGTTGCCGGGTAATTACCATTGGATTTGTAAACCAGCTCATTTAATGCGAATGAACCGTTTCCCGGAAGCGATAATGGCCGGGAAGCCTGCTGAGGGTAAATATTATATTCACCGGGAAGCTGAATTTCTTCACCACCAATAAATTCGATCGAAACAGCCGTCTCTCCGGGAGGAAGCAAAAGCTGAACCGAATGATAAGGCAATGCGGGTTCGCCCACCCTGCCAAATAATTGGGTGTTTTCAAAATTAATCAATTGAAATTCACCGGCGGAGATCACCGCTGGGTTCTCAAAATAATAAGTTTTTTCAACGACACCGGCGTTGACCAGAAATACAGAAACTAAAGCTAAAATTAACAGTTGGAATTTTTTCATATTAAAGTATAAAAATTAAGAAATCATTATAAGGCTGAATTTGCAACATCAAGACAAATGATCAATTCAAATAGTTGTTTGAATCTGTCTAAATTGATGGTATTACGAATTATCCAACCGCAGTGTTACAAAACAGTCAAAAACCTATTTTAGGTTAGTCTTAAGTAAATCCGGTAATCAAATGTTCGTTACAAAACCGAATCCTAAAATTACATAAGCATACCGGCAAGTGTAGCAGAAATGTAGGAGGCGAGTGTTCCGCAGACCATCGCCTTCAGGCCAAGTTTAGCGAGGTCGGCTTTTCGGTTTGGAGCAAGAGCGCCAATACCGCCAAGCTGGATGGCTACGGAACTGAAATTGGCAAAACCGCAAAGTGCAAAACTGGCAATTATTGCTGCTTTTGCTGAGAGTGCGCCGGAAGCTATCATCGGTGTCAGATCGGTATAAGCCACAAATTCGTTAATCACCATTTTGGTTCCCATTAATGCGCCAACAGTTTGAATATCACCGGAAGGAACTCCCATACCCCAGGCAAATACTGAGAACATTGCACCAAAAATATCTTTAAGCCTCATGTGGGTTAAATCAATACCAATCAGGTCAAGCGAAAGACCAGTCCATGCAAGAAAATGACCGAAATATCCGAGCAAAGCATCTATCAGGGCGATCAAAGCGATTACACCGATAAGCATTGCAATTACGTTGATGGACACCTTCATTCCATCACTTGCCCCATGGCTTATGGCATCCATAATATTGGAATGTTCTTTTTTAATTTCAAGCTTTACTTTTCCCTTGGTTTCGGATTCCTCGGTTTCGGGAAAAACAATTTTTGCAATGACAAGCGCTCCGGGTGCCGCCATTAGGCTGGCCGCCAGCAGGTAGGATGCAGGCACGCCCATAGAAATATAGATTGCCATAACGCCACCGGCAATACAGGCCATACTTCCGGCCATAGATGCCAGGAGTTCGGAGCGCGTCATCCCGCTTAGATAAGGGCGGATCATGATCTGAGCCTCGACCTGTCCGACAAATGCGCTCGCCACATTCGACAGAGCCTCGCTTCCGCTGACGCGCATAGCCCAATGAACAAATCGCGCAATAACAGCAACAATACGCTGCATCAGACCGATATGGTAGGCAATTGCGACCAGAACACAAACAAATATAATAGTGGGAAGAAGGATGAAAATAAACATGCCCCTCTTTACAAATTCATCAGGAAGGATTTGTGTTACTTTGGTCAGGTCGCCAAATACAAACAAAGCTCCTTCATTCGAAAAATCAAGGATCTTGTTTATGGCTTTGCCAATCCAGTAGAATATTTCCTGTCCGAGTGGAACCTTCAGAATAAAAACGGCAAGCCCAATCTGTAGAAGAAGTCCGGTAATGATCAGGCGATAATTGATCGCTTTTCTGTTGTTCGACATTAAGAAGGCAAGCCCGAAGATCATCACCAGGCCAATTAATCCCGTAAATCTTTCCATAAAAAATGATTTAGATTTATCGCTGGAAGTCAATCCCGAATATCACACCTGAAATCTTCTCATGGAGGGTGTACTTTGTATCATGAGTTTCCAACAGTGCAAATATCAAAAATATTAATTAATATTTCATAACATTTGCAAATTTTACGCACGGACAATAAAAAAAGCGACAGCCATAAGGTTGCCGCTTTGTATATGAGTTCAAATCTTAATTAGTACGAAGAAATCTTCTTTGTAAAAATTTTATCTCCGGCTTTCAGATTAAGAAGATAAATCCCCGGAGCAAAAGTCTGAGCATCTATCATCAAACTGTGATATCTTGCATCCATTTTCCCGTAATCTGAATAATAAACGGTTTTACCTGTTGAATTATAAATTGTTAATTCAATGGTTTCAGCCGATGTGTTTTTGAATGTCACCCAAAGCTGATCAGCAAATGGATTGGGATACACTGTAAGATCGGCAGGTTGATTCGTTTCTGATATTGAAACCTGGTCTATTTCGAATTGTACCAGTTCTTCTGTATTTTCAAAATCATTATTCTGGTAAATCATGCTGAAATCATTTTGCCGTAGAGTATAGCCCGACGTCCCTCCAACGAGGCCATCGCCACCGGAATCATAAATGGTAAATGTGTAACAATCATCATCCGAAAGGTAAAACGTATCCTTAACAAATTCCTGTGCAACAGTATAAGGCCCGCCTGAATACAACACAACGCCTGCAGAATTCCTGCATTCCCATGTGGTTTCTTCAGGATTATCATCGAGTTTTATAAAAGAATAAATACTCGGAACTACTTCCAATGCTGAAACAAATGTCGAAACAAGTGTGTCGTTGGACGTATCCTCGTCGGGATTGCCATTTGGATTAGATGTGTATATAAGCAGATCATTTTCATCAAGCAGATTGAACGAAATCGCAGGCAGATCAACAAGCACGCTTTCTCCATAGGATAAATTGCCACTCCACGGAAAGGTACTTACCGGTTCATTGTTTACCGAATAATTAATATCAACGGTAGTCAGATTTTCAGCGCCTTCATTACATACATTTATTTGCGGGGCAACTTCCCCGGAGCAATTCGTAAGAGGAACCATGTGCATAGCCGTGCATCCGGCGTTGTTGTAAACCATCGGCAGTAAGTCATTGACGGCAACTACCATTCCCTGTAAAACTTCTTTACCGGTATTGTTCTGCACAAAAGCAACAAATTCCATATTGTCAACATCCCAGCCTGCATTGATATTGAAGTTCAATTGGATTGATTGGGTTGTCTGGCTGGAAAAATCAAGGGGTGTTCCATTCTGGTTCGGTACCATCAACCGGTTTACATGGTTCACTTCGGTGAGTCCGCCCCAGTTTTCAGGAATGTGGGATTCTGTTACGGTAAACTGCATAACCAGATTGGTTCCTGAATAGGGTTCAACATTTTCAACGGTGACAAGTACCGTATAATTTAAACCGTTGTTATAACCAAGCATGGTAATTGTAAAATCAGAAAGGACGGCCATTCGCTGATTTACCTTGGCTTTGTACGTCGGATACATATTGCCGCTGGCGCCTACCTGCTGTAAAATACCGTCGAATTTAACGGTAGGATATCCGGTAATTCCATAATAAGAATTACGGGCATTGGAATACGTATTTGCATAAGGATCCCCATTGTGATTGGCTATCGGAGCCACAGGATCTCCATTGGCTACCAAAGCTGCAACTCCTTGTGCTGCGCTTGGACAGAAACTTCACCACGTGCCGGTTGCCTCTTCAACGACAACCTTGTCACGGGGAACTTGCTGGGCAATAATTGCGCCTGCAATTATTACAGTGAGGAAAGAAAGTAAAATGTGTTTCATAATTGTTGATTATTAAGATTATACTTTATTCGATCAGTATGCAAATATAATAATAAAATAATCGGACGGTAATTTATTTTTATAAATAAACCCCGTGAAATTTATACAGGGTTTTTTTAAACGAGTAAGTCATACTCTTTTGAATTCTGTTAAAAATCTTTCAATAGCCTTTAATTTATAACAAGTTTTTTAGTTACAGAAATTTCCATGCTTTCGATCCTGATGAAATAGATACCGGGTTCGATATCCAGATCAAAAGTTCTAGAATAAGTGGTGGCGATCTTAATATTTTCATCGCTGTAAACTAATTTACCATGGGAATTTACGATACTGAAACTAATCACTTCATTGATCACACTATTTAGTTCTATAGCAAAACTTCCCTTGTTCGGATTAGGATAAATTGCAAAATCCAATCCTGCCTGATTTTCATTCAAGCCACTGGTATTTACCGTAAGAACCATATTATCAGCCACATCGCCGCAATCTTCATTTCCAGCGGTGAGAGTAAGAGTAACCTGTTCCGCGGTAATGTCATTTGATCCGGGTGTATAAGTTGGATTCAGAATAGCAGCATCATCAAAAGTACCATCCCCGGAGGTTATCCAGAGTAATGAAGAGTAATTCAAAGCTGTTGCATCAGAAACAGTATAGGTTTCATCGGAATATATCCCGGAATCCACACCGGCAAATGCCGAAGCAACCGCATTGATGGTTAGTATTATTACCGAAGTAACTTCAGGGCAGTTGGCATTGCCAAAGGCAGTAAGTGTCAGGGTAACATTGCCTGTGGTGGCATCATTAGTTCCGGGAGTATAAACCGGATTGAGTGTCAGATTTTCGTTAAAAGTCCCGTCCCCGGCTGTTGTCCATTCCAAAGATGAATAATTTTCAGCAGTTGCAGAATTTAAGGAGAAGGGTACATTACTGCATGTTTCAGAATCATCTCCGGCATAGGCGGTTGAAGCATCTGTGAATGTCAGCAGTATCTCATCACTGGCCGAACCGCATGGATCATTTCCATTAACTGTGAAGGACAATGTAACCAGTCCGGCTTCCAAATCGCCTGTGCCTGGTGTATAAACAGGATTAATGATATAATTGTCGTCAAAAAAACCATCACCTGCAGTAGTCCATTCTACCGACACATAATTCTCAGCAACTGCGTTGATCAATTCATAGGAACCCACAGCGCATACTACATCATCCTCCCCTGCAAGAGCCGTTGGTGTTCCGTTGATTGTTAAAGTCATATTATCAGTAACGTTGTAATCAGGGCCATAAGCTGTGAGAGTCAATACCACAGATCCGTTTTCTATATCCAGGACTCCCGGAGTATAAACAGGTGTCAGACTCTGACTATCATCGAATGTTCCTGTTCCCGAAGTAGTCCAGTGAATAGCATTATAAAGTGTTGCTGAACCTTCGCAGGGATAATTATCCCCTTCGCAAATTGTACCATCTATGCCTGCATAAGCAGTTGTCATAGGCGGTGCTGGTAAAATAATAAAATCCAGCATGCCACAATCGGTACCGCTTGATACACTGTAATCCTTATCATACTGCCATTTAAAAATATGGGTTCCCGCTGTTACAGCATAAGCCATCCTAGCCCATCCGACTTCGCCGGACCATGAAGAAAGTTCAACATTATCAATGTAAAACCTCAGGTAATCATACGAACTTTCGGAAGATACTTTAAACCAGAAAGAGATACTATCGTTGCTGAAAATATCATATTCAAGAGAAATCCACGAGTCTTCTCCATCATCAATATTACCGGATTTAACGCAATATGTTCCTTCATAGGGATTCTGATTTGAAACAGCCCAGTTTCCGTCCCCGCCGGTTTGCCAGTTATACTGAGACATATCTCCTGTTTCCCAGTCCTCAACGATCAGGCCTATAGTGGTGGCAAAATTTTCCTGAAGCTCGTAACCTCCCGAAATAACTTCATACATTAAACTTACAGCGGTTCCGATGGGTGCATTAGGAGCGACTGTAACGTTAAATACGGCCTCTTCCATAAGTCCTGCGCCAATTACATTAAAATCGTATGTTGTATTGTTCAGGGTCAAAAATCCACTCGATGAACTTAAATTTCCGATTGCCCCTATGGCATGGTATGAACCGTTATTATATGTCGGTATAACAAGATCGGCAGTTTCACCCGGATCAAGGCGGCCGTTATCATTTCCCTGGGAGTCATCAATGGTCAGCGCACCGACTTCAAGCAGCGGGCCATGTCCCTGAACTGAGAAATAGGTGGTCCAAGTATCCACACCATCAGTGGCATTCATTTCAAAAATAACCAGGTGCATGTCGGGAATATCATCGGCGACATCCCAGCCAAAACCATCAGGTACTACTGCAATGGAACCGGCTGCAACTGTTCCATAGTTTTCGGTATTGTCAGTTAAAGTTATATATTCATCGGCTGTTGCGATGGTTACGACAACATTAAGTGCATCCTCGATACCGACGTTTTCTACGGTAATTGAAGCCAGAATGGATTCGTCAGTTTCCATAATGCCGTTTCCGTTTCCTGCATCGTCATTAATTTCTACAGCATTTTGCACAATATACGGACCTTCGGGCGGGATAACCTCAATCCAGGAATCGTAGCGGTAATAATTCTGTAATGTAATGGTAACCAAAATCTGATCCGGTGGTTGCTGAGGCGGTATGGTGATTGAGATAGGTCCTCCTGTAGCTTCAGCGGTTCCAATGATCTCACCATTAACTGTAAGCGCGATAAAAGCATTAGCGTTGGCGGTTATATCCAAACTTGTTACACCTGCGTAGATGATCGGATTATGAACTACTGTAAGAGCCTGAGGAACTTCAGAAAACACAGTCGAAAATGCATCTCCGTGATGGTGGAAAAGATTATAGGTAACTTCTTTATTACTTGTATTATAAGGCCAGGACGATGCCTGTAAAAAATATTTACCTGCTGCACATGCAAAAGCGGGAAGTACTCCTCGCGGTTCAGGTGTTGAACCATAAGTTGGAAGGAATTCGGGCCACATATTATCAAATGCACCCCATGCATAGGCATCATTTACAAAGGAATAAGATACTTCAGATGCTGCATTAAGCCCTAATGCACCTGCATTCTGACCACTATAGGTATATCTGTGGAATTTTTCAGAAAAGACTTCACTGCTGTAATTGTATTTACCGGTAAGGCAATTGATTGACCAGACAAATGTCAGATCTGTGTTTGTAAGGCTGCTGATATTGCTGCTTGAAAAGGCAGGTTCACCCCATCCTTGTTCGAAGCCATGGTCGCGATGCTGAAGCATGAATGCTCCGTTATTTAATGCAGTCACAACATTTGCAGCAGTTCCGTTCCATGTACAGTTTACCTGTCCTGGTGTTGCAGGAATGTAACCCAATCCGTTCGGGCCAAAAACATTAACAACAGTGCTTGTATTGGTTGCAGTGGACCACGGATCGGATTGGGGATTACCTGCATAAACAGCATTTATCCTTACAGGGGATTTACCCTGAGCCTCTTCCCAGAAACCGGCTACTGCTTCTGAACAAATCTGAAACCAGCGTTCAGTTTGGAAGCCGAGAGCAGTTATAGGATGATCATAAAAATCAGGATCCGTGGGTGGATTTTTTTCGTAACTAATAAACTTTGTTACCATAACCTGAAGCTGAGCAGCATTTTGAGCCGTCATCCTTGCGAAAATGATATCCGGCATATCGTCGTTATTCACATCCGAATAAATATTATCCGAAACACAGTAACTATCCCAGATCGGTGACGTGATGCTGGTGGCAGGATTAGTTCCGTAATCCGCCAATATCAGGCAGGCGGCGGGTACAATATCCCAGGTACTATAAGCAGTATTTATGTAGTTTTCAATTGTTG
The DNA here is from genome assembly GCA_020052415.1 of Bacteroidales bacterium. Lineage (GTDB taxonomy): Bacteria > Bacteroidota > Bacteroidia > Bacteroidales > JAADJA01 > JAADJA01. The sequence continues at coordinate 39,734 of JAGVPB010000092.1, read as the reverse complement.
TTGCATTGTTACCGCCTATATCTCCAACGGTGACAATATCTGTGCATATACCCTGCAAAGTCCTGAATTTTTTAATGGTATCTGCCCATTGAAGAAATTCAGCGCCGGTGGGTGTGATGATGAGATAATCACAACCTGTTTCATCTGTAGCCTGGTAGGACTTGCTATAATTCACTTTGGGGAGTGATTCAAAATTCAGGAGCATATCTGACAGCATCGGGTCCCACCAGCGGCTCCTGAGACGATCTTCACCAAAATATCCATTGCCACCTTCGAAATCAATCTTTACTTCGATATCGCGATAAACAATCAGTTCTTTGGTTACAGGATTATACTGGTAGGGCGTAATTCCGAGCATCACGACATCCACTCCCCGTATTTGGGTCACTTCAGAAAGAATTACCGGTTGGGCAGGATAAAATTCATTTTTTGAATAAATCGCCGGATCTTCATTGTATTGTAAAGGTCCGTTTTCTGTATCCCAGGGAATCCTAAAAGCCGGTGCCAAATCAATATTGGTAAATTTCTCTGTCCTTAATGAGACAAGCTGAAGGTTGGCGCTTGCACCCTGAGGAATAGCAATGTAACGGCCCGATCCGGGTAAATCCGGAGCACCTTCATTGTTTGGCAATAAATTCCCTGGTAGCCGGATTGCATCCATTGATTTCCCGTTTATAACTTCTTTGGCAATCTCAAATGACTGAATTGAATAAATTACTTCAACACCTGTCGTTTTTTGGTTCTTCAGATTAAAACCCTGGTTTCCCCAACTGTCGGAATATTTGAATTCATCCGCATTAATACTTCCTGTAATAGCAATAAGAACCAGTAAAACTAAAGTTCTTAAATTTTGTCTGAGCAGTTTCATAATTTTATGTTTTTGATTATTATTTTCAACATTTCGGTTCATGAGATACAGTATTCAGGATTTCCAATCACCAAAAACTGAATTAATGTATTACTTAATTATTAATTTATTTGTTACATTCTTTCTATCGCTGCAAATTTCCATAAAATAGATCCCTGGCTGAAAATTCCCAAGGTCAATCTCAAAGATAAAGTTATTTTCGGATTTGATATTATTTTTTTTAAGTATTTCTATTCCAAGATTGTTCAATACCCGAATATCAATTTGATCATTTATTGGCTGGCCAAAATTAACAGTTATGTGGCCGGATGAAGGGTTTGGATAAATGATCAAACCATTATGGTCAATTTCATTGATGCCTTCCCAAAAAACATTAAGATCAAATGCTTCTGAAAATGCACTTTCCCCGCATTCATTCAAGGCTCTTACCTTAAGCGAGACCAGGCCCATAAAATAATCGGTAAAATCAATTGTACACGTGTTACCATTGTTTGTCAGTGTTTCGATTGCATCAGCCGGTTCGGCAATCCATTCATAGGAAGTAGCACCAGCGACAATAGCAGTAGAATAATCCCATAACATTCCCGGAAATGACATTGGAAATTCTTCACCTTCCGGTTGTTCAGGAATGGCCGGTATTGCAGCAACATTTATATAATCCTCAATAGTCAATGTTTGAGAATCTGTTCCATCAGAAACAGTGAGGGAGACATCAAAACTGCCCGCGTTAAAATATGCAACTGAAGGATTCTGGAAACCTGAAGATGACGGATCCCCTCCGGGAAAACTCCAGCTCCATGAAACAATATTTCCAATTGAATAATCGGTAAAATTAACTGTTTCCCCTTCGCACAAATCGGTTGGATCGCCTGTGAACAGTGCAGTTAGAGATTGCGAAGCTCCTGAAGGAAGTACGACATAATCAATCCATCCGCAATCAGATCCGCTTGAAACCGAATAATCCTTGGCAAATTCCCATTTAAAGGTATGCTGGCCCGAAGTTAGATTGTATTGCGCCAAACCCCAGCCAATTTCTCCTGACCATTGTTCCTGCAAAACATCATCAATATAAAAAGACAGGTAATCATAATTGCCTTCGGACGAGACCTTTTTATAAAAAGAGATTTCACCAGCGGCAAGAACATCATAGGATATGCTAAGGAAAGAAGTTTGATCATCATTAATATTACCGGATTGTGCGCAATAAGTTCCTTCATAGGGATTGGTGGCAGTAATGGTCCAGTTGCTGTTTCCTCCTGATTCCCATTCATACTGGCTGAAATCACCTGTTTCCCAATCCTCAACAATAAGCCCGATTACAAAATTCATTGTGAATGCATTGGTATATGTTCCGCTATTGGCGCTTACTTCAAGGTTTATTTCCACAGCCTCACCCGGAGGTGTGCCCGCATTTGCTGTTAAGGTGAAGGTACCTTCGCCAGTTTCATTTTGTCCGAGATCACCAAATGTTGCGCTTGCATTTACCAAAGTTATGAAGGGGGAAGTTGAACTGATTTCACCAACAACATTGGTAGCTGTTATGTCGCCATTATTTTTTAATGTAACTATGATATCAATGGTCTCGCCCGGATCTATCTGGCCGTTGTTGTTGCCGTTGCTGTCATCAATCTCAAAATCATATAGTGCAAGGTAAATTCCAGAAACCGGCTCGAGCGCTTTAACAGCATCGAGATCAAATCCGGCATTGGCTGAACCGGCCGTACCATCTCCATCATCGAGTATTTTTATATATTGGGCTTCAGGTAATCCGCTCGTTGCTATATCGAACTGTGTTGTACCGGATCCGGTTCCAAGGCTGATCCAGGGACCATCTATTGTAGATCCCGCGTAGCATGTAAATCCTTCGGGTGTGGCATCTCCTTCATAAACGATTAAGTCAGATCCGGGACCATCAAAAACCGGATTTTGCATATCAAGTACACACCAGCCGCTTTTCCCGATTGAGTAATTGATTTCGTCGGGCGGACCAATAGTTGCAGGTGTAAATCCTTCATCTGAAAAATTATTCCCCGGAATTCGTACCGCTACCAACTTGTAAACATACTGACCTTCTTCAGGTACTAATGCTATATCGGTGACGGTTGAATTATTTGCAGTAACGGTGACATTAGGGACGGTCTGTGCTTCATATCCATTTGCAATAAAAGTGATGGAATAGGTTCCGGGAAGCACATATTTGTGATAATCACCTGCAACCGGATCGGTATAACATGGATAATAATTATTTACAAATACAACGGCAGCAACAGGATCACCTGTATTTGAGTCGGTCACAGTGCCTGATAATCCGTAACCTGAATATTCAATCAGGGCGATCATAGCCGGCTTATTATAATTGTAATAAGTCATGATCTGACTGGCGGGTGGTTGTTTATTATACGAAATTTCAATACTCCATGATACAGATCCTGTGATCCCGTAATACGCATCTTTGGTGCTTCCATTGATCGGGTACATACCGCTGTAACCCTGGCTATAAGGAAGATTAGCGTAACCAGATTCATTTACATAAACACTCGCAAGCTGATTGATGTGGGCATTATCATTGGAGGCATTGGGGCGGTAACTCCAGGGGTAGGATACGAATTCTGTCCCGCTGTGATAAGATGTGTAAATTACAAACTGGTTTTCCAGATTGCAGGTTCTGAGCGCCTTTGATTCAACCTCCTGAAAAGCGCCATAAGTGCTTCCATCACCGTCCCACATATAACCGCAGTCACGGTTCAAATCAACACCGTTGGCATTATACCGGGTTATCGGGCTCGCATCTCTTCCATAAGGATTCACCATGAGATAGAGCCAAATTTCACGATTATTGACCAGGTAGGTGATATCGGGATCTTCATTATAATCCAGGCAAAGGTCGCGGGCAAACCGGATGATATTTTCGGAACCTCCGATCTCATCACCATGAATACCACCGTCAAAAAAAACTTCCGGCTCAGGTTCATCAGTGATGACATTATCGCTGATCTTAATGGCGGACAGAACATACTGGTTTGAAGCATCCATACCATAATAAAAACGCTTGCATATAGACGGGAAGAAGGTTTCAAGGCTATCAGCCAGATCAATGATCTCCTGGTAGGAATGATAAGCATCCTTGGATTGCCAGAAATTAAGATTGTATTTATTCAGGTCTTCTATTTCTGTTTCAATCTGAAAACCATGGTTAATTAACCGGTCGAATTCTTTTTGTATAAGATAAGCCCTTACTGTATCTGTTGCACAAGGCTCATAATTTATATTTAATTGATTCAGGGTTAGAACCTGATCATGATTTTCAATATGAATTTTTACCTGACGCTCACCGGGCCGCCAACTACCGGAATAAGCAACTGAAATAGAAAAGAAAGTTATAAAAATCAGTAAAAATTTTGCCATATTGTAAGGGTATTAATTTCCAGCCAACAAAACAGTGAAAAGACATTGCATATTTATAAAAGGTTGCACTTATTTCACTTGTCATTATTCATGATCCGCAACATAAAACCATGAATCAAATTTCATTTCTTTGAAGGATTAAAGAAAAGGTATTGCGAAAGAATAATAAGTAAGAGGGTGAAAATTGTGCTGAAAATAACCCGGCTCAGGGTGACAAAAAAATCAGAGAACCTGAAAACCTCGATATAGAACAATGCAAGATGATGTACAAAGATAAGAATAATGGAATAAGAAAAAAACCACTGAAATCCCAGGTCGCTGATTGAGGGCTTCATGCCAGGCTCAAATTCTTTTCTGCTTGTAATACTGTTAATTACTATTGGGCGAAAAAAAGCCAAAAGTACAGAAGATGCCGTGTGTATTCCGAGGGTCCCGTTAAAAATATCAATGCAGAATCCGATTGCAAATGACGAAAATAATAACAACCAACCCGGTACTTCAAACGGAAGAAGGAGTATAAAATAAACATACAGATACGGATTTACAAAACCTCTGAAATTGATATTGTCCAGTATCAGTACCTGCAGGAATACAAGAATGCAAAACCTGAAAATATTTATGATTACCTTACCTGTCATTTAATTGAGTTCTTTCTAAATTCATTAATTCGCTTTTTTTCAGATTGACTATAATATACACAAAATAAACATTGTTATAATCAACCGAATAAGAAATAAGGGCATTATTGAATTTCTCGTTGGGTTGCTTATAATATTCTTCAACGGTTCCAATCATAAGACCTTCGGGGAAAATATAAGAGTTACCACTGGTTACAATTGTGTCTCCGGGCTCTAAGTCAACATGCATTGGAATATCGGTGAGATAACCATAACGGTAATCATTTCCATTCCATTCAAGCGTTCCCAAATGGTTGTTCTTTTTGATCCTCGCATTGATTTTATTATTGACATGTAAAACCGACATCACTCTTGAAAAATTACGGGAAACATCTACAACGGTACCTACAATCCCATTCATTGTAATAACGCCCATATCTTTTTTTATACCATGAAGACTGCCTTTATTCAAAACAAGGTAATTTTTCTGGTGGCTGATCGTGCTGCTTATTACTTTGGCGCCGATATATCTGAACAATGAATCTACATGGTAGTAAACCAAAGTGTCGGTCAGTAAAAATTTATCGGCCATTTTATTTCTTAATCTGGCATTTTCCCTGATCAGCGATTCATTGGCTTTTTTGAGTGAAAAGTAACCTGAAATATTATTGAATGTGCTTAGGACAGTTCCGACTACTTTTCCGGTGGAGTTTAAAAAAGTAGCCTGTTGGTAGTTGTTTTGTAAAACAAAGGAAAAAGCGACAATCTCTAATAACAGAAAGAGGAAAAAAAAGTACTGTTTTAGTATGTATGCAAATAAATTCCGCACATCAGTTTGTTATTGTGAAATTAATTCATAATCATTGCGGCTTCGGGCTTACTTGATCAGGAAATTAAACTTATCAAAGTTTTTCAGCGCAATACCCGTACCTCGTGCAACTGCCCTCAAAGGATCTTCAGCAATATGAACCGGTAACTTGGTTTTTAAATGGATGCGTTTATCAAAACCCCTAAGCATAGAGCCACCGCCGGCAAGGTAAATCCCCGTCCTGAAAATATCTGCAGAAAGTTCCGGAGGAGTCATTTCGAGTGCATTTAAAACGGCTGCTTCAATCTTTGAAATGGATTTATCAAGACAATGTGCAATTTCTGCATAATTAACCATGATTTCTTTCGGTATCCCGGTCAGCATGTCCCTGCCATGAACCGCATAATCATCAGGGGGATTATCAATTTCGGTTAAAGCCGCACCAACTTCAATTTTTATTCTTTCTGCCGTACGTTCGCCTATATTGATATTGTGCTGCTTACGCATATATTCTTCGATATCCATGTTAAAATCGTCACCTGCAATCCTGATGGATTTATTATTGACAATTCCTCCGAGGGCAATAACGGCAATTTCGCTGGTTCCGCCGCCCACATCAATGATCATATTTCCTGTCGGCTCCATAACATCTATTCCGATTCCTATGGCAGCGGCCATGGGTTCATGAATCAGCTTAACATCCTTTGCCCCTGCCTGCTCTGCCGAATCCTTTACTGCGCGTTCCTCCACTTCGGTAATACCCGAAGGAATACAAATTACCATTTTCAGGGCAGGCGGAAAAAGTGGTTTTTTGGTCCAGATCATTTTTATGAGTTCCCTGATCATGTATTCAGCCGACTGAAAATCGGCAATAACACCATCTCTCAGCGGTCTGATGGTCTTAATATTTTCATGGGTTTTGCCATGCATCATCATCGCCTTCTTACCCACAGCTATGATCTTTCCGGTTTGCCGCTCAATGGCAACAATTGACGGCTCATCAACAACAACTTTATCATTATATATAATTATCGTGTTGGCAGTTCCTAAATCAATAGCAATTTCTTTAGTTAAAAATGAAAACAGACCCATGATTATATTGAATTATGACGATTTTATAATTAAAAAATTGAAACCTTCAAAAGTACAAACTAAATTAATTGATACTAATAAAAACTAATGTTTAAAATGACGGTATCCTGTAAATACCATGCTCATATTATGTGCATTGCAATAGTCAACAGAATCCTGATCACGAACAGAGCCGCCCGGCTGAATAATTGTACTTATTCCCGCATTGTGTGCCAGTTCAACAGAATCGGAAAAAGGGAAAAATGCATCCGATGCCAATACAGCGCCATTAATATTAAAACCAAATTCCCTGGCTTTTGTAATCGCTTGCTTCAGCGCATCCACACGCGATGTCTGACCCGCACCACTCCCGCATAATTGTTTATCTTTTGTTATAACGATGGCATTCGACCGGGTATGTTTTACGATCTTATTCGCAAAAAGTAATTCGGTAATCTCTTTTTCCGCAGGAGAAATTTTTGTCACAACTTTAAGGTCATCTGCTTTCTCGGTTTTCATATCCCTGTCCTGCATTATAACCCCATTCAAAGCCGACCTGAATTGACGGAGAGGATGGTGAAACGGTTTTCGTAATAATATAATCCTGTTTTTCTTTGATTTTAATATTTCCAGGGCCTCTGGCAGATACCCCGGGGCAAGAATGATCTCAAAAAACAATTTGTCAATTTCAATTGCAGTATTTTTATCAATTTCAGCATTTGTAATCAGAACCCCGCCAAAGGCTGAAACGGGATCTCCGGCAAGCGCTGCTTTCCAGGCATCAGCAAGCTTCGGTCGGCTGGCAACACCACAGGCATTGTTATGTTTTAAAATCGCAAATGTAGTTTCATTAAAATCATCAATCAGGCCAATGGCCGCATCAAGGTCTCCCACATTATTATAGGAAATGGCTTTACCATGCAACTGCTCAAAAATATTGTTCAAATCACCGAAGTACATTCCTTTTTGGTGAGGATTTTCCCCATACCTGAGATGAACGGGATTCACCAAACTCTGCTTGAAAACATCCTCTCTGTTTTTATTGAAATAATTGAAAATTGCAGTATCGTAATGCGAAGAAACATGAAAAGCCTTTGCGGCAAAGGATTTCCTGTCGGTGATGTCTGAAAATCCATTCTTTTCTTTTAACAGTTGTATCAGCTCATCGTATTGGTCAACTGCAGAAATGATCACTACATCTTTATAATTTTTAGCGGCAGCCCGGATCAATGAGATACCGCCAATGTCTATTTTTTCAATGATCTCATTTTCATCTGCTGTGGTTGCGACGGTTTGCTCAAAAGGATATAAATCCACTATTACCAGGTCAATCTCGGGAATTTCAAATTGTTTCAACTGATCCATATCACCGGGATCACCGCGCCTGCTTAATATACCGCCGAAAACTTTTGGATGGAGGGTTTTAACCCTACCGCCAAGAATAGAGGGATAAGAAGTCAGTGATTCAACGGTAACAGCATCAATGCCGAGTCCGGATATAAAATCAAAAGTTCCACCTGTAGAGTAAATTTTAATTTTTAACAGCTGAAGCAGCTTAACGATTTCCTCCAATCTGTCTTTGTAAAAAACCGAAATCAGGGCACTGTTAATTTTCTTCATCATACTGATTCCTTGTACATTTGCAACATCATTTTAAGAATGGCACAAAGTAACAATTAAATTTGTTTGTATTGTTCGGGGCAAATAATTTATTTTTACTGTTTTATTTGAATGAACAATAACGATGAAACTCATTCTTAAACTAATAAACGAAAGTTTCATTTTTGCCTTTCAGGCCATCATAGTCAATAAAGTAAGGACTATTCTTTCCCTTTTAGGAATATCAATTGGAATTTTTTCTGTGATCTCGGTCCTTACCATATTTGATTCGATGGAAATAGCGATCAGGAACAGCATTGAAGAATTGGGCGACAATGTTCTTTTTATTCAAAAATGGCCCTGGGCAGGAGGAAGTGATTATCCCTGGTGGAAATACTGGAAACGCCCTGAACCCAAGCTCGCCGATTTGCGTGAAATTCAGCGCAGAAGCCTCGCTGCTGAAGCAAGCGCCTTTATGTTTGAAGTTCGCAGGACCGTTAAGTATAAAAACAACAGCATTGAAGAAGTTTCAATTCTTGGCGTTTCACACGACTTTGACAGGGTAATGCCTGTTGACCTGTCTGAAGGAAGGTACTTTACTCCAATGGAATCACAAAGCGGAAATAATGTGGCAATTCTGGGAAATGATATAGCTGAAAAATTGTTTGCTGGAACATCTGCGATTGGAAAAGAGGTTAAAATTTTCGGAAGTAAACTTGAAGTCATTGGTATAGCTAAAAAAGAAGGAGATGATCTTTTCGGTAATTCTGCCGACAACCAGGCCATTATACCGGCTAATTTTGCCCGTAATTATATTGACATTCAGGATGTCGGAACTACAATACTTGTCAAGGCCAAGCCCGGGGTTTCAAACGATGAATTGCGGGACGAACTTTCAGGGATAATGCGTTCGGTTCGTAAATTAAAGCCACAGGCTGAAGACGATTTTGCGGTTAACGAAACAAGCATAATAACCCGGGAATTTGATGCTTTTTTTGGAGTAATTGCTATCGTCGGCTGGATTGTTGGTGGCTTCTCATTGTTAGTTGGAGGATTTGGAATAGCCAATATCATGTTTGTTTCGGTAAAGGAAAGAACTAGCCAAATCGGTATCCAGATGTCGCTGGGAGCCAAGAAATTTTTCATATTGTTCCAGTTTTTATTCGAAGCGGTATTCTTGTCACTTTTTGGCGGTATCGTTGGTTTATTGATAATTTATTCGCTGGTTTTGATGTCGCAGAATTTTCCTTTCACACTGCACCTTACACTGCTTAATATAATTATTGGAGTCTCTGTGTCAATTACAATAGGACTGATCGCAGGCATTGTTCCGTCTTATATTGCCTCGCGGCTGGATCCTGTTGAAGCTATGCGATCCACTTTTTAGTCAGATAACTGAAAAAGTTATTAAATCACCCAAAAGCTGTCGCGATTAAGAAAATCACGGATTAATTGTGTTTTCTGTAAAGGATTAAATTACCCGGAAATTGAGTAAATTGAGAATTATTTTTTTTCAATAGCCCGCAAAATTTTTGCTATTTTTACGCAATCAAAAAACTATCATGGTCAAACGCTGGGTCTTAAAAAGTCAGGGAGACAGGGAGACGGTTCAACATCTTGCCGATGCATTGAATGTTGATTATAACCTGGCGAATTTACTTGTTCAGCGTGGGATTAATACTTTTGATGAAGCAAAATCATTCTTCAGACCTACCCTCGATGAACTCCATGACCCTTTCCTTATGAAAGACATGGATAAAGCTATTGACCGTCTTGAAATAGCCATAAGGAATAAAGAAAAAATACTGGTTTACGGGGATTACGATGTGGATGGGACAACTGCTGTGGCGCTGGTTTTTACTTTTTTGAAAAGCTTTTATAACAACGTTGACTTTTATATCCCGGACAGATATGAGGAAGGATATGGTATTTCATTTAAAAGCGTGGATTTTGCTGCAGCCAACAATTTTTCACTGGTAATTGTTCTCGATTGCGGTATCAAGGCCGTTGAAAAAATTGCTTATGCAAAAAGTAAAAACATTGATTATATCATAGCCGACCATCACCGTCCCGGCGATCAGCTTCCCGAAGCTGTTGCAGTACTTGATGCCAAACGACCCGACAGCACTTATCCTTATGATGAATTATCAGGATGCGGAGTTGGATTCAAGCTTGTCCAGGCATATTCTGTCAGAAATGGCATTCCGTTTAAAGAACTTGAAAAATATCTCGATCTTGTTGTTGTAAGCATTGCCTCTGATATAGTTAGGATTACAGGCGAAAACAGGATCCTTGCCCATTACGGACTTAAGCTTGTCAACACCAACCCCAGGCCTGGTATTGAGGCAATATTAAAATATAGCGGTATAAACCGGAAAGTAAAATCGGTGATTGATGATAATGATTATATTTTCAGCAGGGATCTAACCATAAGCGATCTTGTTTTTCTCATCGGACCCCGCATCAATGCTGCCGGGCGAATTGAAAGCGCAAAAAACTCTGTCAGGCTTCTGATCGCCGAAACCATTGAATCAGCCGAAAAGTTTGCGACTATGATCAATGATTTTAATACCGAACGTAAGGACCTCGACGCTCAAACGACAATGGAAGCCATGGAGATGATCCTTCATGACGACAGGCTGCAAAAAGCCAAATCCACTGTGGTTTTTAATCCGACCTGGCATAAAGGGGTTATCGGTATCGTGGCTTCAAGGTTGATTGAAACATATTACCGGCCGACGATCGTACTGACAAAATCCAACGGATTTATTACCGGCTCTGCCAGATCGGTTAAAGACTTCGATGTTTATGATGCGGTAGATCATTGCAGCGATCTGTTAGAACATTTCGGTGGCCATAAATATGCGGCAGGACTTTCCTTGAAACCTGAAAATCTTACCACTTTCATTGACAGATTCGAAGAATATGTTTGTAACCATATCCAGGAAAAAATGATGACCCCCGAAGTGGAAGTGGATTCAGAACTTTGCCTTAACGATATTACAAAGAAGTTTTTCAGGATATTAAAACAGTTTGCACCTTTCGGCCCGGGTAATATGTCGCCGGTATTCCAAACCAGCAACGTTATTGATACCGGCTTTGCCAGGACGGTCGGTAAAAACCATCTCAAACTCGAAGTAGTACATCAGAATATCAGGGGTTACCCGATACCCGCAATCGCTTTTCAGCAAAGCGAACATCTTGAATACATCAGCCGGAATAAACCCTGCAGAATTTGTTATCATATTGAAGAAAATGAATGGAATGGCGTTGTAAATCTTCAACTGAATATCAAGGATATTAAGCCCATGCAGGATGACGAAAGGTTTTATTAGTCTTGAGTATTTAGTCCAAAGTATTTAGTGGGAAAGATCTAGTTTTGAAAACTCCAATCTAAAATCAAATATCTTAAATCATACATCATAAATTCCATCCGTTTATCTTTGCAAAAATTTTTCTGTAGCATGAAACTGAATTTAGTTGAAGAACTCCGCTGGAGGGGCATGATCCATGATATGACTCCCGGGACAGAAGAGCAATTGCAAAAAGAGATGACTTCCGGTTATATCGGATTTGATCCCACTGCCGATTCATTGCATATCGGGAACCTTGTTCCGGTGATGTTGCTGGTTCATTTACAGCGTTGCGGCCATAAACCGTTTGTCCTTGTTGGAGGAGCAACCGGAAGGGTAGGCGATCCCTCGGGAAAAACAGAAGAACGCCAGCTTTTATCAGTGGATCAGATCAACCATAATCTTGAATGTCAGAAAAACCAACTGATGAAGTTCCTTAATTTCAGAGATGGAGAAAACAAAGCTGAGGTTGTCAATAATTTCGACTGGTTCCTGGATTTCAGCTTTCTCGATTTTATCCGCGATGTGGGAAAGCACATCACCATCAACTATATGCTGGCAAAGGATTCTGTGAAAAAGCGGCTCGATAGCGGGATGTCGTTTACCGAGTTCACATATCAGCTGGTTCAGGGATATGATTATTACTGGCTTTACAAAAACAAAGGCTGCAAACTCCAGCTTGGCGGTTCCGATCAATGGGGAAACATAGTTACCGGAACCGAGCTAATCCGCCGTAAATACAGCGCCGATGGAGAAGGCGAGGCTGAGGCTTTTGCACTTACGTGCCCCCTCATTACCAAATCCGACGGAACCAAGTTCGGCAAAAGCGAAGGTGGAAATGTTTGGCTCGATCCTGAAAAGACATCACCCTATAAATTTTACCAATATTGGCTTAATGCTTCAGATGAAGATGCTGAAAAGTGGATCAAATTCTTCACTCTGCTTTCGAAAGAGGAAATTGAAGAATTAACCAGGCAGCACAAAGAAGCTCCGCATCTCCGTTTGCTGCAGAAATCGCTGGCAAAGGATGTTACTATCCGGGTTCATTCGGAAGAAGATTACAATCAGGCAGTGGAAGCATCCGAAATACTTTTCGGAAAAGGCACTACCGAAACTCTTAAAAAATTGCCGGAAGATGTTCTTCTAAGTGTTTTCGAAGGTGTTCCTCAAAGTGAGATTTCAAGGACTGAAGTGGAACAAGGCATCAATATCGTTGATTTCCTTACCGAAAAAACCAGCATTTTTCTCTCCAAAGGTGAAGCCCGCCGGATGCTGAAGGATAACGGCGTGGCAGTAAACAAGGAAAAAGCGAAGGAAGAATCGCAAATTACAACCAATGATCTTCTAAACAACAAATATATTCTGGTGCAGAAAGGAAAGAAGAATTATTACCTTGTGGTGGTTCAAGGTTCAAAGTTTAAGGTTTGATGTTGTTCCGGGTTTCAAGTTTAAGGTTTCATGTGTGAAGGTTTCAGCGTGGCAGACTTATGCTTGGTTAATCAAAAATATTTATCTTTGACTTATGAGCTTCAACAACATTTTTTATAATCCATAAAGTATTTATTTTGTAACCTGTAGGCAGTTGCAAAGAGAGTTTGCACTCAAGATATGCCAGAATTAGCTGAAAAAAATTTACAGCACTTTTAAAAGCAAAAATAGCCATATAAATAAACAATGAGAGTACACCCAAGTATATTATCAATCAAAGAGTAATAACATTAAATCTTATATTTATGAAAAAAATTAATTCTGTCATTATTGGTGTTTTGGCACTGAGTTTTTCGCATCTCTGGGCTCAGAGTTCAGACGGAGAAACAATGAAAGAATTCCTGAAAGGAATCCCTGCATTTGAAAATGAAAAAATTAGTTCATTGGTTACTATTCAAAGTATTAATAACATTGCAAAGCAAAAAGCTGCAAAAACGATAAGCATTACCGGGACGAACATCAGGGATGTTTTGACAGAAGCGAAGCAGTACAAATACTGTATCATAATCGTTGAAGCGCACACGATTGTTAAAGTCACCGATTTTGAAAATTGCAGCCAATCAAGTTCCTGGGGTATTTGCATGCCTTATGGGGAAGGGTATATACGGAAAGGAAGCTTTGTAAGCAGTAAGGATTATATCAACAATATAATTGGAAAGCCTGATGAACAGGCAAGGACGATGTATCTTTTCAATTAAAAGTCAAACCTTCGCTGACGCGAGCTTGTAACTCGTGCCTTAAAATCAAAACCAAATAAATTACAAATATCAAACAACCAAAGTAAAAAGGACAAAGTTTGAAGACTGCACCACTTTTTTAATTTTGCCATTCTCAGAACCCTGACAATTTCACTGAAATGCGTATTTTTGTGTTATGAATAAAAATTCACAGCATATAGCACAGGAAATCAGGCAATATGTAAATGCCGTTGACCCTACAGCTGAAGTTATCCTCTACGGCTCCCGTGCACGCGGCGATGAACGGCAGGATTCGGACTGGGACATCCTGATCCTGACTGATGGACAGGCAGACCTTATAGTAGAAAGAAAATTCCGCGACAAACTGTATGACCTGGAACTGGAATCAGGAGAATCACTTTCGGTTTTCGTTTACTCTAAAAACGACTGGCATTCAACCCAGCGGATCAGCCCGTTTTACCGCAACGTCATCGGGGAAGGGATCAGGTTGTGAAACAGGATGAACGGCAGGAATATGTTCGCTATCGCCTCGAATCGGCTCATACTACCTATGATGCTGCCAGAGTGTTAGCAGAAAACGGATTTTGGAATTCGGCCGTTAATCGCCTGTATTATTCTCTTTATTACGCTGTTAATGCACTCCTTGTCCTTAACAGCATACAAACTAAATCCCATTCATCTGCAAAAAGCAAATTCTCAGAGTATTTTGTTAAAACCGGTAAGTTTGATAAGAAATACGGAAGACTGTTATCAGAACTTTACGACTGGCGGCAGAGAGGCGATTATGAAAACATTTTCGAATATAACCGCGAATCGGTGTTGCCATTGTTCGAACCTGTCGATGAAATGATAAAACTAATTGAACAAGAAATCCATAAAATACAATAGTCCCCCTTACATGCGCATTCTATGGCAAAAACCAAATAGTGCAATTTACAAGTACAAAGTTTGAATCCTGCAACCACTTTTTACTTTTTCATTTTTTGTTTTGTGTTTTTACTTTCCCTTTCTATTCTTTAAAATTCTTACTTTTGACTCATGATTATCAAATACAGATTTCAAATAATTAATGCGAGTAAACAAGGCACAAGTCAACTTAGCACAATGCTGGCAGACAATTGCCGAATTCACCCTCATGGGCCAGTCGGGAAGTGGTGGTATCACAATTTGTGATACCTTGCCGGTATCCGGTGAATAAGGTAGAAATTCCCTAATGAATTTTAAAAAAAAAATAATACAATTACTATTTTTTTCGAATTTTGTCCAAATGGCTAAAAAAGAAATCGCAACCATACCGAAAGAAACTATTATCGCTTCCAAAAAGTATTTTGGCGGAGCAGTTCCTTTTGCTTTTACTGAAAATGGAGTAGCTATGCTGTCAGGAATATTGAACAGCAAAAAAGCCATTGAAATAAATATAGCCATTGTGAGGACATTTACTATATTAAGAAAGGCCTTATTGCTAAATAAAGACATTTTGCTCGAAATGGGAAGTATAAAACGACAGCTTTCGGATCATAACGAACAGATATTATTGATATTTGAATACTTAAAACAAGCCGAAGAATCAAAGCAACAACAAACCGATAAGGACAAAAGAAACCGGATAGGTTATAAAAAGTACGACGAAGAGTAATACAAAACTCGTGAGTATATGAAGATAAGCGAGCAAATGATTTACGGCAGCAGCAGGATCGGACTAAACGATGCGTTTAGGCAACTGATAACCTGGACACCGCCGCCAGGTGGCCGGGCATCCCGGGCTCTGGGTTTAAAACAGTACGAACTTACCGACCACCTTGGCAACGTCCTCACCACCATCAGCGACCGCAATAAGCGCATTGCCGGTGAGAACCCCGCCTTTGAAGCCGTGATTGAATCCGCCCAGGACTACTACCCCTTTGGCATGCTCATGCCCGGACGCAAATACAACCCGGCGGAGTACAGGTTTGGATTTAACGGGCAGGAAAAGGATGATGAGATTACAGGAGTGACGGGGAGTCATTTGGATTTTGGGGCAAGAATTTATGATAGTAGGATTGGAAGATGGATGGCATTAGATCCTTTGAGAAATATATACCCTTCACATTCTCCTTATTGCTTTGGAGTTAATAGTCCGCTATACTTTACGGACCCAAATGGCAAAGAAATTGAGCCTTATTTTAAACAATGGGGCTATGGTTGGTTTTCTTGGACAACATATCCATATTTTACTGGTGGTTTGACAGGTACTCATGGAGAATCTTTTCATCAAGTAATTACCAATATGTTAAAATCATCCGACATTTATAAAATTGTTTATTCTCAATTAGTCAATTCTTCAAATATCTTTAGATTTACTGAGACCGATATTACTCAAGGAGGTGTCTCCGGAGCATGGTCAAAAAATAACCTTGAGGCAAATGGTGGATTTGATCC
Organism: Bacteroidales bacterium; assembly: GCA_020052415.1. Lineage (GTDB taxonomy): Bacteria > Bacteroidota > Bacteroidia > Bacteroidales > JAADJA01 > JAADJA01. Next base: position 23,409 of record JAGVPB010000092.1, on the reverse strand, counting down.
TACCCACGCAGGAACAAAAGCGGACCCCTATATAATAAATTTCAATTATGAATTTTTAAAAGGAATTGAAGGATATAAAAGTACCTCTACAATATTTGAAGAAACTTTTCACGCTGGACAAACAGATTATTATGGATCAAACAAACCGAGTAAAATAGATATTGAAATAGAAGCAAAAATTACTGGTGCAATAGAAGGATTTAATGATGAATTTAATTATGCTGGTTTTGATGAGTTTGTTAAAGACTTTAAAAATGGGAGTGTTTCTCAAGAACAATGGAGTCAATTTGAAAACGAAACTTATAGTTATGCAGAAGCTGTTTCAAATACATACAAAGAATACCATATAAGAAAAGGTATGTCAAAGCAAGAAGCAGAGAAAGCTTATGGAATGGGATCTTATACTGGGAAATTCAAATATGCCGAAAAGATTTTTAATAAAAAACTTAGTAAAGATTAAAAATATGATACATATATCTTTAGCTAATTGCAAGCTCATTATTATTCTTTTTATATTGAGTCTGACCTCAAGTTGTAATAGTTTAGTAAATAAAGTGAATTGTTCAGAATTAATTAATGTTGATTCCTTATTTTGTGATTGTGCTGATATTCGTTTAAATGTAAGGACTATAAATAGATTTACTGTTGTTGATGAATATTATATTTGGCAAAAATTTCATGTTTCAGTGACTAGAAAAATGGATTTAAGTACAGAAGACTCGTGTTATTATAGTATTGTTGAAGATAAATTAAATCAGAAAATGTCAATTGATAGTATTGTAAATTTATTGACTAATTTATCTGATCAAGATATCAGTTCAAAAGTATCATTTTATGATAGACGTTATAGTTCATTAATTAATTCGGAAACTTTTAATGGTACTAGGGCTAGGCCGATTATTGGGGAGGATGTTTATTATTCTCAACTAGACTCATTATCAAATAATATACAATCAACAAAAGATATTAACTTATTGTGTTGGATAAGTATTAATAGCCAGGGTGTTGTTGATAAAATTGAAATAACAAATTATAATTGTAAAAAGGAATTGATTTCAACAGTTTCAGATTTTTTCAAAAAACTGCATTGGATTCCAGCTATGGTAAATGGTGAAAAAGTAGATTATAGATTCAAAGAAGAAGTGTTCATTAAACATAGATAGTTATTTCTTCAGATAAAGTAACAAGACTGTGTAGCGTTGGCTTTCCCCATAGCTTGTGCGAGCATACTCGCTCGTGCCCGTTCGGCCCTCCGCCTCACTCGAACATATCCCGCAAGGCTAAAGCCTTAAAACCCCTCACCAAATATCCACGAAATGAATTAAGACAGGAAAAGGATCAGGAATAAAACAGCAATCCTGTCGATAGCAACTGATAAACGATTTTCACCAAAATATTGTTTCCCTTCTACCAACCCCGTCTTGTGAGCTCAACATAGCCGGGCTACTTTTGTTCCATGCGAAATAATAAGAAGTTTACGAAAGAACAGATGGTTGCCTGGATAGAATCATGGCAACAAAGTGGGATATCCCAAAACCGGTTTTGTAAAGAAGAGAAGCTGTCCTCATCAACCTTCAACTATTGGCTCAAGAAATACAAACAAGAAAAGGATCGGTCAACTCATGCTAATAACAATCCGGTCAAAACATTCCTTCCTGTTGAGGTCCTCATGACTAAAATATCCACCTATTGCCTTGTATTTCGAAAGTGAGGCCCTGATAATTGCCTTGCATTTCTAAATTCATTAATAATGGACAATCTTTATTATTGGTCGGGAGAAGCAAAGAGCAGTTCTGCCGAAGTAGATTATCTGTTTGGGAAAGAGAACAGGATATACCCATAGAGATTAAGGACGGTGCAGCCGGTAAACTCAGAAGCATGCATCTTTTGTTAAAATGCTATCCGCAAATTGATCAGGGATTTGTTTTATAATCAGCGCCGTTCAGACAACTGCCGGATCAAAAGCTGACTTTTCTGCCGTTGTACTTTGCCTATGGTTTGGTTAAAGATACTGATCCGAATTAAGAATTCATTTCCCTTGCCCGCGCATACTTCGGCAAACCCGGGAGAAATTACAAACACCAAACAGCCAAAGTAAAAACTACGAAGTTTGAATCCTGCAAGGAATAGTAAAACGATTATGGGTTAAATCATTTATCTGAAAAAAACTCGTTATTTTTGTAGTGAATTTATAAAGTACAATGAATATACAAGCAAGAAAGTTAGCGCTTATTGAAGAGTTTCTTAAGATTTCAGACGAAGGCATCATTGATAAATTGCATTCATTGATAAAAACTGAAAACAAGAAACATAATGAGCAGGAAGTTAAACCCATGTCGTTAACCGAATTCCATGAAATGATAGACCAGGCCAAACTTGATAAAAAAAACGGAAGGGTTATTTCGCACAATGATTTAAAAGCGAAAGTATTTCATGTTCTATAGTGTCTTATTACAATAAAAAACCGTCTCATCCTCATTCAAACCGTGCTTATTATTTTGATTTTTAAAATTCTGATCAAGAATCCATTTGTATTCCTCCACCTTAAAACCGGCTTCTCTCAACCTATTAGTATAATCTTTACCATAAATCCTCACATGATCTTTTTGGCCGAAATGCTTTTCTCTTTCTTGTGAAGAGGTAATCGAAAAGTCTTCATGGGTTTTCTCCAGGGATTTTGAAATTGGAACCTGCAATGTCGCCCAGCCACCGGGCTTTAGAACACGGAATAATTCACTCATTGCTTTACTGTCGTCTGGAATATGCTCGAGGACGTGATTACAAAGAATTGCATCGAACGTGTTTTCAGGATAATTGATTTGAGTAATATCCATTTGCTGCATCACTTTCATGGGATCAATATCAGCAGTGAGATAATCCAGATTGGGCGCTTTTAGAAAAATATTCCTCAGCTGATCTTCGGGAGCTATGTGCAGCAATTTTAATTTCCCTCCAAATAGATTGGTTTTTTGTTTCATGAATAAATACAAAAGCCGCACCCTGTCGGATGATCCGCACACGGGACACAAGGCATTGCGCAATCCGCTCCCAATGATTTGCTTTTCGGTGATCACAGGAAGATCGTATCCCAACGGTTTCCACAACCTCACATTCGAACGGCAGACAGGACAATGGTACCGATTACCGAAATACAACAATCGAAATACTACCCTTTTCACTACCGGACGAATTTCAACCGGAATAATCCATTTTACAGATTCCTTTAAACTCACAGCTTAATCAATTTTCCTGATTATTAAGTGCAATTTCAATATCTGTGGCAATTCTTTGCGCTACTAATGAATTACCATACTCGCTGATATGACAGAAGTCAGTAAACACCGGTTCTTTTAGATTCTTAAATATATCACTGATATCTTGAACTTTCCCGGAATATCCAGAGATCAGGTTTTCTCTGATCTTTTCTCTGACAGTGGCGGCAAATTGTTTGATATAATCTACTTTCTCAATTTCCTGCTGTTCATATCGGGTTAGGCTTTGTTTATTGAAAATGATGGGTTGCCAGTAAAACAAAGTCTTAAAGCCATATTCCGGTTCCAGAGATGAAATCAGTTTTACGTTCTCAAAATAAATAGCGCTCGTTTCACCTGCAAGTTCATCCGTTTCCTGTTCAGTATATTGTTTAATTTTAATTTCGCGCTTTATTAATCCGGTCAGGAATCTGGCAGAGGAAAGGGTCATAAGTGATTCAATTAACACTCTGCTTGATTTTTTCTTTCCTTTGGTTGCATTAAATTCCCTTTCCCTGTTAAATTCATTCTGCGGATTTCCGGCAATTCCCTGCTGATAAGCGCTGAACACATCATTGACACCATCGTAAAAAACCACCAGGTCGGGAAGATTGTTTTTTCGAAGTTCGGTGTAGAAACGAATAAGTTCCTGTGAATTTACATATCCCGTTTCGCCAAAATTCAAAACTTCAACATTAAATCCTTTCTCACTCAGTTCCGAGCCCACAAGCGATGGAATGGTGAATTCATCCCTGGCGCCGGTTCCCCACAGAGTTGAACCGCCAAACATAAATATTCTTAACTGCTTTTTAACTTTGACTTTACTGTCGGTTTTAAAAACGGTTCTTCTTAGCCCGTCATCATCAATGTTAATATAGTTTCCCGTGTACGGATTGCGGCTCCAGTAAACATAAGGTGTCCAATGCTCGACACTGCATTCATTGAATTCTTCATAATATTTTGCTACCCAATCCGCTCCGGAATAGCAGTCCGCAGTTACACGGGAATCCTGGGTTTGATGAAAATGGTAATAAACAGAAAAACCCGCTTCGATCAGCACAAGCATCAGCAATGTAATACCCAATATGATCCAGATATTCTTAAGGAAAATGAATAATTTTCTCATCCTGAATTATTTATGAACACTTAAAACCACATACGGGAAATAAATGAACCGATTTAACAAGCCAGTCTGCAATAAACAGTCGGCAGTCGGAACCAATTAACCGATTTAACCAATTTAACCGATTCAACCAGTTTATCCAATTTAACAATCCAACAATTTTCCCGAAGGGATGCCTTCGGCAAACCATTTAGCAGTTTATCACCTTACTCTTCCAAACTCCACTCCACCCCTTCTTTTGTATCTTTCACAATGATGTTCAGTTTTGCCAGATGATCACGTATCAGATCGGAAGTTGCAAAATCCTTACTTTCACGCGCTTTTTGCCGGAGGATTAAAATGGTTCCCATCAGTTCATCTATCAGTTCATTGCTTCTCCCTGCTTCTTCCTGCTTCAAACCGAGTATCTCAAAAACGAAATCAATCATTGTTTTTTTGAGAATTTCCAAGTCGGTATCGGTGATGGTTTCCTTTTTATTTTTCACCGAATTGATGATCCGCACCCCCTCGAAAAGCTGGGCAATAGCAATAGGGCTGTTGAAATCATCGTTCATCGCATCATAGCATTTCTTACGAAGCTCTGTAATATTGGAAGTTGATTTTTCGGAAACTGCAAGTTTATCCAAAGTTGCAAGAGCAGCCATCAGTTTTTTCAAACCTTTATCCGCAGCCTGCAACGCTTCGTTCGAGAAATCGAGTGTACTGCGGTAATGTGCCTGAAGGATAAAAAACCGGATGGTTATCGGACTATAAGGTTGTTGCAGGAGATTGTGATTACCTGCAAAAAAATCAAAAAGGGAAATTGCATTGCCCAAAGATTTTCCCATCTTCTGCCCGTTCAGGGTGATCATATTGTTGTGCAGCCAGTATTTGACAGGGGCTTTGCTGTTGGCCGCCACCGATTGTGCAATTTCCGATTCGTGATGAGGGAACAACAGATCCATTCCTCCTCCGTGAATATCGAATTGCTCACCCAAATACCTTGTGCCCATAGCCGAGCATTCCAGGTGCCAGCCCGGAAAACCGTCACTCCAGGGCGAGGGCCAGCGCATGATGTGTTCGGGTTGTGCTTTTTTCCAAAGGGCAAAATCGGCAGGATTGTGTTTTTCTTCCTGACCTTCAAGCTCACGGGTAGCCGTCATCAAATCTTCCAATACCCTTCCCGATAGAATCCCATAGTTATGGTTCTGATTATATTTTACAACGTCGAAATAGACCGAACCATTCACTTCGTAAGCAAATCCGGCTTCCAGTATTTTCCTGATCATTTCGATCTGCTCAATAATATGCCCGGAAGCTTTTGGCTCGATGCTCGGACTGAGCACATTTAGAGCCGACATGTTCTGATGGTAGCGATCAGTAAAATACTGAACCACTTCCATTGGCTCAAGCTGCTCAAGACGCGCCTTTTTGCCAATCTTGTCCTCACCTGAATCGGCATCATGTTCAAGATGCCCGACATCGGTAATGTTTCTGACATACCTCACCTTATACCCAATGTGTTTCAGGTACCTGTAAACAAGATCAAAAGTAATGGCGGGCCGTGCATGACCAAGGTGGGCGTCACCATACACCGTCGGACCGCAAACATACATCCCGACAAACGGCGGGTTCATCGGCTCAAACTTTTCCTTACGGCGCGAAAGGGTATTATAAACTGTCAGATTATTTTCCATGATTCAAAATTACAAATAAATAGATGTTAAGCGGATTTGATTTCAGGACGAAGATTAAAGAATTCAGAATTCGGACTATTTTATTTGTTGAACAACCTTTTAACATTTTCCATTACAACCTCAGCATCAGGATTAATATCAAAGATTAAGGCTGGCTTTAAATAAAACAGATCTTTATCCGACTTAAACCTTTTTTCTCCTCCTCCTGTAATGTTCAGCATAATAACCGATGTGGGATCAATCTTCCCTTCACCAACGACTTTGATCAGGGATGCAGTAGCTATAGCTGCTGCAGGATGAATGTCTATACCTTCAAGCGATTCAAACATGATAGCCGCACTTTTAGCTTCAAAATTATCAGCTAATAATACATCTCCTCGGGTATCCACCAAGGCATCATAAAGTCCGCCAGCGATGGAATAAGGTGGTTTGCGGTTCGATAAAACCTTGGCATCAATTTCTTCAACCTGCTTTCTCGCCAACTCATCATCCAGTGGCAGCATTGCCCTCGATCCCGCTTTCCATGCATCGTACATCGGTTTGAATGGATAATTTTGCGAAACCAGCAGCTTCATCTTGTTTTTCCCAAAACGGCCGTCTGCAAGCAGCCTTATGTTTGCTTCCCAGGCTGCAATGGCACCGGTGCCGCTCCCTACTGCCTGGAAATAATAATCCGGAATCTTTCCGATAAAGGTTGCCGCTGATAGAACCGATGTTCCCATGCCATCGCGCCGGGCAACGTTTTTTGCACCGCCTTCAGGAATAAATCCATCAATCTGACTGGCAATGTTGGACAAGTGAATGGCGTCGAAATAATCCCCACCAGAGCGTGAAGCAACAAGTTTAACATGTTCTTTAATGGGTTCATCAAACCAAAGAGCATCCAGGTTGTCTTCGGGCACGCAAAGCAATAAAAGAATGTCATTATCCGAACAAACCCTTGCAAAAGAGCGGGCTGTATTTCCGGCAGAAGCAACCACCAAAATTTTATTTTGTTTTGGATCAAGCCTTGCGCAAACCGAATAGGCCTCAGTTTCCTTGAAGGAACATGTTGTCATCAGGGCATTTTTTTCCGGCCAGTATCCATTGAAAGTGATGTACAGGTTTTCCAATCCGAGTTCATTGGCTAATGCTTCACTTTTAAAAGTAACCGGAGCTGAAGAACCTTCAAGCAGGCGGCCAACAGGAAGCCAATCAGCAAACTTGTAAATCCCATAAGCATCTTCTTTCACCCGGATTTGCTTATTATGATAAATTGCCCGGAGCAGTCCGGTAGTACTTTCACCCGGAGCATCAAGAAGCCAACCGGAATCGGTAAAGATTTTCCCCGAAACAAGAGATTGTAACGTATATTCCGTTTTATTGAATTGTAATTTCATGTTCTTCTTATTCTGAATGGAAACCGGCAAAAATAAAAAAATAAAGCCTGATACTTTTTGAAAGCGTCAGGCCCTTTGAATGATTCATTTCAACCTATTTTATTACGCCAAGTTTTTTCCCAACCTTGGTAAATGCTGCAATACATTTATCCAGATGTTCTTTTTCGTGAGCTGCAGAAAGCTGAACGCGTATCCTGGCCAGACCCTTGGCTACTACCGGGTAGTAAAAACCAATGACATAAATGCCTTCTTCAAGAAGTTTTGAAGCTACGTCCTGCGACAATTTAGCATCGTACAGCATAACAGCGCAAATAGCTGACTTGGATGGCTTAATATCAAAACCTGCTGCTTTCATTTTTTCCATGAAATAATCGGTATTCCAATGAAGTTTATCCTGCAATTCATGGGTTTCAGCCATCATGTCGAACATTTCAATCCCGGCGCCAACAGCAGCAGGAATCAATGAATTGGAAAACAGGTATGGCCTTGAGCGCTGCCTGAGCATCTCAATAATCTCTTTTTTACCGGTCGTAAATCCACCAATACCGCCTCCAAAAGCTTTACCTAAAGTTCCGGTAATAATATCAACCTCTCCGCGTATATTGAATAACTCGGTTACACCACGGCCGGTTTTGCCGACAACACCTGCCGAATGGCACTCATCAATCATGATTAAAGCATCGTATTGTTTTGCCAAAACATTTATTTTATCCATTGGAGCTACATTTCCGTCCATAGAAAATACACCATCGGTTACAATGATTTTAAACCTTGCAGTCTTGGAAGCTTCTTTCAGTTTTTCTTCCAGATCGGCTATGTTGGCGTTCTCATAACGGAAGCGCTGTGCTTTACAAAGCCTTACTCCGTCAATTATGGAAGCGTGGTTCAAAGAATCGGATATGATGGCATCTTCCTCGCCGAACAGCGGTTCAAAAACTCCGCCGTTTGCATCGAAACAAGCTGCATAAAGAATCGTATCCTCTGTTCCGAAGAACTCAGCAATTTTTTGCTCCAGTTTCTTATGCATATCCTGTGTTCCGCAAATAAACCTCACGGATGACATTCCAAATCCATGAGTCTCAGTAGCCTTCTTGGCTGCTTTAACCAGGCGGGGATGATTTGATAAGCCGAGATAGTTGTTGGCACAGAAATTCAATACTTCCTGACCGGTGTTCAATTTTATTTCTGCTCCCTGCGGAGAAGTGATGATCCGTTCATTTTTAAATAAACCGGCTTCTTTAATATTCGCCAGTTCAGTTGCGAGATGCTGTTTTAATTTACCGTACATGTCTTAATATTTTTAGTTATTACTTGTGTCCTTGCGTTCGCAAAAATATTATTAATTGAATATAAATCAGATAACCAATTTTTAAAATATTTTGATGGCGTGCAAAAATATTTATTTTTGCCACAAAATTGTGAATTAATTAACACTAAAAAAATAAAAGAATGAAAAATATACTGATTATCGGGTCTGTAGGGCAGATTGGCTCCGAACTGACCATGCATTTAAGAAGAATCTATGGCAATGACCATGTTGTAGCAGGTTATCGCAGTACGCAACCTTCGGAAGAGCTTGCCAAATCGGGTCCGCTGGAAAGAGTAGATGCAACGGATGTTGAGAAACTGAATGAGGTTGTTAAGAAATATAAAATTGATACCATTTACAATCTTGCCGCTTTGCTTTCAGCCGTAGCAGAATCCAAACCCCAGGCCGCGTGGAATGTGGGTGTGAATGGCGTATTTAATATCCTCGAAGTTGCCCGCGAACACAAATGTGCAGTGTTTTTTCCAAGCTCAATTGGCGCTTTTGGTCCGACTACTCCTCTGGATAATACTCCGCAAGATACCATTCAGCGTCCGACTACCATGTACGGTGTTACAAAAGTTGCCGGCGAGTTACTAAGCGATTACTATTACAAGCGTTTTGGCGTTGATACAAGAGGGTTGCGTTACCCCGGAATCATTTCAAATGTTACCTTGCCAGGCGGCGGGACCACAGATTATGCAGTAGAAATTTTCTATGAAGCGATCAAACATAAAAAATTCACCTGTCCTTTGCCTGCCGGTGCATTTCTCGATATGATGTACATGCCGGATGCACTTGATGCTGCCGTTGATCTGATGGAGGCTGATCCTTCAAAGCTGAAGCACCGTAATGCATTCAATGTTTCAGCTATGAGTTTTGATCCCGAGATCATTGCTGCTGAAATTAAAAAGCATATTCCTGATTTTAAAATGGATTACAATGTTGATCCGATGAAAAAAGCCATTGCCGAAACCTGGCCAAACAGCATGGACGATTCTGCTGCACGCAAGGAATGGGGCTGGAATCCGAAATACAGGCTGCCGGAAATGACTATAGATATGCTCAATATGATCAGCAAAAAGCTGGGAATAAAATATAAATAGGACAATTTTTATTTAACATTTAAGCCCGATGAAAGCAATTTTCATCGGGCTTATAGTTTTAGGTCTAAACATTCAAATTATTTCCTGTCTCCCATAAACCTGAGCAGGAAGAGGAATAAGTTAATGAAGTCGAGGTAAAGTCTTAAAGCGCCAAGGATGACAAGTTTTCTTGTGTTTTCTGCTCCATATTCGGCTCCGGTTCCAATCCGTTTTAAAGTTTGAACATCATAAGCTGTTAACCCGGTAAAGATCAAAACACCAATAAAGCTGATGATATAATCAAATGTGGCGCTTTTCATAAACATATTCACCAGGCTGGCGATCACTAAACCAATTACACCCATCATCAGGATGGAACCGAACTTAGTAAGGTCAGTCTTTGTGGTATAACCTACAAACGCCATTATCCCAAACATCCCAGCTGTAACAGCAAAAGTCTGGAAAACTGAGGAAGATGTATAAATAAGCAGGATGAAGCTTAAACTTGCGCCCATCAATACAGAATAGACCCCAAATAAAATTGTAAGCGTTCCTATTGAAAACCTTTGAAATCCCAATGTCATTGCTAGGACGAATCCAATGGGTGACAACATGACAACCCAACCCAATAGGGTCATTCCGTTTTCAGTTATGAGCGATGAAATCAATTCAGGTGAATTAGCAAAGTAATAGGCCGTAAATGCAGTAAGTGCCAGGGCTATTCCCATCCAGGAAAAGACATTGGAAATAAAATTCCTTGCCAGTGATTTGGTTCCGAGTCCGGCCTGTGAAGTCTGATAAAAATTATTCTTTGTAATCATGTCAGTCAATTTTTAATTTTAAAGATTGAACGGCCTACCTTCAAATTTAGTGCCTGAAATAATTCGCGGTTATTAGCGGATTTTAAAATGCTTCTGGCTGTTCTCAGTTCTGAGTTCTGAGTTCTGAGTTCGTTTCAAAAAATCATCAATGAAGTTTTGTACCTATAAGGTGAATGAACTCTTCGCGGGTTTCAACATTACGAAATGCACCGGTAAAATCAGAAGTCGTGGAAACAGAGTTTTGTTTCTGAACCCCGCGCATCATCATGCACAGGTGCTGAGCTTCAATTACCACGGCAACACCAAGGGGTTTAAGCGTTTGCTGAATACAATCCTTGATCTGGGTTGTAAGCCTTTCCTGAACCTGCAGCCTCCGCGCAAAGGCATCCACAACCCTTGCAATTTTACTAAGGCCTGTTATGTATCCATTTGGGATGTATGCCACATGAGCTTTACCTATAAACGGGATCAGATGATGTTCGCACATAGAATAAATTTCAATATCCTTTACGATCACCATTTCTCTGTAATCTTCTTTGAATTTAGCGGAATTAAGAATTTCCACGGGATCAAGTAAATATCCATGGGTCAGAAATTGTATTGATTTGGCTACCCTTTCAGGAGTTTTTGACAATCCTTCGCGCTGCGGATCCTCACCGATCAATTTTAAAATTTCGCTGTAATGGCTTCCGAGTTTTTTAATATTTTTTTCATTATATAAATCAATTTTTTCATAACCATCTGATAGATCAATATCAGCCAGGGCCTTTATTTTATCGTTTGTCATTTCTGATTTTTTTATTTACCAAAGTATTCAACAAAGTTATTTTCTGTTTCTACCAGTTTAATACAATGCAGCCTTCCACCTGATTGAATAATGTCGTTTTCAAGTTCTTCCCAGAAAGCAATGGCAATGTTTTCGGTCGAAACGATTTTATTTTTCATAAAATCCACTTCAATATTCAGGTTTTTGTGATCAACTTTATCAATTATTTTATTTTGTATTAAGCTGCTTAAAATTTTCAGGTTAAGTACAAATCCGGTTTCATGGCTCACTTCTCCTTCGACTGTAACAAATAATGTATAATTATGTCCATGCCAGTTTGGATTAGAACACTTTCCAAAAACTTCCAGGTTTTTTTCATCGGTCCAATCTTCGCGAAACAGCCGGTGAGCCGCACTGAATCTTTCTCTTCGTGTTATAAACATAGTCAATACTAAATAAGAAGTAATTGCAGAATAATATACATTTATATTATGGTTTGGCAAAGATACATTTCTTTAGAGTAACCAATAATTTTGAAAATTACATGTGCCGCGTTACGACCAGAGAAAAAGGATTCTTATGAAATGAAAAAGGCATCCTCCTGATCGTCGAACGCCTTTTAAAACTAAATATTATAAACCTAAATTTCTCTTGTATGTTCCTTGTTAGTTTTGAAAATCCTTCAATTTTTCCATTAGTTTTTTTCTGCTGAAGAAAATCCTGCTTTTAACAGTCCCTATCGAAAGATTTAAAGTTTCTGCTATTTCTTTATATTTATATCCCTGAAAATGCATCTGAAAAGGGATCCGGTGTTCATCTTCCAGGTTATCAATTACCTTTACCAGTTCAGAATGATTATATTTTGAATCCGGTGTCACGATATCTGATTGTCCTGAATTATTCAGATAATACAGGTCTTTGGTATTATCAATTATGGTATTGACTTTTATGTCTTTTCGGTACTTATTAATAAAAGTATTTTTCATGATGGTATAAATCCAGGCTTTCAGGTTTGTTGCCGGGTCAAATTTATCTTTATGTACAATTGCTTTTAAATAAGTATCCTGAATCAGGTCGTTAGCATCCTCATGGTTAGCCGTTAAAGAGTAAGCAAAATATTGCAAATTATCTTTCAGGCTAAGCAATTTGTGGTTGAACTCAATTGCAGTCATAATTTTAAATTTATAAAGTTAATTTATATGTTTAACTAACTGCAGGCAAAAATAAACACGAATTATTAATTAAACAAGTTATTTAGATTAATTTTAAATAAAAAAATGAAATAATAATCTAAAATATTGTTTATCAATAATATAAAAATTGTTAAATTTTTGTTAAATGTTTCACCATTTATTTATAACATTAAACAAAACGTTCAAAGTGTTTAACATAGATGAAGAAAGCACATTAAACGATTTTTTCCAGCTCTTCTTTGAATTTACTAATATTTAAAATTGGGATGATGTTTTTGGGAAGTGTAAAATCAAGACTTTTGACTCGCGGGCCTGTCAGAAAAATTGTCTGGTCAACAAAATGATTTGCTAATTTATGAAGGTAATTGTTAATTTCATCGCCCGACATTGACGAAACAAAGGATGTAATTAAGTAATCTATTTTTTTAATATTTACAATTTCAATTAATCCATTAACAGGTAATGATTCTCCGAGATAGTACACCCTATGCTGGTATTTCCGGAGGATGTAATGAATAAATATCAATCCAAGTTCGTGGTATTCGCCTTCCGGAAGGAACAGAACAAAAGATTTAATATTTCCGTTGTTCATTTTAACAACACCGTCAATTGCTGCCAGCAGTTTTTGCCTTAACAGGTTAGAAATAAAATGCTCCTGGGCAGGATTGATTGTTCCAATTTGCCATAGGATTCCGATCTTTTCAAAAAATGGATAAATGAGTTTTAATATAGCTTCCTCAAATCCCAGGTTCATAACGGAATTATTAAAAATCTTTTCGAACTTCATCTCATCCAGATCTATCATCGCAAGGACAAGCCCTTCGATCTGGCTTTCAACATCATTTTTGGATTGCGAAAAGTTCAAAATTTTCTCTGTGATTGACTCCTCTGCAATACTGGCAATATTTGATATCTTAACCCCATGTCTGTTCAGAATAGAAATATTGAGCAATTTCTTCAAATCCTCATCATCATAATATCTGATGTTGGTACATGTTCTTTTTGGCTGAACAATATTATATCGTTTTTCCCAAATTCTGATCGTATGTGCTTTAATTCCGGTAAAGTTTTCCAAATCTTTTATTGAATAGTTTGCCATATAAATATTCCTTCTCCAAATCAGATGTTTAATTTTGTAATTAACAATTATATAGCTGAAAAGTTTAACATTCAACGAATCAGGGATATTCAGTTATAAATTGAATTTAGATGTAAACAAATTAAAGCTAAACTTTTGAAAATTCAAAAAAAATAATAAAATTGCAGACTGTTCAAACAAAAAAAATGATAATAATTCATTGAAATCCGCAGTCCATCTAATATTAAACCTATTCCTTGATGTCCAAAGGAATTCATTTCTTTCATAATATTATCGTCGTTGAAATAAGATTTTTTTTAATTTTGAAAATTCAAATATTTGAAAATTAAATAAATGCCCAAATTATCTATTGTAATTATCACCCTTAATGAAGAAAAAAATATAGGTCGCTGTATTGACTCTGTAAAAGAAATTGCAGACGAAATCATAGTTGTAGATTCCTTTTCTATTGATAAAACCGGGGCTATTGCAACTGAGAAAGGAGCTGTTTTTATTCAAAACAAGTTTGTTGATTATGTTGTTCAACATCAATTTGCTGACCTGAAAGCCACCTATGATCATATCCTTGTTCTTGATGCTGACGAAGCACTTTCCGATGATTTGCGGGAATCAATCCGAAACACTAAAAAATACTGGAAAAATGATGGCTATTCCATGAACCGGATGACCAACTACTGCGGGCAATGGATTAAACATTCCGCCTGGTATCCTGACATGAAACTGAGGCTTTATGACAGACGAAAAGGTAAATGGACAGGAAGTAAAATTCATGAACGATTCACTTTGGTTGAAGGATGCACAAAAGGGCACCTTAAAGGCGACTTGCTGCATTATTCATTTAAAACAATTTCCCAGCATGTAAATCAGGCAAATCATTTTACAAACCTTACTGCGGGTGCAGCTTTTGAAAATGGGAAAAAGTCAGGTTTCCTAAAAATATTCTTCAGTCCGGCTCTCAAATTCATCCGAAATTATTTCTTCCATTTTGGCTTTCTCGATGGCTATTATGGATTTGTAATATGCCGGATTTCTGCTCATGCCACTTTCCTGAAATATATCAAATTAAAACAGCTCTGCGATCAACAAAACAAAAGCTGATTGATGGATGTGAAAAAAATTATAATCAGCCGGACTGATAGTATCGGTGATGTTGTGCTGACTCTGCCCGTTGCAGGCATACTGAAAAAATTAATTCCCGGATGTCATATAATTTTCCTGGGGAGGTCATACACACGGGAAATTGCAGAAGCCTCTTCAAACATAGATCATTTTGTGGATTGGGAGGAGATTAAAAGCCATGCCTTTGAATTTCAGTTGCAACAAATTACAAAACTTCATGCCGATGCAATAATTCATATTTTTCCGGTGAGAGAAATTGCCATGCTGGCATACAAAGCCAGGATACCTATCCGGATTGGTACGACAGGAAGATTTTACCATTATTTTACCTGCAATAAACTGGTTGCAATTTCCAGGAGACATTCAGAGTTGCATGAAGCTCAGCTGAACCTGAAACTGATTAAACCTTTAGGTGGCCTGAATTTTTATTCTAAGGAAGATATCCGGATTCATTATGGTTTTCAAATCTCCGAACCTCTTGATACCTCAATAAAAAAGCTAATCGAACCTGATAAATTTAACCTGGTTTTACATCCCAAATCCAGAGGAAGTGCAAGAGAATGGGGTATTGCTAACTTTTCGAAACTGATCGGCATATTACCCCCTGACAAATTCAGAGTTTTCATAACCGGAACGGCACAGGAGGGAGAAATGATAAACAACGAAATTTTCAATAAACATCCCAATGTAATTGATCTGACCGGTAAATTAAGCCTTACCCAACTCATCAGTTTTATAAGTGAAATTGATGGGATAATAGCAGCCAGCACAGGTCCGCTTCATATTGCAGCTGCTTTAGGTAAATATGCACTGGGGATTTATCCTCCGATAAAACCCATGCACCCCGGGCGTTGGGCACCATTGGGAGAGACGGCTGATTACATTGTGCTCGAAAAATATTGTTCCAAATGCAGAAAAGAAAATTCCTGTGAATGTATGGAATTGATCACTCCCGAAACAGTATATGATAAGCTAATCGCGAAAATCACTAACCATGGATAAATTAATTAATAAAAAGAACTGGATGGTTATTGTAAATCCCAATGCAGGAAGAAAAAAAAGTGAAAAAGATTGGGATAAAATAAATAAATTGCTTGGGGATTTTAATATTGATTTCGAGTATATTTTTACCACACATAAGGAACATGCCATTGCACTTACTACAAGGTTTATCAAAAAGGGATTCAGAAAATTCATTATAGTCGGCGGAGATGGCACCCTGAACGAAGTGCTAAATGGCATTTTTATTCAAAAAGAAATTCCTGTAATTGAATTTTTAGTTGCAGTAATCCCTATTGGTACCGGAAATGATTGGTGCAGAATGTTCAATGTTCCTTTTAATTACTTTGATGCAATTAAAATCATTAAAGAAGAGAAGACCTTTTTACAGGACGTTGGGCTGGTTCATTATTATAATTCGGCCAAATCCTCAAAAAGATATTTTATAAATGTAGCCGGTATGGGTTATGATGCCATTGTCGCTTCAAAGACCAACAAGGACAAAGAGTTGGGCAAAGGCGGTCCGTTATCCTACCTGAAAAATCTGTTTACAAGTCTGGTCTTTTATAAATTCACCAAAACAGAAATTAAAGTCGGAGATGAACCGGAGCCTTATAAAAACGAAACATTCAGCATGAGCATTGGAATATGCAAATACAACGGCGGAGGTATGAAACAGCTTCCTTTTGCCATTCCTGACGACGGATTACTGGATATGACCCTGATAAAAAAACTTGGAAAATTTACAGTCCTTAAAGAGGTTAAAAACCTTTACGACGGCTCATTTATCAACCATCCCAGGGTACAAACTTTTGTTTCGAATATATTTCATATTAAGTCGGATCCGCTCATATATCTCGAAGCAGACGGAGAATCCCTTGGGCACTCTCCCTTTACCTTTGAAATAATACCGCGAAGCCTCAGAGTTGTAACCGGACAGGGGAAAATATAATTCTTTCAATATGAAGTAAATCGTTCAGTTTTGTACAACACCTGTTGCTCAACGAACACTTTTAGCCCGTCTGGTTGTTATTTCAAAGTATAAATTTTTGTGCGACAATCCTTTAATCTCTTTGGCATAAAAGATGACATTTCTCTAAACTCAATGCAAACTACTCATGTTCAGGAATTATGTTAAAACTACATTCAGGAATTTAATCAAGCACAAAACCTATTCCCTGGTTAATATACTTGGTCTTGCAACAGGCATAGCAAGCTTTTTGATCATCTACCTCTATATATCAGATGAACTTGGTTACGACAGGTATCATTCCAATTCAAACAATATTTACCGGCTGGTAAATGTATATGATTTTGAAGGAGTAGGCGAAAATTCCGCTAGTTCACCATTCCCGGTGGCATTTACTTTAAAGAATGAATACCCCGATATGGTCGGCAATGTGGTTAGAGTATTTAATTTTCAGGCGCCGAGGAGTTTTGTTGAATACAAGGAAAATAAATTTAATGAAAGGAGATTTTTCTTTGCAGATTCAACCTTCTTCGAAATTTTTGATTATGAATTTATTCAGGGTAATTCCAGGACAGCCTTAAATGAAAATGGCTCCGTTGTTATTACCAAATCAATAGCTGAAAAATATTTCGGTAACGAAGACCCGATGGGTAAGGCAATCCGGTTCGAAACAAAACTGGAGTTGCATGTCACCGGTATTATTAATGATGTACCCGATCAGTCCCATTTTAAATTTGATTTTATCGGTTCCATGTCGAGCCTGAGAACACAGTTCGGTGGTAAGCTCCCTCAAACCTGGGTTTGGAATCCCTGCTGGACATATTTTCAGCTCAATAAAAATGTGAATCCAAAGTCACTTGAAGCGCGATTTCCAGAATTTATTCAAAAATATTTTCACGACGCAGAAAAGGAAAACATCACTTTGTATCTTCAGGCGTTAACCGATATTCATCTTAAATCAAAGCTCGATTATGAAATTGAGCCGAATAATGACATCGCTTCAGTTTATATATTTTCGGCAATTGCGGTTTTTCTTTTATTAATAGCTGTCATCAATTATATGAACCTTGCTACAGCCACATCTGCTACAAGGGCAAAGGAAATTGGTATCAAGAAAGTAACAGGCGCTTACCGGCCTCAATTAATAAGGCAGTTTCTGGGTGAATCAACCTTTCTGAGTTTTATAGCTCTTGTCTTTGCTTTAATAATTGCTGAATTCGCATTGCCTTTTTTCAATGATCTAACCGGAAAATCAATTTCGCTGATTACAATTTTTGAAATCCGGAATATTATCTTCATCATTTTTATTGGACTTTTGATTGGCTTTTTATCCGGAATTTATCCCTCCTTTTATCTTTCATCATTCGACCCGGTAACAGTCATAAAGAGTAAGCTCCGGACTGGCACTAAAAGCGGATTACCCAGGAAAATTCTCGTGGTGCTGCAGTTTACAATATCCATAATGCTGATCATCGGAACCGTAATAATCCGCAAGCAACTTGATTTTATGAAAAGCTCCGAACTTGGATTCGAAAAAGAAAACATCATTGTAATTCCGATCAACAAAACTCCGGTCGCAAACATTTTTCCCGCATTCAAAAGGGAACTCCTGAATAATCCGAACATCGTCAGTGTAACAGCAATGGATGATATTTTCGGAGCTTCACATAATACTCATGAATTCCGACCGGAAGGGCATCCTGAAGATAAATGGCAATTCTATCCGGCCATGGTTGTCAATTACGATTTTGTAAAGACATTTGATATTCAAATTGTTGCTGGCAGGGATTATGCAGAAGAAAATAAGACCGATCCCTCGAAAGGAATCCTTATCAATGAAGCGATGGTAAAACATCTTGGCTGGGAATCGCCGGAAAAGGCATTAGGAAAAAAATTCAGGTCGTTAAACGGGGATGAGAAGGTAATTGGAGTATTCAATGACTTTCATCCCACCTCGCTTCACCAGCAGGCAGGGCCTTTTGTCCTTAATATGAAAGAGTTTCCGGGTGAAATACTTTGGTTCCTGAAGTATCTTGTGATCAGAGTACATCCCGGGACTGAAAACAATGCACTGGCTATTATTGAAAAAATGTGGAATAAAACTGCGCCTGGAAGGCCATTCGAATATTTTTTCCTTGATAAGGAATTGGCGACACTTTATAAGGATGAAGAGAACCTGAGCAAACTCAGCCTGATTTTTTCACTGATTGTTTTATTTATTGCCGTGCTCGGATTGCTAGGCCTTTCGTCATTCCTTGCAGACCAGAAGACAAAAGAGATCGGAATCCGCAAGGTACTTGGCGCTACAAGCCTGAGCATCATCACTACGATTTCAAAAGAATTTATCTGGCTTATCCTGTTATCCTGCTTCATCTCCTGGATACTTGGATATCTTGTTATGACCGACTGGCTCAATCGTTTTCCTTACCAAACTACAATGAACTGGATGATCTTTGTTTTAGCGGCAGCATTTGCATTATTTGTGGCGCTTGCAATAACCAGCTTCAGGGCCTTCCTCGCTTCGAGAACGAATCCGGTGACTACACTAAAATATGAATAATGAACATGACTAAAAAGTAAACGATACAACCATGTTAAAAAACTATCTTTTGAGCCTTTACCGGAATATTATCAGGAACAGGTTTTATTCCATTCTTAATATTACAGGGCTTTCTGTTGGAATAGCATCTGCAATCTTTATTCTCCTTTATGTTCAGGATGAAATGTCGTATGACAAGCATAACGAAAAACATAAGCGAATTTACCGGATAGAGTCTGATTTTAATATAAGCAACAAGCACGACCGGTTTGCAATAGTCCCAATACCTATGGGACCTGCACTTAAGATTGAATTCCCTGAAGTAGAAGGATTCGTAAGAATATTCAGTGCCGGAAATTCTCTTTTCAGAACCGGGGATAAAGAATATTACGAAGATTATTTTTACTTTTCCGATTCTACAATTTTCGATATATTTACCTATCGGTTTATTACAGGTAATCCAACAACTGCTTTAACCCAGCCAAATACAATAGTTCTCACAGAAAAAATTGCAAAAAAGTATTATGGTGCAGCCAATCCCATGGATAGCATAATTACATCGGGAAGCGGCAGAATTTACAAAGTTACCGGAGTCATTGAAAATCCGCCGGGTAACTCACATTTAAAATTCGACGCCCTTATTTCCGGAATGTCTTTGATTGCCGAACAGGGGGCAGAAGATTTTAACAGTCTCGAGCCCATGCGGTTCTGGAACATTGGTATTTATACATACCTTCTTTTGAAGGAAAACTCATCCATGCAAAGCATTCACGAAAAGTTCGGGCCTTTTTATGATAAGTATATGAAGCCAATCGGTGAACAAATTAACGCCAGTTTCAACCTGATGTCAACACCGCTCCTTGATACCCATTTCAGGCAGGGGCTGGATGCTGACCTGCCGACCGGCAATAAAGCCTATATTGTAATTTTTTCTGCCGTTGCCGCTTTTATTTTATTACTTGCAGCGATCAATTATATGAACATGGCTACAGCCCGGTCAGTGAACCGGGCCAAAGAAGTCGGCATTCGAAAAGTACTTGGCGCTCATAAGATACTGTTGATCCGCCAATTTATTTCAGAATCACTGACACTTGCCTTCGCAGCGCTGCTTATTGCCATCCTGATTGTGACTTTGCTGATGCCTGAATTCAATACCTTATCTGGAAAAGAGCTCTCATTCAACTTTGCAGAAAATCCAATGATCATTTTTGAAATCGTTCTCATAACCTTATTAACGGGTTTAATTTCCGGAAGCTATCCCGCTTTCTACCTTTCATCCTTTCTTCCTGTTAAAGTGTTGAAGGGAACAATGACGAGGGCCGGGAAAAAAAGTGGCGCCCTCCGGAGAATACTTGTTGTGCTCCAGTTTTTTATTGCTATTATAATGATTATTGGTACGATAGTAGTTTCGACGCAGATTAACTACCTGAAGAACAAGAATCTTGGATTTAATAAGGAAAACCTGGTGGTCATGGAAATACAGGATTCCACTTTCAGAAAGAAAATCGAGACCTTTAAAAAGGAATTACTGAATAATCCTGACATTGTTTCTGCCACCAATTCTACCGGAGTACCTGGAGATATTAACTGGATACAGGTGATGCGGGTAGAAAAAGAAGATAAAATGACCGATCATGCCATTATTTTGAATCAGGCCGATTATGACTTTGTTCAAACAATGGGACTTGAGATAGTTCAGGGCAGGGATTTCGACCGCAATATGGGAACCGACGCACTGGAAGCTGTCATCATCAATGAAACAGGCGTAAAGGAACTTGGCTGGACCGATAATCCGATTGGTAAAAAAATTCATTATGGTTTTGAACTCGATGGCTCAGGGGGAAGGATGTTAAAAGTGACAGGTGTGGTTAAAGATTTTCACTTCAGATCACTGCATAATAAAATTGAGCCTGTCATTTTGTTTATCAACGAAAATCCAGGGTGGTTACTTGCCTGCAGAATCAATCCCGACAAAAGGAAAGAAACGCTGGCATATATGGAGTCGAAATGGAATGAATATGAAACCAAACGGCCTTTCAATTATCATTTCCTTGATGAAAACCTCGACGAGATGTACCAGGCTGACGAGAAGATTGGCAGCATTATACAGATTGCCACTTTATTAACTATTTTCATTGCATTATTAGGTCTGCTTGGACTATCCTCTTACATTGCCGAACAACGAACCAAAGAAATAGGTATCCGCAAGATCGTAGGAGCATCGGTGGGTTCAGTATTGCAATTGCTTTACAGGGAATTCGCCCTTTTGATCATCATTGCCTTTATAATAGCCGTACCTGTTGCCTGGTGGCGATTGGGCATCTGGCTCGACGAAGGTTTCATATATCATGAACCGTTAAAGTGGACTTCTTTCCTGTTAGCCGGCATTTTTGCTCTTGTCATCGGTATGGGAACCATTAGTTTTTATATCATCAGGGTGGCTTCCGGTAATCCTGTGGATGCGATAAAGTATGAATGAGTGATAGGATGGAAATTGATAGAAATTAATAGATATTGATAGATATACAACCTAAAAGGTTTTTTGTAACCTGTTAGCCTGATGTACTCATCCGTAAGCATTAAACCAGATGTTAAAAAGTCGGGATATTTGATGTCTTTAAGAAATAAATATCCATTATCTTTACACGCCTGATTCATCGTTTTCACAAGCCTGACATTGAAAATTTCATTTGTGCCTGATATCCGGTGATCCAGGCTACTTATGATCAGAATTGTCAGCAATTAATCTGCCGGTTATATTATGTTTAAAAGCTATCTCAGAAGCCTGTTCCGAAACATAACAGGGAATAAGTTTTATTCAGCACTTAATGTGACCGGCCTCTCCATTGGATTTGCAACCGCCCTGATCATCCTGATGTATGTTCAGGATGAACAGAATTATGACAAACACCATCGAAATTATAAAAGAATTTACCGGCTTGAAACGGATATTGCCGTTGGGGGTAATCATAATCTTTATGCAACAATTCCCATTCCCCTCGGCCCTGCAATGAAAACCGAAATGCCTGAGATAGAACAGTTTGTCAGGCTCGATCCTTTGGGTGGCCTGGCTTTCCGGTACGGAGAAAAAGAATATTATGAGTCTAATTTTTTTCTTGCAGATTCAACCGTTTTTGAAGTTTTCACACATGACTTTCTTTATGGCAATCCTGTAAAAAGCCTGACCGAACCGAATTCTATTATATTAACAAAAAAAACCGCAGAAAAATACTTCGGTTACAAAAATCCTGTAGGTGAATTCCTCACCTCAGGGACCGGTCATAATTACCAGGTTACCGGAGTTATAAAGGATTTGCCGGGCAATTCACACCTGAAATTTGATGCTCTGGTTTCCATTTCAACGGATGCGGAAACTTACAGTACCACAAAACCCAGCCGTTTCTGGAAGATCGGGACCTTTACCTATATTTTGCTAACTGAAGGTTCTTCGATTGACGGTATATATGCCAAATTTCCTGCGTTTTATGAAAAATACATGAAGGCGCTGGGAGATCAGTTTCATTTAAGTTTTACCCTGATGACAACTCCTCTTGCACAAACACACTTTCGCCAGGGATTGGGCGCTGAGCGCCCCACCGGAAACAAAGCTTATATACTGATCTTTTCCCTGGTCGCTGTGTTTATCCTTTCGATCGCTTCAATCAATTATATGAACATGGCGACTGCACGATCAGCCAACAGGGCAAAGGAGGTTGGAATCCGCAAAGTTCTTGGCGCCGACAAAGGACAACTGATCCGTCAATTCATCAGTGAATCCATTATCTTATCACTCCTTGCGCTGATTATTGCAATATTGGCCGTTGTATTGTTGCTGCCTGATTTCAACTATTTCACTGATAAAATGCTTTCTCTTAATCCTGCCGGTAATATTTTCATTTATGTCGAAATATTATGTATTGCTTTTTTTGTCGGATTGATCTCCGGCAGTTACCCGGCTTTTTATCTTTCTTCTTTTCAACCCATATCCGTTTTAAAAGGAAGCGTCGCCAAATCAGGCAGGAAAACCGGATTATTGCGGAAAATACTGGTAATAATTCAGTTTTTTATAGCCATTTTTATGAT